>CAWJXE010000017.1:0-140551 GCA_963846745.1 uncultured Bacteroidota bacterium | reverse complement strand
CGAGTCGAGCTCAATTGTAGTAAAAGAGGCTGGATTGGTAAATCGGCCTTGCATCGTCTGCCGGGGCGTGGGAGATTTCGATGAATATATGGTTCATGAAAAATCGTTTCCTGGTACATCAGGAAACCTTTGCGACCGATTCTTTCAACATTATCAGTCAAATCACCGGGACCATCTATTATTGAATAAGATCGGAGAAAATCTCAACAAGGACGTCCTTCGACTTTTTGACGTAAGCCGGGTAGAAAAAGTAATTTAAGAGTGTTCAATACGATTTAGGATTTGACGTTGAAAACTACCGAACCACATTTCTCCATTATCATTCCCACATTTAACAGAGCCAATCTGTTGTTGAGCGGCGTGAAGTCAATTCTGAAACAGGACAACGCATCGTTTGAGATAATTATTGTTGATGACGGCGGCAAGGATAACACAGCTAAGGTAATAAAAGAACTAAATGATGCAAGAGTTCAGTACATAGAACCGAAAACAGGGAACGTGGCGCAGCGCGTAATACGGGTTTGATGATTGCGCAAGGTATCTACGTGAATTACTTTGACTCCGACGACATTTATGATCCTTGCCTATCGGAGCTTTATCAATTCATTTTGAAAAACAATTCGCCAAATGTAGTATATGGACTTATTGAGAACATTACAGAAGAAGGCGCTTCAATTGAAATCAACGAACCTCGCCATTCGACGTTTAAAAAAAATCTTTTACATAATAATTTCATGGCATGCGGATCTGTTTTTGTAAAACGTGAAATAGCGGTAAATTATTTGTTTTCTGAGGATAGAAGGCTTAGGTTTGGACAGAAGATTGGGAACTGTGGCTGAGGCTATATGCTGATTTCGAGTTTATCAAATTTCCAATGGTTATTTTCAGGCAGGTAATCATTCATCAAGGAGCCTTGCAGATGTTTCTGCAGCGCGGGTAGCGGAACGCGAGACCGCTTTCATAGATCATATTCACCATCATGCCATCAATCTTTATCCGCGAGATTTTCAAAATCCGAATTGGATTTGCTCATTGCTGACAGAAACACGCTTATCGCCTTGGCCCATTGTGTTTCAGGTTCAAAGAAGCTTGCCGGGGAATATTTAAAACGCGCGAGGGGAACTTCCATGTCGGTACTGACAAGAAGGCGAATCTGGGCCGTTCTTAAAAAATTGATCATTGGTTGAATATGATCAAATCAATTCTGAAAAAATAATCTTTCCAATAAGAATATTGAAGAATGCCTTTTTGGTTTTTAATAAAATCAAAATCAAAACGTGGGATAGGCTTTTTTTTCCGGAAAAACTTATTGCTAAAGACAAGTTCCTGCTCCATGAGGTAACAACCCCTTTCTGGATCACAAGGTCCCTACACAGTCACTATCAAAACAAACACAGGCCAAACTTAATTTATGGCTTGATCCTTCGTGGACCCAGGACCAATATTTTCTAGTCTACAAGGAACCAGCCTTTATTGAACCCACCTACGGTTGGGCCATAACCCCAACACACCATTTGATTTACCTTTCGCTAGGTTTCGCAAGAGCACCCTATGTGAGGAAGCCAACTTTGATAGAAAGTTATTTTCGAAAAAAAAAGATCATTCACCTCTCAATGTAATTTCGCTTCGCGATACTGGTGAAGAAAATTACTTCCATTTTTATAACGATGTACTGGCCAAACTCTTTTTTGTCGAAGAGCAAAAATTCAATCTCAGGGAGTTTACAATCATTATTTCAGAAAAGCTTTTCAGGAAAGAATTTTTTCAATTCTTTTTGAACAACTCACGTTTAAAGGACCTCCACTGGCATGTTCAAAAAGACGAATGGATATCTTTTACATGGGCTATATTCTGCAAACCTTATACACATACCAAAAAATATCTTGACCTTGCTGTCGAACTTATTCACAATACGCACATTAAACGAAAGCAACGCAGAATTTTTCTCACGCGATCTAAAAATTCATTAAGGTTTATAGAGAATATGGATGCCATAGAGTCGGTGCTCGAAACGTATCAGTTTGAGATCGTAGATAGCGAGCATATAAAAGTGGCCGACCAAATCGACTTATTCAGTTCCTGCCGTTATCTGATCTCCATTCACGGTGCTGGATTGACAAATACTATTTTTCGACAAGGAAATCCGATGACGATATTAGAGATCGTTCAACCATCGGATTACATTCCATTTCACTATATTATGCTGGCGCACCTGTATCACTATAATTACAATATTATCCTTGGTGAAAAGGGCCTTGATCATCAACACGGAGGCTTCCGGGTTAACGTCGATCAATTAAAAACAACCATCGAAGGCATGGTCAACATTGTATAATAATATGAAGCATCACAAATTTGTCTTTTCATACGTGTTCCGCAAGTGCCGTTCATGGTACCAAGATTGTTTGTCTTCGCAACCTACGGCACAACGTAAATTGAAAAATCTTAGGCTGATGCGCAAAACGAATTTTAAATTGAAAAATTCTTATTAATTATTCCTAATCTAGGAAGAGGAGGTGCCCAACAAGTATTTCGTGATCAATTACAATTCTATTCTAAAAAATATACAACTATTGGCTGCGTGTTCAATTGGGATGACGCGTTTGAAGACGACCGTGATTCAAATATTTTAACCCTGGATATCCCTGCCGGAAAAAATTGGGTAAGTAAGATACACTGCTTTTGGAAACGGGTTGTCGCAATTAGAAAAATCAAAAAACGTCACAACATCGATTTTTCAATCAGCCACCTGGAGGGTGCAGATTATGTCAATCTTTTTTCCAGGCAAAATGAAAATGTCATTTGCTGGATCCATGGCAGTAAAATGTTTGACGAAAATATCGAGGGCGCGCTGGGAATCATTCGAAAAAAAATACTCATTCCAGTAACGTACGGGTTAAGCAAGTGGATCATCACGGTAAGTGAGGGGATTCGACAAGAATTGATCAGAAACTTCGGAATTTCCGCCAGCAAGATCAGAACGATCTATAACAGTTTTGACACGGAGGAAATTCTCAAAAAAACCAGAGGAAATTTAAGCCCACCAGTTCTCGCATTATTTACCGAAAAAACAATTTTAATAACACATTGCAGACTATCAAGACAGAAAAATCTTTTTTCTCTCATTGACATCTTCAAAGAAATTCAGAATAAATCTGACGTAAAGCTAGTAGTACTTGGAGATGGCGAATTAAGGGAGGACCTTTTGAATTACTGCCGTTCAAAAGATCTCGCCACATATTCTATTTGGAATCAAGCAATGCCGATTGGCCTGGACTATGACATCTATTTCTTTGGGTATGAACGAAATCCTTACCCGTTTCTTTCCCATGCGTCACTATACTTGATGACGTCCTCCTGGGAAGGTTTCCCTCTTTCTTTATGTGAGGCAATGGCCTCCGGTGTCCCTGTAATGTCTGCGGATTGTTACACAGGGCCGAGAGAGATAGTATCGCCCCAATTAGAAGTGTCACAACCTATTCAGCAACCCATGTTCACCCCTTACGGAATATTAATGCCGTTAGCTTATAAGGACACCGTGGACACCTGGACCAATACTATTGTCTCAGTGTTGAAAAATGTCGCACTACGCAACCAAATGATAACAAATGGAAAGGAGAGAGTATTATCCTTTGATAGAAATAATATCAGTGCTCAGTGGATTAACCTAATCGAAGAATCTCGACATTAAGCTATTGACTATTTAATTTTGTTGTTCGGGAAAATTTTGAAAACAGGGACCAACCGTATTATTTAGACATAGAATTTTTCAGACGCTTCCTTAAGATGCAATTCCTCCTTAATTTTAACAACTGGAAATTGGGTGTATTATTTTCTAAATTATAGAATGGATTTAATAGATTTTAGCTCACTTCAAAAAAGGTCAGAAGAAATCAAACAGGATTTTTTTCCAAAAAACCATTCCGCTACACGATGTTTGAGGGATTCTTTGATGCAAAGGCCGCGGAATTAATTTATTCTAGTTACCCACAGATTAAGGACGGCAAATGGGATGGCACAACCTACATCGATCAAAAAAATAAATTTCAGAAAACTACTTTTGAAACGGATTCTAGTTTTTGATAAAGTTTTTTAGGAATTGAATTCACAAGAATTTCTTCGGTGGTTAGAAAAAATTACGGGCATTGATGACCTTTTAGGCGACTCGGAGTTATTTGGTGGCGGGCTCCATCAATCAATTGCGGGCGCATTCTTAAATGTTCATGTTGATTACAACATCCACCCAAAAACTAAATTTCACCGACGGTTGAATGTCCTCGTGTACATGAACAAGGACTGGAAAGAAGAATACGAGGGGCAATTAGAATTATGGGATTTTTCGGACAACAAAAAAATTCTCCTGGCCAAATATGCTCCCCTGTTTAATCGATGTGTGATCTTTGAGACTAACGAGATATCCTATCACGGACATCCTAAGCCGTTGAAAACTCCCGCCGGCATAAACCGGAAATCAATTGCAACCTACTATTATTCTGAAACCAGGCCAGCAAACGAAATAACTGGAGAACATAACACTATCTATGTGAATACGGAAGGTTTTTCGGGACTTCTAAAAAGGTTTTCTTCTGGACTTAAAGCCTTAACGGAACGGCTACGTAAATAGCAGCCATACATTGAAGAAAGCAAGATTATTATCGTTGAAAATGCTATCGACCTTACCGGTGGAATAAAGTCGATAGTGAGAAGTAGTCTCAACCTAAGGGATAGCTATGACTTTAGCATTGTTGTGCCGCGTCATAGTCGAACAAAAAATTTCCTGATCTCAAAAAAGTTTGATGTACATGAATTGCCGATGTTGGAAATGAGAAAGGAATTTTTTTCAGCAATTTTATACTTCCCGCTCCTGCTAATAAATACGGTCAAGTTCTTTTCGCTCATAAATCGCTTGAAGGTGGATCTAATCGTATCGAATGATTTCTACAATCTAATCCCAGCCATGTATAAATTTTTTGGAGGAAAGATACCGTATGTGGTTTATGTGCAGATTTTTGCCTTCGAAATTTCCAAAGATCTTCGTTAAGTTCTGGTGTTTCTGGAACCAACGATTTGCGTCCCAGACAATAGCCGTTTCGGAAGCAGTTAAAAATGAATTACCTTATAAAAACAAGGTCACCACCATTGGCGGTGAATTACCTGCGTGAGGAGAGTGATTTCATTCCTTCCTCATCATCAAAAATTTTGTATCCCGCTAATTATATCATGGGGAAAGGCCATGAATTTGCCCTTGAAAGTTTCTCGCTTATTTCAAAAAAACACCCGACATGGAAATTGAAATTTGTCGGAGGGATATGGGGCTTGCAAAGAACAAGGATTTTAAAAAAGGACTGATACAACTTGCTCAACGTCTTCATCTCGAGAGCCAGGTTGAATGGCACTCCTTCGCCGAAAAAATTTCACGAAGAATACCTCAACGCCGCCATCGTCCTTAATTTTTCCGAATCTGAATCTTTTTCGCTCACTTGCCTTGAAGCAATGTTTTACGGACGGCCTGTCATTGCAACCCGCAGTGGCGGCCCCTCCGAAATTATAGATCACAATGAATCGGGAATTCTGGTTGATGTTAAAGATGTCACAGCAATGGCTAAAGCCATAGACGAACTTATTAGCAATCCGGAAAAGCGGGAGCAGATGTCTCGAATCGCTTATGAACGCGTCAGACAAAAATTTTCGTATCGAAAATACCGTGCAGAAACTCGGCGAGGTTTATAAAGCAGCCATAAAAGATTATTAGCTCTGCATTCTTTAAATCGCATTTTTTCCAAATAATCCTAAAATTATTATAATTTTGACCGAATTTTATTTGGACACCCTTTCTATGAAAACACAAAAAATCGACAACACGGATCGCAAAATTCTGGAAATACTTCAGGCGAATTCCAACATTACCAACGCTCAACTGGCAAAAGAAATCGGCCTGTCACCGGCACCTACGCTTGAACGGGTTAACAAACTGGAAACTTCCGGGATCATTAAAAGCTATCATGCCGTTGTCGACGCCGGCAGTGTTGGTCTTGGCGTAAGCACTTTTGTTATGGTCACCCTGAAAGGTCACAATAAAGAAAACATTGAAAAATTTATTAAAGCCATCAAAAATATTGATGAAGTAATTGAGTGTCATCATATAACCGGCGCAGGCGATTTTATTCTGAAGATTGTAGCAGCCGATATCGCAGCATATCAGCAACTCATGCTCGAACAGGTGTCCAACATAGAGGTCGTTGATAGTCTTCAATCATTGGTAATTCTTTCTACCTTTAAAGACAGTAAGTCGATGCCTATTCCGAGTTAGTTTCGAGTTTGAAGTTTCTGAAGTTTCTAGTTTCGAAGTTCGAAGTTTAAAGTTTTAATATGGTTGCTGATAAAACATTAATACTGGATACGCGTCAGGTGAAACAAAAAATCAAACGCATGGCGTATGAAATTTTTGAACATAATTTTAAGGAGAAGGGAATTGTTATGGCAGGCATTGAAGGCCAAGGCTACATCTTAGCAAAACTGCTTGCAAAAGAAGTGGAAAACATCTCGCCGCTTGAAATAAAGCTTGTCAAAATAAGTCTCGATAAACTCGCTCCCCAGCAAAGCGAGATCAAACTTGACTGCGACCTCAAAGAGCTAAAGAAAAAATGTATCATATTGGTGGATGACGTATTGAACACCGGACGCACATTTGCTTATGGCATGAAACCTTTCCTGACGATCGAAGTAAAAAAAATTGAAACTGCTGTATTGGTCAATCGCAGTCATACTTTATTTCCAATCTATCCACAATACACCGGCTATGAACTAGCCACCACCCTTAAAGATCACGTAGAAGTAAATCTAGGCGATGAAACTGTATATTTAGTCTAGCTCCCAGGTTTAAAGTCTGTCGCTAAAAGCAATCCGACAACGCACAACTTCAAACTCGAAACTTCAAACCCGAAACTATCGCATGTCGACGCATAAAGCTGAAATAAAACGAATCACGACTCACCAACTTCGCGAGATGAAAAACCGCGGAGAAAAAATTGCCATGCTCACGGCCTATGATTTCAGTATGGCAAAGATCATCGACGGCGCCGGCATAGATATTATTTTGGTAGGTGATTCTGCATCCAACGTAATGGCAGGACACGAGACGACATTACCCATCACGCTGGATCAAATGATCTATCATGCGGCTTCGGTCGTGCGGGCGGCTAAACGTTCACTCGTCATCGTTGACCTGCCCTTTGGCACGTATCAGGGTAGCTCCGGGGAAGCGTTACGTTCGTCCATTCGCATCATGAAAGAATCAGGCGCACATGCGGTGAAACTGGAAGGCGGAACGTGAAGTAAAAGAATCTGTCGACAGGATTTTAAGCGCTGGGATACCTGTGATGGGTCACTTAGGACTGACACCTCAATCCATCTATAAATTCGGAACGTATACCGTCCGCGCTAAAGAGGAACATGAAGCCAACAAATTAATGGAGGACGCGCAAGTGCTTGAAAAATGTGGATGCTTTGGGATCGTCCTTGAAAAAATTCCGGCAAACCTTGCCAAAAATGTATCTAAGTCAATAACAATTCCAACCATTGGAATTGGAGCAGGTCCCGACGTGGACGGACAAGTGCTTGTTATGCAGGATATGTTTGGTATTTCAAAAGAATTTAAACCTCGCTTCCTAAGACGTTATGCTGACCTGCATACCATCATGACAGATGCAGTCATCAAATATATTGCTGATGTGAAGTCGAAGGATTTCCCCAACGAATCGGAAAAATATTAATAGGTTCGAAGTTTGAAGTTTGAGGTTCGAAGTTGCGCCAGTAGCCAGACGAGAAGGTTATCCTACGATCGGTAACTTCGAGTAACTTCAGCTAACCTCAAACCTCGAACCTCAAACTAACTAAAGCATTTCATTTGCAAGATTTGCCAGCTCAGAACGTTCACCTTTCTCTAACGTAATGTGGGCATAAAGTTCGTGGTCCTGCAACCTGTCAATGAGGGTAGACAGCCCGTTGCTTTGTGAATCCAGATAAGGCGTGTCAATCTGATAAATATCCCCTGTAAAAATAATTTTTGTATTTTCTCCGGCGCGCGTGATAATCGTTTTTACTTCGTGAGGCGTAAGATTCTGTGCCTCGTCAACGATAAAACAAATGTTTGATAAGCTGCGACCCCGAATATAAGCAAGCGGAGTAATCATGAGTTTTTCCTGGTTCACCATTTCGGTAATGCGTGAAAACTCTTTGTCCGTTTCGCCGTACTGATTTTGAATAAATTTGAGATTGTCCCACAGCGGTTCCATGTATGGATTTACCTTCGACTTAATGTCTCCGGGAAGATATCCGATATCTTTATTGCTCAATGGAACGATAGGTCGTGCCAGATAGATTTGTTTGTACTCTTTCTTTTGCTCAAGTGCCGCCGCCAACGCAAGCAATGTCTTGCCTGTACCAGCAACACCCTGAATGGAAACCAATTTTATCTCCGGCTTTAAGGCTGCATGAATCGCGAAAGTCTGTTCTGCATTTCTTGGTTTGACTCCATAAACAGAACGCTTTTCGACGTGTTCAAGCATTTCATTAAATGGATTATAGTATGCCAACGCCGACTTCTTTCCGCTTTTTAAAATGTAGTAATGATTTTTTACCGGAGTCATGGTGTTCAGCAACTCACCAGGAGGACAATATCCCTTCTCATACAGCAGGTTGATCATATTGGCATCAACCTCTTCAACAATAGTTTTACCGGTATATAAGGAGGAAATATTTTGAACCTTACCGGTGGTATAGTCTTCCGACTGCAGGCCAAGCGCTTTTGCTTTCAGCCTCAGGTTTACGTCCTTTGAAACTAAAATTATTTTCCTGTCTTTGGACTCCTTCTGTAGTTGCAGCGCAGAATTCAGAATTCGATGGTCCGCCTTTTCTTCATTGAAAATTTTATTGGCATCAATGGCACTTTTCGTGTCCATCAACACTTTAAAATTCCCCTTGCCCTTGCCATTGATGGGATTCCAATTGTGAAGCATTTGCCCTTTCGCCAGCTTGTCGATCAGGCGAATAAATTCCCGGGCCTCAAAATTTTTTGTGTCGTTGCCTTTTTTGAAATTATCCAATTCCTCCAGCACCGTGATCGGGATGCCTACGTCATGTTCATCGAAGTTGAGAATGGAGTTGTGTTCATAAATAATAACAGACGTGTCGAGGACGAATACCTTCTTTTCCTTTTTCGTTTTTGCCATGCGTCACAAAGAACTTGGTTTACGAAATGTAATGAATGGAAATGAAAACGTGTAGAAGTTTGTGAGAATTTTATTCGTGGACCGTTAGATCGTTATCCGTTAATCGTTATTCGTCAGCTGTTATTAGTTTGCATCTCGATCGTGAATTTTGACTCTGTGTACAACTAAAGTTGAAGAATATTAAACAACAAAAAAACGAACAGACCATTAGCGAACAACATACAGATCTCCCTTTTCATGTGGTATGATCTGTAGCACATTGGCAAGGACAAGCAAAATTAATTTTCGCGATGCGTATAATCGATTTAATCCGCTGAGGGCAACAAATTCTTTTAGCGTAATTACTTTCTTCTCATCAAGGTACTGCATGAGAAATTTTTCATGTTCCCCATAATGAAAGCGAATGTCTTTCATGCGTTGCTTTCGCTTTACAATTTCTCTTAGTTCCCTGCTGGCCTTTATACTTTTGTCTTCGACTCGTACAAAGGACTCTTTCATTTTTTTTTCACCGATAATGTAGTGAGGTTTTCGCTTGCTTTCAGGAATCTCATATTGAATTACCGTTCGCGAATTAGCAATTGGTATTAAGGTAACATTACACTGCAACGACGGCCTGACTTTTTTAAGGGCTTCGGTCATAACATGCAATTCGTCTTCAGGATGTTTCAGACCGGCGAGACTTCCGTCATCTCCAATGCCAATCAAAAGAATGCCGCCTTTTGTGTTGGCAAATGCAATCATCTCTCGAACTATTTTTTCAGGAAATGTTGCCTTCCGCTTAAACTCCAATGATGCGCCTTCTCCGTGAGAAACCAAAAGTTTAAGTTGCTGAACTTGCCTGGGATTTAGCGAAAAAATTTCCTGCGGCTTCATGGTGTGAAATCAACTTCCCGAAAGTTCAAAACTTCCCGAAAGTTTAAAACTTTCGGGAAGTTTTTAAACTTGGAAGTTTAAAACTTTCTTCTCCCCATTATTTCGTCATCCTCATCGTCTTCATCTGGTTTCGGCAGCGTAAACATACTGCTCAGCAGATCTTTGAATTGCAGTCCTGCAGTGAGTGAATGTTTGCTTATTAAACTATATTCCGCCAAACCGTGGAGTGCAAATTCCATCAGGAATAAATTAGTGGTCGGATCCTGATTAGGATGAAATTCTTTGACCAGTTCCCTCAACCCTGGAATCGCGTTGATCTGCTTTTCAAATTCAGCCTGGCTCATGTCGTGCAGTAAATCCACTGTATTTCCCTCTCCAAACCAGTTGGAAATTTTCTTGTACGGACTTTTTTCTTTTTGCTTTCGAAATTTATCGGGGTCGGGAAAATAATTTATGAATTGCGTGCGCAACGCTTTGCCCACTAAGTTTTGCGCCACGATGCCAGGTCCTTCTTGTTCTCCTTCGTACACTAATTCTACTTTCCCGGTGATCGCGGGAATCACGCCCACAAAATCAAGTATTCTGATTTGTGCGCTCTTCTCATGATTTAATATACTTCTTCTCTCTGCTGCTGCTATTAAGTTTTCATATGCTGAAATTGTCAAGCGAGCAGATACGCCACTTTTGGAATCCACATATTCGCTCTTACGCGCCTCAAAGGCGATTTGTTCAACCAGGTCCTTGGCAATTTCATTTATGGAAACCAGCCTACGCTGCTCTGCTTTAACGCGAGCCTCTTGTTGCGTAATGTGCTTTCCTATTTCAAGAGTCTTCGGATAATGCGTAATGATCTGACTGTCGATTCTATCCTTGAGCGGCGTTACAATACTTCCGCGGTTAGTATAGTCCTCAGGGTTGGCAGTAAAAACAAATTGAATATCGAGCGGCATCCGGATTTTAAATCCGCGTATCTGAATATCACCTTCCTGCAAAATATTAAACAAGGCAACCTGAATACGGGCTTGTAAATCCGGTAATTCATTGATAACAAAAATGCTTCGATTCGAACGGGGTATCAACCCAAAATGAATAACACGTTCATCCGAGTAAGGAAGCTTAAGCGTTGCTGCTTTGATCGGATCCACGTCGCCAATTAAGTCGGCAATAGAAACATCCGGGGTTGCCAATTTTTCTGAATACCGTTCTTCTCTGTGAAGCCAGGTGATGGGAGTGGCGTCACCCATTTCTTCAATTTTATCGCGACCATATCGGGAAGTTGGACTAAACGGATCATCATTTAATTCGGAGCCTTCAATAACGGGTATATACTCGTCCAGGAGATTTACCATCAGGCGCGCCAATCGTGTTTTTGCCTGCCCACGCAAGCCGAGCAAATTGATATCATGCCCGGCGAGGATTGCGCGCTCTAAATCCGGAATTACGGTTTCTTCATAGCCCCAGATTCCTTCGAACACAGTTTGTTTATTTCTTAATCTGCTGATGAGATTTTCCCGAAGTTCTTCTTTGATTGATTTTGCCTTATAACCCGAGTTCTTAAGTTGTGCGAATGTCTTTATTTTTGAATGATCCATCGATAATATTATTTAAACTTGACCTACTAACTGTCAAAAATCCGGACGATGGATCGGTTGACTATTAAACGGCGGGCTATCTATAAATTCTTTCTACGGTTTCTTTTGAAATCTTCAAACACCAGATTTCCCAATCCTTCAAGGTTGCTATAATAGGCATTTCCGTTATTTGCCTTTGTAAAGTCCCGGACAAAAGCTTTTAAATATGGATCAGTGGCAATCATAAATGTTGTTACCGGAACTTTCAGCTTTCTTAATTGTCCTGCCAGGTTTAATGTTTGATTTAAAATTTTCGGATCGAGGCCAAAAGCATTTTTATAATACTTGATCCCTTGCTTAATACAGGTAGGCTTGCCATCCGTGATCATGAAGATCTGTTTATTGGAATTTTTTCTCCGTCGTAATATGTCCATAGCCAACTCCAATCCGGCCACGGTATTAGTATGATAAGGTCCCACCTGAAGATAAGGAAGGTCTTTAATTTCAATTTGCCAGGCATCATCACCAAATACTAAAATATCCAGCGTGTCTTTCGGATATTTCTTGGTGATCAGCTCCGCCAACGCCATGGCTACCTTCTTTGCCGGTGTGATGCGATCCTCGCCATATAAGATCATGGAGTGTGAAATGTCGATCATCAACACAGTAGAAGTTTGTGTTTTATATTCAGCCTCCATGACTTCAAGGTCTTCCTCAGTCATGAAAAAATTATCAAGACCATGGTTAATCTGGGCATTTCTCAATGAATCGGTAACCGAAATCTGCTCAAGTGTATCTCCGAATTCGTAATCCCGATGTTCCGTAGTTTGTTCGTCGCCCCTCCCACTGTGAGTGCGTATTGTGTTCTCCTGATTTCGTTTTTTTAAGTTTGCCAAAAATCTCCTCTAAGGCCGATTGCCTCAATCGTTGTTCACTTTTTGCATTTAATTTGAATTCACCCTTTGGACCCTCTTCTGTGATGTAACCCTTCTTCTTTAGGTCTTCGATAAAATCCCCGATCCCATATTTATCATTGGTTAAACCATATTGACGATCCACTTCGGTAAGCCATTGCAGCGCCTCAGCAACATTGCCGGCGGTAACCAGAACCAATTGCATGAAAATCTTGAGCAGCTTATCAAAGTCGCTTTGGGCTTTTTCAGGAGGGGGGGTGTAGCGGGAAAATCTGTAACCTAGCATTTCGGCGTCACTTATTCATACTTAACCCTTAATTCCAATATTCTGTTCGATCCTGCCTCTTTTTCTCCAGGAAGTCTGGACCCATTCAGAAATAACGAAGAATTGAAAACTAAAATACTGATTATGTTCCGGATAAAAATAAAAAATACAACGAAAGGCAAGAACAGTCAAAAAGTCGCTGCGGAATATCGCGTCCTATTTGGCTGACAGCTTTTTCTCCTTCATCGTACCGTAAATATAATCCCATAGCGGAGACGAAACGCCATATATCATTTCGCCATTTTTATAATGGTGAGTTCCATGGTTGATCCACAGAAATTTAAAGAAATTTTTAGGGGGCGCAAACGCGTGAACCATGTAATGAACCCCAAGATAGGCAGCATAGCCCACGAGAAATCCCGGCAAGAAAGCAAATGCGAAATCACCCATCACCAACTCTGAATAACAACAATAAAATAGTGGAAATTGTAACGCTCAAGAGGGGAGGCATGGCCAGCCTGTCTTTGTCCTTTGGATATTCGTGGTGAACGCCATGGACAATGTATTGAAACTTAGCCCGGACGGCGGTATATGGTTTTCATGTGGAAAACATAACGATGCACCACGTACTCCACCCAGGTAAATGCAATCACTCCCAATAAAAACAGCCCTATCGTTGTGCCGGCGGAAAGGGATGTATGGGTTACACTCCAGGCCAACAAGGCCACAGGAAAAAACGGAAAAAATTGTGAGTGGCACTGCGATATGTGTGCGCGTAAGTTTTTCCAGAACAGGGTTTTGAAAGAGCTTTTGGGTGCCTTTGTTTTTGGGTACTATTTCATTCTCCATAACCTAAAGTAAAATTTAATTCATCATTGGTTTTTACGTCATATGCTTTGCTTTGGATGCGGCCTTTTCCAGTATCTTATGATAATAATTTTCATAAAGCGGCAGAATTTTGGTGATATCAAATTCCTGCGCACGCTTCAAAGCATTCTCCTTAAATTTCGGCAAATTATTTTTATCCAGGATAAATAAGGCATGCTTCGTCATGTCTTCAACGTCTCCTACCGGGCTCATAAAACCCGTTACACCCTGAACGATAAGTTCCGGCAGCCCCCCGGCATCAGAACTGATCACGGGAACTTCGCAGGCCATGGCTTCAAGGGCAGCCAAGCCGAAGCTTTCTTTTTCGGATGGCATCAAAAAAAGGTCCGCCACAGACAGCACTTCCTCGACGGCTTCAAGCTTGCCAAGAAAACGGACGGCATCGTTAATGTCCAAATCCCGACACATATTTTCTGCCCGGGTCCTCTCAGGCCCATCTCCTATCATTAACAATTTACTGGGTATTTCGTTGTGAAGATTTGCAAAAACTTTGACCACATCCTGGACACGTTTTACTTTCCTGAAGTTCGAAGTATGTACGACCAAGGCTTCGCCATTCGGACAGATCGCTTTTTTAAAATGTTCCTTTTTCTGCTTCTTGAATTTTTCAAGGTCGATGAAATTGGGAATCACCTCAATATCGTTTGTGATCTTGAACGATGCATATGTTTCCCTTCTGAGATCTTCTGATACAGCCGTAACCCCATCAGATTGATTTATGCTAAAGGTAACAACGGGCTCATACGACACATCCTTACCCACTAGCGTGATATCCGTACCATGAAGCGTAGTCACAAAAGGTATAGTGATCCCGTGGGTTTTTAATATCTGTTTGGCCATGTAGGCAGCAGAAGCATGGGGAATAGCATAATGAACATGAAGCAAGTCAAGTTTTTCATTTTTAACCACGCTTACCATCTTGCTTGCCAACGCTAACTCATATGGCGGAAATTCGAATAACGGATATGATCTGAAGTCAACCTCATGATAGAAAAGATTTTCATTTAGGAAGTCCAGACGGGTGGGTTGAGAATAGGTAATAAAATGAATTTTGTGCCCTTCTTTCGCAAGTGCCTTTCCAAGTTCGGTGGCGACCACACCGCTTCCCCCAAAAGTTGGATAACAGACTATTCCGATATTCATTTTTTAATGTGTAATGGTAGTGCGATGCGTAATGCGTGTGAATCATTTATTTAATTTAATTCAAATTAATAATCCAGTCAATGGACGCAAAATTTTAAGAAATATTGTAGGTAGACGATATCGTTTAGTTGTATTGGCAATACTCAAAAATCGACTCATAAATCACATCTTGTATGCGAGAACGTATATTGGTGTTGATTAGTTTAGCGCTTCGATCAGGATATACCCGGTTCGAAAGGAAAATATAGACCAAATCAAATTCTGGGTCGATCCAAATGCAGGTCCCTGTGAAGCCTGTGTGTCCAAATGTTTTCGGCGAAGCCTTTAAAGAGGTTGGGCTGCTCCACTCGCTTTGTACGGGTTTATCCCATCCCAGTCCCCTTCTGCTTTTGTCGAATTGCTTGGCTGTAAATAAGTTAATGGTTTCAGGCTTGTAGTATCGATATCCCCCGTAAAACCCGTTCTGCAAAAGCATTTGACCCAGTTTAGCCAGATCAGAAGCATTGCTAAACAACCCTGCATGCCCGGCGACACCGCCCATCATCGCCGCGCGTTCATCGTGCACCGTACCGGCGATATGGGTTTTCCGGTAAATTTTATCATCCTCTGTTGGCGCAATGCGTTGCACGGGAAATCGTTTTAATGGCGTAAATCCCGTAGTGTAGGCTCCAAGTGGTTCATATAGGTTTTGTGCCAAAAACTCATCGATCGGCTGATTGAAAATTCTTTCCGCAAGCCTTTGAAACAACAAAAAACCCAAATCACTGTACTGATAAGCATAGGGTGTACGTGGCGGCTTGGTTTGCAGTTTTGATTCACCGATCCACGACCACACGGAATCGCGGAGAACGGGTGCTGCATATAGATCTGGTGAAACCTGCAGCGGATAACCCTCACTTTGAACACGGCTATAATATTGCGGAAGAAAATTATTGTCCTTTACAGTTTCAGTCCACATCGGTATAAACGGAACAAGTCCTGCCTGATGCGTCAGCATCTCTACGAGGGTAATATCTTTCTTATTGGTATTCTTCAGTTCCGGAAGGTAGTAGGAGAGTTTTTTATTGAGATCGATCAAACCTTTTTCGTACATGAACATGACGGTTTGAAGCGTAGCAGACACCTTTGTCAAGGAGGCCAGATCATAAATAATTTCATCGGTCACCAGTTCCGTACTATCATACGTCAAACCGCCATAAGATTTGTCCAGTATCACTTTTCCGTGGCGCGCCACTAAAATTTGACAACCTGGTGTAGCATGTGAGGTAATGGCTTCGTCAACAATAGTCTCTATTTTTTCCAATGTCCTGCCATCCATTCCGGCGTCTTCGGGAAGGGAATAAGTAAGGCGTTGAAGCGTTTCTGATATCAGGCCGCTACCTTCCGCGAGCGTCTGCGTGAAAAGGTGTAAGGTAAAACTCCATCAGCCTTTAAGCCACCAAAAATCACCTGCGGGATCGCCCTGCAATGTTTCTGGTCGCTGGAGTGTACGCAGTAATAATTGTGGTATTCGGAATACCTGCCCGCAAAAAATTTTCGTTGCCAAAGTCACATACAATAATTTCATGCGTAGGTACGGCACGTTGTGCCAGCATTCCAATCTTCGCGATTACGTAAGCGGGAGTCTGAGGAAACACACCCACGATAATTACATGTTTTTCCTTAAGCGAGTCTGAAAACGATTCAACATCCGTTTTATCATCAAATGTAAACTGCGTCGTATGTACATACTTATTGAGATATTGATAGAATTCTCCTGATTGTTCTAAAGCCGTGTTGATATAAATAAAATGTCTATTTTCTAAAGTGGCGATGGGAATAACATCTTGTTTGTCTTGTATAATGGTTATCGCTTTTTCGATACAACCTTTTATTTAAGATCTTCGCTTCAGGAGAATTCAATTTTGCAATCAGGTTATCGGTGTTTACAAAGGACTTTCGCCATAGCCCCGCATCAAATTTTGCAGCAAGAATTTTTCTCACGGATGTTGTCAGCAAAGCCTCGTAGCTTTGCTCCTTCTTAATCAATCGTTTTATTTTCCGAATGGCCGGACCGACATCTTCAGCGGAAATAATGAGATCATTCCCTGTTTGAAAAGCAAGGACCTCGTCAATGCCTTTACTCTTTTCATCAATCTCTGTTGGGTGATGAAGATCTACCATTGAAAGTCCTTCATAATTTAATTTCTTTTTTGGCCAGTCACCGGCAAACAACAACGAGATGGTTGTCGCATTGTATTCGTTTTTTCGCACCAACTCTTTGTCCTGATAAAAAAGGGGGAAATTGGCGGAGGTTGTCATGAACCCGGCAATCTTGTTTTCAAAAAGTTTAAAAAATGGAAATGATTTTGTTGTATCCACACTGGCTTCAATCATTGGAATATCGTCCCTGACATCCAACACTGTAGCGCCGTTTATGGCAAAGTTTTTTACAATAGCTGCCACGCCATGATCTTGAAGGCCTCTCATAAAAGCAACTGACAGCGATGCAACTCGATTACGATTTTCGCCAAAAGCATAATGGCTTAGTGGATCCTGAAAGTTACTTGCAACCGTTGCGAAAGAAGATACATTCATGTGCGCTCCCACCAATTTCATTTTTCTGGCAATTTGCCTTCCGGCGAGATAAGCCATTGAGTCATTTCTGGCAGCGCCAATAATGTAGGCATCCGGAACGTGTACCGTGCTGTCGCGAAACTGTCCCAATCCCAAGGGCGCATTCTGTGCAATAAGCAGGGGAATTTCAGAAACTGCCTGAAATCGGTTTGTAAAGCTGGCCTGTTTTACCGGTCCCAGTGAATCAAATATTATACCCCCGATTTCTTTACTTTTAATTTGGTTTTCGATTTTATTTAGGGTGGCCTCGCTCGTGCTCGATGGAATCGGTACCATGAACAACTGGCCGATTTTTTCGTCGATATTCAGGGAATTAAAAACGCTGTCAACCCAATTATTCTTATCGGGTTGTGCTACAGACGCAGCTGAGACACCGACAAATGATTAAAAAATTAAGAAAAACTTTTTTCAACATCCCTGCGTTCGTTTTGAAATGGACAATTATACACGCAACTTTATGCGGCCTTCAAGTTATAAAATTAGTTAATCGGTAAGGATGATTTTATTTACAAACGGACGGGGCGAAATAAGAAGATTGTAAATAAGGCGACGTACCCTAATCGTACTTCGTAAATCGTACCTCGTAAATTTATACACATATGAAGATACCATCATTATTTACTAAGACCCCAAATTATAAACGATTTGCGTATAATCCCCGGCATTATGATCCTCTGGAGGAGGAACGCAAGGAACGAGAAGAACGAATTCGACAGCGAGCTTAGTATAGAATCGGACAAGAAAGTGGACGATGACAATTTGCACGGCTATCGTTCTCGAATGGTGGGATCATTTCGGTCGGCAAAAAAAACTGCTACTGTTCAAAAAGATCCGTCAGCGAACATGTTGCGACTGATCATTTTACTGGTACTTGCAGTCGGACTGATTGCGTTTATTGAATATGGAAAGATAGCCTTGTATGGCGTAGCCCTCATTATTGTTCCCTTTTATTTCTATTTAAAATTCAGGAAGTTCAGGCGCTAATCTGCACTTTTACATCCGGATTTTCCGCCATTGTTCATGCCTGATATCATTCAACTTTTACCCGATTCAATTGCAAACCAAATCGCTGCCGGCGAAGTGGTGCAACGCCCCGCGTCAGCAGTAAAAGAATTAATCGAAAATTCTATCGATGCGGAAGCTACCCATGTAAAATTAATTGTCAAAGATTCCGGAAAGACCTTGCTCCAGGTTATTGATAATGGAAAGGGGATGTCAGAAACCGATGCACGCATGAGCCTGGAGCGACATGCCACTTCCAAAATTCGAAAAGCTGAAGATCTATTTACGCTGCATACAATGGGTTTTCGTGGCGAGGCACTGGCTTCTATTGCCGCTGTATCTCAATTGGAGTTAAAGACGCGCCCTAACGATGAGGAATTAGGAACACTGCTGGTCGTTGAAGCTTCGGATGTTAAACGACAGGAGGCAGTTGCCTGTGAAAAGGGAACCAGCATTAGTGTGAAAAATCTTTTTTACAATATTCCTGCGCGCCGGAATTTTTTGAAATCCAATGCGAGCGAATACCAACATATTCTGGAAGAATTTCAGCGCCTCGCGTTATCTCACCCTGACATCTCCTTCCAATTGATCGAAACCGATTCCCTGGAATACGATCTGCCATCGGGAAAGTTAAGCCAACGCATCGTTAACCTTTTCGGGAAAGCCTATCAGGAACAATTAGCAGCTTGCCAGGAAGAAACACCTCTGGTAAAAATAACGGGGTACGTAGGGAAACCTCAATTTGCCAAGAAGAAAAGAGGTGAACAATTTTTGTTCGTCAACAAACGATTCATCCGAAGCAACTACCTCAACCATGCAGTGATGACGGCCTTTGAAGATCTGCTTCCGGAAAACACATTTCCATTTTATGTACTCTTCATCGAGGTTGACCCAAAACACATCGACGTCAATGTTCATCCCACAAAAACGGAAATAAAATTTGATGACGAACGTGCCGTCTATGCGGTGGTTCTTTCTGCAGTCCGTCAAGCAATCGGGACACACAATCTAACGCCTGCGATAGACTTTGATGCCGATGTGAATATCATTGCCAAGTTGAGTCAGGCCACGAACCAGTCCAAAGAAGTTTATTTTGAGGAACGTTTCGGCACCGGCCTACAACAATCAAACCGGGAAAACTGGGAAAAACTTTTCGAAGGCGACGATCAGAGAAATTTTTTTCAGTCCGCCACGCCTCCACAGCATGTTCAAACCCTGCGTTTTGAAAGTGCGTTAAACCAACCTGAAACCCAAGGCAATGTCGAAGAAAAAATTTTATGTCAACTTCACCAACGTTATATTGTTCGACAGGTACGGTCGGGAATGATGATTATCGACCAACAGGCAGCCCACGAAAGGATTTTATTTGAAAAGTTTTTGAATCAGTTCAAAAATCAATCAGGGGCCAGTCAACAAAGTTTATTTCCACAAGCTATTACATTCAGCGCAGCAGACTTTACATTGGTCTTGGAAATGCAGCAGGAAATCGAAGCATTGGGTTTTAAGATAGAGGTATTTGGTAAAAATACGTTTATTGTAAATGGAATACCGGGGAATGTATCCACCGGAAGAGAAAAAGAATTATTCGAAGGATTAATCGAACAATTTAAGATGAATCAATCCGAGTTAGCCGTTCCTATTCGCGAAAATTTAGCACGATCTCTTGCAAAACGGGCCTCGCTCAAAAGCGGACAACCTTTGGAACGTCAAGAGATGCAATCGGTAGTGGATAATTTGTTTGCCTGCTCCACCCCCAACTATGCTCCTGATGGCAAGCCAACATTCTTTATTTTTGGGTTGAATAAAATAGAAACTTACTTTCGATAGACTATACTAGAAAACTATGCTAAGACTCACGCCGGTTGTTCGAAATATCATCATTATCAATGTTATAGTTTTCATTGCGCAGGCCATTGTACCAGGTTTCACTTCATTGCTCTCGTTGTGGAATCCTAAAACGGACGAGTTCAGGCCTTATCAGCTTTTCACCTACATGTTTGCTCATGCTGACTTCTTTCATATATTTTTCAATATGCTGGTCATGGCCTCAACAGCGCCCATTCTTGAAAATTTCTGGGGCCAAAAGAAATTTTTAATTTTTTATTTGGTTACAGGGATCGGGGCAGGTGTTTTTCACTTATTAATAAACTTGTTTTTCTTTCAACAGATAACCTATGGCTCGATGTTAGGGGCTTCAGGCGCTGTTTATGGGATTCTGATGGGATTTGGTATGATGTTTCCAAATATGGAAATGAGATTATTGCTTCCTCCCGTGTCGATAAAGGCAAAATATCTGGTTTGGGTACTGGGCGCGATTACCTACCTTTTAAGTGGCGCAGGTGTTGCACATTTTGCTCACTTAGGTGGTATCATTTTCGCTTTTATCTTGTTACGTATTTGGCGCCATAAGAATGGCAGTTACTTTTAGAGACTATGTTTGAGGAATTTAAAAACGCGTTTCAACGCTATAATAATGCGCACGTTCAGCTGATCATTATTAATGTCGTTGTGTTCTTGGCGCTTGCGGTGGTGTTGGTGTTTTCGAGGGCGTTTCAGGTTCCCGATGTTTTTAATATCATTCATGATCAGTTAGCCATTCCTGCCCCGATCGGGGAATTTCTCCAGAAGCCATGGACCATTATCACCTATGCTTTTGTCCATGACTTGTCCGGCGTGTTTCATATTCTTTTCAACATGCTGGTTTTTTACTGGTTTGGAAAACTTTTCGTCGAATACCTGGGCAGTGACAAATTAGTCGCCTTGTATGTTCTCGGGGCCCTTGCGGGAGGCCGTTGCTTACCTTCTGGTGTACAATACAATTCCGTTTTATATTGAACGAATAGGATCCTTCAACGGTATGGTTGGAGCTTCCGCGGCGATCTATGCCATCGTCGTGGCTACTGCAACGCTGATACCCGATTACACTTTTTTTCTTTTGTTTCTCGGCCCGGTGACGAATCAAATACATCGCAGGATTTTATCATCGTTGTTTCTTTTCTCGGATCGGTGGGAGAAAATGCTGGTGGAAATGTAGCTCACCTGGGTGGAGCGCTGATGGGCTTTGTCTATCTAAAGCAACTACAGGCTGGAGCTAACTGGGGAAGTTGGGTGACAGCGACATTGGATTGGTTTAAAGGCCTGTTCACCGCTAAGCCAAAAGTAAAAGTCACGTACCGGAAGCAGTATTCTGACGCTCAGAAGCCAAAGGCAAAATCGTCCATCTCTCAGGACGAAATCGATGCGATACTCGACAAAATTTCCGATGGGGGTTATGAGAGCCTTACGAAGGAAGAAAAGGAAAAATTGTTTAACGCCAGCAAGAAATAAGGTACGAGGTACGAATTACGAGGTACGAGGTGGCTTCAGCTAAGGCGATTTTATAGAAGGTTTTCCGAGACTATCGTACTTCGTACTTCGTACCTCGTACCTCGAATCACCTCGTAATTCGTACCTCGTACTTTTTAATTACCTTTCCTCTTCTAAACCTCACAATCTAATTTGAAAAAAGATCCTTACGTTATCTCTGAGGATACCATTCTAGAACCTCCCTCGACATTTGTTGGAAAGCTTAAGTTTTTAGGCCCTGGATTTATTCTTTCGGCGTCCATTGTGGGTTCCGGGGAATTGATCGCCACCACCGTTTTAGGCGCTAAGGCAGGCTTTGCCGCGCTATGGATTATCATTATGAGTTGTTTGATCAAAGTTGCTGTTCAACTGGAATTTGGAAAGCATACGATCCTTACCGGGGAAACAGTCATGGGGGCTTTTAACAAACTTCCTGGTGTTCGATTTGGTAAGGGCAGGTGGAGCGTATGGCTCATTTTTTTTATGGTCTTACTTAAGACCGTTCAATTGGGTGGAATGTTAGGAGGAACGGTGATCATCCTTAACAAATTGTTTCCAGGTTTTTCAATCGCCGCTTGGGCCATTATCGTGGCCGTTGTAGTCGCTTCGTTAATTTTCAGAGGAAATTATAGCATCGTAGAAAAAGGATCATTATTGATGATTGGTCTGTTTACCGTGCTTACTTTCATCTCTCTGTATTTCGTTCAATACACGTCTTTTGCTTTTTCCTTTTCCGATATTCTCAATGGTCTTCAGTTTAATCTTTCGAATGAAGTTGATGGCAGTAGCTATCGGAGCATTTGGGATCACAGGCGTAGCCAGCGATGAAATTATTGCCTACAACTACTGGTGTCTTGAGAAAGGATATGCAGCTTACGCTGGTCCGCGAGATAATTCCAATGCATGGAAAGCACGCGCCCAGGGTTGGATTAACACCATGTATGTTGATGCTATTGTAGCCATGATTATATACACAACGGTGACGATAACATTTTATCTATTGGGCTCAGCAATTCTCCACAATCGAGGTGAGATCCCGCAAGGAAATCAGGTGATTGATACACTCGCACTCATCTATACGCAATCGCTGGGTGAAGGGGTAAAAAATGTCTACCTCGTCGGTGCCTTCTTTGTTTTATTCTCCAGCGTTTATGCAACGCTCGCTTTTTGGACACGGTTATTTCCTGACATTTTCGCACAACTTGGCTGGATCGACTTCTTTGATGTAAGGCAACGAAAAAAATTAATCGCGTTGATATCCTGGACCGTTCCTTTCGTCTGGGCCTTTATGTACCTCTACATTGAGCTACCGGTAGTGATGGTTTTGTTTGGAGGGGTGGTAGGATCGCTCATGTTGTTCATTGTTGTATTCGGTGCTTATCATTTTAAATACGGTCGAACACAACAAATTCCATCAAGCAGTTTTTATAACGTGGCGTTTTGGATCAGCGTGATTTCGATTCTTGGTGTTGGGGTTTACGGCGTGGTTCAGGTGATTTTCTAAAAAAAACTTCCCGTAAAAAAGAACTTCCCGAAAGTTTAGCCTAATGTCAGGTTAATCGCCGATACAAGGGCTCAAGATAAAAATTCGAACCATTTAGAAATCAGGGTACAGGTTACTCCTAATGTTGTTCTCCATTTTATCGCTTCGTGATTTATTTATCCAGTTACAGCATTTCCTTGGGATGGGATTCTTCGCCCTTTCGCTCATTCAACCCTTCGCTCCCGCCGGTTGTCTGCCAGTTGTCGGGCGCGGCTGAATGACGGTTTTACCGAAAAAAGTTCGAGGTTCGAAGTCTGAGGTTCGAAGTTAAGCGAAACTTCGAACTTCGAACCTCAAACTTCAAACAAATTTTCTGCGTTTCTGGCCTGTTTTGGCCCTTTGTCTCATCTGTGTTAATTCTTGTCCCATTTGTTTTGCTCCGTTTTGCATCCTCGGGGAGAGTTTGCGTGCTAAGTCACAGATTCAAAAATTAACCTCTAATACAAACAAAACAAATGAAAACGCAAATCGAATCCCCTGTAATGAAAATCAGATTTATTGAACTGATTAAGTATGTATTCATGGCCAGTGTTTTATTTACACTTGCCAGCTGTTCCGATGACGACGATGCAAAACCTGACACACGCTCACAGTTTATTGGTACCTACGCCGTAGAAGATATCAGCGGTTCCAATGGTTATACTTATGAGTATGACGTAACTATTTCAAATGGTTCTGATGGCTATCTGCACATCTCAAATTTTGCAGACATTTTTAATACTCCCGTGAAAGCCAGTGTAGACGGAAATAAAATAACCATCAAGTCTCAGACATTTACCAACCCAAGCAGTGGAAACTCCATTCAGGTTTCTGGTTCAGGTACTTTGTCGGGCAACGTTTTAAACTTCACGTACACGACGACTGGCTACCTTAACTATACCGGAACTTGCACGGCCAGCAAAAAACAATAATCTGGGAGAGGTTAGTTGTTATCCGCTAATCGTGAAGATCGAATGTGGCAAAGGTATTAGCGGGTAACAATTTCCTTCTGACAAACTTCAAATCACTCTAAATAAAAAAATCTTAATAACATGAACACCATAACATTCCATTTAAAAAACGTCGTAAGCTCGATTTCAGCCCATACTCTTTTTAGAAACTATATTACTGTCCTGATGTTTGCTATCGTCAGCCTAACCAGCTGTAGCGACGATGACGACGGTCCGAACCCTGATTTTGCTAAAGCTTGTTGGTAACTACTCAGTGGTTGATACAGATGAAAACGGCGACGTAGAAAATTACTCGATTAATATTACCAATGGTAAAGATGGCGGTTTAGAGATAAGCAATTTCGGAGACATTATGTATGTGCCCGTCAAAGCTTCGATAAAAGGAAATTCCTTCACTGTTCCGTCCCAAACATTCAAAGGTAAGTCCATGACCATTGTGGTTGCCGGCACCGGAACATTGAATGGCAATACCCTTAATTTTGATTACACTATTGAAACTGGTGATCATCTGCTTGAGCATTCGTGCGTAGCCAGCAAGAATCTTTGAGCGTACGTTATCAGTTATCCGTTATCAGTATCTTTATTATCTGTATTTCGCATGCCTCGGGTAATGTGAACCGGAGGCAATTCGGGGTGGTACCTGTTGGGGCTCGATGCCCCTTCCAGATTTGTATTTCCTTCGGTATAAAGTTTTAGCGTCGGCTTATTCGGGGTGTCCAGTTATGATATATTTTTCGTATTCGATTGGTGTTCTTTTTAAGGTAGCATGTGGTCGTTCCTGATTATAAAGTTATACAGCCTTTTTTAGCATTTTCTTTTAGTTGGTAAATAGTTTCTATTTCCTGGGTATTAGATACTCGTTCTTTATGACTCCATTGATTCGCTCTGCATATGCGTTTTCCCACCCCATATCGCACATGCTTATTTGGATGTTATGATGTTTTAGTAAGTCCATATACTTCGTAGCGATATATTGTGACCCTTTGTCTGAATGGTGAATGAGCTTGCTATTCTTAGATATACCTCTCAGCCTTAATGCCATCTTCTTACTATCTATATTCGCCTTTGCTTAGAGATTTTTGCTGTCTTTGTATCCTTCTATCCGTTATCTATAGATGTAGTTGATAATAGTTAAATAATAAAATCTTCCATTGACATAGATGTAGGTTATATCTGTTTGCCAAACTTGATTGTTGCTTTGTAGCTCTTATCCCTTTATGCGATTTGCGTAATGTAAAACCTTTTGTGAGTAGGTAGTACGTTTAAAATTGTTTGGATAGCTGACTCGATAACCAGTTGTTATAGCCCAGTTTTCATATTTATCTCGGCCTATGCCTTCAGTCTTTTACATTGTATGAACTTTACGACATCCTATGCGCAGTTGATCACAACGTATAGAGCGAACCTATCCTTGTATAGCAGTTAGTTTTAAATGCTTTAGCTTTTTAGCTTTACAAAATATTACGGCTTGCTAGCTTATATCGAGCATTTTATATATACATTTCAGTCGGTGGGAGTGTTTTTCTCCGTTGCCTCGGAACCATCCTATCGTTTTGTGTAGTAGTTTTTTTTTTAGTCCACACCTAGATCTTGTCTTCCTATTTCTATCATTTTTTCTAGGAAATCTATTTGCATTTTCTTCTTTCCCACTATACTCTCCAGTTCTGCTATTCGCTGTTCTATATCTTTCCGTTTTTCTTGTTCTCTATCTTTCTGTTTCACTAGTAGATCTTTTTTCTTCATAGATGTCTTATATTTATATAGCCACTGATAAATCGTACCTATATTTACTGTATGTTCCTTATATATCTCCTATATTGATCTATTCTCCTTTTCTTCTTAGTTCACCATCCAACTCCTATTATCTTCTCTGTTATGTTACCGTTGTCTTTATTCCTTTTTCATATTGTTGACCTTTTTGTTTTATTTTTAAGTTATCCTATCGTTATCCGTTATCCGTATTACGGTTAACGGATAACGGATAACTTTTTTGGCGTCTAACGATACCGTTGTCTGAAAAAAGACTTAAGGGAACTTATGATCTCATTCTTGTCTGTTGAATAGAGTACATCTTGACTTTGCTTGTTGTATTCAGCCAATGTAGCATAATACTCCGTTTCGGAAAGCTCCAGCTCCTGCATAATATCCTCCCTCAAAAGCTCATCGTGAATTACCTCAACATAAGTCTTAATGCGATTATTTTCATTGATCAGTTTTGTCGCTTTGCGTTTGTCCTTCTGGCCTTTCGTAAAATAATCCCATGGCGATGAAAAGGCATCGGCTGTGGACATTTTCCTGGGCATTGTACGCGTCGTCCGAACTACTTCGCTGGGACTTAAACGCGTACTGGTAATGGTTATCTCTTTTAACATGCGAACCCTTTCCTTTAGCCTGATCAAGATATCCTCTTCTTCAAATAACAACGGCACCTCCAGGTCCATGTATCCAACGCTGGACAGGAGTAGCGTATCCGTCGGCTTGGTCGTTATGAAAAATTCTCCTTTGGGATTAGTGGATGTTCCACGATCTGAATTTTTGATTTTTACGTGGACTCCCTGAAGGGTGGTGAGCGACGCTGAATCAACTACAATTCCGTGCGTTATTTTTTGAGCAACACCTGAAAATGATAACGCCAGGATCAGTATCGTGAAATAGATTTTTTTTATACGATAGCTCAATACCATTCGCGAAACCGCTTTTGCTTTAGATGCATAAACCGGCGATTAAGTTTTATTCGCCAGCTGCCCACATGCAGCATCGATATCTTTTCCACGGCTTTTGCGGATACGGGTTGTAATTCCATGACGCTCCAGCAAATCCATATACATATTCAACGATGCATCCGATGCTTGCTGAAATTCACCATCATCGATGGGATTGTATTCAATCAAGTTCACCTTGGAAGGAATAATTTTGCAAAATTTAAGCAAGGCTTTCGCGTGTTCTTCTGTATCGTTGATGCCTTTCCAGACAACATATTCATAAGTAACCTTTCGCTTCGTTTTGTCATACCAGTATCGTAGCGCTTCTCCTAACTCGTCCAAGGGATTGGTATCATTGATCGGCATGATAGAAGAACGTGTCTTATCCAGCGCAGCATGCAAAGACACTGCCAGGTTAAACTTTACACCGTCATCAGCCATTTTGATGATCATCTTGGCAATCCCGACAGTGGATAGTGTAATGCGTTTGGATGCCATGTTCAGCCCCTTTTGCGACGTAATTTTATCAATTGCTGAAACGACATTTCCATAATTAAGCAATGGCTCGCCCATTCCCATAAAGACAATATTTGTAAGGGGCCTGCCAAAGAAAAGTTCAGATTGTTCCTTAATTGCTACTACCTGATCATAGATCTCATCGGCGCTCAGGTTTCGTTGTCGCTTGAGACGCGCGGTTGCACAAAACTTGCAAGCCAGGCTGCATCCAACCTGGGAAGAGACACAGGCCGTAATTCTTTTTTCAGTGGGAATCAGAACCGATTCCACAATCATGCCATCAAATAATGTGACAGCATTTTTTATGGTGCCATCGGCACTCCGCTGCATATGATCAACCTTGATGTGGTTGATGACAAAATGTTCCTTTAGCATGTCGCGCAGGCCTACCGACAGGTTGGTCATCTGATCAAAATTCTTAGCAGATTTGTTCCATAGCCATTCATACACCTGCTTAGCGCGGAATGGCTTTTCTCCATGCTGCAGAAAAAATTCTGTCAGTTCATCCAGTTTGAGTTTTCGAATATCCCGCTTCGATCCAGTTTCTACCATCGTGCAAAGGTAGGGAGAAGGTACGAGGTATGAAATACGAGGTACGTAGGAAACGGATCAATTATCCGTCCTCGTACATTATTTTATTCGAACAAATATTTTGGTTTCGCAAACACGTGTTGCATTGGAAATAATCAACGAATCTCCATCCATTTTTTCAACGGTATAACCGTCAATTATGGTCTTGGATTTCTTATCTAAAAAATAGAGGGTGCCCTCATGGTAACGATACAAAAAAGATTTAGAGTTATAGGATTTTTTCTTGCTGATGATTTTCGTATTCTCTTCTCCGGTGTTGTTCTCTTTGAGCTCTAAAACCTGTGGTCCGGAACCCGACAATCCTTTCATATCTTCTACCATTTCTTGCACACCTGCCTCTTCTTCACCAAGCTCGCTTTCGACACAATTGCTTTGCTTTATCAGTTGCCAGCGTCCAACGATGGATTGTGCCTGGCAAATAAGTGACGACGGAACCAAAGACCATCAGAAAAATGAAGGTTTTCATAGCTGATATGGATTTAACCAAATTTACCAAAATTCGAGCCATCAAACGTTACCAGCCTTTATTTTCCTTAATATCAGTGCTGACACCATTTCCTGTCATTTTCCTTTTTGAAAACTCATTTTATTACCCGTATTTTTCGGCCTTCAAAAATCTGCATGGAGAAAAGTACTGCCATTGTTATCACAGGAGGTTATCTGGATACATACAGCGCCAAAACAGCACATGGACTAATTCGCGGAACCGACCGATTTACGATCTTAGGTTTAATAGATGAAAAAAGCCCGGGAAAGGATGCCGGGGAAGTTTTGGATGGAAAGAGGCGCAATATTCCGATCTACGCAACCATCGCTGATTTTATTAAAACTTCAGAAAAAAAGGCAAAGTATTGTATCGTTGGCGTTGCTACAAAAGGCGGTGTAATTCCAGAATCCCTCAACAAATTGTTAAAGGAAGCGTTGGAAAATGGATTGAGCATTGTAAACGGCTTGCATGAATATGTTTCTGACATTCCTGAGTTGGCATCGCTTGCCCATCAAAAGGGATTGGAGATCATTGACGTTCGGAAACCAAAAAAAGTAAAGGACTTACATTTCTGGTCGGGCAAGATTCAAGAGGTGAAATGTCCGAAAGTAGCTGTGCTGGGTACTGATTGTGCATTAGGTAAACGAACGACTACGAGATTTTTGGTTGAAGCCATGCGTAAGGCAGGCTATAAAGCTGAGATGGTTTATACCGGACAAACCGGATGGATGCAGGGGGCGAAGTATGGATTTGTCTTTGATTCGACGCTGAATGATTTCATCTCCGGAGAAATGGAGCATGCAGTGGTGACCTGCTACCATGAAGCTAAACCCGATATAATTTTTATTGAAGGTCAATCGTCTCTTCGAAATCCTAGTGGACCAGCGGGTTCGGAATGGATTGTATCTGCCGCCGCGGATGCCGTCGTGCTGCAACATAATCCAGCGCGCAAACAATATAAGGACATGGAATTTTATCCCGCCTATTTGCCGGCATTGAAAGATGAAATCGCCCTGATCAAAATTTTTGGTGCGCCTACTGCAGCCGTTACTATTAATTCTGCAAAGATGACCCCACAGGAAGCACGTGCTGCCGTTCAACAATATGAAAAGGAGCTAGGGATTCCTGTTGTGCTTCCGCTTGAAGATGGTGTTGATAGCCTCACTCCTGTCTTTGAAAAAATGATTAAGAACAGCCTGGCTAGAGTTTAAATTTCGCAACGACTATTAAAAATGAAAATTAAAGATATAAAGGTTTGGAGTGTTGACTTGGGAAATACAAAGCCATATACTATCGCGTTCAAAACGATTGACGAGGTAAAAAATGCATTTGTAGAAATAACATTGGACAATGATCTGACCGGGATTGGTGCGGGAAACCCAAGCGAATATGTTGTGGGTGAGACACTGGAGCAATGCCTCGATGCTTTGAAACAAAAAAACATTCAATTCTTAATTGGACGTGACATTCGGGAATTCAACCAGCTCATATTTGAGGTCTGGAAAAAATTCCCGGACAATCCCTCCGCCCGCGCTGCTTTAGACATTGCGTTGCACGATGTGTTCACAAAATATCTGGATATCCCGCTGGTGAAATTTCTGGGACAAAAAATTAAGAAGCTACCGACTTCCTACACCATTGGTATTAAGAATGTGGAAGAGACCTTAAAGGAAGCTGAAGGCTATATCAAACGGGGTTTTAAGGTTATAAAAGTAAAACTCGGTAAGGACCTCGATGAGGATGTTGAACGCGTATTGAAGCTCCGCGAGAAATTTGGAAATAGCATTGTGATTCGATGTGATGCAAACCAGGGCTATACCACTGAGCAAACCATTCAGTTTTATGGCCGAACTTACGATGTTGATGTAGAACTTATTGAACAACCGCTTCCTGCAAAAGAAATTTCGGAAATGAAAAGTTTACCGAAAGAAGTACGACAGGTAATAGCGGCAGATGAATCCTTGATCACGCCAGCAGACGCCATCGAACTCATAAAACCCCCGAAAGCTGCGGCCATTTTCAATATTAAACTCATGAAATGCGGAGGCGTAAGTCAAGCGTTAAAAATTGCTGACATCGCCTTGCACGAAGGCATTGACCTGTTCTGGGGATGTAATGACGAGAGTATTGTAAGTATCACGGCTGCCCTACATGCAGCGTTTGCTTGCTCCAATACCAAGTATATCGATCTTGATGGAAGTCTCGACCTAGCCCGTGATGTGGTCAAAGGAGGATTTATTTTAAAGGACGGATTTATGTCCTGTTCCGATAAGCCAGGCTTGGGTGTAGAAAAGTTGTAAAGTTTCGAGTTTCTAGTTTCTAGTTTGCGAGTTTCTTGCCATTCCAGACGCACACTTTGAATGGCGGAAACTCGAAACTTCAAACTAGAAACTCGAAACTATTTATGCAATGAAACAGACGAATTCAGTAAAATAATTATCTTGGAAAAAACCTTTATTGACTTTATCTAAACCCAATACATTCACAATGAATAACCATTCGTATTTTAAACTATCAGGTAGCATGTTACTGGTCATTGGACTGCTGTTTAGTTCATGCCAGGGCAAAAAAAACGAGGCTACAGCAACGGAAGCAGATTCTGTGGCACAGGATTCTGTACCCAAAAAACAGCTTCCAAAGCCTATATCTGAACCGTTGGTCACGCATATTTATACAGCAGATCCTTCAGCACATGTATTCAACGGAAGGATTTACATTTATCCTTCACACGACATTGAGTCTAATACTCCCCAGGATGATGAGGGTGGACATTTTGATATGAAGGACTATCATATCTTATCAATGGATAGTGTCGGTGGAAAAGTTACTGACCATGGAGTGGCCCTGGATATTAAAGACGTGCCTTGGGCCGGTAGACAAATGTGGGCACCTGACGCCGCTTTCAAAAACGGCAAGTATTATTTGTATTTCCCGGTGAAGGATAAAAAAGATGTATTCCACATTGGCGTCGCAACCGGCACCGCTCCCGAGGGACCCTTCAAAGCCGAGCCAAATTACATCAAAGGAAGTTATAGCATTGATCCTGCAGTCTTTACTGACAAGGACGGAAAATCCTATATGTATTTTGGGGGAATCTGGGGTGGACAACTCCAGCGCTGGAGCGAAGGAAAGTATGATTCCGCTGGATCTAAGACCGATTTGAAAAAAGATAGTCTTGCGGCGATCGGCCCGAGGGTTGCACTTATGAGCAAGGATATGCTCAGTTTTTCAGGACCGGTAAAGGAGATAAAAATTCTTGATCCCCAAGGCAAACCTTTATTAGGCGGAGATCACGATAGAAGATTTTTCGAAGCTTCCTGGATGCACAAATACAATGGCAAATATTATTTCTCATACTCTACCGGTGATACTCATTTTATTGCTTACGCAACAGGCACAAGTCCCACCGGCCCTTTTACTTATCAAGGCGTGATCTTAAATCCCGTGGTAGGTTGGACAAATCACCATTCTATTGTTGAGATCAAGGGAAAATGGTATCTGTTCTATCACGATAGTGTATTTTCAGAAGACAGAACGCATTTAAGAACCGTGAAAGTTACGGAACTGAAGTATCGTCCCGATGGCACGATTGAGACGATCGACGCGTATTACAAATAAAAAGATTTCGACAGGACTAAAGTCCCTTCACCGCTCGAACAATTTCCACGGCCTTAAGGCCGTGGAAACTTCTCCTGCAGCGAAATTGGCTTTAGCCAAAGACACGATCGAAAAAGCATTCTTATTTTTTTGGAATATCAAGCTTAGAATTACTTACAAAAGCAATTTTCTTGCTATCAGGAGACCAGCTCGGAACGTTAATGGTTCCTTGTCCACCGTAGATGTATGCAATGGTTTTTGGAATTCCTCCGGCTGCAGGCATCAACCTCAGGTAAATCTTCTTATAGAAAGGATGGCTGGTCGGATCGATGTCTTTCGGAAATGCAACATATAATATCCATTTACCATCAGGAGAAAAATGGGGAAACCAGTTGTTGTATTCATCAAAAGTCACCTGCTCCTCCTCACTCCCATCAGGCTTCATTCGCCATAACTGCATGGTACCGGTTCGCACAGAATTAAAGTAAATGTACTTGCCATCGGGGCTGTACTCGGGTCCATCATCCAATGTTGCATCTTCTGTTAGATTGGTCTCCTTCTTTGTTGCAATATCGATGGATACAATATTCCATTCCTTGTTTCGCTGACCAGTGAAAACCAATTTCTTATTATCTGGTGACCAGCTATGCAAATAAGAGTGCCCATTCTCCTCCGATGTGATTTTAGTTGGAGTTATCAGATCCTCCCACCGGCAACATGAAAATCGTAGAAGTCCTTTTTTCTCCACGTGATTGCTGATGGCCAACATTTTTCCATCATATGATAATACGTGATCATTGTTGTTTTGATTGGCAAAACCAGTATTCAATTTCGTGATCGCACCGCTTGCCAAATCATACTTATACAAGAGATTCTCGCAGGGCTCAGCGAATTAAAGATCAAATATTTGTTATCGGGAGTCCAATTGGGTGCCTGTAAAGAATTGGGTGCACTATGCAAAATTTTTCGGTGCCCTGTGGTCACATCCATGATTTCCAGGTGGCTTCCAAGATAATCACGGTAAGGAACAAAATTTTTCGCCGCCGGAATGATGATTTGCACGTTGCTGAAAACAGCTTTTTCCATCACATCTTCAACATGAGAACAAATAAAAAGTCCTGCATAAACTTCCTCATTGAGAGCAAGTTCTTTGGTCACCGACTTATAAGGTTCGCCAAACACAGCCGCCGAAAAAGTGAACGTATTGCCTACACGCTCCAATTCGATTTCTGTCGGATGATAGGTGGACAAAGACAACCTGGTCAGTTGAGTCACCATCTTTTGGTCTGTATTGCAATGATGTTAAAACATCACCATGGACACAGGCATCGGCATATCGTGAATCTGTGGTTAACTTGTCACGCGCAATGATTCCAATTTTCCGATGATCTGCAGTACCCTTTCCAATAAACTTCACTGACGCTCGAATGATAAAATCGCCTTTGATCTTCTTCCACAAAAAGTGAAATTGATCCTCGGTAGCCCACATGTTTTTCCCTGCACCAGAAACGGTATAGGTTTGATTTTCTTTGTCATAAACTACAGATCCTTTCAATTTTGGATCTCCAACATCCTGGTGATGCTCGAATATACCGACAGGTTCCAAAGACTGACTGAAAACGATATTCGCTTGCAGAATAACGATGAACAAAACTAAACTTGCACGATTTAGGATTGCATTCAACAGGAGTTTTGTACTCATAGTGAGGTAGGGTTTATGGTTTGGGGGATTAATATTAGATTCAAAATGTGTGGTGTGCAATTTTAGATTTCTAAAATTCACCCGTTTATGGAAGTACAGCAATGGGCATAATGCGCTATTAACGGTTGTTGGCTTGCAAATTTCAAATGGTTCCATGGTTGAATATTATTAAATTTAGTAGCGTCAACGGGCAAGCGTTGTTGGATATTTAGTGAGGCCTATCGTCTACGAACCTAAAATTTATCATATGATCAAACGCCATCTACTTGGGACCCTGCTTTTATGTTCCACCTTTTCCCTCCTTATTCAAGCCCAAACTCCAGAAAAAGGTCCGTGGTGGCCGCATCCAATCTGGGGAGCGGATGATCAGGCGGGGGGATCAAACTGGATAACGTCTGAAAAAATTGTCAAGGCACTCGCATTGGTCAAGTCCGGTAAAGTATGCGAGCTTGGTCACGTCTATGAGCGTGACATGCCGTTGATCGGAAAGCGAAGCTATAACCTGTTTATTCCTGCCTTTCCAACCTATGAACCCACCGGTAAAGATCAACTTGTTTTTAATGATGAATATGTGACTGCAGAGATTGGACAGGTGGGGACTCAATTCGATGGGCCTGGCCATGTTGGTAAACGAATGAAGATGGCCGATGGAACAACGACAGAGGTCTTTTACAACGGTCACACTACGCAAGAAATGCGAAATCCTTATGGTTTGCTTAAACTTGGTGTTGAAAATGTAAAACCCATTATTACGAAGGGAATCTTTATTGATCTCGCAGCCTACAAAGGGGTCAATACGTTGCCCGAGCGATACGAAATTACGCTGGAAGATGTGCGTAATGCGCTGGCAAAGCAAGGGTTAAAAGAAACTGACATAGAACCGGGCGATGCATTGCTTTTTAACCTTGGCTGGTGGCGGATCTGGCCTGATCCGAAAACTACTGCAGGGAGCCCGGCATACATTGGCTCAGAGGTCATAGAATGGATTATCGCGCGAAAACCCTCCATGGTTGGATCCGATGCAAACCTGGATGGACCTGACTCAAAAGTTCACGGCGAACTAATATTGAAGAATGGAATCTTCAACCTTGAGCTTATGGATTTTGCAACTTTCCACACTGAAAAAGTATACAAGTTTTTGTTCGTGTTCACACCCCTTACGGCTGAAAGGGGCAACCGGTTCTCCCGGACGGCCGCTTGCTATTTATTAAGGACAGCTTAAGCTGTGTTAGCCGACGGTGACTGCTTTCTTTTTGTTACGCACCTTTTTGGCAACAAATTGCGTCAATGATAGGCGTAAGGATAATCGTGGTAACAACGGCTGCGGCGATCTGAGACGTGGCAACGCTGACGATAGGCGCAAGCGATGGATCGATCAGTGCTATGGCTGCCGGTGTCGCCACCGCATTGCCAGCGGTACTAGAAGCTGCAGCGCCGCATATTCCGGTACCACCTACGGCCCGATCGGCCATTATATTGAATATTCCTCCAAAAAAAGTAGTGGTGACTCCCAAAAGAATTCCGGGAAGACCCGCTTCGATAATGGTCTGCAGATTCAAGCCGGCGCCCAGCGCGAATGCAAAAAAAGGAATCAGTATCATGCCACCCTTTAATAGAAACGCTCTCAAATCTTCATCCAGATTGCCAAGCAGGACGCCAACGACTAACGGAAGTATCACACCCACCAGCGGCAGGAGCGGAAGGTTGGCGAGGCCTGCAGTACCCAACGCCACCATCGTTAAAAAAGGACCGTCATTGACAGAAAGAATTGCAATTGCTCCGACGTCCGTCTCATCACCAAACTCGCCGGCCAACGCTGCGAATAAGCCGCCATTAGAATTTGTTACCGCGGAAACAATGGCAAGTGCAGACAAGCCGAATATTCCTTCGTCTCCAAAAAATTTTGCCACAACAATTCCCAACAGTGCCCCAACCAAAAATTTCGTCAATGTTACCGCCACACCTTTCTTCAACGCCATCGCTGTGGATTTAAAATTAATTCCAGCACCCATGCAAAGTAGAAAAGCTCCAATCAACGCCCCCGACCCTTTTGCCAACGATGTTGTAAGGCCGCCAATATTTAAAACAGCCGGGAAGAACGTATTAAGAATCACACCAATAAAGAGTGGGACAATCATCATCCCTCCGGGAATTTTTTCAATGGTCGCCTTTATCTTCATGTGTTGTGGTGTTGAGCGTACTAGGTGTTGAAGTTGGTTAGGAAACATCATTTATCCACATAATCTCGCTCCGTATTTGATCGCCTGTATCATACTGTCGGCGTTGGCTTCGTCCTTTCCTCCTTTGTCGAATGCTACGCCGTGATCAACGGACACCCTGATGATCGGAAGCCCCAAAGTTATGTTTACACCGGAGAGTCCCTCCCATTTATTTTTTTCATGATTGTAATTGAATCCCAAAAGCTTTGTTGGGATATGGCCTTGATCATGATACATGCAAACCACTACATCGTATTGACCACCTTTCATTTTTGGAAAAATCGTGTCCGGCGGAAATGGCCCTTCGGCATGAATACCAAATTTTTTTGCTGCCTCTATCGCTGGAATAATCTCATCGATCTCTTCCGTTCCAAACAATCCATTTTCTCCCGCATGAGGATTCAAACCTGCAACAGCTATTTTTGGATTGTCGATGTCGATTCTCCTTAAAGCCGCGTCTGCCAGCTGAATCACTTTCAATACCCTGTCTTTTTTAACCCGCTTGATTGCCTCTGACAACGATACGTGTGTTGACACGTGAACAACTCTGAAATGTCCATCCGCCAACATCATCGTATAGTCTTTTGTGTTCGTCAAGGCTGCATAAATTTCTGTATGACCCGCAAAGTTAAATCCCGCTTTTTGAATGGCTTCTTTATGAATGGGCCCGGTAATCGTAGCATCAATCAATCTCGCTTTTGCCAACTCAATCACTTTGGCCACATACTCAAAGGAAGCTTTTCCAGTCATAGCTGAAACTGTGTTGAACTGAAAACTTTCGTCAACATTTTTCATATCCAGCACATCGATGGTGCCGAATCGGTAAACTCCTTCCGCAGGATCTACGACCGCATTCACTTTTAAATTCAATCCACAAAGCGAAATGATTTGACCCATGATCTTAGCGTCGCAGACCACAAGAGGTTTGCATATTTCGTAAATCTCTTTTAATGCGAGAGCCTTCGCCGTAATCTCGGGACCGATACCAGCAGGATCACCCGCGCTGATGCCTAAAATGGGCAGCTGTCTTTCCATTGGTGTATTTTCTAGCCAGACAAGCTTTCTATTAATTTTGGTGGCCAGGATAACTTCCAGGTTTTACCGTAAAGCATCCCTGCTGCATGCCATCGCCATTCGTAAGCCAATGACACACGCCCGGTACAATTTCCCCTTTCACAAACAATTTACCGTCTGTATAATGCCTGATCAATGCAGATGCTGTTGCGCCGCCAGTAAGGCAAAAATGAATCCTGTTCAACGCGATGTTATGGGTAATGTATGTCATCAACTCAACAAAATACTTCAAAAACTTTTCGGATAATATTTTATTTTGTTGAACGGGATGGTCAATGGTAACGACGGCAACTTTGCGGGTCTGCAACGTATCTAAGACTTTTTGAAACCATGCATGAGCAACGTCCTGGGGCAATTGCAAATTCAACATCTTTAAAATTACCTGGCAAAGGAAGCTGAGGTATATTTAGCCGATTATACCCATCCTTTTCATTTTGGTTTTTCACCGTACTGCCATTGATGATCAACGTGAATTCGGATTTACTCAATTCTATGCCAGATGCACTTTCTGGCCGCGGCGAAAATCCCAAATGTTCCAAAAATGCTTCGAATAATTCCGCAGCACCACAACAAAGATCATCCTGTCCGGCCTCCGCTACATAATTTTTCAAATCAACTTTGGATTCGATGTCCCCGGTAACAATTGAGCCCGATGGAAGAATATCGGAAGGCGCTATATGAACATGCTTTAACGTAGCAGTATATGAACCAATTCGCTCACCAATCTTAGACGAAACCACTGGGAAGTCAGGATCACTTGCAAAAATTGTCTCGTGCAATCTTACGCCATTAATAAGATATTCTCCATCCAATAATTTTCCTTCCGCGACCAGGATTGGCGGGCATCAACAAAATCCTGTTAAAGTTGAAGCAGTCCTGTAATGCATTTAATTCAGGGATCAAATGTCCACGCATAACAGAATCTATTTTCTTAAATAAATAGAAAGGCTTGTTCCATTTCTTTAGGGCTGTTCCAGTGTCGAATATCTTTTTAGTTGCCTCGCCTTCACTTAAAGACCGAGTATTTGTATCCAAAACCACAAGATCCGCAGTTGTGTTGAGGTCCAGGCTCAATTGAATTTCTGTCCGTAACCCATAGCGATGACCGATTCCACCAATCTCTGCGGCCCCGGAAAAATCATCGGCTAGAACGAATACCATATCTTGTTTTGATACCAAACCTACTAATCAATTTGCAATATCGTTTCGTTCCTTGTACAAACTAAGAGCAGTTTTAAGAATTGCATGAATGGTTTTAAGGGGAATATCCTTCGTCGGATCAAACAACATTATTTTCATTCGAGCTCTTTTTTCCAATATAAGATCGGGGTGATTTATTTTCTTCCCATCTACAATTCCGAGATAAGGTTGTTGAAATTTTTTATGAACCCAGAGATAACAAAACCTTTTTCCCTTGTAGCAATAGAATGGCATTTTGTATTGCCACACCTCCGTAATATTCTTATCATATTGAAGAATATAGTCTCTTAGCGTGAGCAAATAACTTTTAACGGGTTCATCTTTCTCAAGAAAGTAATTATCGATGTCGCGAATCATGATTCATCGCTAAAAAAGATCTGAAGTATAGCGATTCCCTTCCAATATAATAAAAGAAAGCTCATTGACTAGGATCGCACTTGTTTTACCACGGAGGGGAGCCACGAAGATTCGCGAAGTTCTAAATTAACCGCATACTCTTTCCACTTTGTAAAACTAGTAAGCAATGCGTCGCTTCGTGTCTTTCCTCCTTTGTGCAACTTTTGGCTAATGCTCTAATTGCCGAAAACAGCCAACCACTATTCATTCTTAAGATTTTCTACGGGGTTTATAAAAATTGCCCGCCAGGTTTGAGATCCAATAGTAATCCCACCAAAGAAGATAAGAAATAATATTCCCAACAGAATTGTCGCGATATCAACGTCCACGTGATAGGCAATTAATTCCAACCACATATTGTTTAGAAAATATCCAGCCGGGACGGCAATTATTATTGCAATTAAAAGAATGGATAAAAATCCTTTCGAGAGTAAAAAAACCAGTGCACGATCGCTGCTTCCCAGAATTTTCCGGATTGAAATTTCCTTTATCCGAGTCTCTGTTGTGTACGTCGCCATACCCAACAATCCTAGACAAGAAATCATTATCGCCAAAAAAGCGATGAATCCTAATATATCAGCTGCATCTCCAAAAACGGTATCATAAAATAGTCGCATCTCGGAGCCCAAATCTTTGTAGTCAATCTTTAAGCCGGGGTTCACGATGCTCCACGCCTTCTCCACCGTTTTACTAGCCTCGTCATAAGCACCTGAATATTTCACATGGAGGAGACTGAACTCATCTGGGTTGAACATAAGGGCCATCGGCTCTATTTGATTTAACAGCATGCTGTGGTTGTAATCTTCTACTACACCGATTATTGTTTTTCCTGTAGAATCGCTTTGATAAATAATTTCCTGCCCGATGGCATCCATTGCCGTCTGATAGTCCAAAAGCCTTTAGCGCCTGACTGTTGATGACAATAAAGTTTCTATTGGATGCATTATTATCGGGAGCAAAAAATTTTCCCGCAACCAACTTAACTTCTATATTTTTGAGGTAATCTTCATCGACGGAAAAAAGATTCAAATTGGTCCACTCCTTCTCGGCGAGATCCTTTTTAAAACCATTTCCCCGGGTAACGCCCGTTGCCGGAACATGAGAAGCCGCACTAATATTCTCTATGTTGTTATACTTCAAAAGTTCAGTTTTTAACCTTTGGGCAGAGGTATTATTAAGCCTGACAATCATATTTTTTTCAGTGGCAAAGCCATGATCTTTGCCGATAAACAATTTCAACTGATTGTTCATAACGATGACGCTGATGATAAAAATCAACGAAAGAGCAAACTGAGATACGAGCAGCGCTTTGCGCAACTTTACCCTCGAGAAAAGTTTTACATCGCTAAGGTTTTTTAAAACCTTTATCGGCTGAAAACCCAACAAGAACAGTCGCAGGAAAAAGACCAGCGAGAAGCCCAACCATGATAGCAAAAAATAGAAACGCCCCATAAACAAAATAATTCGCCTGCAAATCCCATTTGAAAGCACGCGCAAAGGACAATTCAAGAATTAACGGTTTGACGATTAACAAAAGAGAGCATAGCTACAACCAATGCCACTAGTGACACAACAACAGCTTCCGATAAGAACTGCGTAAATATTTGCCATCTGGCGGCGCCTGTTACCTTGCGAACGCCAATTTCCCGTGCTCGTGTTAAGGAACGGGCAATGGATAAATTTGTAAAATTAAAACAAGATGTAACGAGTATAACGAGCGCAAATCCACTGAGAAAGTACACAAATATCCATGGCAGTGAAGGGCCAATGGCATTATTAGCGAGTGGGCCAGGCGTAATTTTACGAAGCGGCTGAACCACAAATTTTGCTTTGTATGCATCTGGATTGACAATGACGGAAATATGTTTTTTATAAATCTGATCAAGGTATTTCTCGACTTCGGTCACCGGTTTACCGGGCTTTAACACGATGTAATTCCAACCATTCCAAAAGTCCGTCCAATTTTCGAGATCGCCCCTAAATTGGCCATCGGCCTGCAAGCTTCTAACGGTAGACATACTGGCCAGGGCTTCAAAAACGATGTGCGATTTATGCGATGTTTCTTTTAGCACGCCGGTAACAGTATATACACGATCTGCGCCAACCGTAACTGTGAGACCTAGCAGGGTTCTCCTCCTTAAATAGCTTGCGTGCGGCCTGCTTCGTAAGTACTACTGAAAATGGTTCGACCAGTGCCGTAGCAGGATCACCATACTCGAGCTCATATTCAAATACGTCCAAAGCTTCAGGATCGGCAAAAAAACCGCTAAGGGGAATATTTACATCCTTATCCTCAAATTCCAACCAGCTATTTCCAAAGCCCCGTTTAAAGCGAACGACCTTTTCAATGCCCGTGTAATTCTCTAACAGCTCATTTCGCAACGGCATCGGTGAGGTGGCATTGTCAAGACCACCTAGCGCTTGTCCGTTATCATTTACCTGACGCGAAAGCACGCGATAAATCCGATCGCCGCTTTGTATTGTGCTGATCGTACATCATTTGATCTGCCACCAACATCATGATAGCCATACAAACGGACATGGCGACCGCTAAACCAAAAATATTGATGATCGAAAAAAATTTATGACGCTGCAGATTTCTAAGGGCGGTCTTGAAATAATTTTTTAACATAATTAGTCCAATATGCCCGTTAGACGCGCAAATGCGATATACGTTACAGTATAAATTTAAGAAAGGAGAAAAGTAGATATTATTTTTTTCAAAGAGTAACCCGTCTGGAAATAATTCGTTTCAGTACTCCGCCGGGATAACTAATAAGTTAATCATCTTTTACTTTTGGAATTTTTCTTTCGCTTCGCTCTATTGCCTTTGTGATTGAACTGACAACGCTATCCAATTCATCGGCGGTATTTTGGAGGCGACGATTAATTTCCATTCCCTCGGCGTCGAGTTTGGCTTTGGAAAAAAGATTGATCAAACCCAAGAATAGTCGCAACCGGGCTTCGAAGTTTATGTCCATTGATGAAGGCGTATTCCTCCAACGCTTTGTTTTTTCTTTCAAGATCACGTGTTCTTTCCTGCACAATTTCCTCCAGATTCTCATTTATCCGAAGAATTTCTTCCGACTGGGCTGAAATCTCCTCGTTCTGTGTTTGGATTTCATCACTTTGCTGCTGTATCTCTCTTGTGCGCAATTGCACTTTTTCCTCCAGCAATTCATTGTATCGCCTTAATTTCCGCTCACTACTTTTAATAATAAAATAAACCCCTGCCGCCAACAAGATTACTGAGAAAATATAAAACGGAATGGTTTGCCAGATTGGAGGATGAATGGAAAATGCAATTGATGTTTCCTGCGCATCACTAAAATCTGATGATTCAGAAACTTTTAATTTGAACGTGTAGTTACCGGGCGGAAGTCTGGAATATGTGACAGCCTGGTTTTTTGTTGTAATCCAATCACGGTCATAGTTTTCCATTTTGTAGGAATACAATAACCCATCTGGATTCTTATACCATACGCCCAAATAGTTTATGGTGATATTATTTTCGTTGTAACGCAAAGTCTTGACAGCAGCAAAATTAATTTGCGCATCAAACACCGAAATACTTTGAAGGCTTGGTTTAGGCTTTTGTCGAAGTAGTTTTGTTCGGCTGGTGTATTTAATGATTCCACCGCTCGTACCGAAATAAATATTCCCCTGGGAATCCATTCCGGCAGCATTGAGGTTTGTTATTTTATCCCGGATACCGACTTCCTCACCAAGGTAAACCACTTTGTTTTTTCTGATGTCTATGATGTCCATACCAGCGTCGTGCATGACGACAATATTTCCAGCCTTGTCAGAAACCAGGGCGTGGATATTTTTGTCGCGAAGAACTAAGGTTGAATCACACGCATGAAATTTTCTTCCATCAAAAATATATAATCCATTTCCTTGCACATTCACCCAAAGCCTACCGTTTGCATCCTGCGCCATTCCGTAAACAACTGTACTGGGTAACTCTTTGTCATAATGGTGAAACCCACTCTGTTCATCATTGCAATGCCTTTACCGTCCGTCGCGAACCAAACCCGCTGGCTTTTTCCAGAAATACCTGGTAAATAAAGTCAGATGCCAGACCATCTTTACTGCTGAAATTCGTTATGTCAAGCGTTTCGTCATCGTTAAGAGTGATTCTTGTACTACCTCCCAATGTGCCTAGCCATACCGTATTTTCATGCCCTGCTATACTTAGGATATTCCCATTTCTTAATTCCTGATTCAAGTGTCTGACCTTCCCCGTTGTAGGATTGATACGCAATACACCTTCGCCATAAAGGCCGGCCCAGACATAACCCTTCGAATCAGTATAAAGGCTGATGACAGTATACTTGTTGAAAGGAGTGTTAGCTAATGGTTTTATGTTTTCACCTTCTGATTCAATGTTCGTTTCAACAACCCATCTTTGCTTGAGAACCAAATATTATCCTGGTGATCGACTGTTACTGCCAGAATATTGGTACTGCCTCCCGGCTCAGGCCTTTCCATAAATTGTAAACCATCGCCAGGTGTCCGTAGTATCCCTGACTTGGTTCCAATCCAAATATTTCCTTCCTGGTCTTTCTCTAAAATTCGAATTGCGTGGAGGCCGTGAACTTGTTCCTGTGAATACAAAATTTCCTGATTTATATTTCGATCATATACTAACAAGCCCTTCTGTGGGACAGCGATCCATATTTTGTCGTCTTTGATTTTGATGTCGCTAACAGGTCCATAGGACCACGAATGATCAAGGAAGTCCTCGTGTTTTTTGAAGAAAGGTCATATCGAAGAATTCCGGCATCTTCTGTTGCCAGGAGGACGGAATGATCATTCTCTGGAATAATTTTCCGGATTATGTTATCGGGCAGGCCATCAGTGTAGTTGATTACCTGGATCGAAATTTTATTTCCCTGCAACGTACAGACTGCTGCGCCGCCGTCAGTACCAGCCCATATATTTCCATCTGCATCCTCGGCCAGGTCGTAGATGTAAAGGTCTGGCATACCTTCGGCTTCATCTACGCGATACAGGCGATTTGATGTGAAGTAATAGAGTCCGTCGTTCAAAGTTGAAAACCATAGATTGCCTTTTGAATCAAAAAGGATATCAGAAACAGTCTTGGTTGCGCTTCCTTCGGGTGGATCAAATATTTGAAAACTGTCTGCCTGAAAAAATCCAACCTTGCCATTGTCATATCCAATCCAAATTCTGCCCAGCGAATCTTCCGCCAACGCGGTCACTACATCATTTTCCAATCCTTCTTTGGTTGTATACCGTTTTTGGTTTTTCCCATCGAAATTGTAAAGCCCCTTTGACGTGGCAAACCACATAAAGCCTTCCTTCTCCTGCAGGATGGCATTGATTTGTATCGACTCATTTTTGCGTAGAAGAAAGTACTCTTGAAAAAAAGGAACCTGTGCTGCAACCCCGGTGAAGGCCCATAAAAGAATGAACACGATACAAAGTACCTTTTTCATATAACCGCTATTGAAGAGTCATCGATGCGTCAAATTGTACCTGGATTTCGGTTGCTATCTTTTGACTGACAATCGTAGGAATGGAAATATTGTGATCGGCCAATGGCACAGTAAACTGCGCATTCACCTGCACCGCTCCATTATGAATTGTAATTTTTCCCTTGATAATGCGCATTTGTTTTACGCCATGAATGTCAAGGTCTCCCTTGGCGCGAACCTCATAAGAACCATCTTTCGAAAAATCCACGTGTTCTATGATTTTTCCACTGAAAGACGCCTTTGGAAACTTTTCGCTTTCCATATACTTCTCGTTGAAGTGCTCGCGTTGAAGGGCACTATTAAATCCTTTGAAGGAATTGATATCTACTGAAAAAGCAAATTGATGTGTGCCCGGATCAATAAGTCCTCGCGCCTCTCCGGAAGCGGCCTTAATTAATTCCAATTCGGCCTCCGATGTAAAATCAAGGGCTGCTTTTTGAGTACTGTATTTTTTTTGAGCTAATAGTTCGTGGCACGAAAACAAGGCAATAATCTGAATTAAAAAAATGGGGAAAAGGCGCATATTTTTTACGGTCCAATTTTAGGGAATGGGTAGAACCCTTAGTCCCTTAAAATCAATGATATAACGGCAGTTTTAAAACTGTGAATTTTGACAATCTTAAGATCTAAATTCCGTGGTATTTCCCCCAGAACATACGCGGGTGAAAAACTGATATTATTAGTTTATTTCAATACAATGCGTTTGCCCTCCTGGGCGGACTTGCGAGCAGCTTCCAGGATTTTTACCACAATCAGATTGTTGTCAAGGGAGGAAAGATCAATTCCCGGTTGGATTTTTCCATTCAGTACATCCGCCAGATACTTCAAATTACTTGTATAGACAGGTGTTTTTGCGTCCAGGTTTCATAGGTATCCTTTTTTCTTTCCCGGATTACTTTACTGTTTTGAGCGTGTAAGTATCCCGTTGTACCGAAAACCTCAAGGTCTTTGATGCCAAAGGGCCAATTCCATGAAGCTTCGATAATTCCAGTAGCATCCTTGTATTCCAGCAAGATGGTGGCGTCATCATCGACTTTCGGGTACACGTCTGGTTTGATCTGTCGTGTTACAGCGGTCACGGCGACGGGGGCCTTTCCGTTCATCAGCCAGGTCATAAGATTCGCACCGTAACATCCAAAATCAACTAAAGCGCCACCGCCATTTTTTACGGGATCGGTAAGCCAGCCCAAAAACTCGGCACTACATCCGATTTCCTTTGGCCCTTGATGTCCATCGTGTACCACCATTTTTCTGATTTCTCCCACGGCGTGTTCCTGGTTTACCATCACGTTAACTTGCTGGTTGCTGGGATACCACGTCGTTTCATAATTCGTAAGCACATGAATATTGTATTGCTTCGCCAACGCGGCGATCCGGTCGGCCTGTTGGTTGTTAACTGCCAATGGTTTTTCTACCATCACCGATATTCCTTTTGGAGCACATGCCTCAACGACGGCGAGGTGATCAGCGATCGCATTATAAGCCAGTACCGCATCGGGCTTTATCCTCGCAAGCATATCGCTTGTGGTATTAAAGAACAAAGCATCCGGGAGCTGGTAACGAGTCTTATATCGGTCTATTAAAGTCTTATCGTTTTCAACGATACCCACGATGGTAACTTCTCCATTCTTGTATTGATTCATAAGACCATAAGCATGATCATGACTTAGTCCAACGACGCCCACTTTTAAAACCTGACTATTTCCCAACAACACTTAGCAGCATGAAAATCGATATCAAAAGGAAATAATTTCTTAGGGCTAGTGATCCTTAACAAACTTGAGGTTTTAAGTGGTTTTAAATTCATATGATTAATTTCCTTTTGAGTTTACTTATCGGTATTTAACCAAACTACTTTTTGTTCCGAAACATGTTCTTGTCCCAGAATATTTCTATAAAGTTCAGGTCTTCTTGCATTGATATATCGGTAGCCTCCCGCCTGCGTAAGTTTTTCACGCGTCAGGGTAGCGCTCACAATATCGTCACCTAAGGTACGGCATTCGCCAAGAATATCGCCGAAGGGATCGATGATCATCGAACATCCATTTTTTAATTGATCATCATCCATTCCAATAGGATTGGAAAAGACGGTATAGATCGCATTATCATAGGCCCTTGCAGGAAGCCATTTCATCAACCAATCTCTTCCTTTCATTCCATCAAATTCCAATCGCAACGATGTTGGATCGCGTTCACGATTTTTCCAAAGTTCGGGATCAACAAAACCGGCTCCTGGCCGTGTAGAAGGCGTGCACATTGTTACATGAGGCATAAAAATAATGTCGGCGCCCAAGCAAGCGGGTAGCCCTGACGTTTTCGATGATATTGTTATCGTAACAAATGAGGATACCACACTTCCAACCTAAAAGTTCAAAAACACAATATTGATCTCCAGGCGTAAGATGCGGATTAATGAAGGGATGTAGTTTCCTAAATTTCGCCACGTACTCCATTTTTATCAACACAGACGTAAGCCTTGAATAAGTTATCCAATGAATCTTTTTCGAAGAGCCCTGCCAGGATTACGATGTTATTCTTTCGCGCTATTTCATTTAGCCGTTTTATACTTGGCCCAGTCGGAATCTACTTCCGCCACATCCAGCATCTCCGCCTTGGAAAGATGGCGGGCAAATGTATAACCCGTGATCGAACATTCGTGAAAAGCAATGGCATCAGATCCTTGCTGAGCAGCTTTCGCCGACAATGAATCGATTATCGAAAGATTATAATCTTTGTCGCCACTTTTATTTTCAAATTGCGCCGAGGATACAATCAATGGATCTTTCATGATTCAAATTTATACAGATCAATATTCCATAATTTCAATTTTACGAAAATCTATTGGGTGGCTGTTAGACTGCAAAGAAACGTATCCATCTTTCACCGCGTCATCGCTGCCTTTGATAAATGTTTTGCCGAGTTCATGTGCGGGATTATACTTCGGATTTTCGAACCGAAGGATCTCTTCTCCATTGACAAAGTGCTTGATGGTTTTACCCTGAACATCAATCTCAAGCGTTACCCATTGATCGCCATGAAACGTTCTTTTTACAGCGGGTGGTGTGCAGAAAGATGAATTCTTCTGGCCATTAATTTCTACCATGGTTCCTGAAGCACATATCTCACCAACAGGACGTTCATCTTTTCCATTTCCGCCATGCAGATTATATTCCAGGCACACAGGAAATGGCTGTTTTAATCCCAATGAATTCGGCGCCTGGCTATGATATTGAACGCCGCTATCCCGGTAACCCCATGTCGGAGCACCCACGGTAGTCTCGCCCACAAATCGATACTCTGCTTTCAATCTGTAATTAGAGAGTTTTTTGTCGTAGTATAATGCTCCGAATTTATTTCTAAAGCTATCGTATTGATCATAGCGAATACTCAGAATGCCATTTTCGACGCGAAAGGTGTTCCCGAAATTCTCGCCCAATGTGTAGCCTGAAATTTTCATGGTCCATCCTTCGAGATTTTTACCATTAAAAATGCTGACCCATTTTTTCTTGTTGACGATTTGATCGTTGTCTTTTTGATTGAAGGAGAATAATAGAAATGCCAATGCTATCAGAAAAAAACGGTTACGGGTCATCGGATTTGCAATTAGGTGAACCCGTAAAGTAAGAAAAGAAGCTTAAAGCAGAAAGCAGAAAGTAGAAAGCTGGCGAGAGCGGAAAGCTAAAAGCAGAAAGTGGAAAGGCGGACAGCTTTTGCTTTAAGCTTTTTGCTTTAAGCTCTCTAATATGTCAGTCGCACATTCCCATCAGACGTGGATAACACCACAGGTATTCCTCCGCCATTGGATTGGCCGCGTACAAAAGTCTTGTCGAATTTTCCTGTAAAGTTTTTAAATGGAACATCAATGGATTCACCTTTGATATCTAGATCCAGTCCTAATTGGCCAGGTATAGAAACATCAATATTTCCTCCGCTCGTTCTTAAAGCAAGTTCATTTCTTAGCTCAACAACGCTACCCTTAATGTTGCCATCAGAAGTGGAAGCCTTGAACGAACCGGAAATTTCCTTAAAGTCTATATAGCCATCGGAAGTTTTTACAACGATGTCACCTTTCACTTTGTCCAGTTCGATATTTCCATCACTGGTCGAGGCTTGAACATTTCCAATGATGCTCGACAACCGGATGCTTCCATCGCTGGTCCCAACATCCACACGGCCTTTGACTTGTTTTACACGAACATCTCCGTCCGATGTTCTGCCTTGTACATTTCCGCCGATATCCCTAATCTCGATCGAACCGTCGCTGGTTTTGCATTGCTGATCGGAGATCAGCCCTTGAATTGATACGCTTCCATCAGATGTAACGAGATCACAAGCCGTTTCTTTGGGCACGTACACTTTAAAATGAACGCCTATGGAAGACTCAAAATTAAAAGAACGATTCTGGTCTCTATATCTTACACTTACCTTGACACGGTTTTTATTATGCTCTGATTCTACAATTAGTTCTTTCTCCAACTCTTTGCGGTCAATTTTCAGAAGCTTCCCGCCTTTTTTTACGATGTAGTAAACCACGATCTTATTTCCATCCGAAGGGATCACATCCAGGTTTCCGTCAAAGGAAGATAAGTCTAACTGGGCCGGCGTGGTGACCTCGTAGCTTTCCTTAAATGAATAATCGAATTCCTGCGCGTACGAAATGGAGACTGCAAAAATGCTGCAGAGAAAGACAAGTATTGTTAGTTTCATAAGTTTAATATTTTGATGGAGGTGATAGCGTTTTTCCAATCTTAATGCCAAGCGCAAAACCTGCTTAAAAGATATTATTTCGAAGCTGCGTATATCGATTCTGTACATAAGCGAATCAGTTTGTGCGCCAGCGGGCACTGCCCGTATATTGATTCGCCATTGAAATGAGCCTGGTAACTCCTCCCAATATAATTTAACCTGAGAAAGAAATATCAGCAAAGGCTGCAGAAAAAAATTGTAATCTAGTATGGCAACAAGAAAAGAATCATGACAAGCTCACGCAGAAATTTCATAAAAAAAAGTGCTTCACTAACCGCCCTCTCCACGATGGCATTGCCGCAGGTAAGCGCGAAGCGGTTTCCTATGCGAAGGACGCAAACATTGAATTATGCCTGGCCTACTTTTACGGATTACAGGAGCGAAAAATCGAACTTTCAAAACAAATGGGCGTCACCGGGGCAGTCTCACCTTCAAGCCCGTGGGCAGTAGGTTTGCCAAATGTTAACGCATGGGAACATGAAGCGCTTGTCGCCGTCAAACAAGCTTACGCAAAGCGCGGATTGCAATGGAAAGTTTTGGAAGGAACTCCACCGCTTGACAAAGTAAAATTAGGCATTGAAGGTAAGGATGAAGAGATCGAAAACTTCATCACGCTCATGCGAAATATGAAGCAAATCGGGCTGGATACCATTTGTTACAACTGGATGCCGGTGATTAGTTGGGCGCGGACCGATTTTGAAAAAGTTGGAAGGGGTGGCGCACTTGTGACGGCATTTAATTACGACAAGGTTAAAGATTTGCCCTCAACAGAATTTGGCGAATTTACCGAAGAAACCATGTGGAAGAATATGGAGTATTTTTTAAAGGCGGTCGTGCCCGAAGCAGAAAAGAATGGGATCAAGCTCGCGTTGCATCCTGACGATCCTCCCATTCCTAAAATCCGGGGTATCGCCAGGATCATGACATCGGCAGATGCTTTTAAAAAATTAATTGAACTCTATCCCAGTCCCAACAATGGCCTTACCCTTTGCCAGGGAACATTTGCAACCATGGGTGAAGACATTCCATCGGTGATCAAATACTTTGGAAAGCGAAATAAAATTTTCTTTGTACACTTTCGCGATGTCAGAGGTGACAAATGGAATTTTGAAGAAACCTTTCATGACGAGGGGAAAACCGATATGTATCAGGCGATGAAAACATACTTTGAAGTAGGATTCAATGGACCCATGCGTGAAGACCATGTCCCTACCGTTGCGGGCGACAGCAACGAACATCCCGGCTACAGCGAGTTGGGGACGTTGTTTGCTATTGGTTATATAAAAGGGTTGATTGAGGCCGCAAAAAAAGAAATGTAAATTTTCAGTTAACACGGTCGGCAGTCCACGGCATAAAGTTAAACCGTGGACTGCCGATCGTGCCTATTTTTGATTTGCCAAAAATTCTATCACATCTCTGATCTCTCTTTTCGACATGAGCGTCCGCATGGGCGGCATACCGGAAGGTAGATTTTGACGTTTGCTGATTCTTGACAGGGGGATTTCCATAGGTTCTGCTTCAGCAGTTTTCAGAATGAGTTCTGAGGCCGTTTCTTCCATAAGAATTCCCGTTACTTCCTGATTATCTTTTAATGTTATCTTCACAGATCCATATCCGGGCGCAAGTCTTGCGCTTGGTTCTATGAGTGACTGCAATAATTGTTCTCTTGTAAGTGCGACCCGATTGCCGCAATGGCGGTCCAACAGTTCCGGTCTCATCGCCAAGGGTATGGCATCGAACACATTGCGCTGTCGAATTGTACAGAAAAATATTTCTTCCATTTCGCGCGTTGCCGCCATAAAGTGTTTCTGAAAAGGATTCTGCATCGTTGCCTGCGCTGCGGAGTGGTGTTAGTTTGCTGATGAGCTTTTCCGAATGTGTGGAATCAACCGCTTCGATCAGATCCAACTTTACGCCTGGAGAAAGTTTTTTATTTGCCATTTGATCTATCAGATTTTCCAAAACAGGCTCGCTTTTTTCCAATGGCATTTCGCCTAAAACGCGAAGCATCTGCTGTTGTTCTTGAATTGTACCTTTAGCAAAAATAGGCCCGACAATTCCTGGCAAATTTTCTTTGCTGATTTCCAACTCATTCAGCAGGCCGATCGAAGTTGTTCTCACGGCGCCGTCTTTATCATTCATCCCGAATTTTATTACCGATTCAATCTTATTGTATTTCAGTTTATGCAACGCAACCACCATTGCCGACCTAACAGACGGAGAAGCATTTTGGCGCATAATCTTTTCCAACTGCTCATTGTAATCAGCAATCCCAAGTTCGCTCAACATACTTGCTGTGGCTACCAGTATGTCTGCATTGCTGGCATTTAAGAATGGATCAATATTGGCTTTCACCTTACTAATGACCAGGGAAGGATCACGTTCTATCTTTCCACGATAGCGTCCGTCTACGCGATCCATTACAGAAGGATTTGCCCACGTACCAATCGTTGCTAAGGCTTCTGCCCGCACACCCGATGCGACATCACTTCGTTTGGCGAAGTTCATCAGGATATCCAATTCCTTTTCGCTGCCAACACGCAAACATGCGTTTATCGCCCGACGTAATAGTGCCTCCGACGTAAAACGTTTTTCATTCAGCACCGCTGCGAGGGCTGGCAACGCACCCGGAATGGACAAATCGTCGTTGATTGCTCGAGCGGCGTCGGTAGCAATAAGTTCATTCTTATCATTGAGAAACAATGCAACTTTTTCACTTTGCATTCTTCGCAGCACTAACACCGCAGCTATGCGCAGGGCGTCATTTGGATTATTTACCAGGGCCGCAATTGGCTCTTCTTTCCCAATGCGTGAAAGCGCAAGAACGGCGGCATGCCTCAGATAAACGTCTTCATCATTATTTTTTTCGATCATTCTCAGAAGTGGCTCAACGGCAGGTGCATATTGTGAACCGGCCCAATGCCTGCGCGGCAAAAAATTGCACGCGCGGATTTTCGTGACCGACGCAGCGGAATTAGTTTATCAGCGGCCTCTTTATGTCGAATATCACCAAGCACTTTTGCACGATTGTGCAATTATTTCTGCATCACCGTCGCTTAAAAGATCAACCAACGGTGCCGCCAAGGTCTGAATCCTGTGAGGCAAGTTGTCCGATACCCCAGATGCCATGAATCCGAGCAAATTGATTGCTCTTATCTTCCGCAACCTGTTTTAATATTTCCCAACCTTTTTTACCTCTGCTCACCAATTCGAATTGGGATTTTTGCCGTGACACGCATGTCCTCATATGACAATAATTTTAACAACTCGTCATCGGTCTGTTCTTCATAGTTCAGTTGAATTAACCGCTTTGTTTCAGCTCGTACCTCTTTCAAATCGTTCTTGTCATCACTCACATCAAGCTTCCATACGCGGCCATAATTCTTGGTACCCCAACCGTTGATCCAATCGGCGACGTACAAGGCGCCATCGGGTCCAAATCGAATGCCTGTCGGCAAAATACCACTCACGACGTCTATGTCTTCTGCCAGCTCAAAGGAAGCACCTTTCGGCTTCAGGCTAAAAGCCCAGACGTGAGAGCGACTCGGATTGCCCACGAATTCAACGAGAAAAAATTTGTTCTTCCACGCTGAGCCCAATGCGGTCCCTGGATTATATACCATGCCGGTCGGACCGTTATGGAAATTAATGATTGGTGGAATGATGTATGAAGCTTGTCCAGCCCAACGCGGCTTATAAAGGCCTTCATCCATCCAGACCTTGTACGAATTATTTTTAGGATCTGTATATTTTCCATATTGCCAATTGCTTCTCCATCCTGCATCGGAACCTTCAACGATGTACACCAGACGCTCGCTTTCACCGGGATGGTCACCATCATTGTCGGAACTGATGATGTTTCCATACTCATCAAACACAAACTCATGGGTATTCCTTAACCCAGAAGCAAAAACTTCAAAGTCGCTGCCATCGGGATTGGATCGCACAACAATACCTTCATTTGGATGTTTATGGACCGTACCATCAGGAGATTTTACATTTGCGCCGATATCTCCGATCTTCCAATAAATTTTTCCGTCTGGTCCCTCCGTTACACCAGCCAAACCATGTCCGGAGAATCCGATGTGTACACCATAGCCATGACTGACCGACGTCTTTTCATCAATGATGCCATCGCCATCATTATCTTTCAAACGCCAGAGGTCTGGCGCAATCGTCACGAACATGTCGTTTTTGCGAACTAAGATTCCTTCTGCTACATCGGTTACTTCGTCATGAAAATCATTGAGTATCCGGGTTGAAATATCCGCGATTCCGTCGCCGGATCGATCTTCCAGTTTCCAGATTTCGTCTTTCTCAACAGCCAAATCACGCCAGTCGTGAACACCGTCTTTATTTAAATCCTGAAGCCATTGGTTTTCAGCACTTTTCTCGGGTGCAAAATTGCTGCGCAAAAATGCCCTTCTATCCTCGACCGACTGCCAACTAATGGATGGAGTCATCCAATGACGATAACCGCGAATATCAAATTCTGAATTTTTTTGCCGGTTTGTACGGGTAAGGTATACGTTGCCTGCGTCGTCAATAGACATCGCGACCGGGTCTGGCGCGAGTGAGTCCGATGCCCACAGTGTGAGCGTTAAGCCTTCAGCAAGTTGGGCGGGAGTGTTCTTGCGGATTTCATTTGCCTTGGTTACCGCAGTTGCAGGATCTTCCCTGACAATCAGAGGAGGTTCTTTAATAGCCGCTTTTTTACAGGATACCAACGCAACTACCAACAGAAGCATGGTGACTTGGGCACGCAAAGATTTTGAGTATGTCATTATTAGTTTTTTGAATTTTTGATTTACGTTCAGATTAGCTTATAAAAAAATTTTTGATTCATTTAGCAGTATCAACAGTCGCGTTTTTTGCAATCTCGATGTCCTTTGCGACCTCCGGTCTAAGCAGCTCCCAATGAAAGCGCAGGTGATCATTTTCTTTCCAGGATTTTCCGTCTTGTTCGCTGAAATGAACGAGGGGCATATCATTGTAAAGCGGTCGCGTGATGCTTACCACTTCGTCCCAATAGCGCAACGCATTTTCGAGACGTTTGACCGCTTCCAGCTTATCCTCTTCCTCACCTTTTTCGCGATAGGTTTGTAAAGCAACTGCGCCTTTTAACTTTTCTGAAAAGTATAGTCCCAAATTTGCCCACGCTTTGATGTCAGCGACCTCTTGTTGCAGAGATGCATTGCTCAGGGTTTTAAAATTCTTCACCAGTGCCAATGCTTTGTTGCAATCAACCTCCAGCATGCTCGCTAAGACGGGAGGTGTAATTTTAGTTTTGTCAAATGTATTTCCCATCGGAGATGGTTTTCACGTATTCGAGTACGGAGACATAATCTGGATCAATTGGAGGTTGCCTGATTTGCCAATCAACGGAAATATATTCAACTCGCTTTCGCTCCCTGTTCAATGCCATGAATCCTTCGCTATAAAGAGAAAAATCCCACGTAAAGTCAAATGAAGAGGCCAGGCGCAAAGGCGTTTTTCCGGCCAGACTTGATGCTTCAAGCAATGCTCCCGCATCTTTTCCATAACGACGAATAAATTCTGCTCTGAATATTTCATCTGTCGTTGAAGGGTTATACAACAATCTCCCCCATGTTTTATAAAATAGCCATTGCCTTTCAAAGGCATACTTCCAATTCACTTTTGTTCCCGGTTTCGTAAAATAGTCTTTTGCTGGAATGTAGGTTTCAGATCCTATCAAATAGCCGCCTACATAATCAAGACCGTTGTTGTTAACATGCTGCCGTACAAAATCAGGAACACCCCATCGCAAACAAAAGAAGTCTTCATTTCTGGCTGTCCAGATTACCTTATAGTCAGTTGGCACAGGCTTAAAATAAGCACCAAATAATTTACCACCATGCACCTTCATTAATTTCGGTGTAGAATGTGCATGTGACCAATTGAACTTTAAATCCGCCCAAACCGGCGGCTCAATAAATTCCATCGCTGCTTCCTGTTCTATTCCCTTACGGGTCAACTGCTCAGTTTCAATGCTGGTGGGCCCGAGGGATCCAGTGGTACTCGAAAAGGGAATGCGATGGATAAGTTTTGATTTACGATTTGCGCGACGCATCCCTTCAATAATCGTTGCCTTCATCCAGTCTTCCCGTTGCTGTGGGGTCATCCCGCCCATACCCTCACCCAGTGTAAGTCCCATACCCGTCAGATCAGGGTATTCCTGAAGCAATTGCGTGACACATTCACGTGTGTATCGCTTTACTATTTCAGATGTGTCACCCTTGACAAAAAAATGATGGTCCAAATTATCCATCGCAACATTGTGAGCTTTTGAAAATTCTGGGGTCACAAAAATGTTAAAAGGAATTACATAAGTATCAATACCACGCTCTTTGGCCATTCTGAAAATACTTCCAAATAATTTTTTCCAGGCTTGCATTTCCTGGTCGCTCCATGGGCTGGCTTCCGGAAAGTTTTTGGGTTTAATCATGAAAGTATAAGGATGAAGATTCCAAAGGGTCAGGGTATTGAATCGGTTCTCTACCATCATGTCGAGAAAGGCTTTCCAATAATTTATATCGCTGCATGTTTGCTGATGTTGATCCAAAGAATAACTGTGGCGGTAGGTATCCCATGGCAAATCATATTTGATCCCCCGAAATGCCAACCTGGGGGCTTCGCTTCTTTTCTTAATATTTTGAATTGAAACACCATTTCTAAAATCCTCCGCTAACGAAAGTGTTCCATAAATAAGACCCGTTGCATCGCCACCCACGATGGTGATTTTTTTACCTTCTGGCGAAAGTGAATAGGCCTCTTTACCCAAACCTGAAGAAGAATTTACCTGCAGAATTATCTGATAATCTGACTCGCCATCATTCAAAATATACCCCCGCTTTAGCACAGAAAATTTTAATATCTCAGCAGCATAGTTTGCTTGTGGTAAAGTGTAATCATACTGAACGCTGACGCGCTGCGCAAAGGCAGAACAAATAATTACCCAAGGCAAAAAAATCAGTACTAGCTTCTTCATTGCTATCGCGACGATGTTGAGGGTGCGTTTTACTGCGCGTGAAAAAATTAAAATTAGAAGTTTAGTTTCAAACCGCAAAAGATATCGTGTTGAACGGGCCATTGATTCATAGCGGGCTCCCAAAGGATCTTCGGCTACGTGAGAACTGGTCTTCCTTTTAAGACATTTTGACCAGGGGTTTTGTAAATAGATAAGCCCTGCTTTTATAGCCAATACTTTCGTAGAAATGATGTGCTTCCTTACGGTGAAAAGCAGAATCCAGTTCTATCTGCTTGCATTGGTTGCTGATGGCAATTTCCTCTATTCTATTGATCAGCTTTTTACCGATTCCCTGGCCTCTGTAATTTTCATCGACGACGAGTTCATCGACGTTGCCGATGCAGCCGGCTTTCCAAAAATTATTTTTCAGGGAGAGGGAACAAAATCCGACAATACGATCCTCCTGCACGCCCACAATTAGATGTTGCGTCACGAGGAAAGCGCATGCTCGTAAACTGCATAAAGCGCAGCGTAATCCAGTTCCAAGCTGGGCCATAATTGTTTAAAGAGATTAAAAATCGATGTAAAATCATCAAGCTTGCAGGATCTGATTTGCAGGGTCATTGGTGCAAAAAATCTAGGATTCAGGCAAAAGCTCGTACCAGATCTCCACCTCATACCCGTCAGGATCCTTGAAAAAAACATAAGGAGAGCCTTTAACAAATTCACCTTTATCAACGATCTGGCCTCCCGCAGAATTTATTCTTTTTAACATTTCATCTATGTCCTTTGCTTCTTTTAACCTGAAGCCAAAGTGCGCTATCCCACCCGTGATTCCTATTGGGGAATTTTTTTTCTCTTCAAAGACAAGGATGTCGTGACAGCCAGGTGTAGTCATCTGGACAAACCCTTCTTGATCATACATGGTTTCCATTCCGAAAACATCATGATAGAATTTTTTTGTACGGCTGACATCTTGAACAGAAATCGCCAGGTGCGTCAGGCCATATGTCAATGAATTATTCATAATAAATAAATTTAATCATCCCATAGTAAGATGGACAGCAAAGAAATCTTCGAGCTTATTAAGTTTGATGTCTATTTTTCCCTTTGCAGAGACAACCTTCACGTCGCCTTGGGAGCGAAGTACCTTGTAGCTGTTCAATTTGCCCTCCAGATTTAATTGAACACTAAGATCATAAACCGGAAGCAAATTTCGAAGTGGTCTGACAGGACCGGACGTTGTATTTACAAATGAAAAAATGTACTCCTTAGGATTTTCCAGGGACCTCGTCAATCCTGTGTGCACACTTTCAGGCGCATTGGTTTCCAGGCCGATAAAATCACCCGCAAGGTACCTTACACTCCGTGCCAAAAGATTTCGAACATCAGGATGCGCGAATTCAAATGTTATAAGATCGGGCTGGTTGGCAAAATAAATCGATTTCCCTTGTTTATAAGTGTTCTCCAGGACCGTTGGATATTCGCGAGCCCACGCATTGGTCCAGGCCTTTTCAGGTGGCTGGTTGTGAACCACAGGATTGTAAGTACAGATCTTTTTTGCTGATGGTGCCGCTTTACAAATCAACGTGTAACCTGCATTGATCAACAACTGCGTTTGCTGGCTATCCGGGTTAACTATATAATGTGTGGGATCTGCAATGACTTGATAAAAATCCTTGCGTGTATTTATTTTTTCACCTGTGAAACTACAACCAAAAACTTCGGCCAATCCAAAATCTTGACGCTTGACGCCATCACTATTGAACAAACTGGTTTCATAAGTTGCCACAATATTTCCGCCATTGCCCACGAATTCTTTAATTAACGCAAGCTCAGCATCAGACAAACTGCGTACGTTGGCCAATACGATCACTTTATACCTGGCAAGTCGTTCCTTACTAACCTGATCATCCGCAATAAAATCATGAGGAATATGATTTTCAATCAGGGCCGTTTCGACTCCCCGGATAAACGCTTCAAAACGATCGCCCTCCTCAGATTTATTCCGGAAAGTCAAACGTGTAGCCCTGGAGTAATACACGCCAATGTTGGCGACCGATGTATGTTGGGATAACAATTTCTCATTTTCTTTGACGAATTGATATGCCTCGGTTTGATGAAAGGCCGTTCTGCCGGTCATAGGTTGCCGCCGGATAGGAGCCGGTAAAGCTGCAATTCCAAAATCTGCCGCCCGCTGAAAGCGCCTGCCACAGCCACACCTTGAGATCAACAGGCGGATCCATGATGTAACGATGCGAAGTCCCATTCCCGCCATACAAAATTATCGCCTCCTTTTGGGGCGCCATCGACTTCAAAAATTTTACGATGGTATTGGCATAATTCAAGTCAGCATAATGAATGTTTTCCGTGTTTTCGGTGAGGAATGCTACGCTCACCAAAAAATCAAAATGATCACGCGCCATATACAAATCAATCCCGTCGCTTACGCGATTTCCTGCGTCAAACATGCTGAACACTTCTGCCGTATATACTTTATCCGCCCCGAACGACTTTACCGTTTGCTTCATTTTTTCCATGTGCTGATCAGCCATCGCCGACTTCCACAACATGAACTGATCCAGTTTATCGGAGCCTGCGTCAGCTCGAGGGAATGCTTTCTCCTGAAAATTTTTGAAATGATTGTTGACACCGCTTGCAATAGCACAGACCTTGTACGCCGATGCTATTGTGCCAAATTCCATCGATGTTATAGTTCGAAATTATGTATTTTATGAATTCCTGCGCGTGTTCATTTCGATAATAGCCCGTGTAACAAGAAGAATATAGCTGCGGCCGTGTGTACGTTAATTGTTTGGGGTTTTGCTGCTGATCGACACTAAACCATTCTGGGTATTGCCGGAATATCTTCTCCTCGACACCACGAAAATCAACGCGGGCAATAACACGCATACCGGCTGCATGACAGGCTTCGGTAATTTCTTTCAAAATATCACGTTTGCCCATCATTGAATTAACATTAGACGGCGGCAGGGGATTCTGAAAAAAGTCTACAATACCGCCTCCGTTGACTACTAAAGTATTGCTTCCGGTTTTCTCCATATAGGCAACTACCGCTTTGGCGTCATAGTTTGCGGCGTCAGGCTCACGCAATACCGTTTGCAGAATTCTCAATGGTTGCTGATACCAGTACAGGTCCCGTTGTAAATTGTCTTTTGCAAAAGCAGGCATGAGATACAACGGGTGACAATACAACGCTGCTGCTCAGGGCAGCCGAGTATTGGATAAACTTTCGTCGGTTTACTTTGGATGATTTCATAGGACTTAAGCTTATGATGAGAAAATCGCTTGACTATCAAATCTAATATTTTCTCGTCCATGCCAAAGCAAATTGTTACAAGCTTTCAGGCATATATTATAATGTGAGGAATCCGAAACCTATGCGAAAGGTTGGACGCAACGGGCCGGTCTAATTTGTTATCCGACCGCTACTTGAACGAAGCTGTCTTCGGCGAAATATTGATTGGCAATACGCATCAGATCGTCCGAGGTAATGGCATCGATCCGTGTAATCATATTTTGATAGTAGCTATGCGGAAGGTTATAGAGTACTATACTTTTTATTTTGTCAGCATGGGCAAATGAGGTAGTGATCTCCAGTTGGAGGCCGCCAATAAAATGATTCCGGGCAATGTCTAACTCTTCCCCATCAATTTTTTCGGTTCTTAGCCGTTTGATCTCTTTGGCAATTTCCTCGAATGTGAGATCTAAATTTTCGCGATTTACGTCCGCGCCGATCACCAGATAACTGTCATTCTTAAGGGCGTGCAACGAAGAAGAAATGCCATAGGACAGGCCCTTATCCTCCCGAATGTTTTTCATCAGGCGTGATCCAAAATAACCACCTAGAATATGATTCAGAAATAATGCGTCAATATAATCCGGATGTGTTTTGGAAACTGATTTCTTAGCCAGACGAACCGACGCCTGCACACTGCCTTCCTTTTGCAACACTTCGCGGGAATATTTGAGATCGTTGCTTAGAGAAATCATTTCGCGCAATTGCATTGTGTCCGAATGAAGAGAATAGGTCAGCAATTAAGTTCTGATTTTTTTCGGATACTCTTCCGGAGACCAGTACGGTTCCTTTTGTAAAGAACGTTGAATAATGTTGTACGAGTCCCTCACGGCTTAGCTGGTGAATATCCGCTTCATCAAGTTCTTTTCCATAGGGATGAGCTTCTCCAAAAAGATTTTTTCGCACAAGCCTGGAAGCTAGAAAACTTGTCTTCTCATAATTTACCTTCAGGTTTTGCAAGTATATTGATTTCAACAAATCAAACTCTTCTTGCGGAAAAACCGATTCTTTAAGTAACTCTAGAAAAAGTAGAATAGCAGGTTCAAAATTCTTATTCAGAATATAGAGCGACACGGAAACAAAATCCAACCCAGGATTGATTTCCAGATGAGCACCATAAAGATCCAGCAAATGAGCAATCTCGAAACTCGTCTTCTTTTTTGTGCCTTTCGAGAGAAGGTTAGCGGTGAAGTATGAAGCACCCCAATTTTTTTCTACCCATCGTCCCGCGGCAAAAACAATCTCTACCTTACTTACTTCTTGTGTACCTCCAAGAATAAAATAGGCTTCGGCTCCGCCTTCTAAAATTTTCTTTTGCGGCTGGATTAATTCAAAAGATGTGCTCCGATTAAACGGAGGTGCAAGTGTTCTGTCGAGCATCAGGGATTGTCGTCGGTAACAGACTCTTCGGCAACAGGATTTTCCTTGATATTAAAATGCAGCGTAAAACGCAACGTTTCGGCTAATGGATGTTCACGTTTAGCCGTCGGCACGAGATAAGCTACGTCAATTCCAAATCTGTTTTTAGTAAAGCCTAAACCCAGGGTCAGGTATTTGCGATTGCCTTTATTACTTGCCTCGTTAAAGTAACCGACCCGGGCAGCAAATGATTTGTTATACCAATATTCAACACCGATGGATGTCATTATTTCCTGAAATTCCTCCTTCGCACCATTTGGTGCATCCGAAAATGACGTGAACATCGCATTGAGTAACGATCGGTTGGGATCTTCGCCCGCAACAATCTGCCCTGTTTCGTCGCGGATGGGAGGACTTGGAACCATCAATTTATTAAAGTCAAGAACAAATGTTATAGTGTTATAGGGATCCAACGCTGTCGTAAGAGCGCTACCAAGTCTTAGGTTCGTGGGCAAAAAGTCTTCATTGTTATTGTCTGTATAAGAAAGTTTTGCTCCGATATTGCTGATGGAACCGCCAAAAGAAAGGGTTGATGCATTCTTCCATTTGAGCTCTTTTGTATAATAAAGTCCGATATCCACGGCAACACTTTTTCCTGCCTGTCCGTCGACATTTGAATTAGTACCTGTAAGGTTTGAATAAATGTATTTCGCAGTTAGTCCAATACCCAAATTTTCAGAAAGCATTCGAGAATAGCTTCCGTCAAATGAATAGTCCCGAGGGCTGAATTGTCCAGTTACGGCAGCGACATTATTGGTGAAAGTTATTTCACCCATGTCAAAATATTTTAGTGCGAGGTTAAACGCGCTTTCGCGGTTAATTTTGTAGAAACCGGTAAGATAGGAAATAGACATGTCGTTAACGATCTTTCCCAACCATGGTGTGTACGACGCTGATGCCCCATACTTGCTTTGGATAAAGGCAAGTTTTCCTGGGTTCCAATAGGTCGCATTAGCGTCTGGTGTAGTGGCAACCCCTGCATCCCCGAGTGCAGCATGACGGGCATCGGGAGAAATAACAAGAAATGGGACTGCTGTTGTAATGGCCGACTCCTGACCAAGTGTATTTATATTCTGCGAGAACGAATGTTGACTGATTATCACCCCAGATATCAATAACAGAATTACACGGTAATACATCAAGATTTTTTTCAAAGGCTCAAAGATAGTTAATTCACAACAATAAGTTTTGTAACACGCTCATTTTTAGAGCCATTCGTTAATGAACGAACGGCCAAACGCGCCAAGTATAATCCGCCTGGAAGTTTTTTTCCAAAATCATACAAATCGTTTATGACGCCTAAATCCACACGATAAGAACTTTGCGGTATATCATATTCATAAGTTTTCAATTGCATCCCATTAGCGCTGTAAATTACCAATTGTGCCTGCAGATCGTCGCCCGAGCGATTGTGCGTAAAAAATATTGAGGTTTCGGATTGAAAAGGATTTGGAAAATTTGCAAAGGTTTCTATCACGATATTTTCACCATCGGTAACTACAAATTCAAGGGTAGCCTGGCCTGGGTTATTGTGTGTATCCCAAGCTTTTACGGTTATCGAATGCCTGCCCGGCGAAAGGCCCTTCATTGGAAAATGTACAGATCCTCTTGTAAAATCATTCATGTAAGCTTCGTAATAATCATTTAAAATATAGGCCTCCTGCTCATTGTCTAAATACGCCACTAAAGCATTTCCGACGCCATATCCTGAAATATTTATCCCGCTATCGTCCTGCAAGTTTACGATAAGTGTTGAGTTTGTATTTACAACTCCACCGGAAATAAAGGTAGTGTCTCCCATAAAAAGCTGCATAACGGGTGATGTATTATCCGGTGTGAAAGGATGGCTCCGTTCCCCCAATCTTAAAAGACATGGTTGCGCCACTTGCGTCTCGCTGACTGAGCAGGGTCCGAAGCGTATAAACTTAGCTTGCCCTGACCGATTTCATAGGCCACATTTTTGGTGAGCACAAACTCAAATTGAAAAGTCCCGTTACTAACCGAAGCCTTACCCCTATACAAAGCGTTGTACCATTCATTGTACTGAAAAGCGGGATCGTTTTTCCCGATTGTGACAAAATCTACTTCTTTGTCGAACAGCGTAAATTCAAGCGTGCCGTTAAAGTCATCCAATCAGCTGTTCCTGATTCATTTTGAATTTCCCCTTTCAATGTAACCGTGGACAAGGCCTTTAAAGTATCCGAGCCTGTTGATGTTTTGATGCTTGTCACCACTACTGATTCAGTAGGCATTGCCAGGAGCATAGACGGATCTGCCAACAATGAAAAATTACGATTTGACACACCGCTGGTACTGTTATTTTTTGTGTTCCTGAATATTTCTCCCAATGTCCCATACTGTGAAGATTGTTTTTGAAATAGTGCCTTATAAAATTCCTGATTCAACACAAAATTAGTACCCGCATTAACCGGACGGGCAGTCGTCACCAATCCAATCGCGCCTCCTTTTGGACGGAGAACGCTAAGTTCAGCGCTGGACACAACGGTAGGGTCATCCTGTCGTCCAAATTCGCATGTGGCGGTAACTAAAAAAGGATAGAGCTCATTTTCAAGTTCATCAATATCTACGTCAGAAAAAATCTTCTCATCGGCCCATTGTTTTTCATTGCCATGACCTGTAAAATTGATGATGAGGGATCCACGGTCAAATCGACTGATAACATCTTTGCTTGCTTCTGGAATAGTTTCTCCGTTAGGCTTTACCGTTTTTACATATTTCCCCAGGAAAATCTTTTTGGTGTTAAATTCAGGATGAGAAGACTCAATACTTTCAGCGATTGAATTCGCCTGCGATTGATGGCTGCTGGTAAAATTGTCGGCGTTGTTTCCGTCATCGCCAACAAAAGCAATATCCTTTCGCCAGCGGCCGTACGATTTTTTGTGCGTATCGTAATAAATGATCTTATCTACAACGTTCTTCGCCTCCTCAACGGTCTTAACCGGCAAGCGGCCGACACCCACATCGAGCGTATGATTTTGCGCCGGCGACTCTCCCCAGTTGCCCTCATCGTTTTCCAGGAACGCGAAGTAGTCATCGGAAGAATAGGTGGCCAACGGGGATAAGCGAATTCCTCGATTCATACGTCGGAACAAAATTTGTGTTTTGCTGAATACGGTCTTTATAATCGTACGACCCCTTGCCCATCAACAATACAGCTTTAAGCGTATTCGGATTTTTATCATAGAGGTGTTTAATAAAATCGCGAATCGCCGTAACATCTTGCCGGCCCGACGCAAATTCAAGAAAAATTTGTTCAGGTGTAACAACGGCTGACGTCCATGAATTATGTTGCTCACGATGCACAGCTAAACGTGCTGCTTCGTCAAAAAAGTCGGGATGCGATATGATGATAAAATTGGGTGTCGCTAATCCGTGTAAATTTTGATTTTCGATCTTACCAACGAGCTCAGGCGCGGGAATTTCATTATCAAAAATAATATACTCATGCAGCTGGTCGCTGGGGCTTGAAAATCGTGCGTCAGCATCATCCAGCGTATAGTCTTGCTGTTGTGGTTCAGCGGGTTGGGTGATATCCCAAACTAGAACAGTTAGCCGATGCCTTTGATATTGAAAAAGTGGAAACCGGATGCAAAAGGCTTTCCCGCGAGCGAAAGAGAATCTGATGTTGCGAAAACTCAAGTGCCCGTTTCACATTCAAAAGAAAGAAATCGAGATTTCCGACGGAAGCACCTGATGCAGCTTTATTGAATTGATATTTTATTTGCTGTGATGCTGTCACCTGAAGCGCTGACCGTGCTGGAGTTTATGTTGATCGTGTCTCGTTTGTGAGCTCCCTTAATGCCATACTGCGTATTGGGAATTATGGGAATCACCTGATTTTTCACCAACGTATTGTTCCAAAACAAATTAAAGGAAGAGGTACCAAATGACTGACCCATCACATCTGATACAACTTTTATGGGGGAATTTTCGAGTACTCCACTTAACTCGATGGAAAAAGTGCGTTCGAAAGTAATATCAAACCGTTCACCAAACCATTCGCGTCCGGAACTCAAAACATTGTATTCATCTACTTCATGGTAGACAAAGTCATCATAATGTTGAATGACAGGAAAATTTCCCTCGAGATTTGGTTTGCTGATAATCCGTTTTCCCTCAGTATCGCCAACCGTCACGAAGTAAAAATTCTTTTCACTGTATAAATTGCTTTCGTAGGCGAAAATTTCGCGTTGAACCTGATATTGAATTCGATCGGGTCCTTCGGCAAAAAATAAAATGTAATCTCCTTTATCGAACGACCCATCACTTTCTCCAGAAACAAAAATTGCATTTTGCGTGAGATCAACGGGCCGACTTACGCTGTTGGCTTGGGGAAGCATGCCTCCGCCATTGCCGAAAACTTGAATTCTGCGTGGGTCCATCCGGGTATCAAAGCCCATCTTTTTAAAGTCATCGTAGGTTATTTTATATATCCCCCTTTTTTCAACGGCGACCTTATACCAGCTCCCGGACTGCAGCACGGAAGATTGTCCAAATGCCTGCACCATTAGCGTAGCACTTATGCACAACAAAAACAATCGTATGGTAGCAAAGGAATGCACGTAAATTTCAGCTCCGAAAAATAGCTCCTTATTTTGAAAACATCCGGACACCTAACGAAAGTGCGATGTAAGAAAGTATGATAAGAGGCAGCGCAGCCAATCTTAATACTGCCAATAGTAATACTGCCATGAGAAGGAATGTAAACCTGACTTTGTTATCAGACCAGCTAAAATTTTTGAATTTTAAGGCAAAGAGGTCAATTCTGGAGACGAGTAACAGGGAAAATGCAACGCAAATGGCGGCTAGCACCAAGGGACTATGAACGAAATCAAAAAAAGGGGTATCGAGAAAAGGTATTGCTGTTATGAAAAGCGCATTGGCCGGTGTGGGCAACCCTTTAAAGGAATCCGATTGTGTTTCATCTAAATTAAAGATCGCTAACCGTAATGCAGACGCGACCGCAATCAGCAAGCCTGCGTAAGGTAAAATTGAAACAGGTGATTTAAGTGAGATTGCTGTGTACATAAAAAGCGCCGGCAACACGCCAAAGCTTACCATATCCGCCAGTGAGTCAAGTTCCTTACCGATGGGGGATGATATCTTTAGCATCCGCGCAGCAAAACCATCCAGGAAATCAAAAATGCATGCGGCCCAGACAAAATACGCCAAGGGAATATCTTTTCCCTCCAGCAAAGCAATGATGCCTAAACAACCACATACCAAGTTGCAACAGGTCAAAAAATTCGGAATGTGTCTATGCATGAATCAACGTAATGTAAGTGCGCAAAATGGATTGGTTCTTTTCTCCACGCCAATGGTCGTTTCACCTCCATGGCCGGGATAGACCGTTACTTCGTCTGGAAGTGTAAAAAGCTTTTTATGAATACTATTCGACCAACGTATTGTGATTCCCTCCCGGAAGATCCGTTCGGCCGACGCTGTTTTGAAATAAGACATCGCCTGCTAATACCACTTTTTCTTTTTCATTATAAAATGCGATATGACCAGGCGAATGTCCTGGCACAAAAAGGACAGAAAATTTTTGCAACCCAAACTCTATGACATCGCCTTCCGCTAAATAGCCGTCTGGAGTTGCTTCCTGATAACGATTAAATCCATAGTGTGGCGCCAATATCTTTTGTGCATTGAGTACAAATTCTTCAGTCTGATGGATGTAGAGTTTGGTGCCGTACTTTTGTTTTACAAATTCATTGCCCAAAATGTGATCGATGTGGCAATGCGTATTCAACAGCATCCGGACATTGAGTTGGTGGTCCTGGATGTAATCTGCCAATTCCTTTTTTTCGTCGTCGTCATAACATCCCGGATCTATAATGACACACTCCTTTGTTTTATCAGAAATGATATAAGTATTCTCCTGAAAAGCATTAAAAACAAATGACTGAATCGCAATCACAATACGAGGTTTTGTTTAACCGGCCGGCAAATTAATACTCAAAACCCGAAACCCGAAACAGGGTCAGCAAACCAGAAACTAATTCACTAGGTTGCATGGGGAAAATGAAAACGTCCAAGCAAATTGATTTCATCATCGTCGGACAGGGACTTGCTGGCTCTGCGTTGGCATTGCAACTGTTGAAGCGCAATAAAAAAATCCTGGTGATTGATCGAATCGTCGCTAATTCTCCCTCGCGAATTGCTGTGGGATTGTTCAATCCAATTACAGGACGACATATGATCAAGACGTGGATGGCTGATCAGCTTTTCCCATACCTGCATCAGTTTTACCAAGAGGCCGAAAAATTAACGCAAAGCCGGTTTTTTTATCCTTTGTCACTTTACAGACCCTTTGCCACCATTGAAGAACAAAATGAATGGATGGCAAAAAGTGCCGATCCCGTCTATCACGGTTATATCGAGAATATTTTCACCAAACCGGCCCGCGCTTGCACCAACGATCCTTTTGGGGGACTATTGTTGAAGGGTTGCGGCTACCTGGACACAATCCGTTACATTGAATCCGTTCGTATGTTAATCGAGCAGAGAGGCGTACTTGTTGGAAGAATTTTTCCAGGATGATCAGCTTTTGATAGGAAGTCAATCGGTCCGATACCAGGATTATGAAGCCGGGGCCGTCATTTTTTGTCAGGGAATGGAATCCAATAAGTGGTTTAAATGGGTACCGGTTTTACCCCTCAAAGGCGAAACAATTCGAATTCAAAGCGATCACCTGGAAAATATTATCGTCAATCGGGGCGTTTATGCAGTGCCTGTAAACCAAAATGGACTATGGCGTGTTGGGGCTACGTACTCCTGGACAGACCAAGCACCTGGAATTACGGATGTTGCCAGGGAGGAGCTGACATCAAAATTGAACGACTTGGTGAGTTTTAATTATAAGGTTTTGGATCAGGAATGGGGCATCCGGCCAACAACCCATGACCGCAGACCTATTTTGGGAAGGCATCCGGAGCATAAAGTATTGTATATTTTGAATGGAATGGGGCCCAAGGGCGTTAGTTTAGCACCTTATTTTTCGGAAATTTTACTCCAATCCATTGAAAATCACCAATCCTTAAACAAAGACGTGAATATTGAACGTTATAAATTATTATATTGGTCTCCCTCAACAAGAATATGAATTTGCGAAGCGGAATTTTACTACCCATTATACTTTTACTGGCCAGTTCCTCCATCCTTTATGCGCAACAGTCGCGTGAAGTATTTGGTAAAAACCGGATTCAATACAGGCAATTTGACTGGGTTTACTTAAGCGGCGAAAACTTTGATGTCTACTATTACGATGCCCGCAAGGCTATGGCTCAGGAAGCGCTTGAGTATTTGGAGGGCGAATTTGATCGTATTACCGATTTGATCGGATATCCCCCATATTTTAAAACCAAAGTTTTTGTTTACAATTCGCTGAGTGATCTACGTCAAAGCAATGTTGGCTTGAATCACAATGTGTTCAATGTTGGTGGGGAAACTGAATTTATAAAACCTTATGTGGAAGTCGCCCATTTAGGAACGGCACAAGAATTCAAGGATGAGTTGCTTTATCAGATTTCTGATTTGATGATCAACGAAATGATGTTCGGAGGAAACCTTAAGGACATGTTTCAAAGCTCCATCCTCATGAACTTACCGGATTGGTTTGTGGATGGCGCTTCGCGCTATGTGGCAAAAGGATGGAGCATCGATATGGACGACTACATCCGTCAATTGATGAGTACGCGCAAAGCCCGGAGAGCAACTAAACTGGGGAGCAAGGATGCGGCATTGGTGGGCCAATCCATGTGGAATTTTATCGCTGAAAAATATGGCAAAAGCAGCGTCGCCAATATTCTGAACTACACCCGTGTTACCCGCAACGAAGAGAAAAGCATTTTAATAACATTGGGAATAAACTTTCGCCAGTTGCTTGCCGAATGGCAAAAGTTCTATACTGATATGAGTGCTCAGGTTGGGAAGGCGTACATTACTGCTGCCGACACTACTTCGTTTACCCGCCAGCACAATAGGACAACGGAATTTACAACGGTTAAGCTAAGCCCGGATGGCCGAAACATCGCATATGCCGAAAATGACCGTGGACGTTATATCATTAAAGTTCGCTCACTTGAAACAGGCAAAGAAAAAAGGGTTTTATCAGGTGGAAGTAAAGTTATCAAACAGCGTGTGGACTATCGCCTGCCACTTATTGCCTGGTCGGATGCCAACACGTTGGGTGTAATTGGCGTGAAAAACGGCGAATATATTTTCTGGCTTTATGACTTTAATACGAAAACCAAAATACCCCGCGCCCTCGAAAGGTTTAGCAACATCCGAAGCTTTGATTTTTCTGGAAATGGCAGATTGGTTATCCTAAGCGCAGATTTTGAGGGAAAAAGTGATTTATTTTTACTCAGTTCAAAGCGCGATCGCGTGCGGAGGCTCACGAATGACATGTACGACGATCTTGATCCCAGCTTTATCCCCAACACGAACCAGATTGTTTTTAGTTCTAACCGGACAACCGATACACTACGCGCGAATTCCAAGCCTGTGTTTGAACAGCTTACCAACAATTACAATCTTTTTATTTACGATTTGGATAGCACCAAATTTCTGTTGACCCGCGTCACCAATACCCTTAGCAAAGATCAATCGCCGGAAGCGTTGGATGAAAACAACTTCTACTACCTGAGCGATCAGCGAGGTATTGTGAATCTCTTCAAATTCAATCGAACCACTGGTATCTATACGCAAGTGACCAACTACTCCTCCAGCATTAAAAACTACGACCTTAATTTCAATACGAATACCATGTCCATGGTAATGACTAAAAATCTGAAAGAAAATATTTTCGTGGAGCGTGGATTTAATATTGGTCGTCAGGTCTTTACACCTGCAACCCGTAGAAAGGATTTACAACAAGCCCGTGTCATACGTGAACGGAGGAAGACGGAAGAAAACAAAAATATGAGCATTAGAGACTTGCTCAACGCCAGATTAAAAGAAGCACAACCTCAACGCGATACGACGACAGCTGACTCCGTCCAGTCAACAAAACCTGACTCCCTTACGCTGAATAAATCGGCAGTGATTCCACCACTGTTAATAACACAGATTCAACTGCCCGCGCCGTACCAAATTCTAACGTCGTCCAGCAAAAGGCTGCAAAGGATTCTACTGTGACTCAACCCAAACAAAATGTAGTCAATACCGACAATTATGTTTTTGAAGATGAAGTGGTAAAGCAAAACGCCCAAGTGAATCCTTCCTGACGCGTTATATGAAAGCGCGTGAGAAAAGCAGGATCACAGGACCGTTCCCCTATGAATCGAAGTTCAGCTCGAACAATCTGGTTACGTCTCTGGTAGTGGATCCGATCCGCGGACTCGGTATCTCTATTGAAACACAAATGAACGACATGCTGGAGAACTATCGGTTCTTTGGCGGTCTCATGACGAGTATCGATTTGCGCAATGGTGATTTCTATGGAGAATTTCAATATCTAAAGTCACTTATAGACTTTAGCGCGAGGTTTGATCGAAAGGGAATTCGCTGGCCCGCTCCTGAAGAGCCTAATGCAACACAACGGAATCTCTACCATTATTCACTCAATCGTCTTGAAATTGGTGCGTCGCTCCCAATTTCCGACAGAATCAGATTTACCTTAAAACCATTTGCAGCATTGGCTCGGTCAGTTGATTTGACCGAAGAAGATTATCCTACCTCACCTCCGACTGTTCCACCGGTAAATAATTATTATGCAGGTGTAAAATCTGAAATTGTTTATGATAACTCAGTTTCGACCGGACTTAATCTTATTGAGGGAACCCGCGGCAAAATTTCGTTCCAACACTACCAGGGATTGGAGAACCAAGAATTAAGTTTCAGTCAAGCCTCTGTTGACATACGGCACTATCAAAAAATTTATAAGGAAATCGTCTTTGCCGTTCGCGGATTTGCTGGAACTTTCTTCGGAAATTCTCCTAAAAAATATCTGCTCGGAGGTATGGACAACTGGTTCTTCAATGAAACGAAAACCACTGGAAGAACCAGCGAAGGTGAATACAATCCCCTTGGCTATCCTTATGAAAACCAGGATATATTATTTGTTGAATTTGCCACCAGTCTTCGCGGATTCGACTATGCCAATATATTCGGTAACAGCGTGATCCTTGCCAACGCCGAGTTAAGAATTCCATTGATCAGAGCATTATCAAGCGGTCCTATTTCATCCAATTTCCTTCGCAATATGCAATTCCTGGCATTTTATGATATTGGTACCAGCTGGTCAGGCAAACCACCTTTTAGCTCAGAGAACAGTGTCAGTTATGAAGAAATTAACAGTGGCGGATTTAACATAAAACTTAAGAATTATCTTAACCCATGGCTCTACAGTTATGGTGTAGGTATGCGTACCGTTATGCTCGGATATTACATAAAGTTTGATGTAGCCTGGCCGGTTGAAAATTACGAGGTTGCCAAGCCAAGACTTTACGTCACGCTCGGCTTTGATTTCTAGTACCTTCAGAGGAACAGGTATTCAGAAATGTTTACTGCAAAATATGTTTGTATTTTGCCACTAATTCATTCAACTCAATTTATCATTCATGCTTAAATCCATGACAGGCTTTGGCCAATGCTCTCTTGATGACGGGCAAGTGCAAATTACTGCAGAAGTAAAAAGCCTTAATTCTAAATTCCTCGACCTGAACCTTCGGCTACCCAAAGTTTTTTCTGACAAGGAAATAGAAATTAGGAATCTGATCAGCGAAAAACTTGATCGCGGCAAGGTATCGTTAGCAGTAGACTATCAACGGTATGGTGAAGAAGAAATTAAACAATCGTACAATGAAAAATTATTCATTGCCTATTACAGTGAATTAAAAAAACTGGCCGACAGGGTAATAGCGCCTTACGACCAGCTCTTTGAGTTGGCCTTAAATTCACCGGAAGTAATTCAGACGAAAATCAAGGAGAGTAATAGCGATGAAGAATGGAGCAATGTAAAGTCTTGCATCGTTCAGGCCCTGGATAAGTGTGATCATTTCAGAAAGACAGAGGGAAAAGTGCTGGAGAAAATGTTAAAAGAATGTTGCAGCGTAATCTATCAGGAACTTAAAAATGTGGAATTGCTAGACCCCAAGCGGATCGAAAAAATGCGGGAAAAGCTGAAGGGAAATGTAGTTAGTTTTTTTGGCGAAGAGGGATATGATACGAATCGGCTGGAGCAGGAAATTATTTTTTACATCGAAAAACTTGACATTAACGAAGAAAAAGTCCGCCTCAAATCCCACCTGGATTATTTCATGGGGGTTTTGAACGAATCGCAGGGAAATGGAAAAAAATTGGGCTTTATTTCACAAGAAATCGGAAGGGAGATCAATACGATTGGGTCTAAAGCAAGCGATGCTGGAATTCAAAAACATGTTGTTGTCATGAAAGAAGAACTCGAAAAAATTAAAGAGCAATTGAATAATGTGGTCTGATTAATTCGCCAGGCAATCGATCAGATTAATTTTGCAAGCGTGCTGATATAGCGATCAGGCACTTCACCCTTCACCGCAGTCTGATAGTCACTGTAGCTGCAAGGCACAATGCTGTTCCTGGAGTACTTTTCCTTTCCGCCAGGATAAGGTATTTCCATCCACCACTTCTCACTGAATTTACTTTTGTAAAATGAAATTACTTCGGGCTCGACCGGCATGGAAACAGAGTATTTCATAAAATCATTGCTCCTGAAATTCTGTTCATTCTTACGATAATAATAACCCTCGATGAAATACCATATCATCGTCGCCACTACGGAGGCGGTTTTTTTGTGATCATCATCGTAAGCAGGATTGTATTCATAAAAGCCTATAGAGCTTAACTTTTCATTTAGCCCTGCATACCAGCAAATTTGACACGCCTCTTCCCCTGTAATACCAAAAGGCTGGGCATTAGCGTTTCCAGGTGCATCCGATGAGCGAATGGCCGTGATGTCAAAGGCTACCATGTCGGCATTTCGCACCGTTGGCTCGATTTCCTGAATATTCGTTCGTACTTGTCCCACGCGAAATGCTTCGAAGTATAATCTTTCCAGAATAGAAACAGCGTGCGGATCGATAAGATACGATTGATAGGCCAAGTGCGTGTAGCTAAACAGATAGTTTGGCTCGTGCAATAATATTTTGTGAATGTGGTGTCTGCTTTCCGGCGATTCTCTTTTTTCCTCCAAATCCAAAAATGCGTCAATATTTAGCAAGCTGACAAGCTTATCCATCGTTTCATAAGCACAGTATTGGCCATAGTCAATATCGTGAGAACCTCCAAGTATGATAGGAAGCACGTTGTGTTCCAATAACATCCGGCATACTTCGCTGACGCGGACATAAGATTCACTCAGATCGTGTCCAATATTTAGATTGCCGAGATCAACAATTCGGTAGGCACCGGTGCCTTTTTTCAAGTGATATAATTTCTTGCGTATCTCATCAGGTGCGGAAGCTGTGCCCTTGTTGGTATACGTACCGCGATCCTCTTTAATACCAAACAGTGCAATGTGCGCTCCACGATAATCGGGCATTTTTTCGGTGAATGCATGTATGCTTTTAAAAAAACTGGAGGGTGAAGTAATCTCTGAATAAAGCGCTTCATCAACAGGAGAAAAAAGAATAGTAAGATCCATAGGCGATAAAAATCTCGGTGAAGATAATATAAAGTAGAAAGCGAAAAAGCCTGATGCCCGATTTGAAGTTGTATCCATTCGACCCCATAAAAAAGCGAACCATCGTCGCTTTTGGAAGGCAGGAGGGTTTAACGATGGAAACGCGTATGGTTGTATTGTATATTTATTTGATAATGAGTTGATTAATTTTGAATCTAAAACTCCCACTTAAATACAGCCTGGATTTTAAGATCATTTTAGTAGCAATACTCTATTATTTAGCAGCGAGATTAGGCTACTTCCTTGCGTTTGAAAATACCACGGCGCTCCCTACATGGCCTCCCTCCGGGATTGGTTTTGCTTTGATTATTTTATTAGGCAGACAAACATGGCCGGGGATAACCATTGGTTCTCTGGTGGCCAATGTCATGGCTTATTGGAACAATCCTGCCCTGCCTCCACAAACTATTATTATTGTCAGCAGCTTGATAGCTTGCTGCAACACGCTTGAAGCAGTTGTGGGTAACTATCTGGTTAAAAAATGGATCAAGTCAGATTATCCATTTAAGAGCACAAAAAATGCATATCGATTTCTTTTTGTCTCCCTGTTAATGTGCTTCCTCGGATCCAGCCTCGGGACCTGGGGGCTGTACCTCAATAGTGTAATAGATAATGCTGACCTGCTTCGTACAGGCTTCTCGTGGTGGGTTGGAAATGTCGTGGGAATATTGCTCTTCACACCGCTGATATTGGCTTGCGCGGAAAAAATTGTTTTGAAAATTTCCTCCAAAAAATCCATGGAGGTGGGGATTTTTCTTCTTACGCTAGTCAGTATTTATTTATTACTCCAAGTTGACTATTTAATTCCCACGCTTGAGCGTGCCCTTCCTTTCCTTGTGCTACCGCTTTTGTTGTGGCTTGCATTTCGCTTTGACCTGATCATTGCAATTGCCGGTATCCTCATCACTTCATTAATTTCCATTTATCTGACAATTCATGGACAAGGTCCCTTTAATCTTCAGGACGCTTATAATTCAATGTTGCTCCTACAAATTTTTATTGGCGTAATGAGTATTTCGACCATCATCCTTTCAGCAACGGTAAAAGAGAGATTGGAAATTCAGTACAAACTTCAGGTATTCAATGAGAATCTCGAAACGATGGTATTGGAACGAACCAGTGCACTGAAAGAAGAGATCGCCACGCGAAAAAAAGCAGAAGAAAACCTTCAGGGCACCAATCAGGAACTTAGCAAAAGGAACACAGAACTTGATAATTTCGTCTACAGCGTATCGCACGATTTACGCGCGCCTATCGCCTCCGTATTAGGACTCATCAACCTGGCCAAAAAAGATATCGATGTGGATATGAAAGATATGTACCTTGACATGATTCTTAAAAGCGCCATTCAGCAGGACCATTTTATTAAGGAAATTTTAGACCAATCAAGAAATTCGAGATTAGAAGTAAAACGTGAGGAGATTTTATTCCGTCCGCTGATTGATGAAACTTTTAACCAGTTGAAATTCGCTACCAACGCCGGGCAACCCGTTGAAAAAGTTATCAAAATAAATCAAGATCAGCCGTTCTTCTCCGATCGTTGGAGACTGAAAGTAATTCTCAACAACATTATCTCAAATGCCATTCGCTATCGAAATGGTCGTGATCCCGTCATTAAGGTGAATGTAGACATCACCGAACATGCTGCCTCCGTGGCAATAGAGGACAACGGTAAGGGTATTGAAAAAGATCACTTGCCGAATATCTATAAGATGTTTTATCGCGCAACGGATGATGGGGCCGGCTCAGGGCTTGGACTTTACATCGTAAAAGAAGCAATAGAAAAATTAAATGGGCAGATCAATATTGAATCTGAAGTGGGCAAAGGAACTACCGTTAAGCTGCAAATTCCCGCCCTCGGATAAGATGTAAAAAAAGAGCCGGCTAACGAGCCGGCTCACCTTACTACCTAAACCTATTAACTGTAACTCAAACTATCTTGTTAGCCTATATGCATACGTGACCGAAAGCAACCAGTCAGCGAAAGCGGCATCGCCTATTGTATAAGTACCGGTCAGCTCTGTTCTTGCTTTATCAATGGTATTTTGAGTCCTATTGCGATACATTGCAATAGGCACGCTAGCACTAATGGTATGTTTTCCCGTAGTGTATAAAGCAGAAGGCTCTAGAGAAACAATATATCCGGGTCTTCTAAATCCCTGACTGTCGCCAATTAAATCTTCAGATGGAATTCCTTCATATCGGCCGCCAATTGCCAACTGAAAACGCGAAACGTTAAAGCGAGCTCCAAGTCTAAACACAAATTGATCGACAACAGAAAATTCATTTGATTTCGCAATATTGGCTGTGAGGGTTTCGCTCCTCAAGATGCCATTCGTGTTTCTTGGATTCGACATGTAAAGACCTGTTGAATAAGCCGAAAACCAATGATTAAAATTATACGCCACTTCATATTCTAAAATGAATCCGAAACCACCATCGCCCAATTGTATAGATTGATCAACTACCTTATAGACCAATGAATCCTGGCCTTCGGAATCCAATTTGTGAAAGTGATCTTTAGTTTCATAGTTACCAGTTGGAAGTTTCAAACCCAGGCCCAATTGTCAAATCAATTTTTTTCTTTTGTAATACCGAATAGTATGCACTGACTCGAACATCTCCCAAGCCCACCCCTTGCGTGTGGAAGCGCGGATTGCCTGGCGTGTTACCATAGTGTTCGTACAATGAAGAACGATCCACATTGATATATGGAATTATCGCCGCTAATGACCAACGTCTGTTTAGCGAATAGGTAATGCCAAACAAAACCGAGTTATCATTATTGATAACTTCCGTGCCTTGTTCCACACGCTCTTCCTCTTCTTCACTACCCCTGAAATGTTTATAAGAACGGAAGTACCTATAGTTTAATGAGAATTGCCATGCATTCATTTGGACACTGTCAGCAGCGCCCAGCGACCAAGAGGACATGTTACGGACTGCTACACATCCCTGTGCGTTTGAGTCAAGAGCGAAACAGGTTAGCAGGATAAATAATAATGCAAGTGAATATTGTAAACGTATTTTCATAAAATGCTTTAGTTAATATTTGTGAACGAAAGAAATTTGTCACGCATTAGCCATCAACAGGCATTCGACGTCTTGATGAACATCGAACATCGGTCTGGCTAATGGAAAGATTGGAAATCAAACTAACGTTGACTCCTGCAAATATTAAGCTTGCTCAGGCGGTGGAGAGTCTATGGGAAAGACTTGCTGAATAATTAAAAAATCATCTACTGAAAAAAGGATATCGTACTTCAGCACGAGATCCATTGAAGGCGTGGTGAAACTTGTTCCCGTAAAATCTTTAAAGAGTTTGCCCATAAGGTCCATCGTGTGCTTTGCACTGGCGGGCAAATTATTCGCGAGGTTAGTGTACTCATTCATCGTTCGATCCAGTCTTTTTTGTTGGTGATCTTTCACACACACCATAAAGAGCGTATCATTTTCAATTTTTTGTTTCACCAACTGCGTAGTATTCTCCATTGTATTCCACTTCGCCGTTTGCTCGCTGGTAGCCTTCGTCATGAACGGGGTATGGCAAAGAAACAGGAACGGTCAACACAACCACTTCCTCGGAAGAATAAGCATCTGCATCCAGGCGGTGCAATAAATCGCTCTTAGCTTGAGATCGGAGAGCCCAAAAAACCACATGGTATCCTGCTACATTAAACAGGAAAATTACCAGGAAAAATATGGCAACTGCTTTTTTCAGGTTTTAGGTCGTTTGGACCCACTAGATAGCAAAAATTCTGGACCTTAACAATACCTGCAGTATGCTAACCGCCAAAGTCGTCGAATCTGACATTTTCTTTGGGTATGCCCATTTCATCCAGCATTTTTAAAACTGCCGCATTCATTAAAGGGGGCCCGCACAGGTAGTATTCTACATCTTCCGGGGAAGGGTGGTTTTTGAGGTAGTTATCAAATAAACATTGGTGAATGAACCCTGTGTAGCCGTCAGCCTCTTTGTCCTCGAGGCTCTTTTTGACTTTCCATTTATCCTCAGGCAAAGGCTCAGAAAGGCCAATAATAAACTGGAAGTTGGGGAACTCCTTTTCTATTTTTCTAAAATGGTCAACGTAAAAGAGCTCTTTCTTCGAACGTCCGCCATACCAATACGACACTTTACGTTTTGATTTTTCGGTATGGAATAGGTGAAAGATCTGAGCCCGAAGTGGCGCCATTCCGGCCCCTCCGCCAATGTAAATCATTTCACGTTGCGTAGGATTGATATGGAACTCACCGTAAGGTCCTGATATCGTTACTTTATCTCCGGGTTTGCGAGCGAAGATGTACGAAGAACAAATGCCCGGATTTACATCCATCCAGTGGTTGTTCGCGCGATCCCAGGGAGGCGTCGCAACACGGATATTTAGCATCACTATATTGCCTTCAGCAGGATGGTTGGCCATAGAATAGGCTCTGAAAATAGGTTCCTCATTCTTCATTTTCAGATCCCAAAGTTTAAACTTATCCCAATCCGACTTAAAGACATCGGGTTTATGACCAAGCTCCGGGTGAGGCGCAATGTCAATTGTCTTATAATCAACAGTTGTGGTGGGTACGTCGATCTGAATATATCCACCGGCCTCAAACTTCAAAGTTTCACCGGGAGGGAGCCTAACAACAAACTCCTTGATAAAGGTCGATACGTTGTAATTGGAGACCACCTCACACTCCCATTTCTTAATACCAAAAATCTCATCTGGAATTCGAATATTCAGATCCTGTTTTACCTTCACCTGGCAGCCAAGGCGCACCTGCTCCTTCTTTTCCTGGCGTGTTAAATGGCCGAGCTCAGTTGGAAGCACATCTCCACCTCCGGATTCAACGACACATTTACACATGGCACATGTACCACCTCCACCGCAAGCAGACGGCAGGAATATTTTTTCATTAGCCAAAGTGGACAATAAAGAACTTCCCGCAGAAACAGTCAGCGTCTTCTCGCCATTAATCATGATCTTCACTGGCCCTGATTGCACTAATTTTTTTTGTGCAATCAGCAACATGAACACCAACAACAAAATAATTAAAGTGAAAGCTACAATGGAGGATATAATGATCATTTCGCAACCGGTTTTAACGGCTACAAATATATTGAGCACGCTCTATAATCTGTATAAAAATCCAGTTTTTTAAACCTGCAAAACAAAAAAAATGCGTGCTTTTTTGGCGTCCTTATGCTACGATTCTATGAAGGCAGGCATTTTGCCAACTTTGATTTCCGTTTGCGGAGCAAAGGTTGCCCCAGGGGCCAGGATAATGCCGATGCCTTCCAGCAGTGACCATTCATGTAACTTCAATAAGCTTACTTTTCCCACCATATATTGCTTCCCGTGTGAAGCATAGCCCGATTCAAATTGTTCAAAATCACTAATTGAAATATTGACACCCTTTTCAAAGCTCACAAAAGCTTCAACCACAAGGTGATTGGAAAATTGGAGATTGCTCGACTGATGCAATTTTTTATACTCGTATTGATAATCGTAGGTGAGCGCCGAAATATCTGAGAGCACTGCCGATCCAGTTGGATAACTTCCAGCCCCTTTGCCAACAAAAAGCTGCTTTTCAGCAAATGCACTTTCTAATTGCACCGCGTTGTATTCATTGCGAACTGCGTAAAGGGGATGAGTCGATTCAATAAACTGCGGCGCGACGAAACCGAACACGCGATTTTGAATTTTAAACGCCCGGGCTACCAGTTTGATCGCATAATGATTATCGTATGCAAATTTCAAATCGAGATCCGATATGCGATCAATGCCGATGTTAATTATGTTTTCAGGTTTTACAAATACACCAAATGTATGAGTGATGGCGATCGCTAACTTAAATTTTGGATCATACCCTTTGACGTCCAAACTCGGATCCGATTCAGCAAATCCCAGCGCCTGCGCTTGTTGCAAAGCTACTTCGTAACTCTTTTTCTCTTCAAAAACTTTTGTGAGAATATAATTTGTAGATCCGTTAAATATCCCTTCTATGCCTGTGAGCAAATCGTTATCGTAATATTCCTCCAGGTTTCGAATGATGGGTATACTTCCACACACGGCTCCTTCGTATAAGACCGGCTTACCATACTGCTGCTGCAGTGCATAAATTTCCTCCAGGTGTTCGGCCAACATCTTCTTATTTGCAGTCACGACCGCCTTCCCATTCTGCAATGCGGTTTTCACAATATCAAAGGCTGCGTTGGCATCGTCAATCAATTCAACAACAACGTCTATTGCAGGATCATTCAAAACGTCCTCCTTATTGAAAGTAAATATGTCTTCCGGCAAAGTGCGCGTTTTATTTCGGTTCTTGACACAGATCTTTTTTATCTCGGCTTTAATGCCTTGTGTCTCATCCAAAACATGATAGAGTCCCTGGCCCACACACCCAAAACCGAATAAGCCAAGCGTCAGGTGCCGATGCTTGATGTGCCCGTTATATTGTAAGGTATTTTCTGATATCATTTGGTGGTATTAATTTATTATGTTAGACTCTTACGCGTACTGAAACGTGATCCTCTGCAAAGAATTTTTTAATATGACTACTCAATTGTTCAAACTCTACCAAAAATCCATCGTGGCCATATAAGGACGACATTACTTCCAGTCGTGCGTGAGGAATATTATCCACTAAGAACTTTTGTTCCTGAAGCGGAAATAAAATATCGCTGTCGATCCCTACGACCAAGGTTCGTGCTTTGATCTTGCGCAACGCCTCGGCAATACCTGGTCTGTTTCGGCCAACGTTGTGGCTATCCATCATTGTCGAAAGCCCCCAATAAGTGAATGCATTAAAACGGTTTGCCAGTTTCTGCCCCTGGTAACGCTGATAGGTTGCAGCCCTGAATTCCTCCAGGGTTTCATTATTTTTTTCGGCTTGCGTTTCGTTGTAGGTGTTATAGTACCGATAAGAAATCATTCCAATAGCACGGGCGGCTTTTAATCCGTCGACGCCGGCGCGTTGATGATTTTCTTTCCAGGTAGGATCTGCCTCAATTGCCATACGCTGCGCTTCATTAAAGGCTATTCCCCAGGGAGAATGACTTGCATTTGTACCAATCGGAATGATATGTTGAAAAACATCCGGTTGATAAATCGCCCATTCCAATACTTGCTGGCCTCCCAACGAACCACCAATCAGCGTATGTACAGTCTCCAGACGAAGCTCCTGCCGCAACAAATCGAAAGCTTGTATCACGTCGCGATTGGTAACCGACGGAAATGTATGGTAAAATGGTTTGCCTGTTTTAGGATTGAGCGAAAGTGGTCCGGTAGATCCATAACATCCACCCAGCACGTTGGCGCAAATAATAAAATACCGGTTGGGATCAAAAAATCTTCCCTCATCAAAAAGACCACTCCACCAATCTGTAAAGTCGGAACTCCCGGTCAGCGCATGACAAATCCAAACTACATTACTACGATCAGCATTTAGTTTGCCTAACGTGGTGTATTTAAGCTGAAATCCCGGCAAGGACACGCCTGATTCCAAAGCAAAATCCTGTTGATAATGAAATGTGTGATCGTTTTTCTCCATATTCTTTCCCCTGCACTACCTCCATTCTGGAGAAGCACAAGACCAATTTTTAATTTTCAAATACTTTTATTCTCCCAAACCCTCTCCTTTTTCAAAAGAGGGTTTGGTAAGATTTTAAGACACTAATTCACCTTCAAATACCTTTTCAAAAGCTTGTTGTAAATCCGCTTTGAGATCATCAATATGCTCAGTACCAACTGATATTCTCAACTGAGTAGGCAATACTCCCGCTGTAATTTGTTCGCTCTCGCTAAGCTGTTGATGTGTTGTGGCTGAAGGTTGAATGATTAGTGTTTTGGAGTCGCCAAGATTCGCAAGGTGACTTAACAATTTTAAGTTATCGACAAATTTGGTTGTATGTTGTTTAGTGCCTTTCACGGTGAACGATAAAACTGCACCAAATCCATTCCTCAGATATTTTTTTGCCAGCTTATGATAGGGACTGCTTTCCAAGCCTGGATAATATACACTTTCAACCAACTCATGTTTTTCAAGCCATTGCGCCAACGCAAGAGCATTGTCCACGGCGCGTTGCACACGAAGGGATAAAGTCTCCAGGCCTTGCAGGAACAAGAATGAATTAAATGGACTTAGAGAAGGTCCAAAGTCTCTTAGACCTTCAACTCTTGCCCGAATTATGAATGCTATATTGGGTAAGCCAAGGGGATTTCCTTCACCGAAAACTTCCCAGAATTTCAAACCGTGATATCCTTCTGAAGGCTCTGTGAATTGTGGGTATTTACCATTGCCCCAGTTGTAATTTCCACCATCGACAATAACACCGCCAATTGAATTTCCGTGGCCGCCTATCCACTTCGTTGCAGACTCCACAACTACGTGAGCACCATGCTCAAAAGGTCGGAACAAATAACCAGCAGCGCCGAAAGTATTGTCAACAATAAGCGGAAGATCATATTTTTTAGCCAGTGCTGCGATCGCTTCAAAATCAGGAATGTTAAAACCAGGATTTCCAATCGTTTCAAGGTAAATCGCTTTCGTCTTCCTGTCGATAAGTTTTTCGAATGCTTCCGCTTTATCTCCTTCTGCAAATCTTGCATCAATACCAAGACGTTTGAATGCAACTTTAAACTGATTGTAAGTACCTCCGTACAGCAAGGAAGTAGAAACGAAATTCTCACCTGTCTGCAAAATATTATTTAGCGCGAGAAACTGTGAAGCCTGGCCGGAACCAACAGCGAGTGCAGCAACACCACCTTCCAGGGCAGCAATGCGTTTTTCAAAAACGTCTGTTGTCGGATTCATTATCCGAGTGTAAATATTACCGAATTCTTTTAGCGCAAATAAATTGGCGCCATGTTCCGAATCTCTAAAAGTATATGAAGTTGTCTGATAAATAGGAACTGCGCGTGAACGTGTTGTTGGATCGATTTCTTGGCCAGCATGTAGCTGGAGGGTTTCAAAATGTAAACTTGACATGTGATTTAATATTTTAATGGTGAATGATGTATTGTTGAATGAAGGTTGAAATAGCCGTAACCAGACTTGCCTGTCACTTGGCAGGGTCATAGGCTATGTGTTGCTGAAAGGAGCTACTCACTTAACAGCAACCACGGCAACAACAACACATGCAAGCACCATCGTTGCTATTAATCATGTCATCAATAAAATAAAGGAAGCTTTTGAAGTAAGCACGGAAACGTACGTTGATCGTTCCTGAAATGAGGCTTTGAATGATTTTCTTCATTTTTTAACCGGTTTATAGTTCTCCCATCATTGATGAGAAGTCAGGATTTAGCACCTTTCATATTTAGGAGGTTGCTAGCGTTTCTTAGAGCCTGTCTCTCCGCGCTTCTTTATAAATCGATTAAGCGGTGTGCTTATTCGACTTTGAGACTACAAACGTAGGGCCTGAAAGGAAGGTTTGCAAGCGATGCCAAATCTTTTTTTGATTTCAGCCCGCTCACAATTGTTCGGAAGCTGGCTGAAAACTTCTTTTCTTCAATGATGGAAACGTTTTAGAAAATTTTTATTAAAATCTGCCAATACGTTATACACCACTGGAATGATAGCCTATTGGACAAAGCTCTACAACGTGTGCTCGTGTATTTTCCGGCGTGTTCAACTAATCATTTAACACAACTTTAACAGGTGACCTTGCACGGGTCCGACAAAGAATCTGCAAAACAAAAATTTTTTAGTGAGCGTCTAAGATTGAAGTTGCGCTGCAAAAAGAATTTCGCGAAGGTACTGGCTTCTTTCAGGTAAGCATGCCACCATCTACCTGAATCACTTGCCCGAAATGTAAGATGACATGTCCGATCCTAAGAAAACACAAGCATCTGCTACATCTTGTGGTCTGCCTCCCCGTTTTAATGGAATGGCATCGCGCCAGGTTTGAATGGTTTTCTCATCGAGTTTGTCAGTCATTTCCGTTTCAATAAATCCAGGTGCCACAGCGTTGGAACGAATACCCCTGGATCCCAACTCAAGTGCTACTGACTTTGTAAATCCGATTATACCCGCCTTGGAAGCAGCATAGTTTGACTGACCTGCGTTGCCTTTCAAACCAACAACAGAAGTCATATTGATGATCGAGCCGCTTTTCTGTTTCATCATCTGCTTTGTCACCGCTTTCACCGTGTTGAAACATGATTTTAAATTCACCGCGATTACTTTGTCCCACATCGCCTCCGACATGCGAAGAAGCAAGTTGTCTTGTGTTATACCCGCATTGTTAATAAGAATATCCAGCGAACCAAAATCTGCAATCACCCCGTTAATTAAATTCTCCGCCTGGGAAAAGTCAGATGCATCGGATCGATACCCTTTAGCTTTCACACCCTTTGCTACAAGCTCACCCTCTAATGCCAGTCCTTGTTCCACACTTGATAAATAAGTAAACGCAACGTTTGCTCCTTCCTCCGCATAACGATAAGCAATGGCTTTTCCAATTCCTTTTGATGCGCCTGTAATTAGGGCTGTTTTTCCTTGTAATAAATTCATATAAAATTTTACAGCCCACGGCCGGCTGACAACGCTTTAGGTTCTTCCGTTAATGTTCAAAAGTAGCCGAATTCTGGCAAAATTCATCGAAAGGACAACATTTCCTCGTTCTTCGTAAGCACCAAATTCCTTGGAATAGCATTTAAATACGAAACTTTTTGAAAGAGCGCTCAGGAGTTTATCTTTGGCAGCGAATTTTAAATCTAATACAATGTCAAAATATGATCTTATCGTGATCGGAAGTGGCCCTGGCGGTTACGTGGCTGCAATCAGAGCCTCCCAGCTTGGAATGAAAGTAGGCGTGGTTGAGAAAGCTGAGTTAGGCGGTATCTGTCTGAATTGGGGATGTATCCCCACGAAAGCGCTATTAAAAAGTGCCAATGTTTTCGAATATATCAAGCATGCTAAAGATTATGGCATTGAAGTGAAGGATGCTAAGGCGGATATTACCGGAATGGTTAAACGCAGTCGCGACGTAGCCAGCGGAATGAGCAAGGGTGTCCAGTTCCTATTCAAAAAAAATAAGATTGATCAGATCGTTGGTTTTGGGAAACTAAAGAAGGGCAACAAGGTAGAGGTAACGGATGCAGCGGGAAAGAAAACGGACTATGAAGCTAAACACATTATCGTCGCCACCGGGGGCCGCTCGCGTGAACTTCCTAGTCTGAAGATCGATGGCAAAAAGATCATTGGTTATCGCGAAGCCATGATATTAGAGGAACAACCTAAACGCTTATTGGTCGTAGGTTCGGGCGCGATCGGCGTAGAGTTCGCTTACTTCTATAACACGATCGGCACAGAAGTTACGATTGTCGAGTTCTTGCCACGCATTGTTCCGGTCGAGGACGAAGAAGTTTCAAAAGCACTGGATCGCTCCTTCAAAAAAGCAGGAATGAAAATTCATGTGAATTCAGAAGTTACAAAGGTGGATACCTCTGGAAAGAGTTGTATTGCTACTGTAAAAACTCCTGATGGAGAAATTAAAATTGAAACCGATGTCGTTCTTTCCGCCGTCGGCATTGCCACCAACCTGGAAGGTATTGGCCTGGAAGATGTCGGTGTAAAAACTGAAAAGGGCAAAGTAATTGTCGATGATTTTTATAAAACCAATGTCCCTGGCGTATATGCTATTGGTGATATCGTTAAAGGTCCGGCATTAGCGCACGTTGCTTCAGCAGAGGGCATAATTTGTGTCGAAAAGATTACAGGTCATAATCCCCAGCCGTTGAATTACAATAACCTGCCTGGATGTACTTATTGCTCACCTGAGATTGCCTCCGTGGGTTATACTGAGGAAGCTGCAAAAAAAGCCGGTTATGAAATCAAGGTTGGAAAATTTCCGTTTATCGCATCAGGCAAAGCAAAGGCGGGAGGTAACGCTGACGGTTTTGTGAAATTGATTTTTGATGCCAAGTACGGCGAATGGTTAGGGGCGCACTTTATTGGGGCAAATGTAACGGAAATGATTGCCGAAGTGGTTGTGGCCAGGAAGCTGGAAACGACAGGCCACGAAATCATAAAATCAGTTCACCCTCATCCTACGATGAGCGAGGCCATCATGGAAGCTGCTGCTGCGGCCTATGGTGAGGTGATTCATATTTGATTTGTATCTTTAAACATGTGGGGACGGATAATCATCCGTCCTTACATCTTTACAAATGAATTGGCCTGTTGGCTGTCGCCGCAAGACATGCCTCCTTAACGGCCTCCATATACGTTGGATGGGCGTGCGACATGCGCGCAACATCTTCTGCCGACGCACGAAACTCCATTGCAGTAACCCCGGCAGCAATCATATCGGCAGCACGCGCGCCGATAATGTGAACCCCAAGGATCTCGTCCGTTTGTTTGTCGGCAAGTATTTTTACCAGTCCATCGGTATCCATACTGGCACGGGCACGGCCCAGGGCTTTGTAGGGAAAACTTCCTGTCTTATAAGCCCGTCCCTCGCTCTTCAGTTGTTCTTCTGTGTATCCGACACTTGCAACTTCAGGCCATGTATACACAACCCCAGGTATAAGCAAATAATTGATATGCGGTTTTTGTCCCGCCATTTGCTCAGCAACAAAAACACCTTCTTCTTCGGCCTTATGTGCTAGCATAGCGCCGCGAACGACATCTCCGATGGCGTATATGTTATCAACTTTGGTTTTCAAATGATCATCTACAGGGATCTGGCCTTTTACGGTTTCGATCCCAACTTTTTCAAGTCCCAGTCCATCGGTATAAGGACGTCGTCCGATGCTGACCAGACAATAATCTCCTTTCAATTCCAATACCTTTGCCATCTTTTGCCTCAGCTTTCAATAGAACTTCCTTTCCTTTGTTTTCAACGGCAGTCACCTTATGGCCAAGGTAAATATCCATCCCCATTTTTTTTGCGATCTTCTGAAGCTCCTTGCCCATGGTGCCATCCATTGTCGGGATGAGGCTATCCAAAAATTCGACGACGGTTACTTTCGATCCCAACCTGGCGTACACCGACCCTAATTCCATGCCGATTACACCTCCACCAATCACGATCAGATGCGCGGGAACCTCCGTAAGCGTGAGTGCCTCAGTGCTTGAAATAATTCTCTTTTTATCAAATGGCGCAAAGGGCAGTGGCGTGGGTTTTGATCCTGTAGCGATGATCACTTTTTCCGTAGTGATCTTCGTTTCCTTACCATCCGACGACTTAACCTGAATAGTATTTTTATCGATGAAGGATCCTGTACCTTTTAATACATCAATCTTATTTTTCTTCATCAGAAAAGCAATGCCGTCAACATTCGACTTTACAACATCCTCTTTGCGTTTGATCATCTGCTTAATATTCACTTTAGGAGCAGGAATGTCGATTCCATGTTCCTTAAAATGTTCTTTAGCATTGATGAAATGTTCTGATGAGTCCAGCAAAGCTTTGGAAGGTATACAACCCACATTTAGGCAGGTTCCTCCCAACGTGTCATATTTTTCAATGATGGCTGTTTTAAATCCAAGCTGAGCGCAACGGATTGCCGCTACATAACCTCCAGGACCTGAACCAATAACCGTGACGTTGTATTGCATGATGATGTGATGAGATGGAAATTAAAAAGTATCAAAGGTGAAAGTTTTTTAGACGCCAAGAATTAATCTTCCCGGATCCTCCAGCATTTCTTTCACTCTGACAAGGAAACTTACAGACTCACGCCCATCAACAATACGATGATCATAAGAAAGGGCCAAGTACATAATGGGGCGAACAACAATTTCTCCGTTCTTTACAACAGGCCGTTCAACAATGTTGTGCATGCCCAAAATAGCGGACTGCGGTGGATTTAAAATAGGAGTCGAAAGCATGGATCCAAATACTCCTCCGTTGGTGATGGAGAATGTTCCTCCTGTCATTTCTTCAATTGAAAGCTTCCCATCTCTTCCTCTTGTAGCGAGCCGTACCACTTCACTTTCAATCTGATTAAAAGATAGTGCTTCGGCATTTCGTATTACCGGTACCACCAACCCACGTGGTGTCGATACTGCAATTGAAATATCGCAATAATCGTGATAGACAATTTCATCGCCATCGACGGATGCATTGACAGCAGGAAAATCCTTCAACGCCGTGCACACAGCCTTGGTGAAAAAGGACATAAATCCTAATCCTACACCATACTTTTCCTTAAACTGATCTTTATATTTTGACCGCAGGTCCATGATGGGTTTCATGTCAACCTCATTGAAGGTTGTCAACATCGCCGTTTCATTTTTCACAGACACCAGGCGCTTTGCAATGGTCTTCCGGAGCGATGTCATTTTTTCCTTGCGAATATTTCTTGATCCACCAGATGTGATCACAGGTGGAGCTTGAGCGGCCTGAGGTTTTGACTCAGCCGGTTTTGTAGTTTGAGGCGTAGCAGCTTGTGCCTTTACTGCATCTTCTTTTGTGATTCGTCCACCCACACCGTTACCCTGGACCTGGTTAGCCGGAATTCCCTTTTCACTTAGAATTTTTGCGGCCGCTGGCGATGGATGACCAGCCGCATAAGATTTATCACTGCCGCCCCCGCCAGTGGTAGCAGCAGCCTCCTGTTTCGTCGCTGGCTCGGCCACAGGCGCAGCTTCAGTCATTTCAATTCTGCAAATCAAACCGCCAATGGGCAGTGTTTCTTTCTCCTTAGCAACTACGTGTAAAATACCGGTTGCCTCAGCAGGTAGCTCAAAGGTTGCCTTGTCGGATTCTACTTCAGCTATTACCTCATCAAGTTTAACAAAGTCTCCTTCTTTCTTGAGCCAGGTAGAAATCGTTACTTCCGTGATGGATTCCCCTACGGCCGGAACTTTCATTTCCTTCACGCCACCACTACCAGAAGGTTTTGATGATTCTCCCTTTGGAGATGTTGTTGCAGCAGCAGCTGGTGCCTTTGCCGGTGGAGCAGTAGAAGCAGCTTGTGCCGAAGGTTCGATTTCACAAATGGCCTCACCTATTGGTACAGTTTCCCCTTGTTGTTTCAAGATTTTCAATACGCCACCACTAGACGCTGGCAACTCGAAGGAAGCTTTATCAGATTCCAATTCAGCAATAACCTCATCAACTTTAACTACGTCACCATCTTTTTTGAGCCAATTGGCGATGGTCACTTCCGTAATAGATTCTCCAACTGCAGGTACTTTTATTTGAATAGCCATTCAGAGTTTTTTTTATATATAAAATGGTTTGAAACGGATTTATATTTCAAATGCCTTATTAACTATTTTTTCTTGCTCTACTTTGTGAACCTTCGAATAACCCGTGGCAGGCGAAGCACTTGCCTTGCGGGAAACAAATTCCAAATTATACTTCGGCATCATCCTTAAGATATAACTCAGGCAGCCCATGTTCGCAGGCTCTTCCTGTGCCCATACAAGCTTAGCATCCTTGTATTTTTTCAATACAGCTTTCAGTTGTTTCTCAGGGAATGGATGAAGTTGTTCCAGGCGGACTACTGCCGCGTCTTTTATTTTTTTCTTCTGCTGCCCTTCAAGCAGGTCGTAATAAATCTTTCCTGAACAAAGTACAACACGCTTAACATCTTTAGCGGATGCATTAGGATCGTCAAGCACCTCTGCAAAGGATCCCGAGGTAAAATCTTTCAGCGGGGAGACGACACGCAGGATGTCTCAGCAGCGACTTGGGCGAAAAAACAACACAAGGTTTGCGGAACGGCCACGTCACCTGTCTCCTCAGCAAATGGAAGAAATTAGCAGGTGTAGTCGGATTGGCAACAATCATATTGTATTCCGCCGATTGTTGTAAAAATCTTTCCGGACGGCAGCTTGAGTGCTCCGGACCCTGACCTTCGTAACCATGCGGCAACAACATCACGAGTCCATTCATCCGTTGCCATTTTGATTCGGCACTGGAAATAAATTGATCAATGACAACTTGAGCTCCATTGACGAAGTCTCCGAATTGAGCCTCCCATAACACCAATGCACTCGGAGACGACATCGCATATCCGTATTCAAAACCTAGAACTCCAAATTCAGATAGCAACGAATTGTATATGCTGAACTTGATTTGATTTTTGTCAATATTATTGAGTGCACAGTAGGGCTCGTTGGTGTTCGCGTCAAAAAAATAAGCATGCCGGTGCGAGAATGTGCCGCGTTGCACGTCCTGGCCTGACATCCGCACGGGCGTCTTTTCAAGCAGCAAGGAACCGTATGCAAGCAATTCAGCATCGGCCCACCCTAAAATTTTTGTTTCAAAGAAAGCGCTGTTTCTGTCCTTAAGAAGCTTTTCAATTTGCTTAAGCGGCTTGAATCCTTCAGGAATGGATGCCAAAGCCTTTCCAACTTTCTCCACTACACTTTCCTTAATTCCGGTGTCAGGCGATTTATCAAAATCCTCTGGTTTAGCCCAACGCATTTCCTCCCACTCAGCCTCCATTTTTTGTGGCTTGTAGGGCAGCGGTTTTTGCTTGACTTCATTTAGCCGGTCTTGTAACTGGTTTCGGAAGTTTTTATCCATCTCGTCCGCCAACGCTGCGTCTACATCTCCGCGCTCAATCAGTTTCTTCACATAGATCTCGCGTGGATTTTCGTGTTTGGCAATAAGATTATACAATTTTGGTTGCGTGAATTTCGGCTCATCCGCTTCATTGTGACCATGCCGGCGATAACAAAGCAGATCGATAAAAATGTCCTTTCCGAACTTCTGGCGATATTCAACGGCCAGGTTAGACACAAAGCTTACCGCTTCAGCGTCATCGCCATTGACGTGCAAAACCGGAGCATCAACAATCTTGGCAAGATCCGTACAGTAAATACTCGTCCGCGCATCATCATAGTCTGTTGTAAATCCTACCTGGTTGTTGATAACAAAGTGAATGGTTCCACCCGTTGTGTAGCCTGGTAACCCTGACATTTGAACCACTTCATAAACGATTCCCTGTCCTGCCAGTGCGGCATCACCGTGAATCAATATGGCCATGGCCTTGGAAAGGTCCCCCTTGTATTCATCATCGATCTGTCCACGGGTATAGCCAATTACCAACGGATCCACTGCTTCCAAATGCGATGGATTCGGTGTAAGCTTTAAATATATTTTTTTACCGGAAGGAGTATTGATATGGCTTGAATAACCCAGGTGATACTTTACGTCTCCGTCACCCATGGTCTGTTCCGGATTCACATTACCTTCAAACTCGGTAAAAATCTGTTCATATGTTTTTCCAAGAATATTTGAAAGAACATTCAGCCGGCCGCGGTGCGCCATCCCGATAACAGCTTCTTTTACATCCAGGGCAGCAGCCTTGTTAATGATGGTCTGAAGCGCTGGAATTGTATTTTCACCGCCTTCGAGCGAGAATCTTTTTTGTCCTAGAAATTTTGTGTGAAGAAAATTTTCAAAGACAACAGCTTCGTTAAGCTTTGTCAGGATTCGTTTTTTCTCGTCAATGGTTGGGTTATACGCAAAATATTCCTGCTCACATTTTTGAAAAAACCATTGACGGATTTCATCGTTTCGAATGAAGTTATATTCAAATCCGACGGGCCCGAGATACACCGCCTTTAATTTTTCAATGATCTTTCTCAGCGTTGCACGGCCCATTCCGATCTCCGAACCCACATCAAATTCAGTATCCAGATCTGCATCGGTCAATCCAACGCTCTTGTGATCAAAATTCACATGGTGATTTCTCCGTGGTCTCACGGGGTTGGTCTTGGACGTAAGGTGTCCAAAGGATCGATATGTGAATATCAGGTTCCTTACTTGTGTTTCCTTAATTGAAAGTGACTCGTCTACAGCGACGGAATGGCCATTGCCGTTATCGCCTTTTGTTGAAAAATCATAGCCTTCAAAAAATTTTTGCCAGGTCAGATCCACTGAATTGGGATCCTTCTTATAGTTTTGATAGAGTTGGTCAATGTAGCCAACGTCTGCATTTGATATGTAAGAATAATCGCTCATGAATTCGTTTGAAATGCCCCCAAATGTAGGGAAGGCAATTAATATTAAAAAATTGCATACTCGCGTGAACGAATATTTGCCTTTTCCCGCTCATGGCATGCTACCACCTCACTGAAATTATTTCCTCCTCATTTCAATAGACAGATTTGGTCAGCCAAAAATTCCATTATCTTTGCGCTCTTATTAAACGGACGAGTTCCACATTTAAACCCTTAAGAAGTAATGGTTAAAATCAGATTGGCCCGCAGAGGCCGCAAAAAACTGGCAATGTACGATGTAGTCGTAGCCGACGCCAGATCCCCACGCGATGGGCGATTTATTGAAAAAATCGGAACGTATAATCCCCTTACCGTTCCAGCCACAATCGAGCTTAATGATGATAAAGCTTTTAAATGGCTAATGAATGGGGCACAACCTAGCGACACAGTAAAGGCTGTCCTCTCCTCACAGAGGAATCATGTTGAAGAAACATTTACAGATTGGCGTAATTAAAGGTGCCTTGACGCAAGAACAGGCGGATACCAAATTACAGGATTGGGTTAAGTCCAAGACGGCTAACAATTGAAGCCAAACGCGATAAGCTTTCTCAATCTAAGGAAGCCAATGCAAAAGCTCGCAAACAAGCTGAAACAAAGATCCGCGAGGCACGTGCCGAAGCGATCCGCAAAAAAGCGCAAGTAGTGGAAGCTGCTGCGGCTGCGCCACAACCGGCGGAAGGAGAAGCTCCTGCAGCGGAAACGCAAGAAGCCCAGGCTTAATTTTAAAGAATTCTTTAGATGCCAATGCGCAAACCGCATTGGCATTTTTATTTATGGACATAGATTCCTGTTTTAAAATCGGATGGATCCTGAAACCCCACGGTTTAAAGGGAGAAGTAACCGTGATGCTGGATGAGGATGCACCCGAAGATTTTTCCTCCATTGAATCTGTCTTCATAGAACAGAACAAACGGCTCGTCCCATATTTTATCAAGGCGATTTCAACGCACGGCAAAAAAGCATTTGTGAAATTTGAGGACATAGATTCGGTAGACACTGCGACAAAGATTTCAAAACAGTCCCTTTACATTCAAAAGTCAATCCGTCCGAAATCAGGCCGCGGAGAGTTTTACAATGATGAAATCATTGATTTCGAAGTTCACGATGAAGAGAAAGGATTGTTGGGAAAAGTTCGGGAGATAATGCAAGCGGGCCCTAATCGTCTTTTGGTTGTTGATCACGATAACAAAGAAGTTTTGATCCCCGTCAATGGACCGTTTATTGCAAGCGTGAACAAGACAAAAAAGAAGGTCGCTTGTTAATCTCCCGGAAGGGTTTCTGGAATTATAATTTAAGGTCGTTCTTCAACGGTGATAAGTTTTTCGCCGTGCACAATTCTCCCATCGTTGGTAACTCCTTCAACAACAATTCGATATTGAGTAGGAAGGTCTGCCGCGTAAAATGAAACCTGGGCCTCGTTGTTTTCGCCGGTACGAACAAAGGGATTCCAATAAATTGTTGACCGGTAGTCCGCCCGAGTATTATCGGTTGGCTTAGAATAATCCGGCGAATAAAATTTCTTGGACGCTGCAAAACCTTTTACGTTGATTTCGTCAAATTTTGCCAATTCTTTACTGGACGTCGGGTAGCTCACTGGAAATTCGCGTGGTGATCGAGATTACGCCGGTTGCACCTCGAGAACCATACACCGCGCCGCTTGAATATTTATAGACTTCAATTCGCTCAATTTCCTGCGCGCTCATAACCGAAATACGCTCAACCAGGCTTTCAAACGATTCAGAAGAATTTATAGGAACGCCATCAATGAGAACAAGGGGCTCAACATCTTCTTTCTTTCCGCTTCCATAACCTGTCGGTGGTCCGAGTAATAATGTTCCATTTACAACACGTAATCCAGCCACCCTGCTTTGAAGAGAGATCAAGATATTGTTTGAGTTAATAGAGCGAAGATAATCTCCCGTGACGACGGCGTCAGCGCCTACAATTGACGAGCTCTTTGGCAGCTCCCTTGAGCCTTGTATGACCACCTCATCTAACATTCTAGCATCTGAAAATTCTGTGGAATTATACCTGGAAGGATTCTCTTCTTTATATACTTCAATTTTAAGTGGCTCGACATCCGGAGTTGCAGGTGAGTATTGCCATGCCGAATCTAACAGAACCTTTCCCCGTTTGCCCTTAATTGTCTTAGCAAGCACAGAAAGTTTTGCGGAATCATAAAGCTTTAAATTACTGAAAGCAAAACTGCCGTTCTCTTCGGTGGTAATCATAAAAACCTGACTTGTATTCTCTTGAAGCACGGTGATGACGCCCTGGGTCGGCTTGTCCTTTTTTACGACCATTCGGCCTTTAAAATCAATTCCTTGCTGAATTGGAAACTCAACTTTTTTTGGAAGGGAATCGGGCAGCGGAATTGCAGGGATATCGTATTCCGATAAGATTGTAGTTTCATTTGATGACGGAACTACCTGTTTGACATCGGTAACTGAAATTGAAAAATTGCCAGGTGTAAAATTCTCAAGAAAATCTTTTACTCCGAATTTCACGGTTACTACGCTCTCGCGTTTTAACGCTATCTTTTTCGAGATCAATCTTCAATTCGTTTGTCGAATCATTGGAAATGTTATTGCCGATCGCCCGACCCACTTCTGTGTACTCCAGCACCTTAAGTGGTTTTTCAAAAACTAAGCTGGCATCGAAATTCAATATCCATCGTGTGTACGCTCGCAACATATAGTCGCCACCGTCAATAGTTGGCGGAATACTGAGAGAGCCTTCGGTGCTACCTTTGGTTATTGGAAAAATTTTGAGACCACTACTTTTTTTGACTTATCAATCAGATCAATGTATAGAACCTGACTTAACGAATCTTTAAAAACGGGAGCAGAATAATTCATATAACCCCTGAACCAAACTGTTTCATTGGGATAATAGTAAGACTTGTCGGTATGCAGATAAGGTTTTTCCAACAAATAGGACAACACATTTACCGGCCTCTTTTTTTCCAAATCGTGGACAAAGGCTGGACCACCTTTTTAGTTTTCAGCGGTTGAAAGTCAAAGGGAAGAAACTCAGCCACGCGTTCCTGGCTCATAATCCCCAATAGAAGCATATTATAAGGATTTAAAACAATCCCTTGCGAATTAATAATCAGGAAATCATTTTCAACTTCTATCCAACTAATGGGATGGGTTACATTTCGATAAATTCTTTGTTCGTCCGATTTGTGTAAATAATGAACTTCCAGTCGCTGAGGAAATTGAATCTTGTATTCGCCCGGGTATGGATTTATCATAAGGTAATTCTGCAATCGAGTAAGGCGTTATTTCTTTTCCGACATTCCCTAGAAAACCTGCCAATCTGATGATATCGCCAGAGCTGTGTTATCTCTATATAATTCAAATCCCTCTTCACCTACACGCCTTCCACAATTGATTTAAACAAATGGCGGCTCGATCCTTCATATACTTCCTGACGATTTTTTATCCATTGATGTCAGCGTCGCCGTGTCGGAGGTTTCCATGGGTTTAAACCGGACGTTGCCGTTGATTGTAAATTCCTTTGAAGAAATTGCAAATTTTTTGAGCTGATAAAACAATCGATAACCCAGACTATAATTTTCAATTTGTAAAACGTCCGAAGCACGCGCCTTGAAAAAACCTACATTATTCGGTTTCGAAATCCAGCACCCATGGATTTAAGATCTCACAACGGACAGCATGAATAGTATTTCCGAGAAAAAGCTTTTTAAATTTTTCATACTGTCTTTCCCAGTTTTTGTCTCTTTTCGACTGAACTTTCACCTCTCTTAATTCATTCGATTGTAGCCTGACCGTGATGGTCATCACCGTCGTATCTTTGACGATGATTTTTGATTGATAATAATGGTGACCAACAAATGTGACAACCAGTTCATGCTGGCCAATTGGAACATTTTTTAGGATAAATTCTCCCCTTTCGTCTGCACTTGCTCTTATCGTCGTATTGTTGATAAAGGCCGTGGCAAAAGGTAGTCGTTCATAGGTCCGGCTATTGATTACAACGCCCTTTATTGTTCCTGTTTGAGCGAAACCCTGACTTACCAGGAAAAAGCAAAACCAAGCAATAAGAGATTTATTTACCATGGGCTGTAGGGCAGAGTTCTTAAATTTACTTACTTTTTGACAAACCAAATCATGCACTTCGACATTATCACCTGTCTGCCTAAGCTTATTGAAAGCCCGTTTTCAGATTCGATTTTAAAGAGAGCACAAAAGAAAGGATTGGTCACTGTCAACATTATAGACTTGAGAACCTATTCGATGGATAAACACAAATCCATTGATGACTATGCTTTTGGTGGCGGAGCTGGCATGGTAATGATGATTGAACCCATTGACCGATGCCTTGAGGATTTAAAGTCCAAAAGACAATATGACGACATCATATATATGAGTCCCGACGGACAACGACTTACGCAATCCCTAGCCAATGAGTTAAGTCTAAAAAAGAATCTTATTTTGTTGTGTGGCCATTATAAAGGGGTGGATGAGCGGGTTCGGCAGCACTTAATTACGCGCGAAATCAGCATCGGGGATTATGTCTTATCCGGAGGCGAATTAGCCGCGGCAGTTATTGCCGATGCCGTTATTCGATTAGTACCCGGCGTCCTTTCTGACGAGACTTCCGCATTAAGCGACTCTTTCCAGGATAATCTAATAGCCCCTCCCGTTTATACCCGCCCGGCTACCTATAAAGGCTGGGAGGTTCCGCCCGTGCTTATTTCCGGGCACCAGGCTAAAATAGAAGAGTGGAGGCATGAACAGGCGGTAGAACGAACCCAAAAACGGCGTCCTGACCTGCTTTCCAACGTGTAAGGCCGCATTTTTATAAACATTCTGGAGTCAGCTTCGAAAAATTCATTTCTTTCCCTACCTTTGCAGTCCAATTTTCAAAACCATCGAGTTATGGCCGACCTGATTAAATTAGTTGAACAAGAATACGCAAAGGTTCGTGACGTATTTCCCGCTTTTAAGCCTGGCGATACCATCAATGTTCACGTTAAAATTAAAGAAGGAAATAAAGAGCGCATTCAGCAATTCCAAGGCACTGTAATTCAGCGCAAAAGCCGTGGTACAAATGGCGAAAGCTTTACGGTACGGAAGATTTCAAACGGCGTTGGCGTTGAGCGTATATTTCCCCTGGTTTCCCCTACGATCGACAAGATCGAGCTGGTGAAAGAAGGTAGAGTTCGCAGAGCAAAACTTTACTATTTGAAAGGAAGACAAGGAAAGGCAGCCCGCATTAGAGAGAAAATTTAAGTTCTATTATAGCTTCTGAAAAGCCATTCTTCACAGAATGGCTTTTTTGATTTCATGCCATTTCAAATTTTTGGAATACGTTTGAAAACCGGCAAAACCTCGAAATTAATGCTGGTTAGCATCCTATCAAATAATTAATAACTTTGTCGTCCCTAAAAAATCTAACCGACCAAATGGCCAGAAACATTAATGATCTCTTGGGCAAGGACGCTGACTATCTGCTAAAGCATCAAAGCAAAACAATTCTAAAAGAACAACTTCATACTCCAAGCCCTGATTTTGTTGACAAAGTTTTCGCCCAAACCAACCGGAACACGCAAGTATTACGCAATCTTCAAGCTTTGTATGGAACAGGACGTTTAGCAAATACCGGATTCGTTTCAATTCTTCCCATTGACCAAGGTATCGAACACAGTGCCGGCGCTTCGTTTGCCAAGAATCCAGCCTATTTCGATCCTGAAAATATCGTGAAGTTGGCAATTGAAGGCGGCTGCAATGGTGTAGCTACCACCTTTGGTGCGCTAGCCATGATGTCTAGAAAATACGCCCATAAAATACCCTTCATCGTAAAGATCAACCACAACGAGCTGCTGACTTACCCTAATAAAGCTGATCAGATCATGTTCGGCTCCGTCAAGGATGCGTGGAATCTTGGCGCTGCCGCAGTTGGTGCAACCATTTATTTTGGATCGGATAATGCCACCCGGCAAATAGTGGAAGTCGCAGAAGCTTTCGAACGTGCGCACGATTTGGGAATGGCAACGATCTTATGGTGTTATACCCGTAACAATGCATTTAAAAAAGAGGGCGTGGATTATCACGTCTCAGCTGATTTAACCGGGCAGGCAAATCATTTGGGAGTGACTATCCAGGCTGATATTATCAAACAAAAACTTGCCGAAAATAACGGGGGTTATAAAGCCCTCAATACCGGTGGAAGCAGCTATGGAAAGCTGGACGAACGCATTTATACAGAACTTACGTCCGACCATCCCATAGATCTTTGCCGCTATCAGGTTGTAAACTGTTATATGGGCCGTGCAGGGCTTATTAGCTCAGGCGGAGAGTCTAAAGGTGCCAGCGATCTGGCAGATGCTGTTCGTACGGCGGTCATCAACAAACGCGCCGGCGGCATGGGGCTGATCTCCGGCCGGAAGTCGTTCCAACGTCCTTTGAAGGAAGGCGTTGAGATACTGAACGCTATTCAGGATGTCTATCTTGACAAGTCGATCGATTTAGCCTGATAAAAAAATACTTTTAGCCGATGCAGAAGTTGTTCTTCATCGGCTTTATTTTTAATAAAAGTTTTAAACTATGTCTATGTCTTGGTTCAAACGCAGCGATAAAGGAATTCTAACACCTACAGAATCAAAACGTGAAGTACCGGATGGACTCTGGTTTAAATCACCTGCAGGAAAAATTGTGCATACGCGCGAATTAAAAAACAATGCGTATGTAGTCCCGGACGAAGACTATCACGTCCGCATTGGTTCCGAAGAATATTTTGAAGTACTGTTCGATGAAAATAAGTTCACTGAACTGGACGCCAACATGGAGTCTGCAGATCCACTAAAATTCAAAGACACTAAGCCTTATCCCAAACGTATAAAGGAAACGCAGGAAAAGTCACAACTGAAGGACGCGGTACGGACTGCCTATGGTAAAATGAATGGCATGGACATTACCATTGCCTGTATGGATTTTAGTTTTATCGGAGGCTCTATGGGTTCCGTTGTGGGCGAAAAAATTGCCCGCGCGATGGATCACAGTATCAAGAAAAAAATTCCATTTTTAATGATCTCCAGATCCGGCGGAGCGCGCATGATGGAAGCAGGACTTTCATTGATGCAAATGGCAAAAACATCCGCGAAGATCGCACAGATGGATCAGGCAAAAGTTCCTTATATATCCCTGTTAACCGATCCTACAACGGGAGGTGTAACAGCTTCATACGCCATGTTGGGAGATTTTAATATTGCTGAACCAAACTCACTCATTGGTTTTGCAGGTCCCCGTGTAATTCGTGAAACTATTGGAAAAGATTTACCAAAAGGTTTTCAGAGCGCTGAGTTTGTTCTTGAACACGGATTTCTTGATTTTATTATCGACAGGAGAAATCTAAAAAGTCGGCTGTCTACGCTATTGCGTATGCTTCAGAATTAAGACTGCCCGAGCCCGTTCCGTGATTTCTCAAGCCTTCGAGTCTCCTTGATAAACATTCTCGTTGTAAACCGCAAAGACGCTAAGGCGCAAAGTACAAGTTGCATTTTTTCTTCGTCTCTGCGTCTTTGCGGTCAAAAAATTGGTGTTATCGAATTCTCCCATGGCCATGTCGCTAGAACATTTACGACAGCCTGAGCAATGTCCGATTCTAACTAAGCATCGCCCAGAATTCAAAACCTCTGAAATATTGTCTGATGATCAGACCGGATAACGTCATAAACTGAATCAAGTTATTCACTTCGTAGCGAATGATCTGGAAGGGCTGTATTCTTTTACGGTATCAATGAAGCATTTTACTTTATCGACTTCGGTATCAGGATAGAGACCATGGCCAAGATTGGCGATGTGCTTATGAGGTCCAAAGGCATCCAGCATCTTTTTCGTTTCGCGTTTGACATCTTCGCGTGATCCATAAAGTGCGCAGGGGTCCAAATTACCTTGCAGAACTTTGTCGGGCATCAAAGCCCTCGATTCCTCTATTCCCATATTCCAATCTAACCCTACGACGTCACAGTTAATGGAATTCATGTCTTCACGGGCGAAAAAAGCGCCTTTGGCAAATACAATCTTTGGGGTATGTGATATCGCGTCGCATATTTTTGAGATATAGCGCAAGGAAAACTCGCGGTATTGGTCCGGGCCTAAAATGCCTGCCCATGAATCGAAAATCTGAATCAAGTCAGCGCCAGCTTTGATCTGACCCTTCAGATAATTAATGGTACTCTGCGTGATCATCTCCAATAACTGATGGGAAAATTCAGGCTGCGTGTACAGCATCTTTTTCGCCGCACTAAACGTCTTGCTTCCTTTCCCTTCGATCATATAGGAAAAAATTGTCCAGGGTGCGCCAGCAAAACCAATCAATGGCACCTTGCCATTGAGCTCTTTTTTTGTGAGGGCGATAGCGTCCAGAACATATTGCAGCTCTTCAGCGACCGCCACATGGAGGCCGCTTAAGTCCTTGGCGGAAGAAATTTTTTTGGGGAACATTGGGCCTTTGTTCTCCTCCATTTCATAATCAAGGCCCATGGCCTCGGGAATAACCAGGATGTCGGAAAAAATGATGGCCGCATCGACCCCAAGGATGTTGACAGGCTGAAGGGTTACTTCTGTGGCAAGCTCCGGCGTTTTTACCAGCGTTTTGAAATTTTTTGCCACTTCCCGGACCTTACGGTATTCGGGCAAAATTCTTCCCGCCTGGCGCATAAGCCAGACCGGGGTACGCGTGGTGAGTTCTGCCTTAGCAGCCTGAATGATGAGCTTATTTTGCATTGGCCAAAATTAGGAAAGGAACAATTGTAATTACAGCTACGGAACCCCTTTTCTCTCATAAAAAAAGCCGGCTCTTTTGGGGAGACGGCTTTTTCGAAAGCTATTATATTTTATGCTTCTGCAATCGGCTCAACCGATACATAAGATTTTTCTTCTCTTTTCTTCTTAAAAACAACTACGCCGTTGGTCAGGGCAAACAACGTATGATCTCTTCCGATCCCTACATTCTTGCCAGGATGATGTTTTGTTCCCCGTTGACGAACAATAATATTTCCTGCAACTACCTTTTGACCTCCGTAAACTTTAATTCCTAATCGTTTGCTTTCCGATTCGCGGCCGTTCTTTACTTTACCTTCGCCTTTTTTATGTGCCATGGTTTGAAATCGTTATTCGTTGATATTATCCTATGTTTTCAATTTGAACCTTCGTGAATTGCTGACGATGGCCATTCTTTACCACATATCCCTTTCTTCTCTTTTTCTTAAAGACAATAACCTTATTGCCTTTTACGTGCTCTAAAATTTTACCTGATACAGAAACACCGGTTAACATGGGAGCTCCAATGTTTATCGCGCCTCCGTCGTCAACCAGGAGAACTTTATCAAAATTTACTGCAGTTCCGGCATCACCCTCTAATTTTGGGGCGTAGATATATTGATCCTTAGCCACTTTGAACTGTTTTCCTGCGATCTCTACTATTGCGTACATAGCTTTTGAAAATTGGACTGCAAAGGTAAAAAAAGAATCAAGAAATATTTACCGGTATCCAAATATCTTCCAAGAAATTGCATTTTAGAGGCCGAAAAAAAATTTAAAAAATCTTTTAAACCCATTTAATCTCAAAGAAAGCGCTAACCTCAGCCGATTAAACGACTATTTTACAGGAACTTATCTTTCCACAAAGTATTCACAAGTTATCCACAATCGTTGTATACGGCCCAAAAACGCAGTTTTGATTTTTAGAATCATTCCACTTCATTTGTACACTTGATACGGGGCGGTTATTCATTCGGTATCACCAAACAAAATTTTATTAAGTAGGAATTATCGGATGCTAGCCGAGGCTGGTGTCCCTTTAATATTTTTGGTTAAACCTCAAAACCCAATTTACCAATGAGCCAGGTAATACACGAAGAACCCATCTTGAAGGAAAACAAAGACCGCTTTGTGCTCTTTCCTATCCGCCAACATGAAATTTGGAAGTTTTATAAACAGGCAGAAGCCAGTTTTTGGACAGCCGAGGAAATCGATCTAAGCCAGGACCTACGGGATTGGGTTAGTTTGAACGATGGCGAACGCCATTTCATCACGCACGTATTAGCATTCTTTGCTGCGAGCGACGGTATTGTAAACGAAAACCTGGCAGAACATTTTATTTCGGAAGTTCAGTATACCGAGGCAAAATTCTTCTACGGTTTTCAGATCACCATTGAAAATATTCATTCCGAAACCTATTCTCTTTTGATTGATACGTATGTGAAGGATCCAAGAGAAAAGGATAAACTCTTTCACGCCATCGAGACCATGGAATGTGTTAAGAAAAAAGCTGACTGGGCACTCCGTTGGATCAACCAGGGAAATTTTCAGGAACGGCTTATTGCTTTTGCCGCGGTTGAGGGAATTTTCTTTTCCGGTTCTTTCTGTTCTATTTTCTGGCTGAAGAAACGTGGCTTGATGCCAGGCTTGAGTTTCTCCAATGAATTGATTTCACGCGACGAAGGTTTACACTGTGATTTTGCTTGCCATCTTTATACCAAGCATGTCGTGAATAAATTACCCGAGCAAACCGTCATTGATATAATCACAGACGCAGTAGAAATCGAAAAGGAATTTGTAACAGATGCGCTTCCAGTAAACCTTATTGGAATGAATGCTGTTCAAATGAGACAGTACATTGAGTTTGTTGCTGATCGTTTGTTGAATGAACTGATCGGAAAAAAAATATACAACGCTACCAATCCATTTGATTTTATGGATATGATATCGTTGCGTGGAAAAACGAATTTCTTCGAAAAACGTGTAGCGGAATATCAAAAAGCCGGCGTCATGAAAAGCACGGAAAAAGAATCCTCCGCTAAGTTTTCACTGAACGAAGATTTTTAATTACATTAAATCACTTTTTAAACTTTTTTCTTACCACAACCCCCATTTCCTAAGATGTTAGTATTAAAACGTGACGGACGCAGAGAAACTGTTAAGTTTGATAAGATCACCGCTCGAATTGAAAAACTCTGCTACGGATTAGATCCTAAATTCGTCAACCCTGTAGAAGTGGCCATGAAGGTGATCAATGGTCTCTATGACGGCGTTTCAACGCAAGAGCTAGATAATCTCGCAGCTGAGATTGCCGCTACGCTGACGACAAAGCACCCCGATTTCGCGAAGCTTGCAGCGCGCATTGCCGTTTCCAATTTGCATAAGGTGACGAGCAAGTCGTTTTCAAGTACAATGAAACGGTTCTACACCTATGTAGATCCAAAAAACGGACAAAATGCTCCGCTGATTTCAAAAGAAACCTATAAAGTAATTAAAGAACACGCAGCGGAATTGGATGAAGCTATCATTTATGATCGTGATTTTGCTTACGATTATTTTGGTTTCAAAACCCTTGAGCGTTCGTACCTGATGAAAATCGATGGCAAAGTCATCGAAAGGCCGCAGCATTTACTAATGCGCGTAGCCGTAGGGATACATGGTGAGGATATCCCGGCAGCGATCGAAACGTACAACCTGTTATCAGAAAAATGGTTCACACACGCGACGCCGACACTGTTCAACGCTGGAACTCCTAAACCCCAATTATCCTCTTGCTTCCTTCTCACCATGAAGGATGATAGCATCGATGGTATTTATGATACCTTAAAGCAGTGCGCAAAGATTTCGCAATCTGCAGGCGGTATCGGACTTAGCATTCATAATATTCGTGCGAAGGGTTCCTATATCAAAGGCACCGGTGGAACTTCCAATGGTATTGTTCCGATGTTGCGAAACTTCGATATGACGGCACGTTATGTCGATCAGGGCGGTGGTAAACGAAAAGGAAGTTTTGCCATTTATCTTGAACCATGGCACGCTGATATTTTCGATTTCCTTGATCTCAAGAAGAATCATGGAAAAGAAGAAATGAGAGCACGGGACCTTTTCTTTGCCGTGTGGATACCTGATCTTTTCATGAAGCGGGTAGAAAACAATGAGATGTGGTCGCTCTTTTGTCCAAATGAAGCGCCTGGCCTGGCCGATGTGTGGGGCGAAGAATTTGAACGTCTGTACGAAAAATATGAGCGGGAGAATAAATTCCGTAAGCAAATAAAGGCACAGGATCTTTGGTTTGAAATTCTGGAATCTCAGATCGAAACAGGAACACCTTACATTCTTTATAAGGACGCTGCAAACAGAAAATCAAATCAGAAAAATCTGGGCACGATCAAGTCAAGCAATTTGTGCACAGAAATAATTGAATACACTTCTCCAGAAGAAGTAGCAGTCTGCAACCTGGCGTCTATCGCTTTGCCGAAGTTCATTGTTGATGGAAAATTTGATCATCAAAAATTATATGAGATCACTAAAGTTGCTACGCGCAACTTAAATAAAGTGATTGATGTCAATTACTATCCGGTGGCGGAAGCGCGTAACTCCAATATGAAACATCGGCCAATAGGAATTGGAGTACAGGGCTTAGCCGATGCCTTTATTTTGTTGCGCATGCCTTTCGATTCCGACGAAGCACGCCGGTTAAATGAAGACATTTTTGAGACCATCTACTTCGGTGCAATGGAAGCATCGATGGAGTTATCCAAAGTGCTCGGCCCTTATCAAACATTCAAAGGCTCTCCTGTATCAAAAGGCATTTTCCAATTTGATATGTGGAATGTAACCCCTAAGAGCGGTCGTTGGAACTGGGATCAATTGAAGCGCGATGTAAAACAATTTGGTGTACGCAATTCCTTGTTGCTCGCGCCGATGCCAACGGCTTCTACTTCTCAAATTTTAGGTAATAACGAATGTTTCGAACCTTATACCTCGAACGTATATACACGCAGAACGCTTTCAGGCGAATTCATCATTGCCAACAAACACCTCATGAAGGACCTGATGAATCTTGGCCTGTGGAGTGAAAACATGCGTCAGAAGTTGATTGCCACCAATGGTTCGGTTCAGCCTATTGCAGAAATTCCTCAAAATATTAAAGACATCTACAGAACGGTTTGGGAAATTTCGCAAAAGTCTATCATTGACATGTCAGCCGATCGCGGCGCTTACATTTGCCAATCACAAAGTCTGAATATTCACCTGACTAATCCGAACTTTGGAAAGCTGACGTCCATGCATTTCTATGCCTGGAAAAAAGGACTCAAGACAGGTATGTATTATTTACGTTCTACTGCTGCTGCTGACGCTATCAAGTTCACGCTGGATAAAACTGCAATGGCTCAACCTGCAGCAGCGACTGTGGCAAATTCCACCGAGGCTCCTGGAGTACAGGTTGCAGAATCTGTCGTAGCCTATGGTATTTCTGAAAATCAGCAAACCATACAATACGAAAATGCTCCGGACGATTATGATCAAAAACGCGCCGACATGACGTGTTCACTGGATAATCCTGAGGGATGCGAAGCGTGTGGTAGTTAGAAAAAGAACAACACTTAACTTAAAAAGCCTGTTCTCGACAGGCTTTTTTTATTGGTTCAAATCAATTCAATTTCGATCTGTTCTAACTATTCCTTATTCTTCCAATTCCTTTCTTGCTTGTTTCGCCTGTTTAATGCGGTAATTAAAGGTGAGGTTAATTTGTCTTCTGCGCGGCTGGAAATTGGATTCTGTATAAAAATTTGCCCCTTCAGAAATAGAACGCATTTTACGCGTGTTAAATACATCGAGCACATTAAGCGTAATTGTTCCTCTCCCCTTCATCACATCTTTGCTCATAGAAAGGTCGGCGTAATAAAGTGATTTGCGCTTGCCTTGCGCAGTATTTTGGGGTGCTTCATAGTTCCCGCGAATCTGGATATCAAAATTCTTCGGCAATGTAAAACGCGAAGTTTGTCTGGCAAACCAACTATAGGTTGAAGCTTTATACGTTTCAACAATGTTGCTTCCATCTATATCGGCATGGAAAAAATTAAAGTTCACATCCCATTTCCACCAGGGAAATAGCGCATAGGTACTGCTGAATTCCACGCCTACCGCTTTTTCAGATAATAGATTTTGCGGAAGCGTCACAGAATGGCCTGATTCATCAACCGTCCTGATGCGGTCGATCTTGTCTTCTGTATCGCGATAATAAACTGACGAAGAAAGCGAACCTTTTTCAAAATATTTAATGTGCCCGACCTCATACACGTTGCTGAACTCGGGATTGAGATCAGGATTTCCGCTGAAATAATTCCGGCTATCCGAAAAAGTCATAAACGGACTTAGGTCATTGTAGAACGGACGCCTAACCCTCCGGCTATAGCTTACTTGAATGGCGTTCTCTTTGGGCAGATCATACGTCAAGTGGGCACTTGGAAACAAATTGGAATATTTCCTCGGATTCTCCTCGCCCGTTTCCTCAAGCGTAGTTTTTACATCCGTCCATTCAGCGCGTAATCCCGCCTGATAAGATAATTTTTTACTTTTATTTCCGACGATGCCATACAAAGCATGAATGTTTTCATCGTACACAAATACATTATCTAAATCGATGTTATTCAGATCCGTTATAGGCACAAACTCACCATCTTCATTTTGCCGGGTAACACTATAATCGTTTACCATGTCACGAAAACTTGACCTTGCGCCCATTTCTACTTTGCCTTCTTTGCCAATGGGCTTTATATAATCTACCTGGAACAACCACTGTTTCTCAAATTCGTCATTGAGTGATCGTTCCAATCTTGATTCTATCGGAGTGCCATCAGGTGCAAATTTATTTGTCGTAAACCATTGATCAGAACTTTCCCAATTATCCAGGAGTTTTATCTCTGCTATTAGTTCATGTCCCTTTTGTTCATACGATCTTTTATAGATCAATGAATACTCAGAGTTCGGTTCGATTTCATCTTCGTCTTGCCTACGCTTCGTAAAGCTTGTCATGTTGGAATCGTCAAACAGGTAATCTTCATATAAAATGTCCGTCACACGGGAAGCGTTGCTTCTTCGGTAGAGATAGGACATTGTCAAGATGTTTTTTTCATTGAAGAAAAAATCAAGGCCTCCCCGAATATTCGTGTTGAAGCCAGTGATCAATGCATCTGTCTGCTGTTTCAGAATAAACGTTGTATCACCTTTGTAAATTGAGTTTCCCGTCGGTATCCATATCGTAAACTTCCTGATACAATCTTCCTCCTCCGGGTTGTTCACGAAAAGCAATGCTGTAGTTGATAAAGAAATTGATCTTTTTGTGACGATAGTTCAGGTTTGCTGCAGCGCCTAAGTTGGTAGGATGCCCGGTGATTACTTCAAATGAACCGTTGAAGCCCTGGTTTCTTTCCTTCTTCAAAATAATATTAATAATACCCGCCATACCTTCGGCTTCGTAACGTGCCGATGGGTTTGTAATAACCTCCACGCGCTCGATCATACTGGCCTGAAGCTGTTGAAGCCCACTTCCGCCTTTAAAACTGACCAGGCCTGAAGGCTTTCCATCAATTAATATTCTCACATTATCACTCCCACGAAGCTTCACGGTCCCTTCGGGATCTACGGAAACGGACGGTATATTCATCAAGATGTCATTGGCAGTACCACCGGCATTGGCCAGATCCTTGCCCACGTTGAAGACTTTTTTATCCAGTGATAGTTCCATCGTACTTTTTTCTGCTTGCACCACAACTTCGTCCAGGGTGCTTACAGACGTGACAAGTTTAATGACCCCGAAATCGTAAATCGGATTTGCCTGGGATAGAACAATATCTTTGGTTTTTCGCGATTCGTAGCCCATGAAGTCTATCTCCGCATAATATTTTCCATAGGGTAGCTCAATGGCGAAATCGCCGGCATCATGCGAAATATCTCCATTGATCAATTTCTTTTCGTCACTGGAGAAGACCCTGATCGTGGCAAAACCTACCGGCGCTGACGACAGTGAGTCCAAAATTTTTCCTTTGATATGCCCCTTCGATTGAGCAAAGGCGTCACTAAAATTCCATAACAAAATTGGCAATGCAAGGAATAGCCTCATTGCGTGTTTTCCGTGCCTTGTGCACATTCTACGATTCATAATACTCCACATGGCCACTCAAAAAACTGAAAGCCGATTAGTTTAGGGGGCGAAGTTAGATGGAAAATGTTAGCATGAGTCTTAGAATTCCTTATACCAAACGATTTCTCTTTAAGCGGTGAAATCCGATTATAGCTTCCATTAATCCATAGAATTTCCTAAGTTGAGGCTACACGGTTTCCATCCGATACATGTTCCGGAAAATTCTACGGTTTTGCTTCATCGTTGTTTTGATAGCTGCTTGTTCAGAGGGTGAACCAGAAAAAAAAGGCTTGACCGCGTATGATGAAAGTGTAATTGAATATTTCAATGAAATAGCCTTGGGGTTCGAATTTGGTAGCGCATCGGAAGTTACCCGGAAATGGAAAACGGACATGAAAATTTTCGTGGGTGGAAATAAACAGCAGGAGTTGATGACCGAGCTGCAAACCATTATCGGAGAGATAAATACATTGGCCACAGATGGTTTTAGCGCATCCGTTGTTACGGACACCCTGCAGTCAAACTTCTATATCTTTCTGGGTTCCGGCGCGGACTATGCAAAAAAATTTCCCTCTTTATCAAATCTTGTTGTTAGCAACTGGGGGTTATTCAATGTTTCTTTTGACGTCTCCAATGAAATTTACAGCGGTTATATGTACGTCGATACGGACCGTTCTAATAGCTTTGAAGAAAAACATTTGCTGCGAGAAGAATTAACACAATCATTGGGGCTTGCAAAAGATTCTAATCGATATCCCGACAGTATCTTTCAAACCAGCTGGACTGCAACAACCGAGTATTCCGATATTGACAAAGATTTAGTCCGACTGTTGTATCACCCTTCCATGCAAACTGGTTTAGACCGATTAAAATGTGTGGAAGTTCTTAGAAGAAATTATCCTAAGCGAAAAATAAAACAACTCAACATTGCGTTGACGCCGATAAATGTATCATTTCCTTATAGTCGCTCATTCATTATTTCGTTGGCTTGTATTGATAAGCTTACTGTTTGCCGTCTATCGTGCTTACGTCGGTTGGTTTACAAAAAAAGTCTTTACTCCCCTGGAGAATTCCATCCAGAATTTTGCGTTGACCATCACAAACATTCAGTTTCTAATTGGTCTTTGGCTGTACTTTAAAAGTCCCATTGTCGATTACTTTTGGGATAACTTTAAAGTTGCCATTCACGAACGAGATATCCGTTTTTTTGGGATGGAGCATATAACAATGATGTTTATCGCGGTCTCAATCATCAATACAGGATCCGGCTTGGTAAAACGAAGATCAACCGATAAAGCAAAATTCAAAACAATAGCCATCTGGTTCAGTGTTGGACTCATCATAATTTTTCTTTCGATACCCTGGCAGTTTTCTCCTTTTACAAGCAGACCATACTTCCGAACACATCAGACAAACTGAACGATCGCTTTCTAATTTTTTTCAAACACCAAACCAAAGAGTAAACCAACCATTCCCAGGGTAATAGCTATTCCGCGATATTTCATGTAGTCCAGCCATTGGATTCTTACCTTCTCCCAGTTTACATTTTCAGTGCTTGCGCCGTAAGAATGTGATAATGCATTTAATGGCAAACTACCCTTTACAGTAATAGCAAGGTCAACTGACAGGAGAATTAAAGCGGACGCAGAAGAGATGAAAAAAAGGGAAGCCGGCTGTCCTGCCGATACAATAACGGCCGCTATACTTAGCAGCAAGACATGAATAGTACATAAACCTGAATCGTCTAACCATTAATGAGTCGATTACTTTTCTTTGCTCAAAATAATTTTCCAGGGAAACTGCCTTCAAGGCGTCGCATAAAATAAACAAATAGAAAAGCACCTGCGAGGTCACCAGCAGGTAGCTTAAGAGATGCAGGAGGCGGATGGATTTAATTGCGATCATAATTTCTTAATTTTAGCTGCACCAACCAAGTGCCCACTTGAAGGGAATATCAACTTGAAAATCCTTACTGCAAACGCGTAAGGATAATCAAGCGATAACCGGCTATTTGGGCTCCAGCGGTAATATTTTTTTGGCGATCCATTTTCGCAAATAAAGTCAGACGCCAGCGACTCGTTTTTTGTACTCCGCTAACGCATTGTCCAACCGTTGTTTGGCTGTGGTATCGCCAGGAACATTGTGCGAAGGATGTATAAATAATTTCACCCCACGATCGGCTAAAATCTCAGCGACAGTTGTTACCGTCATCCATACACAGGTCACAAACGCCATGGTGGAAACCGGTCCGACCTTGTCTTGATGATTCTTTAAATCAACAGAAGCATCGATGATAGGTGCACATGAGTCCACTACGATGTCGGCAATATCAAAAATTGTTTTCCCTGTAGAATGCCTCGAGATTTTTCCCTGTGCTGCCGCCGCAGAACCGTACGCGATAACCTTCATCCCACGTTTTTTCGCTTCCAACGCCACGTCTATATTCACATTATTGATACCTGTATGCGAAAATAACCACATGGTATCGCGAGCATCAAAATTGTAGCCTTTCATGATTTCCACGCCATACCCCTCTACGCGTTCCAGAAAGACAAACTGATGGACACCCATTTCGCCGGTAATGCGCGTAAAAAATGTAAGTGGCAATTCGACGATCGGATGAAATCCAACGAATCCTCCTATTCGAGGATACATCTCTTCTACGGGAATTGTGGCATGTCCGCACCCGAAAGTGTGAACCCATCTGCCAGCTTCTATGCTATCTGCCATTACTGTAGCAGCCTCCTGTATTTTTTCCAATTGTGTTTCTTCGATGCGAGACATCACGTCACGCGCATTGTTTAGCCATTGTTTAGCGAGCATAGAGATAAAAAGAGTTTATAGTTTTATTTTCTTGAATATCATAAGTAAAAAAAAGAGCATACCCGTCGTCAATACAAATCCCATTGTAGTGAGATGTTGAATACCAAACCGCTCAACAATCAACCCCATCAGGTAGTTGATTATCATACTCCCCACTAAAGCCATGGAGATCACAATACTGAAGGCAGTACCCGAAAGTGTTTTGTAGCGATCGCCTACGAAACCAAGCGTAACAGGGTAACCGGCGGCCAAACCCGCGCCCAGGATTACCAATCCTATGGCGGATAAGCTAAAGGAAGTTCCAAATTGTATCAGAACACAGGCGATTACCAGCAGGGCGATAGACATTAATAAGATAGATTTGGAAGAAACTCGTTTCAAAATCTTTCCCAGGATTATCCGCGTAATCGCCATGCCCACAACATATAGGGACAGCGCATACAACGCATTACTCATGGAAATAGAAATTTTGTTGAGCAGGTAAGTAGTCGTCCAGTTGTTGATGATTGCCTCGAAACTGGATTGACATAAGAGGAAAAAGCCAACAAGAAGCAAAAAATTATCATTTAACAAATTCCATACTTCTTTAAATGAAATGCCATGTGCCTGTTTTGCAACGGGGAACCTGGTGGCTGAAAATAATGCGACGCCAAGAAGAGCAACATACCCAACACCCGCGACTATGGTGTCGAATGGAAATTTCTTCTCCAGTATTCCGAGAATGAAAGGCATGCCCAATGCACCCAACGCAAAAAAGACGCCGAGGAAACTTAAGTTTGCTCCTTTGTCTGATTCGCTGATATCCGACACGACTGCATTGCTGGCACCGTTGAGGATTCCGCCTCCAAAACCAAAAAGAAATACACTTGCTTTTAATATTGTCAGGGAATGTGCATAAGCAATACCCTCAAATCCTATGAACGTGCTCAAGCCTGCCAGCAGGAAAATTATTTTAAACCCATATCGATCAGCAATGGGACCGAAGAACAATGAACCCGACAAAATTCCAAAGGGAAGAATTGAAAACAGTGTGCCGAATGAGATAGCGTCCAGTGAGAATTTTTCTTTCAGACCCGGGGCCACCGAACCCAGTGTTATCAGCGAAATGCCGAAAAGCAACATTCCAAGGTAGGCCGAAAGAAACACGGATCGATGGTGAGACATTGGATCTGATTAATGTAGATTGTTATTTTTTAGCGCCAGAAATCCTGCACCATAAACGGCCGCATCGCTTTCCAACATGGGAATGTTCAAAACTAACTTGCGTCATGCTGATGGGTTGCGCCCATTTTGCAGCCTCTGTCTTGATGTCTTTAATAAGTTTTGCAGCCGGTCCGAAAACACCGCCGCCAAAAATTATTTTTTCAGGATTGAAAATGCTCACGAGATTGGCAGCTGCCATTCCCCAATACGAAATGCATTCCCTGACAACAATGCAGGCCAGGGGATCCTCTTCCTCAAATGCATCAAATACGTGACGCGTCGTGATTTTTTCTTTCGGGTAAATTCTCAGAATAGATCCAGTCGGATCGGAAGCCAAAACTTCTTGTGTAAATTTTGGAATACCAGGTCCGGAGGCATAAAATTCGAAACAACCACAGGCAATATATTTGCTTTGAAAGGGTTTCGTCAACGCCATCCAGCCTATTGCTCCAGCGATATCGTTGGATCCGCGCAACACATTTCCATCGACCAAAATACCCGCTCCTATTCCAGTTCCCACCGCAATAAAAATTGCATCTCTGCAATCTTTAGCATTTCCTTGCCATTGTTCACCCAGAATACTACATACCCGATCACTGTCTATGTTGACAGGAATTGAGCCAGCTATCTGTTTAATTTCATTTAATAATGGATAGTCCTCCCATCCTTCTATGTTCGGTGCCCAAACCGTTCCTGTTTTATGGCGACTGATTCCAGGTACCGAAACGCCAATTGATTTAATCGGCGGATGAACTCTGATACTTTTTTATCTGCTCACCAATTAACGCTCCCACCTCCGAGCCCTTGCGTCTTCCCAATGATACCGACTCCTTTGTCAAGAGTGTACCTGACTCTGAAAAAAGTGCTGTAGGCTATTTTGCTTCCTCCCAAGTCAATTCCAAGTATGGCCATTAGCATCTATTGTTTAAAATCATCAATATTAATTCACTCCAACAACTCGTCTATTTTAATCAACGCTGTATCCCTTGTGCTTTTAATTCTTTAATTAGCGCATCCAGCCTTAAATAGAATTTGTCCGACCTTCTATTATCAGTTCCGATATGGGTCAATAAAATAAATCCATTAAGTCCCTGCGCATCTTTGTTTTTCGTAACTCATAATGGAGTTATAAATTTCTTCGGATGTTTTGTACCCGCTCATTCCCGGATAAGTATAATCTGCAGCCGAACGTGTCCCCGGCGAAAAATTGACAAGCGTCAGCCCCATTTCACCGGTCCATCTGGCGATGGATTTATTATACCACTCATAGGGAGGAAGGAAATAAGGCGCGTCCGTTCTTTTTTATGCCAAATGATTTCATGCGCTTATAATTTCTACGGAGGTCTTTCCTGAATTGTTCTCTCGTTACGAGCAAGCTATCACGATTAGTCCAGTCTGCATACAGAAGATGTTTGTCCGAATGAGCTCCCAAATAATGACCATCATTTTTCAATCGTTTTATCATCGCGTTGAATGCAGGATTTTTATAAAAATTCCCAGTCAAGAAAAATGACGCCTTCACATTATTTGCATTTAACACATCCGTTATAATTTCTCCGCCATCCGCAAATTCGTCCCCTGTAAATACCAATGCAATTTGTTTTTTTGATAGATCGCCCCGGATGATCGCACCGTGTTCATCCACTACTTTTTTGCGCTTCCAACCTCCCGGGAATCATTTTCTTTGGCTGCTAATAAATAAATTAATGATGCAGTACCATCCATAGTAGGCTCATTGGTACTATAGTCACCATGATCGTCATGATAGACGGCCAAGTTTGACTGAAATTCTTCGTATTCGTCCGCATCTACCAGTGTAAGTCCCAACAGGCTCTTGAAAATATAACCCGAAACGGGCCCATCAACCAACGCGCCGTCTAATGGAAACTTATGAAGCACAGTAAAAGAAGAATGAGGATCAAGTGGCGTATCGCCGTTGTTCGGGAGTCCATACACCATACTGGTACCCCAGGGGTTACAACCAAAGAGCCAATCGACGCAAGCTTGTTCCAATGGCAGGAAGCTTTCATCACCACTCAGTTTTCGGTAGAGGTAACATTGAATGGCAAATGAAGTCGTCAGGTTATTGGAGCACCATATAAACGGCACACCACGATAGAAGGCATTCTGGTTTGCTTTTTTCCATACCCGCTCGATTCCATCCCTGTAATAATTAATGAGCGTCGTCCGATTACTTTCATCGCTCACCTTAGCCAATTCGTAGTGCCCGAAATTATGAAACGGGTACCATTGATAATGAACGGCGGTATCTGCTCCCATCCAGGGTGTGATTTTTTCTTGTTTGCTAAACTGCAATCCTTGTTCGAGGTATGTTCTTTCATGTATCGACTGATAAATTGCAGCAGCGCCCAGTTCCATATCATCAACCCAATTGTCCTCCTCATAAAAATATCGCGCCTTCATAGGTGCTGTCTGAGCAACACCGGGTTTTGCCAATCCGAACTTATAAGCGGAGATGGATTTTTGTTGCAGCGATTTCGCGAAAGCTGGATTTCTATTTTCAAAGATCTGCGCACCAAGCGCAAAAGCGCTGGCAAATTTCCCCGCCGTGGAAGATGCTCCTGTCGCTCTATTCTGATATTTCCCTAATCCCTGAACTTGTCCAGAGACGAAATAGACGGGCCTTCCATTGCCTTTACCATATCCATAGTCGGCCGGATCATTCGTTGGTAAGCGGAAACCAATGTGGTCACGATCATCTGCCAGTTGGTTGAACATCCAGTCCTCTCTTGGATGCATTTTCGATAACCATTGTAATCCCCAGGAGGCTTCATCCAAAACGTCGGCTATCCCATTGTTTCCCTCCAGTCCATTGTCTTGATGTTTGTCTGTGAACGTTTCAGGGAAATCCCGGTACGCCGCCAGTAGGTGATACGTGGCATTCGCGGAGGTGGCGACATATTGCAAATAGTCCGTTGCATCATGCCATCCGCCCGATACATCGACATAAGTTCCATCAGGCATAGGACCGTAGACTGTGTAACCATCCTTGGTGTGGCACGAATCTTTCAAAAATGGATTATATCCACTTCGTTGCTGGCGCATATATCGCAAAGCGAAATCGGCCGTGCCTGTGTAAGGATTATCAGAGAGTGTAAATTCAGGCGACTTTATGTCGCCCACTTTTAAATAGTAAGTCCCACTCATTTTATACGCTGAAAAATCCAATCTGTATGAACTAACGAATGGGCCATAGGCACCAAAATCCCTTCCGACTTCCCCTGTCAACACTGGCTTAGAAGTTTTTGCATTGATCAATTCGAACTTTGGAATGAGATTTTTTTCTTTCGAAACGAAGACCGCCACTTTAATGCCTTCTTGAGAATATCCCAACTGATTTATCCTTATCCAAGCCTTGGACGTTGATTGCCCAGCCCCCAGGAATGGAATCAAAAGAATAAAAATTAACAGGAACAAAATTCTCATCAGGCTTGCTGCTCAGTTTTGCAACTTTGTCATCTAAATTTAATAAGTTAGCATAAAACAGCAAAAATACTTTGCTTCTGCTTCAATTATCAAAATGGGAATGTCACTCGGTTATTAAAAAGCGCAAAATCCTACACTCTCACGCAGGTTTATTGAATGCATCCGTAAAAGAAAATTATGAGCATGTTACAGGAAGAGCGGCATAATTTAATAGTCCAACAGATCAACGCCCATCATAAAGTGGTGGCTTCTGATCTTTGCCAACAACTCAACGTGTCGCTGGATACTGTAAGGAGAGATATAAAGCAGCTGGAGAAAAAAGGGAAAGTTATCAAAGTGCACGGCGGCGCAATATCACCTAACTTCCATCAACCCTTTCAGCAGCAAGAAGTATATGCCGGGAGTGAGAAAAAAGAAATTGCAAAGAAAGCCCTTGCACTTATTAAAGATGGGATGACATTACTAATCGGCGGCGGTACGGTAATGCTGGAACTGGCGAGAATTCTCCCTGAGCATCTGAGCGGAACCATATTTACCGTTAGCCCATTCGTTGCATTGGAGGCCGCACAACGTTCCTACAGTTGAGGTGATTCTTGTGGGTGGCCGTGTTTCCAGAAATTCCTATATCTGCACAGGTGCTTCCGTAGCCAGGGAAATCGATACCCTTCGTGTCGACTTGTGTCTGCTGGGTACGAACGGGTTGTCGGTGGAGGCAGGGGTTACGGATTACGATTGGGAAGTAGCCCAGGTAAAAAAAGCAATTCTCAATGCTGCAGAAAAAAGTGCGCTATTAAGCATCTCTGAAAAACTAGGCACCGTTCAGAAAGTTCAAGTGTGTAAACTAAGTACCATTGATTATTTGATCACAGAATGTGATCCGGAGGATGAGAAGTTAGCGCCTTACAGTTCCGTGTGTAAAGTTCTATAGAAATTTAAAGCGACATCGGCTTGCATTAAAGCAAGAAAATCGGCCGACTATTAATCTGAATTTCTTTAATTCAGGGAATGAATGCCACCGACATCATCAGATTTCGTCTTTCAAATCAACAGATTGCTGATACCAAATTTAAAAAGCCCGAAGAGATTGTAGGATGGTTTGGCGCTATGCAAGCCCAGGTATTTGCAATGGCGAAATGGGCATTGGGATTAAGGCTGAAAGATGAAAATGAGGGATCGATTGACACCGTCGTTTAACGAAGGAAAAATTCTTCGTACGCACTTACTTCGTCCAACCTGGCATTTTGTCGCACCACAGGACATCCGATGGATGCTAGCGTTAACGGCACCGCGGGTTCATGCTGTCAATAAATACTATTACAAAAAATTCGAATTGGATAGTTCAGTTTTTAAACGAGCCAATGCCGAGATTGTGAAAATGCTTCGGGATGGCAAAACGCTTACACGTACTGCTCTCAATAAGGCGCTAAGTCGCGCTAAAATAAAAGCGGATGGACTCAGGCTTGAGCTATATCTTTATGCAGGCGGAGTTGGAAGGGATCATTTGCAGTGGTCCCCGGATGGGCAAGCAGTTTACCTACGCTTTGCTGGATGAGCGCGTGCCCCCAACAAAAACAATGCATCCCGAAGATTCATTGGCAGAACTTTCGAAACGATATTTTACCAGTCGCGGCCCGGCAACACTGCAGGATTTTGTCTGGTGGTCGGGACTCACGTCTAAGCAAGCCAATGAGGGCATTGCCATGTTGGATAAAAATTTCATACACGAAAGAAGTGGCAACCAGGATTATGTTTTGAATCCAGCTTCTTTCAGGAACGAAACAAAGGGTCAAACTTCTTTTTTAATGCCCGACTATGACGAGTATGGTATCAGCTATAAAGACCGAAGCGCGCTGTTCAAAAAAATCCAGCAAACCGCGACAGACGTAACCAACGTTTCGCCCTACAGCCACATGCTTATCGTCGACGGGGTGATTTCGGGAACATGGAAAATGTTGAATCGCAAACCGATGGAAATTGAGGTAACGCCATTTTTCCCGATGCCAAAAATGAAACAGCAAGCCATTGCCCAAGCGGTAAAAAGGTATAAATCATTTCTGACGCCTGCGTAATTTATTGGCGCAACGGTCACGATAACGGTCTTTCAGTAGTTTTTAAAGAATATTTGTCAGCATCAAAAATTAATTCAAATACCATGTGGAATACCGATTCACTGTGGCTGGAAGTTGCCATCGTAACCAGCCTAACGGCTGTGGGCACTATATTCTTCGGGCACTTCGAAGAACAAACACCGAAATGGCGAAAAGTCCTCAAGCTGATCTTTTTTGTTTTTATCACCACTTCGATTTCCGCAACTGCAGGAAGGATCTGGGCTATGAGTTTCCTGGGCGACGATACTGCTTTTTGTTGTCTATATCCATGCCATTTGGCTTCCCCGAAAGGGTATTAATGGCTGGACGGGTGAGCCGCGCGATAAGTATTACGAATTACGAGGCTGGAAAAAGAAAGAGAAATAGGTAGCAATTATTTTTTATCACTGCTTATATTTGCCCGTTTTTTAAAAATTCTATCTATGGTAGTATTAAAATTTGGAGGCACGTCGGTTGGGAAACCTGAACGCATGAAGAAAATTGCCGAACTTGTGTTAGGCACTCCAGGAAAAAAAATTGTTGTCCTTTCTGCTCTATCCGGCACCACTAACACGCTGGTTGCGATTGGCGATAATCTTTTAGCGGGTCAAAAGGCTAAGGCAGAAGAAGAAACTACCACGCTTGAGAAGCACTACCAATCTTTTATTAAGGAGCTTTACAGCACCGAATCATTTCAGGCCATTGGCCAGGAGATTGTCAGCCGCTTTTTTATTTTCATCAGAATGTTGGCAGCTGGACAATTCGATAATAAAAGTTATCGCGAATTGCTGGCCCAGGGCGAATTGATATCAACAGAATTATTTTACCAGCACCTGCAGGAGCGTAGAATCAATGCGCGATTGTTGCCGGCACTTTATTTCATGTCCATCGATGAAAATGATGAACCTGAGTTAGAAAAAATTTCTGAACGATTAAAACCATTGGTGAGTTCGTTGACCAACATCGACATTGTTATTACACAAGGTTACATCTGCCGAAACAACAGGAACGAAATCGACAATTTGAAACGTGGCGGAAGTGACTACACGGCATCCTTGATAGGCGCTGCTATTCGTGCCGAAGAGATCCAGATCTGGACTGACATCGATGGCATGCACAACAACGATCCCCGCATTGTTAAAAAGACCATTCCGATCTCGGAACTTACTTTTGATGAAGCCTCCGAGCTTGCTTATTTCGGCGCGAAAATTTTACATCCTTCTACCATTGTACCCGCACAGAAATATAATGTTCCGGTTCGTTTGAAAAACACGATGGACGAAAAAGCCCCCGGCACAATCATCGCCAGCAAGGGTGCGGCTCCAGGGTCGTTCAAAGCCATCGCAGCAAAAGATGGCATCACCGCGATTAATATCAGATCATCGCGCATGCTGATGGCCTACGGTTTTTTACGCAGAGTGTTTGAGGTTTTTGAAAATCATAAAACTTCTATTGACATGATCACCACGTCGGAGGTGGCTGTTTCATTAACGATTGATAATGCTTCACAGCTCCCTTCCATTGAAAACGAATTGAAAAAATTCGGAACGATTGAAGTTGATAAAGATCAAACGATTATTTGTATCGTAGGCCAAAAGATCACCGAGCAAAAAGCTGTATTGAAAAAAATATTCGATGCATTAAGCGATGTACCTGTTCGCATGGTTTCCTGTGGAGGAAGTACAAACAATGTCTCCGTGCTGGTAGAAAAACAATACAAGGAAAAAGCATTAAATGCCTTAAATGAAGGATTGTTTGGTTTGAAATAACTTAATACCACCTCGCACATTTTCCTCGCGACCGCTCATGTAGTAATCATTATGTTTTTGTGATGATTATTACAAATACCTTTTTAGACAATTAAAAATTTTCCATCTTCACGCCCCCTGTGAATATGGAAGCAACGGTCATCATAATTTTCGTCATCGGCTATTTGCTGATTGCCTTTGAACATCCTATAAAAATAAATAAGTCTGCAACGGCAATCGTAACGGGTGTGCTTTGTTGGACTATTTATGCGCTGTTTTCCGAAACACCCATCGAACACATTATAGATCAATTAAAAGAGCATTTTGGAGAAATTTCCGAAATTTTATTTTTCCTATTGGGTGCGATGACCATCGTTGAATTGGTGGATGGCTATGAGGGATTTAGAATTATTACGGATCGCATTAAGACGAAGAATCCAAAAACATTATTATGGATAATTTGCAGCATCACCTTCTTCCTGTCGGCTATTCTGGATAATCTAACCACTGCCATCGTCATGGTTTCTCTTGCTCGCAAGCTAGTGCCAAATAAAGATATGCGTTTGTTTTTTGTGGGTATGATTGTAATCGCTGCCAATGCCGGCGGAGCCTGGTCGCCTATTGGCGATGTAACAACCACGATGCTATGGATCGGCGGCCAGATTTCCATCAGTCAATATTATTAAGACACTGATACTTCCCAGCATTGTGTGTATGGTCATACCGTTGTTGTATTTGCAGTTTACATTGAAAGGCGAACTGGGACACGCAAGTGCGGGGACCGAGCCGGATGAAATTAATTCGCATGCTGATCACGCAACTGTACGAGGCGCTAAAACAATGCTCACTTTAGGAATCGGCGGTCTGATTTCAGTGCCTTTTTTTAAAACGGTGACACACCTGCCACCATACGTTGGAATGTTATTGGCGCTGGGAATAATTTGGATTGTTTCTGAGCTGATGAATCCCCACCTGAATGAAACGGAGAAGAAGCCTTATACCGCAGCCGGCGCTTTAGCACGTGTAGATGTTTCCAGCGTGTTATTCTTTTTAGGTATTCTTCTGGCGGTGGCAGCGCTGCAGTCAATGGGACTTCTTCACCGGTTTGCATCATACCTTGCCGAAACCATCGGCGATAACCGCATCATCATTACGCTTATTGGGATTCTTTCCGCTGTCGTTGATAATGTGCCCGTTGGTCGCCGCAAGCATGGGTATGTATAGCCTGGCGGATTATCCCACAGATCACATGATCTGGGAATACCTTGCCTATTGCGCTGGCACCGGGGGTAGTATTCTCATCATTGGCTCTGCGGCTGGCGTGGCAGTTATGGGCATGGAAAAGATTGACTTTATATGGTATTTGAAGAAAATTTCTCTTGCTCGCGACTATTGGGATATTTTGCCGGGGCGATTGTCTACCTGATCATTTATCCCTATCTAGCTGTGCATCCATTAAAGTTTTTAAATTTTATGACAAACAACTTCCTTCTAAAATAAAAATTGTCCATCTTAACATAACCGATCCCGTCCCTGAATGGAAACACTAATAATAATTGTGTTTGTTATTGGCTACCTGGCCATAGCACTGGAACATTCTATAAAAATTAATAAGACGGCTTCAGCTATTTTGACAGGGGTCATCTGCTGGACCTTATTCGCACTTTCAACCCCTACGGAATCAATTTTAAATAGTTCGCAGTTTGCCAATTTCCTAGAGGGATTAAAACTTGATCTTGCCGACAAATTCTCAACGCTTGGGCAAGACGAACTTTTTATCCGATTTGTTGGATCGGAGCTTTCTCATCATTTAGCTTCAATTTCTGAAATACTATTTTTCCTCATGGGCGCAATGACCATTGTGGAATTGGTGGATGCTCACCATGGTTTTCGTTTTATTACCGATCGCATTAAAACCGAAAATGCAAAGTCACTTTTATGGATTATATGCTGGGTAACTTTCTTCCTTTCATCGGTATTGGATAACCTGACAACTTCTATTGTTATGGTGTCGTTGATCCGTAAATTAATTCCTAACAAAGATATGCGGTTATTCTTTGCCGGTATGATTGTGATTGCAGCAAACGCGGGTGGCGCATGGACTCCTATTGGTGACGTAACAACTACTATGCTATGGATCGGTGGGCAGATTTCTACGCTAAGCATTATGAAATGGATGTTCATTCCAAGCGTGATCTGCATGCTAACCCCCCTTATTTTTTTAAGTTTCACCTTGAAAGGTGAAATAGGAAAGCCAGGCGATTCCGCTGTCAAGCACAAAGCCGAAGTTGGCGGGGGATTTTTGATGCTGATCCTTGGTGTTGGCGCATTGATATCAGTACCTATATTTAAAACCTTTACTCACCTCCCCCCTTATATCGGCATGCTTTTCGGTTTGGGAATCCTTTGGGTGGTTTCCGAACTTATCCATCCCGAACTTGATGAAGCCGTAAAAAAGAATTATACAGCAGCGGGTGCACTCTCGAGAATTGATGTGCCCAGCGTATTATTCTTCCTGGGAATTTTGCTTGCCGTCGGATCACTTGAATCCATGCTTACACTTCATCATTTTGCTGAGTATCTAGCCCAAACGATAGGCGATAACCGAATTATCATTACTTTAATTGGTCTGCTCTCAGCGGTGGTTGATAATGTTCCGTTGGTTGCCGCCAGTATGGGAATGTACAGCATGGATGTGTATCCTCAGGATCATTTCATCTGGGAATATCTTGCGTATTGCGCTGGAACAGGAGGAAGTATTTTAATTATCGGATCTGCCGCCGGTGTGGCCGTCATGGGGATGGAAAAAATTGACTTTATGTGGTACACCCGAAAAATAAGTCTTGTCGCCATGATGGGATATTTTGGCGGCGCGGCAGCCTATTTGTTCCTAGTGCAGTTTAAGAACTAGCTTAGCTTTCGATTCGCCATCATCTTCTCCTTATACAAGCTGCTGCAGCGCTAATTCAAATGACGCTTGTGCAATTCCGGTTCGATAAGGATTAAGCACATGGGTTTTGCGCAAGGCTTGCTGAATCGTTTCAGCAATATCATTAAATACAGGCTCGTCAGTAACAGGTACTGGATTCTCCATAAAATAGGCACTCGCCCTGGCCCTCCCACAATTGGAAATAAAGTCCGGAATAACTGAAAATTTTTCATCCGCGTATAGACCTATGGGGCCCAGGAAAATTTCCGGATCAAAAAAAGGAACGTGCGCGGCGCAGGGGAACACTTCAATTTTCGAAGCAATCATGCGATCGATCTGATCTTTGATAATTAATCTCGACGTAGCCGCCGGCACGAAAATTTCAAATTCAAGATCCCATATTTTCTGATTGACCATAAAAAACGGAAGCATATTTTTTGACACCAGTTTATTTCCGTTTCTGCTGGTAACTAAAGTTTTTATTTCGTCCAGAGAAAATCCTTGCTGGTTAATTAATCCCCCCTCGTGGCTAACAATGCCGACAATTTTTACACCCATTTGTGCAAGATAGAATCCCACGGCAGCGCCTACGTTACCCCATCCCTGAATTACAGCGCGTTTCTTTTTTATGTCTCCTCCCCACAACTCGTAATAGGATCTTACAGACTGAGCCACACCGAAACCGGTACACATGTTTTCGATTGTATATCTTTTTTCCAGGGAGGGCGTGTAACGTTCATCCTCTATCACCTTGCTCATGCCTTGGCGCAGTTGGTTGATGCGATTGATTTTTTGTTCTTCGGTAGATTTATAATGACCTGCAAAGACACCTTCCTGAGAGTGTAAAACGCCAAGCTTTTCTATCGTTGGAATTATTTCCACAAGCTCGTCGACGTTAACATCGCCTCCTGTACCATAGTAGTACTTTAAGAAGGGTGTGACCGCACTGTACCATCGTTCCAATACACCAGCCTTTCGTGGGTCGCTCGGATTAAAGTTGATGCCAGAGTAAGCCCCACCAATCGAAGGCCCCGAGACCGTGAACCTTACTTCCATGGTCTTAGCCATGGATTCGACTTCATGTTTGTCTAAACCTTTGCGCATACGCGTAGCCCCACCCGCTGCGCCCCCGCGCAACGAGTTAATCACGATCCAGCCTTCTGCTTCGGTTTCAGGATCTTTCCATTCAAATACAATTTCAGGGCGAGTATTTTCGAATTTTGAGAGGATGAGTTTCATTTCGATTTCAAATTAGCACGTAGCCACGAGGAGTTTATTGGTAAAAGGAATAAAATTTATTTTCGACTGCAATCCAACAAGCTCCAACGGCGCTATCCCCTCAGGAATAGTTAACACCACGTTATCACAAATGCGTCTCGTATACATGAAACAAAAAATGAGTTAAAGTTTCCTCCTCATGTGCAAAAGAACTTTGGCAATTTTTCCCCGGCAACGATTCCAACGGAATGGAACAATCAATTCAATTAAACCTTCACAATCCTTGTGACTTTAAATTTATTCGTTGAATACATACTTTTGGCTTCCTGAAGAATTGTGTCGAAGCTATTACAAAAGAAACAAAAAATACTATTGAGGAATAAGCAGAATGAATTTAGTTCTGGATTACGGAAACTCGTTTGCTAAAGTAGGGGTCTTCGAGAAAGATGAGTTAAAACAAAACCTCTCCTTTTCGGACGTCGGGGAATTGAAATTTTTTTTACAAAACTTTTCGGCAGAAAATTTCATCCTAAGTTCTGTAGCACAGGAAGCCGCATCCGTACTTGGATGGGTCAGCCATATAAAAAGAAAATTTGTTTTGACTCCAACTTTACCCTTGCCTATAAAAAACTTGTATGTCACTCCCCAGACCCTGGGAGTAGACAGGATTGCCGGAGCATGTGGCGCCCACCAAATATTCCCGGGCTTACACTGCCTCGTCATCGATTCGGGTACCTGTGTCACCTATGATTTTTTGGACAAAGAGGGAAATTATCACGGAGGAGGCATATCCCCAGGACTAAAAATGCGGTTTCAGGCGATGAATGCCTTTACCGCTAAATTACCCCTTGCAGATATTATTGAAGACCCCCCACTTATTGGAACCACCACGGAAACTTGCCTTCAAAGTGGTGCAATCAACGGAATGATAGAAGAAATTAATGGAATAATAACCCGCTATCGACGCGAATTCGAGGATTTACAGGTGATTTTATGTGGCGGAGATGCGCGATTTTTTGAAAACAAACTGAAAGCGCCCATATTTGCGCTCCCTGAACTAGTGCTCAGCGGATTAAACAGCATTTTGATTTATAATGTCGGTGGTTAAAACGTGTTTTTTAGGAATCGCTGTTATGCTTTTTGCAGCAAAGGTATGGGGACAAGCAGCACCATCTCCTTTTACAGATTTCGGTATTGGAGAAGCCTATGGTAATAGTTTAATCCATAATCAGGGAGCCGGCGGCATTGGTGTGAGCCAGCCACAAACTTGGTTTTTAAATAACCAGAACCCTGCCTTGCTGGTTTTTAATCCATTAACCGTATTTCAAGTTGGTATGCTTTACGAATCCCGCACCGCCAAGGCTGATACCATAAATGAAAAAAACTCAGGTGGCAATCTGAACTATTTGGCTGTGGCCTTTCCCATAAAAATTAATAAATGGTCCACGGCGGTAGGATTAATGCCTTATACGAATGTAAATTTTAGTTTCAAATTTCCCCAAGATGTCATGGATGAGAATGGCGAACTGGTTGACACGGTAACAGCATCTCAAACGGGAAAAGGCGGACTCACGCAGTTATACTGGTCCAATGGAGTGCGCGTGGCGAAATTTATGAGTGTGGGTCTTAAGGCAACTTATTTATTCGGGCCCATTGATAATGTGTCTTCCAATTTCCTGGACAATACTCAAAACGGCGCGTCACCTTATATTATTAATATCGCAGAAAAGACTAATGTCAACGGGTTTAATTTTGGTCTTGGATATTCTTACAGCCAGGATTCTTTAGGACGTCGGAATGACCGGCGTTTTAGCGTGGGAGCTGTCTACAATTTTAGCAGTAAGCTAAAAGGCAAAATCAACAGGCAAATTATTCGGACTACCCTGGCAGAAGATACCGTGGAGCGTTATACGCTCTCCGTGATCAATGGAAAAGTAGAGGTGCCTGCGTCTTTCAATGTAGGTGTGTCCTATTCGAAGGGAATTAATTGGATGGTAGGGACTGAATTTTTTTACCAGGACTGGTCCTCCTTCAAAAGTGTTAACAAGGACGACGAAGGCCTGGGGCAATCGTGGAGGGTTTCTTTAGGGGGCGAATATACCGTTGATCCGAATGCTGTAGAAAATTATTTAAAGCGTATTACCTTTAGAGCTGGCGTAAATATGTCTCGTTACCCATATTTAGCGAATAATAAGCCTGTTAATGATTTTGGCATTAATTTTGGCCTGTCGCTACCTGCCGGGCGTTCGAGCGTGGACTTGGCCTTTAAGTGGGGAAAGCGCGGTAATAAAAACGAAAATATTTTGGAAGAAAGCTACTTTAAAATTTATTTAGGGTTGACCTTTAACGATCAATGGTTCATTAAAAGAAAGTTCGATTAAGAAATGAAAAGAATTATGAAAAATTCGATTATGGCCAGTGTAATGCTGCTGGCAATACTCTTTACCTCAACCGCTTCCTGGGCGCAATGCAAAGAGGTGGTATGGCCTACGGATCCCACTCAGAAAGCAAAGGCTGAGGAGAGTAAGGTATTATATGAGGATGCCAAAAACTCCAAACAATATAAACAAGCTGTGGTTCCATTGAACTGGCTGTTGGCGAACGTGCCAAATTTCCATTCAAGCTTATACATAAATGGAGCGATATTTACGACGAGCTCGCTTCCGCGGAAAAGACTCCAGCACGAAAAAAAGTATATGTTGACTCCCTGATGATCATCTATGATTTGAGATTGAAAAACTGTGGCGATGATCCAGTGGTCTTTAACAGAAAAGCGTTGTCATTCTTAAAATATAACTCTGCTGAGCAGCCTGCAGAAGCACTGAAAATGCTGGACGAAGCTTTTAAAAGGAGCGGCAATAACATCATGGACGCAACCCTGGTGCCTTACTTTCAAATTGTCAGGTTAAACGTTGCCAAATTTAAAAATATGACCGATCTCCAGATTCTTGAGCGTTATGACAAACTAATGGCCATCATCGATGCGAAAATTCAAAAGGCTCAAAGCGAAGGGAAACCGGTTGATAAATACAAAAAGTATAAAGACGATATCGATGCCATGCTTATCACTATGGTAAAAGTGGATTGCGATTTTGTCAGAGCTAACCTGGCGCCGAAATTCAAACAGAATCCAAACGATATCGCTTTAGCTAAAAAAATATTCTCCTTCATGTTGCAAGGAAAATGTACCGATGATCCACTTTGGCTACAGGCTGCTGAAACAGTACACAAAGATCCTAACGGAACAAAAGATTGCGGCTTGGCTAAAAATCTTGGGATCATCTACATGTCTAAGGATGAGTTGGACAAGGCTGAATCATTTTTGAAAGAAGCGCAAGGCATTTGCACCGATGGTCAGGATAAGGCTGAAGTATTGTGTACCTCGGAACCCTTACTTCAAAAAAGGTAACAAGTCTGGGGCCCGTGAGCTTTATCGCCAGGCAGCAGCCGCCAATGCTACAGTAGCAAAAGAAGCTTATGAAAAAATTGGTGACCTTTACTTCAATAGTGCAAGTGAATGCAGCAAAAAAGTAAATCAGGCAGATGACCGTTTGGTATTTTTGCTGGCAGCCGACTACTATCAACGTGCTGGAAATGGCAAAAAAGTCGCCCAGGCAAAAGATGCATTTCCTTCTAAAGAAGATATCTTCCTGGTGAACTATCAGCCAGGCGATAAAAAAAAAGTCGAGTGCTGGATTAACGAATCCACGACCATCAGAACCAGAGATTAAAACAAACTATAAAATTTTTCTAAAGGCCATAGCTCCTCTATGGCCTTTTTCATTTAGTATGATCCGATTCACATTTATTATTCTGAGCTTTTTGGCCATCGGCTGTACGCAAACCGATTTGAAAGAACCGGTGGAGTATACAGGACCGTTACGCGAAGTAGAGAATGTAGAACTTTACAATAGCGAAGACGAACAGATCAAATCAAAATTAACGGCCGAACTGTTTTATGAATTTGCGAACGGTGACCGCGAATTTCCTAAAGGCGTTTATATTGAAATGTACAATGAATTTGGAAGGCTTCAATCGACGCTTCGGGCCAACTACGCCAAGTATATTAAGCAAGAGGATCACTGGCGGGGACAGGGAAAAGTTGAAGTCAAGAATATTGAAAAGAATGAACAGCTAAATACGGAAGAGCTTTTCTGGAACCCAAAAACAAAAAAAATTTTCACCAGCAAATTCGTTACCATTAAAGTACAGGGAGATGTTATTTATGGGACCGGCCTGGATGCGATGCAAGATCTGAGTGATTATCAGATCACCAACCCCAAGGGAACCATAGAAGTAGAGCGAATAACGCCTGCTTCAGACCACCCAAGAAAATAATCATTATTTTTACGGGAACATGAAATTGGCTGATGTTCTTGTACTCTCTGTTGCAATAGCATTTTTGATTATTGGCATCCATCAAACGATGGTACTTGGCTTTGAAAAGGCATACTGGGCACTGATGCTAGCGCTCATCTTATATTTTGTATATAACTTGAGAAAGAAGAAATAACATGGATTCTCCTTTTCTTTTTGGTATTGGTATTACGCTATTTTTTTCGTTTTTCTTTACCTGCTTTGAAGTGGCGTATCTCATGGCTGACAAGGCGCGGGTTGAAAGCGACGCTCAAGATGGAGGTCTTAGCTCAAAAATTTTAGCTTTTTTCTTTCAGCGACCCTCATGGTTAGTTGGCACCACACGGGTAGGCTATTGTACGGCGCTCGTTTTTTTTAACTATCTCATGGCGCAGCTGTTGTTGCCCATTGTGGCCGGTATGCTCCCAGTCGTATTGAATCAGTCACTTGTGACGATTTTTATTCAAATTATTTTTTCAACACTTTTGATTTTACTAACCGCTCAATTTCCTTCCAAAGTTTTGGGTAATTTCTATCCGAACAGAATGTTGCTAACGACAGCAATAGTGTTCGGCATTTCATTTCTCATTTTATTTCCACTTACCTACCTAATTCTGGCTATTTCCCGATTTATTATGGTCCATGTTTTTCACCAGCAATACGATGAATCTCATCCGCTCTTTGGAATCACCAACCTGAATCAATACTTCAAGAATATTTATAATGTCAACCAGGAAAATGTCAATCTCGAATTAGATAAAAAAATACTCTACAATGCCTTGGAGTTTAAAACTGTAAAAATCCGCGAATGCATGATCCCTCGAAATGAAATTACGGCGATTGACATAAAAGAAGGCATTGAAAAACTGCAGCAGGTTTTCGTAGAAAGCGGTCACTCCAAAATCATCATTTATCGAAACAGCATTGGATGATATTATTGGTTATTGTCATTCGTCTTTACTTTTTACGATGCCTAAAAAAATCGAGGATATCTTGACCTCAATTATCACGGTGCCGGAATCTTCAATGGCGAGTGATCTAATGCGGCGCTTCATCAATGAAAAGAAGAGCCTCGCTGTTGTGATGGATGAGTTCGGAGGCACTTCCGGAATTGTTAGCCGGGAAGATGTGATAGAAGAAATTTTCGGTGATATCGAAGATGAATATGATGAGGATAATTTAGTTGAACAAAAACTCGATGAATTCAACTACCTGCTCAGTGCCCGGCTGGAAATTGACTATTTGAATGAAAAATACAAATGGCAGCTCCCCATTGGCGAATACGAAACTTTGGGCGGGTTAATCCTGGCTTATGCGGAAGATCTTCCGAATCCTGGCGAAACCGTCACGATCGCACCCTATACTTTTTCCATTCAGGCAACCCATAATAACCGTATTGATACCATCAAAATTACCTTAGAACCTGCCACCCAGGAGCTGTAAGGCATTTTTGCCCATTTGAGCGCACTAAAAGCTTCAATTTTGGGTATTTAATCACGCCATAACAGTCTTTTTCAGGACGGTATTTTTCTAATTAAGAATCCGGGTTAAATTTGCGGCTCTTTAAAAATTACTTTATGGCATTGATTGGAACATTGCGCAATAAAATGGGTACCTGGGTTGTGGTATTCGTGTTTGTAGCGATATCAGCATTTATTTTGGGTGATATTTTTAGCGGTAACTCCTCTATCCTTAACTGGGGACGAAATACCGTAGGTGAAATTGCTGGCAGGGATGTTTCTTATGACGAATTCCAGTCCGTTATCCGTGAAAGGGAAGCGAACTATATGCTTCAATTGGGCCGTGAACCGGGTGAGCGTGAAATGCCTGCCGTCCGTCAACAAGCATGGGATCTATTGATCGCGCGCCACGCAATTCAGTCCGAGTTTGCCAAAGTCGGCATAGAAGTTACGGATGATGAACTGGTCGACATGATCTCAGGAACAAATCTTGATGAGAGCATCAAGCAAGCGTTTACAAATCCAGAAACGGGCCAATTCGACCGCACCAGACTAGGTACTTACATCAATCAATTAAAGACAATGCCCCCAAACTCGGATGCCAGGGTTCGTTGGGAAATCTTTCAACGCGATCTGAAGCCCGGCCGTGAGCGCATCAAATATGAAAATCTCCTTATCAAGAGCAACTATATTACTACTGCTGAAGCCGAACGTGAATACCATATTCAAACCGATGTGGCTGAAACTAAATACCTATTCGTTCCCTTTTATGCCGTGAGTGATTCAGCTGTTCAGGTCACAGAGGACGATCTCAAGGCGTATTACAATAAAAATATTGAGCGGTATAAAACAGAAGAAAGCCGGGATATAAAATACATCAGCATCCCTGTGGAGCCATCGTCCGACGACAGCGTTGCAGTGCGTGACGAACTCACCCGGTTTGCTGCTGAACTTCGGACTACACAGGACGATTCTACTTTTGCTTCTGCGAATTCGGAAGGACAAGATCCATATTCAAAATATACTCCGTCTACGCTGCCTTTGTTTATTAGTCCCGATAGCGTGATTGAAGGAAAAGTATTTGGTCCCTTCCTGGATGGAAACACCTACAAAGTGGTCAAGATTTCAAAAATATTTAAGGATACTGTCTACAGCGCCCGCGCAAAGCACATCCTGATTAAATGGAACGACACCAGCGAAGCTTCCAAAAAGGAAGCCAGGGACAAGGCGCAAAACATTTTAAAGGACCTCAAAGGAGGTGCTGATTTTGGATCAAAAGCTCGCGAATTTGGAACTGATGGAACAGCTTCGCGCGGTGGAGACTTAGGATGGTTTAGCAGTGGCCAAATGGTAAAGCCTTTTGAAACCGCTGTGTTCGGCGCAACCAAACCTGGGCTACTTAATAATCTTGTAGAAACTGAGTATGGCTATCACATCATTGAAGTAACCAATGCAAAGAACAACACGGCATATAAAATTGCTGTAATCGAACGTGCAATTACGCCAAGTGATGTTACACTTAACGAGGCTTTCCGCAAGGCGGAAGCATTTGCCAGCGATATTTCCGATCTAACAGATTTTGAGACCAGGGCGAAAGAACATGGTCTTGTCGTATTAGAAGCAAAAAATATTCTTGCAGGCGAACGAAGAATTGGCACCGTCGGTGAAGCCCGTCCCGTAGTGCAATGGTTGTTCCGGGATGCCTCCAAAGGAAAAATATCGCAGGTCTTCGATTTGCAAGACCAGAATGTAGTTGCTATCATGACGGACGCCGTAGAGAAGGGATATAGACCCCTTGCTTCGGTAAAAGACGAGATTACTCCTGCAGTTCGAAACGAGTTGAAAGGAAAAGTAATCATCGAAAAACTCAGTGGATTGAAGGGCTCGCTCGATGAAATGAAAACCGCTTACGGTTCCGACGCCAATGTCTATTCTACCAGTGATTTGAAGTTGAACAGCAATTCATTACCTACCGTTGGATTTGATCCCATAGCCGTGGGTACGGCATTTTCCCTTGAAAACGCGAAGCAGTCTAAACCTCTTGCGGGCGAAAATGGCGTAGTGGTCATGGAATTGACTGAATAAAACAATTGCTCCATCAATGAATGATTATAGTGTCTATAAAACTCAATTAGATCAGGGAAATGTCAACCGCAGCAGCGTGGGTATTGCTGAAGCCATCAAGGAACATGCAGATATTGTAGACGAGCGCTACAAATTTTATTAAGGCTTATTTAGCTTTTGGCCACACCTCTCACAAAATGCTGGGAGGTGTGGCCTTTTAACTTATGGACGAGAACTGGATCAATTCTTTTCGCGAAAAGCTAGACCAGCATTATACCTGGCCCTCCCTGTACGTTTTTAAGTTTATTGTTCCCGCCGGAAAAGAAGATGAGGTAAAACAACTATTTCCTTTTCACACTACCCTCGAAAAATCCTCCAGACAAGGCAATTATAAAAGTGTAACGGCTGAAATGATGATGCCTTCGGGAGAAGCCGTGCTTAGCATTTACATTCAAGCTTCTAAAATTGAAGGGATCGTAGCGCTTTAACTACCCTCCTTCTTATTGTAATAGATAGATTTGTCCAAAAATGTGGTGGCATTAGTAAACATGGCACGCGTAAAAAAGTTGTAACTAGTATGAACTTTAAACTATGCATATGAAATGGACAACGGAACAGAATAAGCTGAAGAAAACTTTTACGTTCAAGGATTTTCCTGAGGCTTTCGCTTTTATGACTAAGGTTGCTATGATAGCTGAAAAAATGAATCACCACCCCACCTGGACGAATACCTGGAATAAAGTCACCTTTGAACTCTCCACACATGATGCCGGCGATATTGTCACAGAAAAAGACCGGAAACTGGCTGAGGAGATCGACAAACTAGTTTAATGCGTTGCGCCTTTTCGAATGGAAAAAATTGATATGATCTACGGCACGCGTGCCGTTATAGAAGCTATTGCCGCAGGAAAAGAGATAGACAAAGTAATGATCCAATCAGGGCTTAGCAATGACCTGGTAAAGGAATTGATCGCCGTAGCCCGCAACAATAATATTCCGATAACCTTTGTCCCGGCGGAAAAATTAAAAAGGATATCGTCTAAAAATCATCAAGGCGTTATTTGCCTGCTTTCGGTTGTAGCATTTGCTTCTGTTGATGACCTGATCTACAGAGCCTATAACGAAGGGCGCGAGCCATTTTTTCTCATCCTCGACCGCGTCACCGATGTTCGGAATTTTGGAGCAATTGTTCGAACGGCTGAATGTGCAGGCGTTGATGGAATCATCATTCCAGACAAAGGAAGCGTGCCCATCACGAGTGATGCCATGAAGACATCAGCTGGTGCTTTAAACCATTTGCCCATTTGCCGTGAGAAAGATTTAAAGAAGACGATTCAGCTCCTTCACGACAATGGCATTCGTGTGGTGGCCTGCACAGAAAAGACAGAACGAAGTATCTACCAACTCAATCTTACAGGGCCCATTACGATTATTTTAGGTTCCGAAGAGGATGGCATCTCCGATGTCCTCCTACGTCAGGCTGATGACCTTGCCCAAATTCCGTTAAAAGGAAAAATTGGTTCGCTTAACGTGTCCGTTGCAGCAGGCATTGCGCTTTACGAAGTTGTTCGACAAAAGGGACTATAGAATCTACCGCTCCTTGCTGGGCTTGGCAGATTTGAAATTGACCGCTAGAACTTTTCCGAACTTGCCGATTCGAACGACATCCTGTAACGTTCTGGCACCGGTTGGCTCAACATAGCACTAACGGGGATCGAAGGATAAATTTCTTCCAGCGTTTTAACCTCATTCATAAAAATCCTTCGACTAATTTGATGTCGATTCAATTTCGCAGGGCTGTCAATTCCGGATGCGGCCATCAGTTCGACAAAACTTTCGACTGTATTTTTATGATAGTTGGCCACGCGCACTTTTTTATCTTCTATAACGAGTCCGGAAACTAATGCAGGGTCTTGTGTAGCGACGCCCGTAGGGCAAGTATTTCTGTTACACTCCAAGGCTTGAATGCATCCTAACGCCATCATCATGGCACGGGCACTGTTGCAGATATCCGCGCCCAGCGCAATAGCTCTGACAATTTGAAAACCAGTCAAAATTTTCCCGGAAGCGCATACCTTAATATGATGTCGTATTCCAAATCCCTTCAGCATATTGTCAACGAAAGCAAGTCCGTCCAACAATGGCATCCCCACAAAGTTGGAGAATTCAGGGGGCGCCGCACCCGTTCCTCCCTCTCCACCGTCAACGGTGATGAAGTCAGGGTAAATGTCCAATTCCACCATCGCTTTACAGATCGAAATGAATTCACTTTTTCGACCGATGCATAGTTTAAATCCCACGGGCTTACCACCTGACAATTCACGCAGCTTCTGAACAAAATGCACCAACTCTTTGGGCGTGGAAAAAGCGCTATGAAAGGGCGGTGAGAATACCGTTGTGCCGGCCTTGACCAGGCGTATAGCCGCTACCTCCGGCGTGTTTTTCTTTGCGGGAAGAATTCCGCCGTGTCCAGGTTTGGCGCCTTGCGATAATTTTATCTCAATCATTTTAACTTCCCCGCGCGTTGCATTTTTTTCGAATGCCTCTGGTGAAAACTTTCCGTCTCCGTCGCGCGCGCCAAAATATCCGGTTCCAATTTGCCAGATGATGTCTCCACCATGCTTTAGGTGATAGGGACTTAAACCACCTTCGCCAGTGTTATGGGCAAATCCCCCGATCTTTGCCCCCGCATTTAAAGACTCAACGGCATGACTACTCAATGACCCAAAACTCATGGCGGAAATATTTAAGACACTGGCTTTATAAGGTTGCTTGCAGTCTTTGTTTCCCACCAATATGCGCGGATGATGTTCGACAGCATGGAAGTCGAGGGGCACGATAGAATGATTCATCCATTCATATCCCTCCGCATAAACATTCAATTGCGTTCCAAAGGGAGTCGTGTCAATCTGTTTTTTTGCGCGTTGGTAAATAACGGAGCGATCATTGCGATTGATCGGAGTGCCGTCCGTGTCGCCTTCAATAAAATATTGCTGAATTTTGGGACGCAAATCCTCTAACACGTATCGCAGCCGCCCAAGCAAAGGAAAATTTCTTCTTATCGATTGTTTGGTTTGAATCATATCGGCTACACCCAAGATGATTAGTGGCGCAACCAATAGGAATAATAGTAGCGCCCAATTCCAAAAGTATGACCAAACTAAAATAACAAGCACCGCAATGGTACTAACTAACACAAAATTCTTTCGCATATTGGTTTAAGGATGATAGTCAAATATAATAAAATGAATAACTGAGAAGAACTATTGTTGCGAGGTGGCGAAACCACGGGCTAATTGTAGACAATAAGCGAAGGCGCTTTAACAAAACTTCCGCTGTACTTGACTCGCAAATTGGTTGTGATGCTCACCCTAAAGCTATTCATATCCTCCACCGTCCTCGGATAGTAAATAAATTTCAACTCGATGGTTCCAAAAATGAGGTTTTCATTGCGGGTTCTGATACCGGTTCCCAATCCAAAAAAAGGGGCATCATAAAACACTGTTCTGTTCTGTGGCGCGATCATCCCTACATCAGCAAACATCATCGGAGCCAGCCTGAACCCTAGTATACTCCACGGTGAATAGAGGACAATTTCATAGCGGGCATGAAGTCGTTTTGTACCCAATAGGCTATCAGCCCGAAATCCCTCCAGTCCAAAACTGTTATTAAGATCCAAAAGGATATTGGTTCGTTGATTGAAAACGTAAGCAAAATCCAAGTCCACCGATTGCCTGATCAAAAACCTCTTCGTCTGCTTCAACCTGCTAAAAAGTTCACCGGAAAGCAGTAATGCCGCATCCTCCCACTGGCCTTTATGTGGAAAGCCTCCAATCCGGAAAGAAAGCGTATAAAAATTGCCGCCGGAATGGACGAAGGATTTCTCTGCATCAAACCCCACGTACGCCCGTTGAAGGGACAACAGGTTCTGCCATCCTGCAAGAATAGACATGGTATGCCCATAGGGAACGTCTTCTGTTCGGCCAAACCCGTACACATACTGGGTCTTATAAAACTCCTGTCTGAAAAATGTGAACTGCTCCTAACACAAATGTGCGACTATTAAACGCGGGATTTATAGCATCCTGCGACTGAAGCGGTTTCTTTGAAAATTTTTGTTCAAAAACGCGCGCGCTGATGAAATGGCGACTTCGGTTTTTATGATTGCGCCTGGCGCCAATATTATACCCCAGCCATATGTCATGGATATTATAACGATACGTTCTGAATACCGAGTCGGCGGCTGAATAAAAATTCTTTGACCAATTTCTGCTCAATTCCAAGCCTCCGGCGAATCGGGAATAAGGCGATACCAGCGGTCGGTCCAGGCGTAAGTAATAAGCTTCTTCCCATTCGTTGCCATAACTGCTTCCGGTATTTAGTTGCGTGTATCCAGCCAAAACGTTGACAAGGCTTCCACCCAGGCTGCTTTTGTTGTAGTAAACTTCATAACCAAAGTTCGGATCCCGATCCGGATCATAATGTCCGTTGAATTGTATCCTTTGACCCCATCCCAGGAAATTAGCGTCGTAAATTCTAAACTTTGTTTCGTTGACACCTCTCGGACTAAAACTTCCTCCAATACTGAAAACGTCACGCGTCACGACAAGCACGTCGACCGAGTCCTGCGTACTGAGTCAGCGGCATAACGTAGATCCTGGCATCGACGATAAAATTCAGATCGCGCAAATAACGTTCGTTATCTGCCAGCAGGTAGGGATTCAGCGGTTTCTTTTCCCTAAAAAAAACATGATCCCGTATCATCCACTCCTTTGAATTACTGTGCAAAGCATTACCGATTCTGACAAGAACATTCTTAACGTTCCTGCTGGAATCGGTGAGACTTCTCTCAAAACCAACATGATTAATCAGGATCTGCCGGATGTATTTACCCTCAAAGGGCAGGAAGGCCTCTTCACTTCGAATGTTTATGATATTTTCAGCTTCGTGGCTTTCGCCTGACAATATTCAGAACCTCCTTCGATAATTTGGTGTCCTTTACTTTGTCGATGATGTTGTCGGTGGTATCTATCTCAATGATCTCAATGCTATCGCCCTGCTGCGAGAATGAAATTTGTATAACAAGGCAGCAGATCGCCAAACATATCCAAAATACCCTGCGTTCGATCATTTTTGAATCGCGAAGATTACTATGCGATGCTAAAAAGAAAAACCCGGCAGAACCGGGTTTAGTTTATATTTATTTTGATCTTTTAATTTAACGCCTCTACGGCTGTTACCTCTCCGGGCATCATACGGGTAAAAAGATTTTCGATACCCGCCTTCAATGTAATCATTGAGGATGGACAGCCACTGCAAGATCCCTGTAATTTTACCTTTACCACACCATCTTGAAATGAATGATAGGTGATCGCACCGCCATCTTGTTCAACAGCGGGCCGGATGTATTCTTCTAAAATTGTTTTAATCTTTTTGATGGTGTCGGTTTCTTCTTCAACGGGCAACGACTCTCCTTCCTCTTGTAAGTCAATGATAAGTTTACCTTCCAGCAGGTATTTCTTAATATACTCCTTCAGGACGTTTTGAATTTCAATCCAGTCTATGCTCTCTTTTTTTGTAACCGTTACAAAATTGCCCGCAAAAAAAACGCGATCAACAAAAGGAAAAGAAAACAATTCTTTTGCCAAGGGTGATATCGACGTGCTTTCCACATCTGGAAAATCAAAACTTAATCCCTCCGGTACCAACATCTCATTGACGACAAATTTGAGCGAATTAGGATTCGGGTTAGACTCCAGGTAGATATGAACATTCTTAGGAACGGCCTGTAACATATACGATTGCTTTTAGCTTACAATATCGAACAAAATTAAAGAATTTAAGTTCGTGTACCGGTTTATGCAACATAAATTCCAATACCGGGAATCAGGACTTTTTTTATATTGCTTCCAAAGTAAGGTCTAAAAAAAGACAAATAGAAATCCATACACTTCTTAATTTCGTATGTCGATGTTGACATGAATACTAAACTATAACGATATGGTTGAGATCATCGAATATGAGGAGCAATATGCCGGCGATTTTAAAAAAATGAACCTGGAGTGGCTAGACAAATATACCCGTATTAAAATTCTGAAAACTTGAGTCAAAAAAGGATTATTCAAATCATTTTCGTCCTTCTATCGATTGCGACAGTCCTTCATTTTATTCACTATTATACTGGTGTTGAGGTTCCTCACCTTGCATTGGTGGCCAGTCGTTGGATCACCTGGGTTTTTGTTATCCTGTTTGCTTTCAATAAAAAATCCCTGACTACGTGGATTCTTGTCAGCATGATTGTTGGTACCGAGATAGGTTTGAACTTCCCTCTGTTTGCCCAAAATCTTGCCGTCTTGAGCAAAATTTTCCTTAGACTTATTAAGACAATCATAGCCCCAATTCTTTTTGCAACGCTAGTAGTAGGGATAGCAGGCCATTCAAATCTGAAGCAAGTGGGTCGGATGGGATGGAAATCCATACTTTATTTTGAGGTTGTTACGACGTTGGCGCTTTTGATCGGCATCGTGGCCATAAACATCACCAAGGCAGGCGCAGGGATTGTGTTACCAGAAGGTTTCAATCAGGAATTGCCTGAAGCCAAGGCTCAAGGCTGGCAAGATGTAGTGCTCCATGTCTTTCCCGAAAATTTCATAAAATCCATCTACCATGGCGATGTGTTACCCATTGTAATATTCAGCGTGATCTTTGGAATTTCCCTTGCCTTGTTATCCGAACAAAAGAAAAAACCAATTTTGGATTTCACGGAGAGTCTCGCGGAGACCATGTTTAAGTTTACCAACATCATCATGCACTTTGCGCCATTTGGCGTCGGTGCAGCAATCGCCGTAACGGTAGGCCACTTGGGAATTGATATTCTCACCTCGCTGCTGAAACTGCTATTTACTTTATATGGCGCCTTGCTTGTGTTTCTATTCGGCGTGTTGTTACCGGTAGCCCTATTGGTCGGAGTACCGATCCGAAAATTTTTTCGCGCTATTTCCGAACCTGTATCCATTGCTTTTGCGACAACGAGTTCTGAGTCAGCTCTTCCTAAAGCAATGGAAAACATGGAAAAACTGGGTGTGCCTCGAAAAATTGTTTCCTTTGTTCTTCCCACGGGATACACGTTCAACCTGGATGGAAGCACTTTGTACCTATCGTTGGCTTCCGTTTTTGTGGCGCAAGCGGCAAACATTGATTTATCGGTAGGCGATCAGATATTAATGGTCTTTACATTAATGCTCACCAGCAAAGGAGTTGCTGGTGTACCGCGCGCTACGCTGGTTATTTTATTAGGCACGGCAGCATCTTTTGGACTACCGCTATGGCCTATCATGGCGATTCTTGGCATTGATGAATTGATGGATATGGCGCGAACTTCTGTTAACGTTATTGGCAACTGTCTTGCCACCATTATCATTGCCAAATGGGAAGGGGAGTATAAAGAGCCTGAAGGCGAATTGAATTTTGATTAACCAGTTATCGGTGCCCATTCATTTGTGCACTGGATAAATCGTCTAGACTATAACTGTAACTATTTCCGTAGAGGCTTTCCCCATGGTGCGTTTAACGAAATACTTTTTCTATGTTTTCGTTATGCTGCACTGCACGGCAAGCGCGCAGCAAGATTCCACCACGCACACCAAGCGACTTCGAATAACACCGCTTCCCGTTGTTTATTATTCCCCCGAGACCCGTTTGGGTTTTGGCGCGTTGGTGGCCGCGAGCTTCGAGACAATCAAAGCTCCCGACTCTATCACCAAAAGTTCGTATGCGCAGACTTATTTTCTGTATACCATCAACAAGCAATATGACTGGGGTACCTCGACGCGTGTGTATGCGCCAAAAAATAAATTCATCTTTCATGGCAAATTCAACTACACCTTTTTTCCCGAGTATTATTACGGTATAGAAACGGAAGATCCCGAATCAAAAAAAGATACAATCGAATATAACCGCATAGCTTTTGATCTTCGATTTTACTGGAAAATAAAGCGACATCTCTTCGCAGGCTTTGCCACCCGCTACAATAACATTAGTGACGTTGATGCCGGACCAAATGGGAATTTTTATGAAGATGAGCCGCTCGGCCATGAAGGGTACTGGTTGCTGGGACTCGCTCCTGCCCTGACTTTTGAAACGCGCGACAATTTTGTTTATCCAAGAAAAGGATTTTATGTAGAAGCATTATACTTCATACAGCCTTCCTGGAACGGGAAAAGTTATCAATTCAATTCATTAAAACTGGATATCCGAAAATATTTTCCAACAACATGGCTTAGTGATATCGATGCGCTTGCCTTTCAATTCATAGCCAACATCAATACCGGTGATGTACCCTTCAAAGACCTCGCTGACATTGGCGGATCGAATACTATGCGGGGATATTATACCGGCTTCTACCGCTATAAGAATCTTTACGCGCTGCAGGTAGAGTATCGTGCACACATTTGGTGGAGATTAGGTTTTACGGTGTGGGCAGGCGGAGCCTTGACCCCAGAAAAATGGTATACATTTTTTGATCACGCAATCAAACCCAACCTGGGGCTGGGATTGCGTATCATGATGAATAAAAAGGATAAACTGAATGTCCGCGTGGACCAGGGCTTTGGAAAAAAAGGTCAGCGCGGATTCTACCTCGACATCGCAGAGGCTTTTTGAAAATTACAATTTCGATACTTTGCTTCTCAGCAAAAAGTCTGCTAACACCAATGCAGCCATAGATTCAACAATTGGTACCGCACGGGGCAATACGCAAGGGTCATGTCTTCCTTTGCCACTTACTGTCGTCTCATTGCCCTGTTTATCAACACTGATTTGATCTTGCATGATCGTAGCAACGGGCTTGAACGCTACGTTAAAATAAATGTCTTCCCCATTGGAAATCCCTCCTTGTATGCCGCCTGAAAAATTGGTCCGCGTCCGAATTCTGCCGCCTTCGTTGTAAAATTCATCATTGTGTTTTGAGCCACGAAGTTTCACCCCATCAAATCCACTTCCATATTCAAAACCCTTAACGGCGTTAATGCTCAACATTGCTTTTCCCAACTCTGCATGTAATTTATCGAAAACGGGTTCTCCCAAACCTACTGGAGTGTTTTTGATCACGCAGGTTACAATGCCACCAATGGTGTCGCGATCAAGTCTCACCTGATCAATAAGTTCAATCATTTTTGTCGCTGTTGCTGGATCGGGACAGCGCACAATATTATCCTCAGTTTTTGAGAGATCTAATGCAGTATAATGCGGCGCTTCAATTTCTCCGACTTTGGAAACGAAAGCGTAAATTTCAATATTACTTTTTCTTAAGAGAAGTTTGGCAATTGCACCAGCCGCAACCCGAGCAGCGGTTTCCCTGGCCGAACTTCTGCCGCCACCCCGATAGTCACGATTACCATATTTAGCTTCATAAGTGTAGTCGGCATGAGATGGACGGAAGGTCTCAGCAATATGCCCGTAATCTTTGCTTCGTTGATCCTGGTTTTCAATCACAAGAGCAATAGGCGTACCGGTAGACTTGCCGTCAAAAACACCCGAAAGAATTTTGAAAGTATCATCTTCCTTACGTTGCGTTGTTATTTTGCTTTGGCCAGGCTTGCGGCGATTTAGTTCGGATTGGATAAATGCCTCATCAATCTCTAGTCCAGCAGGACAACCATCGATGGTGACACCAATAGCGGGCCCGTGCGATTCACCAAAAGTTGTTATTTTAAAGAGCGTGCCGTAGGAATTTGACATTGAGATTTTAGATTTTAGATTGACGATTTTAGATTGGGTAACACAAGAAAGTTTCTGCAATATTTCGTTTCACGCAAAGTGCGCAAAGATTGA
>CAWJXE010000016.1:0-29783 GCA_963846745.1 uncultured Bacteroidota bacterium | reverse complement strand
AGTAGAAGATGAGCAATGTCTCACACTGACGCATGCAACGCCGTGGCTATCCTAAATTAAAGGTATCCTCTGGTAACTTAATCTGATCGGAATAAAACTTCATGCGTGAATGCATCGTATCCAACGGAACGATCTTTTCAATGGAGGTATGTTTGTGATTAATGAAAACTTCAAGATAATAATTACCCAGCAAATACAGGTTTACTTTGTAGCCATAATAACGAATGGCCATTACAAACGTACCTTTCTCATACAAAGTTGTGACCTTCTCCTGCTAATGACAAATTCTTAAATTCCTTCCATGCGATCATATACTAAACATAAACTAAAAATACTTTGATCACAATGTTGACTCTGGCCAAGTTTTTCGTTAAAGAAATTCATCGTGCTGCTTGTTTGTCGCCTTGCTTATTTTGTCAATTTGGACGTAGTATCGTCGCCCGGCGGAACTTGAGGCACCTTAAGACATAAACGCATGATTTTTTCTGTTGTTGCTCCCAATTTTTAGGCATGGTTAATCAGTTTTCCATTCGACGTTTCTGTAGAGCCAGGGATTTTGAACGTCGGCGGCCATCGCCATCCATGAAATGATGATCGCTGGAAGAATTTCAATACGGCAAATTGTGTGTTGCTCAAATAAATCGGTGCGCACAGATTCCAGGCTTACCTGGCTTCTGTTTCAATTCTCCCCTGTGGATCCATCAGCGCCTTGAAAAGAGCGTTAAAAATAGCTGATTTAGGCGGGGGAATACACTTATTGAAAAATAAAAAGCCCCTTGGGGCCTTTTTGGGTGAATGATGGGGCTCGAACCCACGACCCTCAGAATCACAATCTGATGTTCTAACCAACTGAACTACATCCACCATGTGGGGAGGCAAAGGTATATAGCCACCATGAATTAACAAAAACGATTAACGCGGATTTTTGGATACGGTTCAATTGGACATAAAATCCTAAGCCCTTCGGTTGAAAAAGTCGTTCGCCTCTTTGATTTTCATCAAATTTTCCTTCCTCGTAAGCTAAATTTCCCGAAACGAATGGTCTTTTTCACCCTGGATTGGAAAGAGTCATTTTGAAAAGGCGACCATCCACACTTCGCCACAATATTTTCCTTCTCTACTTTCCAGGGATCATTTAGATTTACCAGAACCAGGTCGGCAAAGTATCCTTCGCGAATAAATCCCCTGTCTTGTATTTGAAAAACTATTGCAGGATTATGACTCATTTTCTGAGCGATTTTTTCCAAGCGTAATTTTTCCTTGATGATAAAATTCGAGCATGGCAACGAGGCTGTGTTGAATCAAAGGTCCGCCTGAAGGAGCATTAAAATATTTGTTCTGTTTTTCTTCCCAGGTATGTGGGGCATGATCGGTTGCAATAATGTCGATGCGATCATCCAGCAGGGCACGGAAAATTTCTTGCTGATCTTGAGTCGTTTTGATAGCAGGGTTCCATTTGATCAACGTGCCAAGTCTTTTGTAGTCGGAATCATTGAACCATAAATGATGGATGCATGCTTCAGCAGTAATTTTCTTTTTCTCCAGCGGTATTGAGTTGTCGAAGAGCGAAGTTTCTTTTGCTGTCGATATATGCAGCACGTGAAACCGGGTACCATTTTTTTTTGCAAGGCCTATAGCAAACGACGAAGACTTATAGCAAGCGGCCTCGCTTCGTATAAGCGGATGGCATTCTATGGGAACGTCGTCTCCATATTTTTCTTTAAATGCTGCGGAATTTTTTCGGATGGTTGATTCGTCTTCACAGTGTGCTGCAATGAGGGATGGAAACCGGGAAAAAAAACCTTCTAACGTTTTTGGATTATCGACCAATAGATTCCCCGTTGACGATCCCATGAAAATTTTAAATCCGCATACTTTAGTAATATCAGTTTTCATCACCTCGTCCAGATTATCGTTGGATGCGCCGATGAAGAAAGAATAATTTGCCAGCGAAGATTGAGCAGCAATCTGATATTTCTGTTCCAGCAGTTCCTGCGTAAAAGTAGGCGGGTTTGTATTTGGCATCTCCATAAAACTGGTAACGCCGCCTGCTACCGCTGCCCTTGATTCGGAGTAAATATTCCCTTTGTGGGTGAGTCCCGGTTCCCGAAAATGTACCTGATCATCGATCACACCGGGAAATAGATATTGTCCTTTTGCATCGATAATACGGTCGGCAGCGCGGGATGAAAGATCTTTTCCGATCGCCTCGATATGTTTTCCTTTAATAAGGACATCACCCGCAAAGACCTTACCTTCATTGACTATATTTGCATTGACTATCAGCTTAGTTTCCATCGGGTAAAATTAATATCTAACGTGTCAGTCATCACATCTTTTGAAAGTTTTAATCTCAATAAACAGCTTTTAAACGCTGTTGCTGACCTTGGTTTTTCCAGCCCTACGGAAATACAACAAAAATCTATTCCCCTTATTCTCGGCGGACAAGAAATCATCGGGATTGCCCAGACAGGAACCGGCAAAACCGCGGCCTACCTGTTGCCGCTGCTCATGAAGATCAAGTATGCGCAGGGAAGCGAGCCTCGCGCATTGATACTAGCCCCAACCAAAGAGCTGACCATTCAAATCGCCGAACATGCCCAGCAATTGGCGGCTTATACTGATCTGAGAATTCTTCCGATCTATGGGGGTATCGGTCCTAAAACTCAAATTGAAATGATACAACAAGGAGTGGACATTTTAATTGCTACTCCCGGTCGTTTTACGGAGCTATACCTACGTGGAGACTTGCCGACCAAGCAAATTAAAATATTGGTCCTTGATGAGGCCGACCGCATGATGGATATGGGATTCATGGGGCAGTTGAGGAAAATTTTAGAAGTACTTCCGCGCAAGCGTCAAAACCTATTGTTCTCTGCTACCTTCTCGGAGCGGATTGAAGAACTTTCCGCTGAGTTTTTGGAGTTCCCAATAAAAATTGAAGTCACGCCACAGGCAACTGCGGCGAAACAGGTTGAACAGGAGTTATATCACATACCGAACATCAAAACGAAAATCAATTTTCTGGAACATCTGCTTCAAAATAAGGAAGAATTTAACCGGGTCATGATCTTCACGCGCACAAAGGAGTCTGCCGATAATGTTTTCAATTTTATTGAACGAAAAGGATTGGGCCCTGTAAAAGTCATTCATTCCAATAAAGGGCAGAACAGCAGGATCAATGCCGTAAATGAATTTAAAGAAGGACAGCTTCGCATTTTGGTTTCAACGGATGTAACGGCGCGTGGCATAGACGTTATAAAAGTTTCGCATGTGATCAATTTTGATGTCCCCGCTTTTCATGAAGATTATGTTCATCGAATTGGCCGGACGGGTCGCGCGTTTCAGGAAGGCAAAGCCATCACTTTTGCACCAGGGCAGAAGCTTATCACATCGAAAAAATTGAAAAGCTAATACGTGAAAAAATTCCTGTGAAAAAACTGCCAAGTGAAGTAGAGATCACTAAGACTCCTTATGAAGAAGCGCAGGCGATGGCCCTGGACATTGACTGGCAGAAGAAAAAAGAAGATCCTGACTTTAAAGGGGCTTTTCACGAAAAAAAGAAAAAATAGGTTAACGCACGCTCGAATTGACTTACACCGCATCCACCATGCTTACATCATAATGAAAATAAGCAATGAACTGTTGAAAATTATGATCGAGTTCAAATTGCATGATGGTCATAAGATCGGATATTTTTAATAATCTTCCCGATGTTTCATCTGAGAAAATCACAGCATCGTCACTGATACTGAAAATGCGCATAAAATTCTTCTGCCACATTTCTCCGAGAAGTCTGAATCTGATACAGGTATAGGATTGCTTATCATGTAATTCGTAAAGCAATCTTTTCAATTCTGAGATTGAAATATCCTTCCTATCCTTAGTCATTTGAGCATCAAAACAACCATAAGCTGCAATGATACTTTGAAAAAATCATTTATCATTCAATCGCCAAACATTATCTTAAAAGATAATTTTCGGTGTGAAAAATCTTCCACAGTTTCCACAGTATTTTTTAGTTAATGTGTGGAATAAGCCGGGAGGCATTTTGTTTGCTATAGCGTTGGCAGAGATTTTTACAAGCTCATCATATCCTTAAACTTCGCCGCTTGCCTCCTGCTCACTTCTACTTTATCACCCCCACGAAGTTTTACCATCAAGCCCCCGTTAAACCATGGCTCAATTCCTTCCACCCAACTCAAGTTTACGATATGCTTTCTGCTTGCCCGGAAGAATGCACGCTCATCCAGTTTTTCATCCAACGCATTTAAGGATTTGTGTATCATTGGACGGTTATTATCAAAATAAACTTTGATATAGTTGCCATCTGATTCAAATAGACGAACGTTGTTCAGGCTTACAAACCAACAACGATCACCATCCTTTACGAAAACCTGATCGTGTAATCCAAGTTTCTTTTCGGGACCGCGGATCGCTGCATTTTTTGCCCGCTCCTTGTCCGCAAGCTTTGAGATAGCTTCGGAGAGACGTTCCGGCTGAATAGGTTTTAAAAGATAATCGAGTGCATTTACTTCGAATGCCTTGAGCGCAAATTCATCGTAGGCAGTGGTGAATACTACTAAAGGAACGGAATCCAGTTCTTCCAACAACTGAAAACCAGTTTTCCCTGGCATTTGGATATCCAGAAAAAGAAGATCGGGATTTAGTTCATTGACCATTTGCGTGGCTTCTTCGGCATTCATGGCTTCGCCTACCACTTCTATCATGGGATGGTCTTCCAGTAACTTCATCAACTCTTTACGAGCCAGGCGCTCGTCATCTACGATTAATGCTCTCATGTGTGTTGCTTTGGGGAATTACTATTTCAGTTAATACAAAATTATCGTTTTCATTTACAATCCGAAAAGAAGCCTCCTCGCCATAGAGAAGCTTCAGGCGCTGAACGGTATTTTTTAGACCCAATCCACCTTTGCTTCGTTTAGTCCCGTTCAGCAAGTGGCCGCTGTTTCTGATGTGGATTCTCAGGTGATTGTTATCGACGAAAGTTTTCAGCTGAATAACACCACCCGGGGTAAGCTTTGAAATTCCGTGTTTAATTCCATTTTCAACCAGGGTTTGAATCATCAGGGGAGGAACTAGAAATTTTTGTGAATCGGGATGAATATCAAACTCTGTTTTTAATCGCTCTTCAAAACGAATACTCTCAAGTCCCAGATAGTCCTTTACAATCTTAAGCTCATCTTCAAATTTGGTCAATCCTTTTTTATCCGATGCCAGGGAGTTTCTTAAAATATTGGATAACTGGTTGATGGCTTGTTTGGATTTTGATGGATTTTCATCTACGAGTGCGCGAATGCTATTCAATGCGTTAAAAATAAAATGCGGATTGAGTTGTGATTTCAGATTGTTCAACTCAATCTCAATCATGGATGCGTCGTATTTTAACGAGGTGTTATACCGTTCAAAATAGTGATAGATGAAATAAAAGACGGTCCATAAAAAAAACAAAAAAGCATAAGAGAGCGAAAAGCCTAAAATCTGGTTAATGGTTAGTGCCTGCGTGAGATTTATGGTCGTATCAGGATCAAATAATTTACCCAGGACGAATGTTACTGGTAATCTCAGGAAGTAGATCAAAAGCCCCATCACAAAAACGGAAAACAAAAACTCTGGGGATTAATTTATGCATAGGCATGTAAAGCCACTTATAGCGATTCAAAAGGATACGGAACCAGTTGGTGATCACCAGGCAGAGCAGCGCTTCCAAGAGGAAAAAAATTACACGTCTGGGGGTCACACTGCCCAAAGCCACAAAGCTCCACAAGATCTGAGCGACAGCATACAACAACCACCCTCCAACCTGCAATGACCAGTATATTCTGTGTTTATTAACCATTTGTAGATGGCCACAAAATTACGCAAATCATCGACGATACCGGCTGATTTTATGTATACGGTTATAAGAACTTGAACTGTAAAACGTATAGAAATACGATGGAAGCTGCAATAATGAGAATCCAGGTAATGATGACCAGCAATTTTTTATGGGCAAACAGCTTTGGCTCCGAAACAAGATTATTAAATATAAAAGCCAGCCCAGCAAGAAGGTAAACTGAAGCTTCTAAAGGATCATTTTTCTTGAATTCGTAAACACCAAATCCAAAAAATACGAGGCCAAATAAATACTGGCGAATACGTGAATCCATAAATATTGATGATGGGCTGTTTTGCTATTCTGGTAAAAATGTAAAAAGTAAAAAATAAAACAAAATAATCTAACGTCGTCCAGTCGTCGGACCACTTCAAGTGGTCTGACGACTAACGACTAATTCAATTCGCTTTTCAAAAACATCCCAGTATAGCTTGCTGGATTCTTTGATACCTCTTCGGGAGTTCCTTTTGCAATAATTCTTCCGCCTTTTTCACCGCCTTCTGGTCCAAGATCAATGATGTAATCAGAGGACTTGATAATATCGAGGTTATGCTCGATCACAAGGACCGTATTACTCTTGTTTACGAGCTTTTGCAAGACATCGAGGAGGTGGGCGATATCCTGAAAGTGCAGTCCCGTAGTTGGTTCATCTAAAATATAAAAAGTTTTGCCTGTATCGCGCTTCGAGAGTTCCGTGGCAAGCTTGACCCGTTGGGCTTCGCCTCCGGACAACGTAGTAGCATGCTGACCGAGCGAAATGTATCCTAGCCCGACTTCAGAAAGCGTCTGGATTTTCCTGAGAATGCGGGGTTGGTTTTCAAAAAAAGAAACAGCTTCTTCAACGGTCATATCCAAAACATCGCTAATGGATTTTCCTTTGAATCGTACTTCCAGCGTTTCCCGATTATATCGCTTTCCTTTACAGGTCTCGCAGGGAATATAAACGTCGGGAAGAAATTCCATTTCAATTAATCGGAGTCCTGCCCCTTCGCAAGTCTCACATCGTCCACCCTTTACGTTGAAAGAAAATCGTCCGGTTTTATACCCGCGTATTTTCGATTCAGGAAGTTGTGCGAACAGATCCCGTATATCTGAAAATGCGCCGGTGTATGTCGCCGGATTTGAACGCGGCGTTCTTCCGATCGGGGATTGATCCACTTCAATAACCTTATCAATATGCTGAAGACCCGTGACCTTTTTGTGCGCAAGGGGTTCAGTTCTTGAATTGTAAAAATGTTTATTCAGAATCGGAAATAAGGTATCGTGAATTAACGTTGACTTACCACTGCCGGAGACGCCGGTAATACAAGTAAGTGTTCCCAATGGAATTTGTAAATCAACATTTTTTAGATTGTTGCCCGAAGCGTTAGTTAACGAAATACTCTCACCATTTCCCTTGCGTCGTTCTTTGGAAAATGGAATGCTGATCTTCCCACTCAGATACTTTGATGTCGTACTGCTCCCTTTCAAAAAGGTTGATGGATCACCCTCAGCCACCACGTGACCACCATGACGTCCTGCACCTGGCCCAATATCCAGAATGTAGTCGGACTCGAGCATCATTTCTTTGTCATGTTCGACGACTATCACTGAATTGCCGATGTCACGCAAATCCTTTAAAGCTTTAATAAGTTTTACATTATCGCGGGCATGAAGTCCTATGCTCGGTTCATCAAGAATATACAACACGCCCACAAGTTGAGTTCCTATTTGTGTTGCAAGCCGGATCCGCTGCGATTCACCACCGCTTAAAGTTCTGATCGGACGGTTGAGATTCAAATAGTCCAATCCAACATCCAATAAAAACCCAATGCGTTTACGGATTTCTTTTAATACTTCAGTAGCGATGATACGTTGTTTTTCGTTGAGGCGATCTTCCAATCCATCGAACCATTTTTTCAAGGCGTTGATGTCTAGCTGGGCCAGCTCCGCTATGTTCGCGTTGTCCAATTTAAAATGCAGCGATTCTTTTTTTAATCGTGCTCCATTGCACTCCGGACAAGTTTTAGAAACGGTAAAATCATCTACCCATTTTTTTATGGCTTCCGATCCTTCTTCTTTTTGCTTTTCCAAAAAACTAATGATGCCTTCGAACTTTGTGTTCCATTCCGTACCAGGATATTTTACGGACGCTACTGCCACTGGCTCGTCATCACCATACAATAAAATATTGATGACATCTTTTGGAATATCTTTGATCGGCGAGCTTAACGTAAGCTTATATCGCTTGAGAATTGCCTCAATTTTTTTGAAGATCCAGATATCTCGATACTCTCCTAAAGGCAAGATGCCTCCTCTGCTAATGCTTATCGAGGTATCTGGTATAACAGATTCTTTCGTAATCTCTTCGATTTGTCCTAAGCCATTACAGATTGGACAAGCTCCGTACGGTGAGTTAAATGAAAATGTATTGGGAGCGGGTTCATCATAGGCCAGACCTGTTTTCGGATCCATAAGAAATTTTGAGAAGTGATGAACCTTGCCGTTTTCCTCCATCACCATCATTACACCTTTCCCTTCTTTCAGCGATTTGTTAATAGATTGGCCAATGCGCGCGCGATCTTTCACATCGGTAATAATCCTATCCATTACAATTTCGATATCATGAATTTTGTAACGATCCACCTGCATTTTTGCCGTGATGTCGTGAACCTCTCCGTCGATTCTAACCTTCGTATATCCCGACTTACGAATCTGCTGAAATAATTCGCGATAGTGCCCTTTTCTACCTTTCACAATCGGGGCCAGCAGATATAGCTTTTTATTTTTAAAATTTTGCAGAAGGGTATCCAAAATTTGATCTTCGGATTGGCGAACCATTTTTTCGCCAGTTAGATAAGAAAATGCTTCGCCAGCCCTCGCGAACAGCAGACGCATGAAATCATAAATTTCTGTGACCGTACCAACCGTTGAGCGCGGATTTCGGGACGTAGTTTTTTGCTCAATAGAAATCACGGGACTCAATCCGTTAATTTTGTCAACGTCCGGACGTTCCAGGTTTCCCATAAAACTGCGGGCATAGGCCGAGAAACTCTCCATGTAGCGGCGCTGCCCTTCTGCATAAATGGTATCGAATGCGAGCGATGATTTCCCGCTTCCACTGATACCGGTTATCACGACAAGCTTATTGCGTGGGAAACTGACGTTTATGTTTTTGAGATTATGTTCACGGGCGCCGACAATTTCAATTACATCGTGTCCGGTGGTATCAAATGTTTTTTTTTCAACTGCAGGTTTCGTCATGAATGCGCTAATATAGGAAGTATACAAAAATGAGTCGTAGGTATGGTTTCGAGTTTCTAGTTTAAAGTTTGAAGTTCGAGGTTCGAGCGTTCGAAGTTGCGGAGTAGCCAAGCGCGAAGCATCAGGCTCGAGCGTAACCTCGAAACTTCAAACTTCGAACTTCAAACTAATCAAGGCATCTCCTTCCCTTGAACCACCAGCAACATTTCAAACCAGTCTTGCCTATCAAGTTTGATGTCGGCGGCTTTTGCGGCTTCAGTAATTCTTTCGGGCTTCGTAGTACCGATAACGGGAAAAATGTTCGACGGGATGCCTCAATAACCAGGCGATCGAAAGCTGCGTTTGGGTTGCTCCATATTTGGAAGCTTTGTTGAATAATTCCTGACTTCCTTCTTTGATTAAATTTCCGCCGCCCAAAGGAGACCACGCCATAGGGCAAACACGATGTTTCATCAGAACGTCCAGGCTTCCGTCAAAAAGGGGTGCATGATGGGTCACGGAGATTTCCAGCTGATTAGTTACCAAGGGAAAAGGTAAATAGGATTGAAGCATCTCAAATTGTGTAGGCGTGAAATTCGAAACACCGAAGTGCAATACTTTGCCAGCTTGTTTCAAAACACTAAAAGCTTCGGCCACAGCTTCAGGATCCAGCAGCGGATCCGGACGATGAATCAACAGAAGATCAATTCTATCTGTGTTGAACATTTTTAATGAATTGTCGGCAGTCCACAAAATATGGTCCTTCGATGTATCATAATGTTTTACCCAGGTCTTCGGTCTCCTTCCGGATGAAAACTTTACGCCACATTTTGAAACGATCTCCATTTTATTCCTGAGGCCGCGATTTTTTTTCAACACGTTTCCAAAAATCTCTTCATTGCTATGGTCACCATAAATATCAGCGTGATCGAATGTTGTAATGCCTGAATCAAGTGAGGCGTGAATCAGTTGTTCGATTTTTGATTCTTCCAGATTCCACCTCCAGGCGCCTGAAATAATACGTGAAAAAGTCGGTCCGTCCCGGTGAAGTGCTTTATGTTCCATAGCATTTAGTTTTTATTTTGATAACCACTGCATGACGAGTTCGGCAAACTCCTGTGGTTTTTCCGCTTGCACCCAATGGCCTGTGTCCATCGTTTCCAGTTGCGCCGCTGGAAATATTTCAGTTATTCGTTTCCAATCTTCATCGCGCACGTATTTTGATTTCCCGCCCCTGATAAAAAGCGTAGGCTTATCAAACTGTCCCCGAAATTGTAAATCAACTCCAACGTTAGAAAGCTTATTGGCGATGACCGGCAAATTAATTTTCCAGGAAAATCCGCCAGTGTTTTTACGCTGAAGATTCTTCAATAAAAATTGTCTTACGTCCGCTTCGGGAACGGATTGAGAAAGAATTTCGTCGGCTTCATTCCGCGAAGAAAGCTTGTCGATGGGAATTGCTTTTAATCCCTCAACAATGGTATAATGCTCAAGGTTATATTCCCTTGGAGAAATATCCACGACAATTAATTTTGAAATCTTGTCGGGGTGGGCCAATGCAAAATTCATGGCCGTCTTCCCTCCCATAGAATGGCCGATAATAACGGGATCGCTAATCTTTTGGTCTTGTATAAATTCATTTAAGTCACCCACCATGGATGCATAGTCAAAATCATCACTGTGGGGAGATTGGCCGTGGTTACGTAGGTCTACACTGAAGACCTTATAAAGTGGAGCAAACAATTTTGCCTGCGTCAGCCAATTGTCTGACGAACCAAAAAGTCCATGTAAAATAATGATCGGTTTACCTTGGCCTAATTCCCGAAAAAATAATTTCATGGCCAAAATATAGAATTAACTAGCCAGAAGTCAGAATTAAACGATGCGAAAGGTATATTTGAGGCTTTAATTTTTAAAATGGAATTATCACAAGGAGCTTACACGATTCAGGGGCAAAATGTACTTGACCTGGCACAACAATTTGGAACCCCGCTTTACATTTATGATGGAGAAAAAATTGCTCATCAAATCAAAACGTTAAGAAATGCTTTTTCGGCTGTGGATATCCGGGTAAAGTATGCAGCAAAAGCACTGACCAATATTTCGATCTTAAAATTAATCCGAAAGCATGGCGCAGGCATTGAAGTGGTATCACTTGGAGAAGCACAAATAGCGATGAAGGCAGGATTCACGCCTGCAGAAATCGTGTTCACACCCAGTGGCGTTGACTTCAGTGAAATAATTGAAGGCGTGGAACTGGGCCTTGCCATCAACATTGATAATTTGTCGACGTTGCAGAAGTTTGGAGAACGATACAAAAACTCTTATCCCTGTGGTATCCGCATAAATCCTCATATTATGGCCGGAGGAAATTATAAAATTTCAACGGGTCATAGCAATTCGAAGTTTGGAATTTCCATCTATCAATTTCAACAGATCATGGAAATTGTTCAAAAGCATGGCGTGCAGATAAAAGGACTTCACATTCACACGGGTTCTGAGATTGCCGAAACGGAAGTATTCATCAAAATGGCTGAGATCCTTTTTGGGATGGCAGGTGATTTTCCGAATCTCTCCTTTATTGATTTCGGCAGTGGATTCAAAGTAGCATATAAGGAAGGCGACATGGTGACAAACATCTACGACCTTGGCCTAAAACTTTCAAAAGCATTTAATGATTTCTGTCAGCGATACGGACGCAAGCTGGAAATGTGGATTGAACCTGGAAAATTTATTGTCAGTGAGTCGGGCACGTTTTTAGTCAAGACGAACATTGTGAAGCCAACACCGTCTGTAACTTTTGTTGGTGTTAATTCCGGATTGAATCACCTCATCCGCCCCATGATGTACGATGCTTATCATCACATCGTAAACGTTTCAAATCCCTCGGGCTCGCAGAAAATTTACACCATCGTTGGATACATTTGCGAGACTGACACTTTTGGTTCCGATCGGAAACTAAATGAAGTAAGGGAGGGCGATATTCTCGCGTTCAAAAATGCCGGGGCATATTGTTTCTCCATGTCCTCCAATTATAATTCGCGACTGCGTCCTGCTGAAGTATTGGTGGTTAACAAAGAAGCGAAGCTGATTCGCGAGCGGGAAACCATTGAAGATCTCCTCAAAACGCAGATAGAGGTGGATGTGTGATTTGTCTCAATCTTCCGCTTATCAAAGGATACCAACTTTTTTGAGTTGCAGTTCGTTATTTTAGCAACCTAATTCAACAGGATGTTCATACGATTTGCTTACGTTCTATTCTTACTTGCTGTAACATCATTGGCGCATGCCCAAATTCTTCAGCCTGCCAGGCTGGTGGCGGAAACTCCGGCGAAAAGTTTAAAAGTTGGTGACGAGGTTGAGTTGATCTTTAAAGCCTCAGTTGATAAGGACTGGTATATCTACTCCGTTGGATTCGATGAAGATTGCGGCCCAATCCCCATAGCTGTTACCTTGGAAAAACATCCCAGTTTTGCGTTAGTGGGCAACCTGATTGCCGTAAATGATCAGGCAAAACACGATAAAATTTTTAATTGTGATGTCAGAATATTTGTCAATACGGGCGAGTTCAGGCAGAAGATAAAGATACTCTCACCGGATCTTAAGCTAGTGGGATCGTATGAGGGCCAGGTCTGTTCTGAAGTTGAAGGGAAATGCGTCTTGTTTTCGGGTGACCTGCTCTATGAAAAAATTAACGTCACGGGTAAAGTGAGCGAGAATATTCAAGCACCAAAAGAAGGGAAGAAACAAGATGATCCTGGTGTAGTTCAACCTCCGATAGTTGATACGGTAAAGTTGGAAGCTCCCGCTAATGCTATTAAAACGGATTTCAAGGGACCTATTTTAGACAGATCAATCCTGGATAATTCTGAGGTCGACAGTCAGAATGAGTCTCTATGGGGCTACATGATTGTTGCTTTTATACTGGGGCTTACTTCTCTCATTACCCCCTGCGTATTTCCCATGATTCCAATGACTGTTACATTTTTTCTGAAAGATGATCAAAGTAAAGCCAAGGGAATAAGGATGGGTATTGTCTTTGGGATTTCGATTATTGCTATTTATACAATCGTAGGAACCGCCTTCGCCTTGCTATTTGGCGCTGAAGGGTTGAATGCCCTGGCAACGCACTGGCTGCCGAATCTTTTCATCTTTATCATCTTCATCATCTTTGCACTTTCTTTTCTTGGCTTATTCGAGATCACGGCCCCGCACAAGCTCGTCAACAAGGCAGACCAGGCTGCCGAGAAGGGAGGTTATGTGGGAATATTTTTTATGTCGGCGACGCTGGTGCTCGTTTCATTCTCATGTACGCTTCCATTGGTGGGAAATGTTCTTGTGCTCGCGGCAGGTGGTGAAATATTAAAGCCCATCATGGGCATGTTTGCATACTCATTGGCGTTTGCTATACCTTTTACACTTTTTGCAATTTTTCCGGAATGGCTAAAGAGTCTGCCGAAATCCGGTGGATGGTTGAATTCTGTAAAAGTCGTCCTGGGTTTACTTGAGTTAGCGCTCGCCTTAAAATTCCTCAGCATTGCCGATCAGACATATCATTGGGGGATTCTGGACCGCGATGTTAACATTGCAATCTGGATTGTGATCTTTTCTTTTCTTGGGGTTTACTTGTTAGGAAGGATCAGGATGCCCCACGATAGTCCTGTCGATAAAGTGACAGTACCGAGGTTGATCCTTTCCATACTAACCTTTTCATTTGTTGTTTACCTGGTTCCCGGTTTATGGGGAGCTCCGCTCAAAACATTGGCAGGTTATCTGCCTCCAATGCATACACACGATTTTGATTTGATCTCGCTGGCGAAAAATGAAAACCCAAATGAAATCTGTGATAGGCCAAAGTATACGGACCTCCTTCACCTCCCGCATAAACTGAATGGATACTTTGATTATGATCAGGCAATGGCTTGCGCTCGTCAACAAAAGAAACCGTTGTTTATTGACTTCACCGGCCATGGTTGTACAAATTGTCGTGAAATGGAGGCGGTGGTATGGTCAGATCCAGAAGTCTTGAAAAGGCTACAAAACGATTTCGTTGTAGTCGCACTATATGTAGACGATAAGACAGAGTTGCCAGAGACTGAATGGTACACTTCAAAGCATGATAAAAAGGTGAAAAAAACGATTGGCAAGCAAAACGCTGATCTTCAGATCACTAACTTGAATAACAATGCTCAGCCATTTTATGTATTGGTCGGGGAAGACGAACGTGTGCTTGCATGGCCTTATGGCTACGATAAAAGCGTTGAAGGTTTTGTTCGCTTTTTAGACAAAGGGAAAAAGAAATATGCCGAACTCTATGGCCGTTGAGCCGCCGAGTTTTGTAAAACGAGATTTTTAATAAGATTAGGTACAGGGTAACAAAATCTAAATCTAGAGGCGCAATTCAAATACCCGGATCGGCCATCATAAGTATGCCAGAAATTTCGAGAAATATCTAGATTGTCGTTAAGCATATTAATTCTTTGGTTGATAGCGTTTGAAGGAGCAATGGATGGTATTTTCTTTATGTTGAGGTTACCATTTTCAACTTTTGAGATGGCCTACTTGAGCTTACATTAACAAAGATTTTTGGGTCCCTTGACTTTGGATTGATAATCAGCAGGTTATTTTTTGCATTTCATTTTAAAATATTACACTTTTGGTATACAACCGTTGTGAGGGCCTTTACCTCATGTTTTTTTTACGGCTTATCTTTGGATAATTAATTTTTAACGGCCTTCGGGCATAAACGATTTTTTTAGTATGCAAAAACGCTGGTTTGGATTTTTACTTGTTTCATTTTTTGTCGTAGCCGTTGTACTCACGAACAAACTTTATCAAACACCCACGTTGATCACTGGAGTTTCAACAGATTCTGTTACCAGCGAGCCTTTTAAGGTTAAGGAACCCAACGTCCTCTATGGAATGGTCGTCGATAACTACACCGTAATTGAAGATAAAATTAAGCGCAATGAAGTTTTGGGTGACATACTAATGGAGTACAATGTGCCAGCCAATATTATCCATCAGGTATCAAAACTTTCGCGCAGTGTTTTTGACGTGCGAAAGATTGCCCCCGATAAAAAATATACGCTGATCTGCGGTCAGGATTCGTTAAAAACGGCCAAAGCGTTTGTTTATGAACCCAACCCTATCGAGTACATCGTTTTTCGATTTGAAGATACATTGTGGGTAGACGTCTGCCAGCGCGAGGTTGTGATAACCGAGAAAAGCATTGCCGGTGAAATCAAATCCAACCTTTCTGAGACGATTGAAGAACTTGGTATCTCCCACGAACTCACCAACCGATTCGTAGACGTTTTTGGATGGCAGGTTGATTTTCAGCGTTTGCAAAAAGGTGACAAGTTCAAACTTATATATGAAGAAGCTCAGGTTGAAGGTGTTCCAGTAGGGATCAAACAAATCAACGGAATTTATTTTGAACACTTTGGCCATCCTTACTATGCATTTCCATTCGATCAGGGCGAAGGCATCGACTATTTTGACGAGGAAGGGAAAAGTTTGAGAAAAGCGCTATTAAAATATCCGATCGAGTTTACGCGTATTAGCTCTCGCTACACGATGAACCGCTTCCATCCCGTTCAAAAACGCTGGAAAGCTCACCTTGGAACTGATTTCGCTGCTCCAAGAGGAACCCCAATCCGGGCCGTTGGCGATGGTCTTGTGGAGGAAGCTCAATACAAATCGAACAACGGTAACTACGTAAAAATAAGACACAATGGCGACCTATACCACCCAGTACCTGCACATGTCGGGAATTGCGAGCGGGGTGCGTGCCGGCACAAGCGTCCGTCAGGGACAAACCATTGGATATGTAGGAAGTACTGGATTGGCAACAGGTCCGCATCTGTGCTATCGCTTCTGGAGGAACGGAGTTCAGGTTGATGCATTAAAAGTAGAACTACCTCCGTCTCAGCCCGTTAAAGAAGGAGTATCTGGAATCTTTTGAAAGTGTAAAAACGGAGCTGACTAAAAAGTTGGAAGTTATTCCATTCCCGATCCAAGCGGATCCAATCGCGTCATTATAATGTTGCGATAAAGATCATGTAATTTTCTTTCACTTTTTTTGTTAGAGATTAGTGATCTTTGTTTTTTATTGATGAGGTTTAATTTTCTCATATTTTTTTTATTCGCATTCACGCTAGTCCAAGCACAAAAAGTTGGGTTGGTTTTAAGCGGAGGTGGTGCAAAAGGTCTCGCCCACATCGGCGTTATTGAAAGCGCTGGAGGAGAATGGAATTCCCATTGATTATATAGTAGGAACCTCCATGGGCGGAATTATCGGGGGATGTTATGCTTCTGGCATGAGTCCCGACCAGATTGAACAAATGGTCCTCTCAGCCGATTTTCTTCGCTGGATAAATGGCCTTCCTGAAACCGGATACAATTACTACTATCATCAAAGTGATGAGACCCCACAGTTTTTAAAACTTAACCTCGCGTTAGATTCTACCTTAAATTTCAGATTCAATTCCAGCATCGCGAGTGATGTATCTTTAAATTTTGCGCTGACCGAAAAAATGGCGCAGGCATCTGCAATTTCGAAAAACAATTTCGATAGTTTGTTTGTGCCCCTTCGCGTTGTGGCCGCGGATATTTTTACGCAACAGGAAGTAGTTATTCGAAAAGGATTGTTGAGCGATGCGCTTCGCGCCACGCAAACGGTTCCATTTTTTTATAACCCCGTGCGCGTTGATGGCAAGTATCTTTTTGATGGAGGAGTTTACAACAACTTCCCTGTTGATATCGCTGCTCGCGAATTTAAACCCGATGTTATTGTAGGCGTGAATGTTTCCAGCAAAGTTTATGATGAGTACCCCTACGACAACGATGACAAACTTATTTCACGCTCGTTGTTGCTTCTGTTGTTGGATAAGTCTGACCCCTCTCAGGTGTCCGATCAGGGAATTTACATACAACCCAATCTGAAGGGCTTTTCGTCCTTTGATTTTGGGAGCGCAAAAAGCCTGATTGATAGCGGTTACGTCCAAACGATACGTCAACTCGAAGAAATTAAATCAAAGATCACCGCGCGCAGAATGTTTGTGATGACGTCGCGATGAGGAGAAATGCTTTTACAAACAAAAGTGTCCCTTTTATTTTTGACCAGGTGACGTTTCAGAAATTTAACTCCAAACAGCGGGGATACATCAGGAAAATTTTTAAAACGCGTCAAAAAGGGGAACAACTTTACTTCGGCGACATCAAAAAAGGATACTTCAAACTCGTGTCTGAAGATTATTTTAGCAACGCTTTCCCGCGAATTCTGTACGACACTGCCAAAGGGAAATTCAATTTTGAATTGACGCGTCGACCTCAGCAAAATTTCCAGGTTGATTTTGGGGGCGTTATTGCTACGCGAGACATCAGCAATATCTACCTGGGATTTAGCTTATTCAATTTTAACAGAATATTAACGCATGCCTATGCCGGATTTCAAACAGGAAGCTTTTATCAAGTCGGCGTTAGGAAAAGTCAGAATAGATTTTCCCTATCAATTTTATGTTGAACCGTACGTGGAGCTTGATAGCTGGGACTATCTGGAAAATGATGATGTGTTGAAAAATGCGTCGGTCAGCAATCCTCCCACGGTACTCCGAAGGATCAATCGCAAAACTAGGGATGCGTGCAGGTATACCGTTCAAACATTCGTTCAAAGCCATTGCAACCTTCGAAGGATTCAATAATGATGATCGTTATATCAATGGGGAGGTGTTCACGAGCACTGATCAATTGGATGTTCTCGAATTAAAGGGATACAAAGCTGGCCTGAGCTTGTCGTCCAACACGCTAAACCGGAAACAATATGCTTCCGCTGGCCAGGCGTTTAGCATTGCGGCAGATTTTTTTAATGTAACTGAGTACTTCACGCCAGGAAGCACTTCGGTAGTTCCTGACTACACAGTGACAGACTATCAGTGGTGGAGATTAAAGGTCAGCGCGGAACAGTACTTTGGATCCAGTTGGTTCAGGCCGGGTTATTTTTTGGAAGCCGTCTTTTCCGATCAGCCCTTCTTTCAAAATTATTTTGGTACGATCATCAACACGCCAGGATTTTTTCCTTTGCAAGACAGCCGTACCTTGATGCTTGAAAATTTCAGATCCTCCAACTACATCGGCGGAGGTATCAGAAACGTTTTCAAAATTCATAACAAAGTTGACTTCCGATTAGAGGGGTATCTCTTCAAACCATTTGAATACATTCGACCCAATGAGGATCAGGAGGCTTATTCAAACGATACCATGAAGTCAATATTTTTCTGTGGAACTGCTGGTGTTGTGTATCACTCTCCTATAGGTCCGGTCAGTCTAAGCTTGAACTATTATGATGATACCCGGAATCAGTTAGGCGTTTTATTGCATGTTGGATTTTTGCTATTCAACAAACACTCGCTGGAGTAAGCTTTTGATTTTTCAGCTTCCGTTTTTACCCTCATAAATCTACTTGCGGTTCTTTTATTTCATTTGACGTTCCGTTTAGGACTAATTTTGAAATTTTTTAACTAGTTTTAAACTATGAAACTAACATAGCGCGAATGAAGTGGTTATTGCCCCTGGTTTTTTTAGCCTCCATATCTTTCTCATCAACAGCTCAGGTCGTGCAGTGGGCATCTAAGGTTATCGAATTTTCTTCCGAACTAACACCGATACAGTATTCAGCAAAACAAACATTGGGCAAACCAAATGTTCTGCCGGCAGGAGGACAAAGTCCAAATGCGTGGGCACCTGACCGACCAAACCGAAAGGAATTTTTGAAGCTAGGGTATGACAATCCGATAAGCATTCGTCAGATCGCGATCGCAGAGTCCCACAACCCAAGTGCCATTTATCGGGTATTTGCCTATGATCAAGCAGGAAAAGAATATTTAATCAATACCCTTAATCCAATGGCGATACCGTTGAAGGGACGAATGTTAAATATTTTTATGGAACCAACTCCTTACAAAGTTGCCGCGGTAAAAATTGAATTCGATGGAGGTGCTGTTCCTGATTATTACAGTATCGATGCAGTTGCAATTTCGGATTCAAACTATCCCATCATCGCGGATATACCCACCATGCAATTATTGGCATCTGGAATCCTGATCGAAGTCCTTGACAACAATGTTAATAGTGAATACAAAGAGTTAAATCCCCTGCTTTCGCCGGATGGAAAAACACTTTATTTCAGCAGACAAAATCATCCACAAAACATTGGCGGCGTAAAGGACAAAGAAGATATCTGGTATTCAGAACTGGATTCTGCAGGACGATGGCAACTTGCACAGAACCTTGGAGCGCTGAATAATGAAGGTCCCAATTTCGTCAATACAATTAAAGCAGTAACCCCGGATGGAAAGTCTGCCATCATGGTATTGCTTGGCAACAAGTACCTGGATAACGGCAAGATGCTCGCAGGCGTTTCAATTAGTACGAATGTGGGTGGAACATGGAGCAAGCCCGTAGCATTGAATATTATTAATGATTATAACTACGCAGAGAAAGCAAATTATTTTCTAGCGGATAATCGTAAGACTTTGCTAATGTCAGTTGAACGAGATGATACGCAGGGCGACCGTGACCTTTATGTAACCTTTATGAATGCAGACAGTTCATGGTCAGAACCGATAAATTTAGGCGATGTCGTAAATTCAGCTGGCGAGGAGTCTGCACCATTCCTGGCCTCGGATGATAAAACGCTGTATTTTTCTTCTACTGGATTTAGCGGGTATGGTGGCAATGATGTCTATGTCACGCAGAAGGTTGGATGACACTTGGACAAATTGGTCGGAACCTGAAAATCTCGGTCCGGAAATCAACTCACCGCTCGAAGATCTATTCTTTAATATTCCAGCCGCCAGCGAATTTGCCTACTACTCGCGGGGGTTAAGCGAAACGAATGCCGACATTTTCCGGGTAAAATTGCCGATTGTGAAATCTCCCGACAGCCTATGCAACCGTAAAAGGAAAAGTTATAGATAAAACTACCGGCGAACCTGTAGCTGCAAAAATTGTTTACGAACGCTTGCCTGATGGAAAAGATACAGGAATTTCTCAGACGGACCCTGAGACGGGTGAGTATGAAATTAGATTGCCGACAGGTCAACTCTATGGCTTGAGAGCTGAGGCGGTAGGAAAAATGTCCGAAAGCCAAAATCTCGATTTGCGAAATATAAAAACCGATCAAGTGATCGACAAAAATTTTAATCTTCAACCCATTGGAGTTGCTACCATCGCGCCCAACGCTACCATAGTGCTTAACAATATTTTCTTTGATTTCGACAAGGCCACGCTAAAACCGGAATCGGCGCCCGAGTTAGATCGTTTGATAGCAATGCTGAAAGAAAAATCAACGATGGAAGTTGAAATCTCAGGACATACGGATAATAAGGGCCCTGATGCCTACAACATGTCTTTGTCAGAAAGGAGGGCAAAAACTGTGGTGGCCTATATAGTCCGTGGCGGGATACCGAAAGAACGATTGACTGTTCAATTTTTTGGCGAAACCAAACCTACAGATACAAACGAAACAAAGGAAGGCAGGAGCAAGAATCGACGGGTTGAGTTCCTGATTCTAAAATTATAATTGCAACCTACTAAACCGTATGAGCGGAAAATTTTTTAAACTTTTTTGCCTATTTCTTCTCATTGAAACGACAACCTATTGCCAGACGGCGGATAGTCTGATTTATGCAGAAGGAAAAATTCTAAGCGCTGCGACTAAGGAACCAGTTACGGCCCGCGTCACCTATCAAAGCTTACCGTATGGTAATAAGATCGGAACGCTCAACAACAACATCTATTCTTTTCCCTTATTCGACAACGAAAAGTATTCAATTATTATAGAAGCTCCCGGATACACTACAGCCAAATATTTGATTGACCCGGCAGAAGCAAATGAAAATCGAAAAGTAGTTAAGGATATTGAGTTGGCAGCAGGAGAGATTAAAAAACATGAAGTCGGTCATGTGATGCGGCTGGACAACGTAATTTTTCCTGTTGGAAAATCCAAGATTAACGAGGAATCCTATTCGGAACTCGATGTTGTGGTCGACATGATGCAGGAAAATCCAACCATGGTTGTCCAATTGGAAGGACATACGGACTACCAGGGAGATGCAAAAGATAATATCAAACTTTCCCAGGAGCGGGTTGAATCCGTTAAAAAATACATCGCTTCTAAAGGCATTGCCAAGAGCAGAATTAAAACTAAAGCCTTTGGAGGTACCATGCCGCTCTCTCGAGATAATACTCCCGAAGCCCATCGGCTGAATAGAAGAGTTGAACTGAGAATTTTGGAGAACTAATAGGATTGACTTCGGCTTGCCATAACTGGCAGCTGTTTCTTGCGAATTGCCTGGATGCGCTTTAGATAACTTTCCTTCACGGATTCATCTAATTTACTTTCAAGAACGGACAATAACAGGATCGCTGAGAATTCTGTAATACGGGGCGAGCTGTAAAGGGCCAAAGCTTTGTCCAAATGATTGATCGCTTTCTGAAAATCTTGTTGATTGTAGGATTCGATGGAAAGATTATAATGCAAGAGGCCACTCATTTGATCGAGGCTCACTTGTTGGTATAAACTAACATTGTACTCGTAATATTTTTTATTACCGCCAGCGGCAGGAGGTTGAATGACGTTCTGTTTATACTGTTGAATTCTTTTTTCAATTTCATCCGGATTTGTGACAAAACCGTGCAACGGATCTGTAGCCTCGAACAACGCCCGTCCTTCGTCTGTGTCAGCCAGCAAAAAAATGTGGTAGTTGGTTTCGATGATGGTGTATTGAATATTGAAACGTTCCAGTAGCATCGCGTACAGCGTTGTTCCCGTCAGGCAATTGTACTTCCCTTTGCTTAAGGTTTCCCCAAAGGAAGCGTACTGTGTGTAGTTACGCAGGAATTCCTGTCTTGTTTTTTGAAACAGAGTCCGGCAAAATTTAAGGGTATTTTTCCCCTCCCCTTTTTCATCGAGCCGCTCCACAAATCTTACAAAATCCTGAGCGTGAATCTCACTGCCATCAACTTCGCTAAAATCCCGGATGTATTGATCGAGAGTTTTATCCCCGGATTTAGTGATGTTCCAATCTTGTCCAGAGACGAAGAATGGCATGATCACTAATATAAACCCGATCAATCTCATGTTACCTCAATATTAATTTTGTGTTATTAAAGTTAACAAACGATCAACACATTTCAATGGTTTCGTAACATTGACGTAATATTTGCCCTTAAGTCGCTAGATTCGCCTATCTTTTCATTATGCAAACTCTTGTTGATTCCCCACTGGAAACGGGACTGATGAAGGTCTTCCTTCAGCAAAAAAATAAGGTAAAGGAGCTGCGCACCGAGTCGAGCGGAAACCGGGTTCAACGTCTAAAGCAATTGCGGAATTGGATCCACGCGAACCGATCTCAAATACACGACGCCATGCACGCCGATTTTAAAAAGCACCCGGTCGAAGTGGACGGAATTGAAATTTTCCACGTTCTCTCGGAGATAAAAACGGCAATATCTAATCTCGACCTTTGGGCTTCGCCTAAAAAAATAGACGCACCGATTACGATGCTGGGTACCAAGTCCTATATCCAATACGAACCCCGCGGCGTGTGCTTGATCCTGTCCCCCTGGAATTATCCGTTTTCACTATGTGTTGGTCCGTTGGTTTCTGCGCTTGCTGCCGGCAATTCCGTGATACTAAAACCCTCCGAATTTACGCCACATGTTTCTTCAGTTCTGAAGCGAATGGTGGAAGAAGTATTCGATTCTTCTGTGGTTTCTATTTTTGAAGGAGACGCAGAAGTATCTCAGAAACTCCTCAAACTCCCGTTCGATCATATTTTCTTCACTGGTAGCCCATCCGTTGGAAAGCTTGTGATGAAGGCAGCAGCGGAAAATTTAGCGTCTGTGACACTGGAATTGGGAGGGAAGTCACCCTCGATCATAACCGAAAGCGCGTTCCTGAAAGATGCGGCACAACGTACGGCGGTATCAAAATTTGTTAACAACGGTCAAACCTGTGTTGCTCCGGATTATGTGCTGGTGGATGCGAAGATTGTGGATCGATTTACTACTTTACTGACTGACCAAATAAAAAAATTGTTTACCGAAAACGATGCTTCATTTGCAAAGTCTGAGCATTACTGCCGGATTATAAACGACAAACATTTTGTAAGATTGAGTGATCTGCTTAACGAAACATTGGAGCAAGGTGCTCATGTTTTGTTTGGAGGCGAGATAGATCGTAGCACTCGATTCATACATCCAACGATACTCACGAAAGTACCCCATTCTTCACGAATCATGAGTGAGGAAATTTTTGGACCAATTTTACCCATAATAACGTATAACAAACTGGATGAAGCGATAGCGTTTGTCAATGAGAGGCCCAAACCTCTTGCGCTTTACATTTTTTCAGGAAGGAAAAAGGAACAGGAACGAATTTTACGCGAAACGAGCGCAGGAGGAGTTTGTATCAACGATAGCGGCATCCATTTTTTACATCACAATCTTCCCTTTGGAGGTGTGAATAATAGTGGAATCGGCAAGTCGCACGGACACTACGGTTTTCTCGCCTTCTCGAACGAAAAACCAGTGCTAAAGCAGCGTAGAGGTCTCACCACAGTAAGAGCATTTTATCCCCCTTATACAGCACGGTCGAAAAAGATCATGGAATGGTTTTTAAGGCTTTTCTAGCCATAAAGTCGCCGCAGATCGGGGTACCCTCATAAATACTCTTTAAACTGCATGTACCGAATTTAACCTACAGGCCGATTTGGTTAGTTTTTTGTTCTGTTTAGTAACTTTGAAATTCTATATGTTAGTACAAAAAAGCCCATATGAAAAAGCCTGTGAAATGGATATTGCTAATAATTGCTGGATTATTCGTCGTGATTTTAGCTGCGGCCTTTATATTACCTATCGTTTTTAAGGATGATATCAAAGCTGCAATAGATAAGGAAATTGCTAAATCGGTCAATGCTGATGTGGTTTTTGATGCCGATAATTTTAGCCTTTCGTTTTTTACCCACTTCCCAAATATTACCGCCGAAATGAAAGATCTCGGTGTGCTGAATCGCGCGCCTTTCGAGGGACAAATTCTTTTTGCGACCGAAAAGTTTGAAGTGGAAGTAAATCTGAAGGATATCCTGTTTGGTGATCAGTTACGTGTGAAAGGCATTTCATTGGTTCGTCCCGTGATCAATATAAAAGTGAACGAAGATGGGAAGGCAAACTATGATATTGCAATCCCTTCATCAGATACCACGAAAACCACGGAGGCTTCTGAGGATTTTTCTTTTGGTATCGATCATTGGGAAATCATTGACGGAGATGTTTCATACGATGACCGCACGCTCCCTTACCACCTTACCATTAAAGGGTTGAATCACTCAGGTAGCGGAGATTTTACCCAGGATGTTTTTGATCTCGCAACGCATACCGTTGCCGACACCGTGACAACTTCATTTGATGGGGTAGAATATTTAACCGACAAACGTGCCACCATAGATGCCACTATTTCGATTAGCGAGGACTATTCAAAATATACACTAAAGGAAAATGCGATCAAGATAAATGACTTCGCCATGAGTATCGAGGGCTGGCTGAAGATGAATGAAAATGATTTTGATATGGACCTTTCATTCAAGAGCCCCGATAATTCATTTAAGAGTTTGCTGTCTCTTGTACCCGGAATGTACGGCGGAAATTTTAACAACATCGATACAAAAGGCGATCTGGCGTTCAGTGGTTTTGCAAAGGGTAAATACAGCGAAAAACAAATGCCGGCATTCAATCTGAATTTAGTGGTGAAAGATGCGATGTTTAAATATCCGGATTTGCCAACGGCTGTGAATAATATCAATGTTGACCTCTTAATAGACAATAAAGATGGTGTAATTGATAACACCGTGATCGACCTGAAAAAACTGCACCTTGACTTCGGTGCTAATCCAGTGGATGCCCGTGCGCTTATTACCAAGATGTATCCTACCAATTTAGATGCGACAGTCGCTGCAAAGCTAAATCTTGGAGAGTTAAGTAAAATGTTCCCGTTGGAAGGTTTAGAAATGAAAGGAAACTACGCCATCAATCTCACAGCAAAGGGTGTATACGATAGTTTGAAAAAAGTAATCCCTGCTATCGACGCATCGATGTCATTGGCAAATGGATATGTGAAATCGAAAGAGTTTCCATTGCCGATTCAAGACTTGCATTTCAACTCGACCGTTAAAAATGCGACTGGAAAAATGGAAGCCACTGTAATCGACGTGAATGATTTGTCGATGGTTATGGATGGCGAAAAAATCAAGGCTGATCTCTTGCTACAAAATTTGAATGATTATACCTGGGACCTGAAAGTGAACGGCGGTGTCGATCTCGAAAAAATCACGAAGGTATTTGCGCTCGATGGAATGACCCTGGCCGGAAAAGTAAAAGCCGATATTCAAACCAAAGGGAAATACTCTGACTTGCAGGCAGAAAAATACGATCGTCTACCTACGAGCGGAACTGCTTCGTTATCAGAGTTTAAATACACGTCCAAGGATTTACCTTACGCAGTTACACTTTCTCAGGCTTTGATGGCATTCGATCCGAAGAAAATCAATTTGCAAAAATTAGAAGGAAAAATCGGCAGGAGCGATTTCAGCGTCAACGGTTCGGTATTGAATTATCTGGGATATGTATTTGGTGACAATGACGTCATAAAAGGTAATGTCAATTTCAATTCAAATCTTATGGATCTTAATCAATTCATGAGCGATGAAGGCGGAAGCTGCAACCGGTGATACCGCTTCCTACAGTGTTATTGCTGTTCCCAAGAATATTGATTTTGTTTTGAACTCGTCGATCAAGACTGCCAAAGTTATGGACTTTACGATGACGAATGCCGCTGGGGATGTTGTTATCAAAGATGGTGTTGCTGATTTGAGGGGGCTTCGCTTTAATATGCTAGGTGGATCTATTGTTGTAAATGGAGCATACGATACAAGAAACTTAGCCCATCCTAAATACGACTTTGCATTAAAAATGGAAAATGTCTCCATCCGCCAAGCCGCGAATACCTCAACGTTGGTACGAACCTATGCTCCTATTGCAGGACTTATCACTGGGAATTTTTCAACCGACTTTAAACTAAGCGGTGAGCTCCTGCCCAACATGGAACCGAATTTAACAACCGTGAATGGTGGAGGGCTCATTAAAATTGCTCAAGCTGCGCTTAAAGAATCTAAAATAGTATCGAGTGTAACGTCACTCACAAATTTGGACGATGCGAATGAAGTTACGTTCAAGGATGTCTTAATGTCGGCGTCACTGTCCAACGGAAGGTTTGGTGTAAAACCATTTGATGTGAAATTTGGAGATTATAAGACAACTGTCGCTGGAAGCACAGGACTGGATCAATCGATCGATTATACTTTGAAGATGGACGTGCCCGCTGGAGAGCTGGGGGCAGAATATAACAAGTTTATCGCTTCGAAGACTGGCGCAAAAACAGATCCAAATGGTATGATTCCTGTTACGGTTGCCTTGGGTGGTACTGTAACGAACCCGTCGCCGAAACTTCTAATGGAGGATCAAAAAGAGCAGGCAAAGGAAGCCGCCGTTGAGGTGGCAAAAGAAGAGGGAACAAAGGCATTGGAAAAGGCAGTCAAGGGAACCGACGCGGAGAAAGTCGTAAAAGACATTTTGGGAACTAGCAGCAAAGATTCAACGAAAGCAACGCCTGCAGATACCACAACAGCAGCAAATAAGACGGCATCCGAAGATGTTGAGAAGCAGGTAGAGGATGAAGCCAAAAAGAAGATTCAGAATTTTCTAAAGAAGAAGAACTAAGTACCATCAGGCCACCCATAATGGGTGGCCTGATGATTTTTATGCTTGCTAATTTTTAGAGATACTTTCGTTTTTCCTTAAGGATTCCAAATACGATACGAGGTCAATCAAATCCTGCTCACTCATAGACGACTGAAGGTTAGAAGGCATTAACGAGCTTTCTAATTTGACGCGGGAGGTCACCTTCTCCTTGGCAATCGATTGTTGATTGCTCATATATTGAATGTCAATTTTATCAGCTGTTTCCGAGACAATTTTTCCAACCGCAGTAGAACCATCGTTGAGTTGGATACGGTAGCCTTCAAATCCAAAGCTGATTCCCTGATCCGGAAAAAGTATAGAGGTGTATAACGCTTCCTTCGAGAGTTTGGAGCCAATTTCACTTAGGGCAGGCCCGAAGTTAACGCCTTCACTATTTACCTGATGACAATTGCTGCAGAGTGATTGAAATACCTCTTTACCTTTTATGGCGTCTCCAGTCTTATCTACCATCACAGAAACTGGTGGAAGCGATGAACCTTCTTTGCTTCCGGGGAGCTTCAAATATTTCGCTGCCTCCTCTCGTAATAATGCACGCCATGCCGTTTGAAAGACACCTCCGGCGGCGGTATGGAGTTCAGCAGGAATCTTATTTTCCTTTGCAAGGAGCAACAGTCGATCCTCTGCTTGCCAGGGGCCACCAAACGTTTTGACGGCAAGTTTCCTTAATTCAATATTTTTTGTGCTATCCATCATAACCCCTTCCATGATGGCAATTGTTTTTAAACTATACATCTGAGGCCAAAGCGTTTTGATCATCGCCTGTGCCTCATCGCTGTTGGAAGAATTCAAGGCGGTGGCAATCAAGTCAAGTTTATTCCAATCCAGCAGCGTTTTCGCGGACTCTTTTCCAACGGTGCTATCTGGAAATTGAAGGGCAAGTTGTAGTAAATCATTTGCTCTATCCTGAAGTTTGAACGAAGTGACGAGTTCAACAAAAGCAACCTTTCCTTTTTGCTCTTCGAGTACTTTGTTAAGCGCTGTTTTTACCGAAGTTGTCATTTTCAACTTAGCTGGGTCCATGTGCTTTAAAGCATATAATACTTTATCCCCTGTCGTCTGTTCAACGAGTCCGGCCAGTATCACCTGCTTCGATGGATCGGTGTGAAAATCAAAGGCGCGATAATATTTAAACATCGCCTGTTCATCTGAAGTCTTAATCAGCTGAGCTAATAGCGGTAGCGCTGATTTACTTCTGCTCCGCCACACAATGTCGATATTGCCTGGCGTTTTCCAGCCCTCACCAACTGCACTTTTCCAGGTGTTGAAATACAAGTCCCAATTTCCAGCTGCACTGATCCCTAACGCCTCCAGATACCATCGATCTTTTCCATCATATTGTTGCGCTAATCGTGTCCATAGTTGCGCTGCCTCTTTCGAAGAATTACCACGCAGGGCAATAGCAAGTTCGCGGCGAACCTGTGGCGAAGAGTCTTCAATAAGTTTGTCGGCAATCGGAATAATATCTTTCTTTAAAAATCGTGCGGCACGAATCCCGGTAATGCGAATGTCAGGATCCTGATCGGATAACGCCTGGGCTAGGTATTCGTCGCTTTTAACGGGGAGCCTTATCAATAACCAAAAGGCTTGGGCGCGATGCCTCGGATTGGTTGAGTCCCATACTTTTTTCAACGCATCTTCAGCCTGGTCACCCATTGATGTCAGCGCAGTCCAGCCCAAAATTCGCGTTGAATGATTTGGGCTTAGCAGCGCATTGGTTGCACCTTCCAGCGAGCTAACATCGAGCTTAGCGATCTCATATTTTGCTTTCGGCGGTGCAATCCGATAAATTCTTCCCCTGTCTACATCGCCCACCTGGTGTCCGCCAACACCTGGATCGTACCAGTCGGCAACGAACAATGATCCGTCCGGAGCCACGGCAACATCGATGGGACGGAACCACTGATCTTGTTGTGCTTCTAAAATATTGACGATCGTCGCTTTATAACCGGCGCCTTCCTTTTCTACGGGATAGGATCTTACCACGTTATTTCCGGGCTCGGCATGAATCATCTGGCCATGAAATTTCGCCGGAAGCAACCCACCTTCGTAAACGGTTATGCCGGAAGCAGAACCTCCTCTAGTTTGTAAAACATTGGGCACAACGCCAGGGTCGTTTAAATGCCAATGTCGCAGGGGAATTTCTTTCTCGATATTCGTGCGCCTTGCGCGCCATCCTGCTCCCGTCATTTCGTCCTGGTAGCCGTAATTGCCAAACTCCATCACGTAATTGATCCGGGTTCCTTTATTTCCGTCGTCGTCATTGTCTGACTGCCACAGGGTTCCATAAGGGTCGACAGCTACTTCGAAATTATTTCTAAATTATTTCCCAGGACTTCGACATTTTTACCATCAACATCACAACGCAGTACCAACCCCTGACGGAAAGGTTTCCCATTTGTAACGACTTTATGATTGTGGACATCCGACAACGGTATCGCCAGCAGCATTCAGGAGTGATTTCCCTTCGTTTCCGAAATTGAAATACAATCTGTCCATCAGGCCCAAACACGAATGTGTGCATGCCGTGATCATGCTGTAAGTCCCTGTATTCCCTGAAAGAATATCTTCCTTTTTGTCGGGAACATCGTCTCCGATTTTCATCGGTAAACACAAACACGTTGGGACTGCACGAAACAATAACCTTATTCCCCATCAACGAAATTCCCAAGTGCAGAATTCACATCGGTACCCTGATAAAATATTTTACTGTTGTCGGCCTTTGCCATCACCATCCGTATCTTCGAGAATCATGATTCTGTCGCCTTCTTTTTTGACAGGATTTTTA
>CAWJXE010000015.1:0-119538 GCA_963846745.1 uncultured Bacteroidota bacterium | reverse complement strand
GTAAACCAGAGAGTGGTGATCAGAATATATGCCAGACTCTTCACGACATTGTAAGGAATAGGATAATATTTTTGTCCCATCTAACATATCGCAGTTGTCGAAAAATAACAAAGAAGTGTTGCCCAACTACTTCCGAGGTATCCGGCCATGGGTATCAGCACGTAGTTGGCAGCAATGGTGATAATCGCTCCGGCAACGGTAATGATTGTCGCATAATACGTCTTGTCTGTGAGCTTGAACCATACGGTAAGATTATAGTAAATACCCTGGAAAAGATATCCCAGGAACAGAATCGGCACAACAGGAAGGCCTTGCCAATATTTGCTATCACCCAGAAAATATTTGAATATGTCGAGGTTGGTGCCAACGCCGAGCAGGAGAATACAACAAACAATCACGAAATAGTGATTGACCCTGGCAAAAAGGGCAGGGGATTGTTTGTCTGACGCATTTGAAAAAAAGAACGGCTCTGCAGCATATCGGAACGCCTGTATGGCAAGTCCCATCAGCACGGAGAGTTTGTAGCAAGCGCTAAAGATTCCCAAGGCATATTTAGAGCTCTGACCGGGATAAAAATTTGGAGGAAGCCACCAGTCTAACGTCTGACGGGAAAACATTTCGTTGGTATTCCAGCCAGGCCTGTTATCATGATCGGATACGAGTAGCTTACCATGGCGGGTGTTATTGTCTTGTCAATTGCAGGACGCCAGGAAAGTAGTGTTTTCCAGAAAAAGAATACGTAAAAAGCCATTTGCGATCAGATTCGCTAAGACTATGTATCCAATGCCAACGGATGGATTATACGCAACTTTGAGAAAATAAACATTTAGTCCCATGAGCAGGACTACGTTTAGAATTTTGCCTATGGCGAAATGGAGTGGCTTTTTTTGCAGTCGCAGTCGGGCAAATGGAATCGCTACTACTGCGTCGATGAACATTATGACAACAAACCAGATGATGAGAATTTCGTACCCCGCGACATCCAGTGCGCCTGCGATTCCATTTGCACTTAATATGAGCAACATGAAAGGAACAAGCTTATGGAACGACGGCCGTTTGGGCGAGATTAAATACTCTTTTTTCATCTTGCATCCTGTTTTGTCGCGATAGCGAAAATAGGCCGTCTCCATGCCAAACATGTAAATCACATTGAAAACGGCAACATAGGCCAGGATCTTTTCTAATTATCCCGTATTCTTCTGGGAAAAGACGTCGGTATGAAGACGAACGAGGAGAAAGTTTAGAAACCGCGGGACAATGCTACCTAACCCGTAGAGAACTGTTTCACCTGCGAGTCTTTTAAGTTTGCTCATTCGTCTCTGTCCGTTATCAGTTATCAGTTATCCGTTGTCCGCTATCCGGCCTTTCCAAGTTTTCGATTGTCAAGGCAAGTTGAACGATAACAGAATTTATTTACCCGTAAAATTTGGTGATCTTTTTTCGATGAAGGCAGCAGTGCCTTCTTTAAAGTCATCAGTAGCTGCGCACGCCGCGAAATTTTCCGATTCAGCTAAATATCCTGCATCTTCAAATTCAAATCCTGCATTTACGCTTTTAATCACATTGGAAACGGCAATCGGACTTTTACTAACGATTTTATTCATAATTGAATTTGCTAATGCCATTAATTCGTCGCGATTAGAGACCACGTGGTTTACAAGGCGGAGTGCTTTTGCATCCTGGGCCGAGATAAGATCGCCTGTGAGTATCAGCTCGAGCGCCTTGCCTCGACCTACCAATTGTGTGAGCCGCTGCGTCCCACCGTATCCTGGAATGATACCCAGGTTGATTTCAGGCTGACCGAATTTCGCGTTCTCGGTAGCAATTCTGATATGACAGGCCATGGCCAACTCACATCCGCCCCAAGTGCAAATCCGTTTATGGCCGCAATGATTGGTTTAGGACAATCCTCCATCGTTTTGAAGAGGGATTGTCCTTTTTTTGCCAACTCCAAAGCCTGTTTACGATTCAGAATCGCTAATTCTTTGATATCAGCTCCAGCCACAAAGGCCTTTTCGCCTTCACCGGTAAGTATAAGTCCCCTTATATCATCGTTTCGATAAAAGTCCTGAATAAGGTCATCAAGTTCTCCCACCAGTTCGGCATTTAAAGCATTTAGAGCTTTAGGTCGTGTTATAGTTGCGGTTAAGACCTGACCGATGTGCTGGATTTCAAGATTTTTCATTGTTTTAACGCCTAGACTAATGCAACTTATGCGCTTTTTGGATAGGCGCAAAAGAAATCATTGAAAGGATTGGTTCCCACCAAGATTTGGAGCGATTGGGTTGATAAAAATACCTCACTTCCGCAAGCAATTTCTGGTTACCCGATACCCTAAAATGGGCATTTATCGATTATAAAGTTGAAGTAACGAGCCGCAATGGACAACAAGAAACATTTTTTAGGAGCTGTGACTGAGTTGAGGGTATTAGTGATATTACTAGGTTTTTTAACTATGGCACCTGACTGATGTTAGTGGTGCCACCTATTATACAGCTGCCTCTGGTAATATAACGGTACTATTTGGTCTACAGTCAACAAATACACACCGGTTGCCTTCCGACGCTTGTTGATGGCGCTAATATAATTGATGACAATAGTTATTATCACTCGTACCTCACTATAACCACCGAAGTTTAGCTTCTCATAAACCGATTTTACTTCAAGATAACTTTAATTCCGCCAAATTGATATCCGTAGGCAAATGGATCGATAACACCAGGTTTCTTTCGATTATTTTTCAACTATACGGGTGGTCTTAATCCCAATCCATGAGCGGTCGGGAATAGTGATAAAATAAAATGTCGGTAACAGTAACACTTGGTCAGGCAGTGACGGCGATTTAACTGGCCCGGAACCTTAGGATAAAACCTTGCGATCAAAATTGATTTCATTTCCCGCTTCCAATTCAAATTCTTTTCATTTAAATGGTGAAAGCAATGGAAAGAAACTTCAGCCTTTTGAGCTTGAGAAGCTCAACGGGGAACTTGACATTTTGATTATCCGATGGCACAGATTAAAGGGAAATTCGCAAATTAGAGGTCGTCACGTCCTAAGAAATGATTAAAACTCATTGCCGCCTTGATCGGTAAAAATTACTATCGACTAAAATCAGTTGATTATGACTTACTCTGAATATTTTCCATATCGTAGTGGCGGATTTCAAATGAAAAGCATATTGATGTTTATCCTAATCCGGCCGCTGGAAGGTAGCATTAATGTTAGTACAAATTTCTCTCCTGACGAGGACGATCGTAGAGATCTATGATACTCGGATTGAAACTGAATGGAATTCAATGTCGCTGAATCATGAAAACTCCTCACATTTAACGATCCCATAAATCAAGGTCTTACCTGTTGCGCTACGTCAAAATGACTACTCGCAAGTATTCGTTTTATTCAACTAGTTGATTAAATTCATGTGAGGTAGTTTCATATAGACAAGTCTACGCTACTTGAATGGACTGGCAACGGCAGGCAATTTTTCAAAATATCTGTCGTCATCTCCTCAAGACCAAACTCCGGTTCCCATCCCCAATCCAGTCGTGCGACCGAATCGTTAATCGACTTGGGCCATGAGCTTGCAATGGATTGGCGAAAGTCGGGCTTGTACGTAATCTCGAATTCCGGAATATGTTTCTTGATCTCCGCGGCAATTTCAGAAGGACAAAAGCTCATCCCCGAAATATTATAGGAAGATCGCACGGTTAATTTTCTCGGCTGGCGATTCCATCAGGTCTATAGTGGCTTTTACAGCATCGTCCATGTACATCATCGGCAAATACGTGTCTGGCGCCAAAAAACTTTCATATTTTTTTTCTTTCAACGCCTTCAAAAAAATGTCAACTGCGTAATCTGTTGTGCCACCTCCCGGCTTGGTTTTATATCCGATTAAACCTGGATAACGCAAACTGCGTACATCCAGTCCGTGCTTTCTATAATACCACTCACACCATCGTTCTCCGGCTAGCTTGCTGATACCATAAATAGTGATGGGATCCATAATCGTATTCTGTGGCGTTTTGATCTTCGGCGTAGTCGGTCCAAACACAGCGATTGAACTGGGCCAGTAGACTTTTCTAATTTTCAGATCCACAGCTGCCTGCAGCACGTGCATCAGACTTTCCATGTTTAGCCGCCAGGCCATTTCCGGATTCTTTTCGCCGGTCGCTGAGAGAACGGCTGCCAAATGGTAGAGCTGCGTGAATTTATTTTTCTGGAGAAGGGCCAGAAGATTTTTCGGATTCAAAACATCCAGAATCTCAAAATTCCCTTGCGTTAAAATTCCTTCGGGCTCCTTGATATCCGTCGCTACCACATTTTCTTTTCCATAAAACTTCCAAAGTCCAGCGATTAACTCTGAACCCAGTTGGCCCCCTGCGCCAATGACAAGAATTTTTTCTTTCTTCATGATCTGCGAATGCTGCGCGAAATTACAAATTTAGGCCGGTTGCCTTCGTTCGATAAAGCTTTTGTTAAATTAGCGCAGTGAATCTTGAAGCATATTTGATATCCAAAAAAATTGACTCCGCCGCTTTTCTTAAGGCCGAACCTGAGCTTTGGAAATCGTGGGATTTCGAATTTCAACAAATGCATCCCAATAGCTTTACCGTTCAAAAGCTCAACCTGATCAACCCAATCCGGAGAAAATATCCCTTACCCGTGATGCCGGAGAAGCAAGAACCTACAACTCCAACGTCGGACCAACCAATAACGCCGCCTGCCCTTGAGCCTAAAACGGTCAGTCCTGCGGCCTCAAATCCTAAACCATCAATACCAAAACCTGTTTTCAAACCAAAACCTAAAATGTCGTAACGCACATGTATAAAAGTCTCCAGCCGGTTTTGCAAAAACAACTTCAGCAGATCAAAGAACTAAATCTTTTTAAAAAAGAACGAATCATCACGACCCCGCAAGGCGCCGTGATTCAAACCAAGGATGGCCGGGAGGTTATTAATTTTTGCGCTAATAATTACCTGGGACTTTCAGCCCACCCACGGGTGATCGAGGCGGCAAAAAAAGCCATCGATACACATGGCTATGGTATGTCATCGGTTCGTTTTATCTGTGGCACTCAGGATATCCATAAAGAACTGGAAGGGAAGATTTCAGAATTTCTTAAAACCGAGGATACTATTCTTTATGCGGCCGCCTTTGATGCCAATGGCGGAGTGTTTGAGCCGTTGTTTGGTAGCGAAGATGCTATTATCTCTGATGAATTGAATCATGCTTCCATCATTGATGGCGTCCGTCTTTGTAAAGCCATGCGTTATCGCTTCAAGCATAACGACATGGAGGATTTGAAGCGACAACTGGATGAAGCGAAAGCGGCTGGCGCTAAACAAATAATCGTCGTGACAGATGGTGCCTTCTCCATGGATGGAACAATTGCTCAGTTGGATAAAATTTGTGATCTGGCCGATCGATACGAGGCTGTGGTCATGACGGACGAGTCGCACGCAACGGGGTTCATAGGGAAAACCGGCCGCGGGGTTCCTGAGTACTGTGGCGTAATGGATAGAGTTGACATTATCACCGGTACACTGGGGAAAGCGCTCGGAGGAGCATCTGGTGGTTTTACTTCAGGCAAAAAGGAAATTATTGAATTGCTGCGACAACATTCCAGACCGTACCTTTTTTCAAATACGCTGGCGCCTTCGATAGCGGGAGCCTCTATTGAGGTATTTAATATTTTGTCTGAGACGACAGCCCTTCGCGACAAGCTGGAAAAAAACACCAAGTACTTTAGAAAAGAAATTGAGCGCGTCGGTTTTGAAATTAAACCTGGTGAACATCCTATCGTACCGGTCATGCTGTATGAAGCGTCCCTTGCTCAGACGTTTGCCGAGAAATTATTGGAGAAAGGAATTTACGTTATCGGATTTTTCTTCCCGGTGGTAGCGAAAGGTCAGGCGAGAATACGCGTGCAAATTTCTGCAGCCCATGAACAACATCATCTGGATAAAGCAATCAATGCGTTTCAGGAAATCGGAAAGGAACTTGGAGTTCTTAAATAGTTTGAAGTTTCGAGTTTCTAGTTTGAAGTTTCCGCAGAATGAAGCTGTGAGCGCTCGGCTTTTTTTGCAGTCACGTCCGAGTTGCACGTCCTAGCTTTCTGCTTTCAGCTTTTTGCTTTCCGCCTGAAATGAAGTTTGAGGTTGCTCCGGAATGAAGCTGTCAGCTGTGAGCTGTTTGCTGAATGCTGTTTGCGCTTTTCTTGCAGTCACGTCCGAGTCGCACGCCCAAGCTTTCTGCTTTCAGCTTTCTGCTTTCAGCTTACTTAATTCCTAACTCCTTTTTCCGCTTCTCAACAATGTCGCCCATCTTGGAAGTGTCTTTTGACAGCAAGCCAAAAGCGGGATCAATATTTTGCGAAGGAAAAAAATAGATATATCCCCTTTTGCCTTTTAGCTTAAGCTTATAAAGGTTCAGGTAAGGAATAATTTTTAATGACTTTACTTCAGGCCATTCAAACCGAATGTTTCGGTCGCCTTCAGTAACGATGATCTTATTTTTTCCAATGGCAACACGTCTTACTCTGTCAGTGATGAGCAGGTAGGCAGTAAAGCTTATCATGCCCAGCGTGAAAAATACCAGGGCAACGAAAAAACTTTTCGGGCCAAACTCGTACTGAAAAAAAATAGTACCGGTTACTGCCCATTGAAGAAAACTAAATGCGAGGAAAAAATATTTCGCGAAATAAAATTTAACGGGACTAGCTTCTACCATCTTGAATTAAGTTTAAAAAATGTATACGAAATTACGATAAATCTTTTATTAAAGTTTCCTAATGATAAACTTTCCTCAGGTAGCCACTTTATTGTGCCCCAACTTCAATCACTACCGGAAAATCGTGACCTCGAGAAAATGTATAGGGATATTGTGGGTTCCCTTTTAGTTTTCTTGTCACCTCCGGCACCTGATCATCGACATAAGATTTTAATTCGTAGATCGTGACCTTACCATCCTTCGGCGCTCCATCCGCTTCTCCTTGCAAACCTTTGATGAGCACGTGCGTGAATAATCCGTGACCCAAAGTGTTAAATTCCGTAGCAAATTGTTCACTTCCTGCCGAAGCCATTACATGTATTCCGGCACTCCTGGAAAGCTGAGCAATCGCTTTTTCCTCCTGTGCTCCCCGCGTAGCCAGCAATTCAACGGATCCTCCCGATTGACACGCATCCATCACAATAAGTTGCTTCAGCGCCTTAATGTTTTTGAACTTTTCCTGGAGAACGCTCGCTTCAATTGCCTCTTTGTGAAGAGAGGAAGCATCGTATAATCTCGAACTCTCTGTCGGTATGAAGTAAAACTTATTGTCGACCATACTTCCATGCCCGGCATAGTAAAAGATCAAGACATCTTCCTGGCTAATCTTCGTCGAAAGTTCGTCCAACTTGTTGAGAATTTTCTGGCGTGTTGCTTCCTTATCATACAATGTATGAAGTTCAACATTTTTAAAAAGTTGCCCGCTCTTGTCATTGACCAATTTGCCAAACGATTCGGCATCCGCCCGGGCAAAATTTAAATTGAGCTTGCTGTTTTTGTACTCGTTTATTCCTACAGCAAAGACATAACAAGTGCTGTTTTTTGCCACGTGATCGGAAAATAATTCGGCGGTCTGCGCATCAGACTCAATGTTGTCTTTATTTCGGGCTGTCGCGGAAAATACATTTGTGCCGCTCACGAGATCCACTTCATGCTTGTAGGTTGTTGACTGCCCCCGTGATTTTGGAAAAGAAAGAGATTCATGATTCAGCGGAACACTTTTTCCATTGTGAAATAGCTTCAGATTTTCTGCGCCATTGCCGTTGTCAACGATTCTCACATACACCTCTGCCTTTCCTTTTACCAAGGGGATAACCGCCAGCTTTAAAGTGGGAGGGGGTGAGTTTTTCAGACTTCCTTGAATGCTCTTGGATTCCGTGATCCGATCGGTTTTGAAAAATTTTCGGCAGGAGATCGGGTCGATAAAATTCATCAAAGAATTGATCCACGGAATAAGTCTTCAATCCACTGACAAAGTGAATGAATTTTCTGCGCATCGTCCGTGCCGTTAAAAAAGCCTTCTGGATTTTTTACCATCCAGTCATTTTCACCAAGGTGAATATGTTCGAAAAATTCCTTTCCGGTATCCAGGTCCCAAAATTTTGTAACACCATCAACACTGTGGCTGATCAGCATTTTATTGTCAGGACTGAACAGCAAAGATGTGATTTCTGCTTTATGACCTTCGAAAGTTCTGACAACTTTTGACGTATGGATGTCCCAAACCCGTATGATTCGATCCGCTCCCGCCGAATAGACAAATTTTCCATCTGCGCTGAAAATCGACGAATGTACTGCGCCCAGTGACCTTTAAATTTTTTGGTCATTAAACCCGTGCCAACGTCCCAGATTCTGACGTTCCATCCCAGCTGGAGCTTAGCAGTGACTTCTGATCCCTGCTCAACTGGATGGACGAAATGATATCGGTGTGTCCAATAAAATTCCGGACTTCTTTTTTGGTGTCGGTCTCCCACATCTGAAGTTGTTGTCCAGCCTGGCTGTGAAGAGGTAAAGATCATTGGGATGAAAAATAAGTTGGTAGGCGGAAGCATTTTGCAATCGAAGTAGGTTTGCAGTTTCCTGTTTCCAGGTCATGGATCTTCATTGTAGCATCCCAGCTTGAAGAAGCAACGTGGTTTCATCAGTGCTAAAATGGATGTCAAAGATCGGTTCGCGATACGATTGAATGACCTGAATGGAATCCCCTGTTCAACATTCCATAACATTATTTTTCCATCCCCACCACCGGTAAGCAACCGTTTTCCATCACTGGATAAGTCGTAACATAGTACTGCCTTCTTGTGACCGACAAATTCCATTACTGACTTTCCGGTAGCGATGTCCCATCGTTTTACTTTGGTACCGAATTTTCCTTTTATTAAAGTCTTGCCATCGTTGCTGATCAACAATGTATTTTTGAAACGGATATATTTGGCGATAGCCGACTGCCAGTAAAAGTTCGGATCGTAATTCAATCCACCCCGGTCACGTTGGTTTAGATATCCTGTGAGCATTTCATTTTTATTTTGCGTGAAATTCCAGGCACAACGGTATTATCATCGGAGGTAATGAGTAGAGTTTTGTTGTTTGAGGCGAAAGCAATTTCATGAAACTCGCCCTGATCCTTTGCCTGAATCGTGATAAGTGAATCGCCACTTAATTCATCCCAGATGAGGTTTCTTTTTCCGTAGATCGGGCTAATGTTTTGCCATCGCTGCTGATGGCAAATCCTGTTAGGTCATCCGTTTTCTCTTCGTATGTTTTTATAAGTTTGAAAGAATTGAGATCGTATTTTCGCACAGGTCCATTATGTGAAGCAGCATATAGGTTTTTATTGTCGGAGCTAAAAGCAACGCGTGTTCCGCAGCCGCCGCACCAGCCTTCTTCAGGCTGAAAAGTTTTTATGAGCTCCAATCGTCTGTGTTGTACAGATTTATGGTTCGGTTGTCTTCTCCAACTGCGAGCAACTTTCCATTCGGGAAATTGCAACGTCCACGCCACTTCCAAGTCCTTTGTCAGGAGATGCGGAAATTTTTTTAATTTTATTTTTAGAGGATAGATCATATACCGTAATGGAATCTCCATAACCAGAATTTCCATATCCGGCTACAACAAAAAAATGTAATCCGGGATCGATGGCGAGGTCTTGACAATGTCATCCGTATGAATGGAGTAAATTTCTTTTCCCGTCGCACTTCCCAAATACGGATAGATTTTCGTTGCTTCCGGTGATTAGCGTTTTTCCATCTGAAGTGAACTCCAGGCTTGTAACCGTCGCCTCATGACCTAAAAAACTTCGCACTTCCCGCCGTCATCTCCCACAGTTTTGCTGACTTGTCCTTGCTGCCGGTAGCGACGTAATTGCTGTCTGGACTTATCGCAACCGCCACTACAGCCAGTTCATGACCTTTCTGAATAACCGTTTCCAACGACTGGCAAAGTAGCAAAAGCGGACAAAAAATAAAAACAAGAATTAACCGCATGGCAATTGGTAAAAGTTGCTTCCTAAGGCCTCGGGTAGCATGTCGTAACCATGAGGGATTCATAAAAAAATTCAACATTCTCGCCAACTGCTGACTTAACTATACGCTGTCGAAACTCCGACATGCAGGCCTCGGCACCTCAACACTCCTAGAAAGTTAAAACAAAGATTTCATGCTTTGGCGGCAGACGATTCTGCAGGTTCGTTTTCTTCGACGGAAAGTTCTTCCCATCGGGCGGGTTCATTATTATGGAGATAATCTAATATCTTTTTCTCTACATGTTTAGCTTTATTAACCGGAGATACTTGCCATTGCGGGCTAAAATTAACCTGCCGGTTTCTTCTGATATTGCCAAGACAAGCGTATCAGTATTCTCGGACATTCCTACGGCAGCCCGGTGACGCAGGCCATAATGGGCCGGAAGATGATCGTTTTCAGTAACAGGCAATACACAACGTGCTGCTTTTATGCGACCTTTATAAATAATGACAGCACCATCATGGAGCGGAGAATTTTTATTGAATATTGAAAGCAAGAGCCGTTTATTTACAGTAGCATCAAGCGCATCTCCGGTTTGGGCATAAAATTTTAATTCTGTATCCCGGGAAAAAACAATTAATGCTCCGGTCTTTGTTGCCTTTAATGATTTTGCAGCTTCAATTACTTCATTTACATCAAAATCATCATGATATTCATGTCTCCAGTTGGCAATAGTCTTAAAAATATTTTCGCGAAACTCAGTTCCTCTCCCGATGACCAGTAAAAATTTTCTGATCTCCGGCTGAAATAAAATAATCATAGCCAACACTCCGACACCCATAAATTGGCCTAGGATTGTAGCAAGCAATTCCATTTGCGCAGCCCGGACGATCAAGTACACCAAATAGAGCGCGAGAATGCCCAGGAAGATATTCATGGCAATACTTCCTCGAATGAGCTTATAAACCTGATAGAGCAGAACGCTAACCAGTGCGATGTCTACGAAATCAACCCAGCTTACCTCAAGAAATCCTATCTTAAAAAGAAAAATCATTGTTATACAAAGGTAAAGGACGATGTACTATTTATGAAGTAACGATGAATATTAAAATAGATTATCGTCAATGTGCTGCAGTTGTTGATGAAAATAACCTACATACTTCGGAAGCTTCCTTAACATCATGAACACGCAGGATGTTGGCACCTTTCATCAAGGCGATAGTATTAAGACAAGTCGTTCCGTTCAGTGCATGCTCGGGCGTTGTAGACAATGTTTTCCAAATCATCGACTTTCTGGATAGGCCCACAAGGAGAGGTTTGTTTAGAATTTTAAGATAATCAAGGGAATTTAACAGGCTAAAATTTTGTTCAATAGTTTTTGCAAAACCAAATCCCGGATCGATGATAATATCTTTTACACCGAGCGTGTTCAATTGATAAATCTTGCTGTGAAAAAAATCGGTAACGTCCTTCGTCAAATTTTCATAGTCGGTTAGTTGATTCATCGTTTTAGGATCGCCCCGCATATGCATGACGATGTATGGCACTTGCAGCCAGCGCCACAATGTCAAACATGGCAGGATCTTGCTCGCCACCACTGATATCGTTTATCATGGCGGCGCCTTCCTGGACGGCGACATACGCCACCTGACTTCGGAAAGTGTCGATCGATATGAAGGCATCCGGAAAATTTTTAACAATCGATTTGATGGCTTTTGAAATTCGTCTGATTTCTTCTTCATCGGGATATCTTCTGCGCCCGGCCGCGACGAATATCCACCCACGTCAATAAATGTGGCCCCATGTTTCATCATCTTTTCTGTCTGTTCCAAGATCGCGGTTTCTGAATCGTATCGCCCACCGTCGTAAAAACTATCGGGCGTAACGTTCAAGATCCCCATTATTTTGGGTTCCTTCAGATGCAGCAGCCGTCCACGGATGTTTAATGTCTGATTTGGGTAAAAAATTTTATTTTCAAGCCAAGATTTCATGCAGTTCTTGATGGAATTCTGATTCAAATTAAGAAGTTTGCCAGCTAAATTATTTCCCTTGATCGAAAAAACAACTCAGGAGTACAACTCGATAATGACCATCTGCAAGTCGCTGTTTGAAAAGAAGACACGTGATTATGGCACAGCCTGGCGGATTTTGCGCTTACCTTCAATCACAGATCAGATATTCATCAAAGCGCAACGCATCCGGAGCATTCAGGAAAAAGGCAAACAAATGGTCGATGATCCCATTAAAGATGAATTTATTGGCATCATCAATTATTGTCTGATTGCTTTAATTCAAATGCGATTAAAAGATTCGTCTTCTTTGGAAATGACTTTTGAAGAATTAGAACCTTACTACGATGCGGGATCAAAAGAAACGTTGGAGTTGTTCAAAATAAAAATCATGACTATGGTGAAGCCTGGCGTGAAATGAGAATTACATCGATAACGGATATCATTTTGATGAAACTTCTGCGCGTAAAACAAATTGAAGATAATCAAGGGAAAACTTTGGTGAGCGAAGGCGTGAAAGCAAACTACCAGGATATGATCAATTATGCCGTCTTTGCCTTGATAAAATTGAAAATTAGAATTAGAAAATTAGAAAATTGAAAGATTGTAAAATTGAAGATTCACGAATCTTCAATCTTTCAATTTTCCAATCTTACAATTTTACTAATCCTATAATCCTTATGAGAAAATTCATCGATAACTTTTCCCGTTTTTTTGTTGGAGGACTTTTTATTTTTTCGGGGCTGATCAAGCTTAATGATCCCATCGGAACGGAAATAAAACTGGAGGAGTACTTTGAAGTTTTCGGCCAGGATTTTGGTTCGTTCTTTCTCGTCTTCAAACCGTATGCGCTTGAGATCGGCATGTTCCTGATTGTGCTGGAAGTCGTGCTGGGTGTTGCCGTGCTGATCAACTACAGGATGGACAATCACGACAAAAATACTGCTGGCGCTGATCGTGTTTTTCACCTTCCTTACCTTTTACTCGGCTTACTTCAACAAAGTTACCGACTGCGGATGCTTTGGTGATGCCATCAAACTAACACCATGGGAATCTTTTATTAAAGATGTAATCCTCGTAGTTTTTATTCTGCATTTGTTTTGGTACAGAAAGCGATTCCAGCCACTCTTGTACACCATACAAGGTCATGCGGTGATCGCCTTGACCACCATTCTCTGCTCTTGTGCTGGGCGTCTATGCCGTGCTTCATTTACCATTTATTGATTTCCGGGCATATCGCATCGGCAACAATATTCCGCAACAGATGCTACCGCCAGAGCAACCTATTTTTGAATACACTTTTCGTGAAAAAGGATGGCGAGGAAATCACATCGGACAAATACTTAACGGACACATTGCTGTACAAATATGTTGGCGTCAGACAAACGAACGAGGAAAAAACGAAGGCAAAAATTACCGATTATGCGGTATCCAGCGTAGAAGGTGAAGATGTAACACAATCCACATTTGAAGGCACCAAACTATTATTCATCATATATGATGCCTCGAAAGCTTCCACTAAGAACATGGACAAAATCAGGGACTTGATTAAGTCGTTGGATGGTAAGATAGAAATGATGGCCATGACGTCTTCCGGTGCTGATCAATTTGAGGCGTTTCGCCACGAAAATCAATTGGCAATACCCTATTATTTTGCGGATGCCACGGTGTTGAAAACCATTGTACGCTCAAATCCCGGGATTACATTATGGGTCAATGGCACGGTAAAAGGCATGTGGCATCACAACGATACCCCTGATGCTTCGGAAGTGCTGACGCTAGCCACCCAATAATTTCAATCATGAAAATATTTCTGATCGGGTTGTCTGGTGCTGGTAAAACTACGTTAGGAAAATTGCTGGCCGACGAACTTCATGTTCCTTTTGTTGATATGGATTGGGAAATTGAAAAAAAGGAAAAGAAGTCTGTCAGGGAAATTTTTTCACAGGAAGGTGAAGATCATTTCAGACAATTAGAATCGGAAGTATTGCGTGACTGGGCAGGCGCACAACAGGATTTTGTGATGGGTACAGGAGGCGGCGCGCCGTGTTTTTATAATGGCATGGAAGTAATCAATCAATCCGGGTTGAGTATTTTTTTAGATGTACCGGTTGACGAACTCAAGTTGAGGTTAGCGTCAGCAACGGATCGTCCATTGTTAAATGCTGGCGATGACAGGGACAAAGAAAATAAGTTGAATGCGCTCCGCGCCTCAAGACTTCCCATCTATACCAAGGCTCATATCATTGTCGAGAATCCTAGCTTGGAAAAATTGCTTAGCGCACTTCGGCTTAAAATGTAATGCCAAACGTTAAAATGTAATTTGCCGATTTAAATTTTTGATAGGCGACAGGATCGGTTCCGATGGTAGAATAATAAGGTGACCGGGTACCTTCCGTTGAACTGAAGATAGCACCTAAATCCACAAAGAATTTTTTTGTCCGTACACCCAAGCCGCCACTAAAAGATTGAATGCTATCGGTCAATGTCGCCGGCTTGCCGATATGGATCCGCCATGTAATTATAGCCAGCGCGTATTCTATAAATCTGGTACCTGTATTCGGCGCCGAGTCTGTAATTAACGACGGGCTGATATTCCGCTTTCACACCGTCATTTTCTGCATTAAAATCATCTGCTATATCAGAATCATATTTTGCTTTTGCATAGTCCACAAATTCAACCTCGCCGGAAATGAAACCAAACTTGGAAATGAAAGTCGCTCCGGTTGTTACCCGTAGGGGAGTCGATAGATTGTATTCGGAAATCACGGGAATATCTTCAAAATGTTCAGAAACCTCTCGCTGAGGCGGAAAGCTGGGGTTGTTGGGGTCATCGTAATATATTCCATATGCTTTCAATGCGCGCGGTGTAAGTATCTGTCATGTTGTAATAGGTAGGCGTGACCAACGAAGCGCCTACCTGTAAAAAATCCACGGGCCTTACAATGGCACCAATGGTAAAGTTTACACCCGATCCACGAATGTCATAATTCTCTGTTGTCTTGAAGTTATCAATCGGGCTCGTAATTCGGATCTTCGCTATATCTGAAATTTGATTCCGTGAAATACTGCGTCAATTTATACCTGATGGATGCAACGCCGATTCCGGCACCAATAAAAAACTTGTCGCTAAAATTTGCGCCATACGAGATAGACCATTGATACTGTGCGCCCTTTGATTCACTAAGTTCTTCCTGATCCACTGTTCTGACTTCTGCGGGGAAACCGGGCTCTGCCGGCAACGGACTTAAGACAGACCTATAGGCATAACTCGCCGTTGTTATCGATAAAATCTTCAATCAAGTAATTATTATAAGCCAGCGCCGTTAATGTGGTAAAAATTAGCTCCGGGTGGCTGGTTCTCGCGCCACAGCATTGATTCAGGATCAATTCCATAGGCATCGTCAATGAAGTAATCAATCATCGAGTTTTCACTGTTTGTACCACGTAGTTGAACTTTCGATTCAAGTCGTTTGTCCGGGTCATCGAAATTCCAAAGCTTCCGCCCAAAAATCCTTTTTCCTTGCCGGTCTCATGGTGATATACCAAACTCAATCCAGGAATATTGAACATCGACTTGGATGCATCCGTGTTTTCGCCCAAGATAATCCGATGAAAAATTGCTAGTGGTAACACCGGGGCTAAATGTAAATTCAGAACGATTGTACATTCCCAGCCCGGCAGGGTTTGATAATGCGGAACTATAGTCTCCACCCAGAGAAACCTGAGTACCTCCAAGCGCTTGAATTCGTGCGCTTCCGCTAGGCCTTGTCCTGCTGAACAAGAGCGCATTGTCGATGAAATCCTGCGCATAGGCTTAAGGATCCAAGAGACATGAGGATAACGATGAAGACAAACTTCTTCATTTTTTTGTGCTAAAATATATGTTAATTAATTCCCGCGACCTGATGATCTTGAACCCGAACTGGATGATCCGCCACTGAGCCGCCACTATTCCCGCCAGAATAGGAACTGCCGCTGCTTCTTCCCGTGTCATAACTCCTGGAAGTGTTGCCAGAATTTGATTCGTTCCATGAACTCCGCGTGTTGCTTTCCCATGACGATCTTGTATTACTATTTCCTGAAGTTAGAATTGTTAGGATAGCCATACGACGAATTCGTGTTGCTGTGTTGATTTCTCCATCCCCGATTATAATAGTCTGATTGCGTGTTAGTGAAGAGCTTGTCCTGCCACCTATTGTTGGCCGCTCATTCGTGCCGGTCTCGACAACCTGTCTGATTATACGAGCGAGCAGCTCTACCGTTATCACCACTTAGCTGTGTGCTCCGGGAGGCACGTTTGCCATACACCGGGCCGTGATAACCAGATTCTACGATCACCACCTTCGTCGGATAACCATAACCCCCGCCATAGTATGACGAATAGCCCCATCCATAATAATGGAGAACCCCAGCTTGACCAGGCGTTATAAGGATTGTAGCCATAATTTCCATATCCAAAACTCATGCCCCAGCCATAGTTATAGGAACTTCCCCAATGATAGCTGAAGGAACTAGACCAGCCTGACTGATAGTAAGGATTACACCATGGATTTCCCCACATGTCATAGCTACTGCCGTAGTACGGGCTATTGAATGAATTGATGTAAGGATCATAGTAATTGCCACCATACCAAGGGTTGCTATACCAGTTGTTGAAATTATTATTCCAATTATTGAAGTTGCTGGCGTTATTGTATTTGTAATTATTGACGAAATAGTCTTGATTGTCAGCTTGCGCGGTCTGCGAGTTTGTACGAGCCTGATATTCCGGATTCACATTGCGTGCCGAATAACTGTCGGTGGGGTTAACGGCCTCGTCGGCCGCCGTCGCTTTTTTGCTCTTTTTGATGCTCGCCGAAACTTCAGTTGCTTTGGACGCATTTAGTTTCGCACGGTCCTTGGAGTTAAAATACATGTCGTCATTCTCTATTCCCTGCGCCGAAGCGGCAACGGTAAACAGCAATGAAACTAAACTTAATATCGCCACTTTGCTTTTCATACCTTCTTAACTTTTGGTCTACCTTAATAAAACGTTAAATCGTTCTAAAAGTGTTGATAAAGCTACAAAATTTACGCCGTATTTGTTCCGACTAAAATTATATTTGCGCTTCGTTTTAAAAAAAGCATCAATAATTATACCAGGCAATGGGGAAAGAAATACCAACTCGAGCGGAAGATTATTCATCGTGGTACAACGAGCTAGTTAAGAAAGCTGATCTGGCAGAACATTCCGATGTACGGGGATGTATGGTCATTAAGCCCTATGGATACAGCATTTGGGAAAAGATGCAGCAAGGCCTGGATAAGATGTTCAAAGACACAGGGCATGTTAATGCTTATTTTCCCTTGTTCGTACCAAAAAGCATGTTCGAGGCGGAAGAGCAGAATGCCGAAGGTTTTGCGAAGGAATGCGCTATTGTGACGCATTATCGCCTTAAAACCGATCCCCAAAATAAGGGGAAACTTATTGTGGACCCTGAGGCCAAACTGGAAGAAGAACTAGTGGTTCGGCCAACCAGCGAGGCAATCATCTGGAATACCTATAAAAAATGGATTCAATCCTACCGGGATTTACCATTATTGATAAATCAATGGGCCAACGTCGTTCGATGGGAAATGCGGACCAGGCTTTTTCTGCGTACTTCGGAATTCCTTTGGCAGGAAGGTCACACCGCCCATTCGACGGAAGCGGAGGCGATACGTGAAACGGAGCTAATGCTCGACGTTTATGCTGACTTTGCTGAAAGCTTTATGGCCGTACCTGTCGTAAAAGGCAGGAAGTCTGCGGGCGAACGCTTTCCCGGAGCGGTTGAAACCTATTGCATTGAAGCTATGATGCAGGATGGTAAATCTCTGCAGGCTGGCACCTCACACTTCCTCGGTCAGAATTTCGCGAAGGCTTTTGAAGTAAAATTTGCCAGCAAAGAGGGAAAGCTTGATTATGTGTGGGGTACTTCATGGGGTGTGAGCACCCGTTTGATGGGTGCTTTGATCATGGCCCATTCTGATGATGAGGGTCTGGTGTTACCTCCCAAATTGGCACCTATTCACGTGGTGATCGTACCTATTTTCAGAAATGAAGACGAGCTGAACAAAGTCACGGATGCAATAGATCCTATTATAAAATCGCTTCGACAATTAGGCTATGCCGTGAAATTCGACAACCGGGATACCCACAAGCCTGGTTTCAAGTTTGCCGAATGGGAGCTAAAAGGTGTGCCTGTACGCCTTGCGATCGGCCCCCGTGATCTGGAGAATGGAACCGTGGAAGTTGCACGCCGGGATACGAAGACAAAAGAAACCCGGAAGCTGCAGGACGTTGCCAGTGAAATTCCCAAACTTTTGGATGCGATTCAGGAAAATATGTTCCAGAAGGCGCTTGCATTCAGGAATAGTATGATCACCGAAGTAAATTCCTACGAGGAGTTTAAGCGTGTGCTTGACGAAAAAACCGGCTTTGTATCCGCCCATTGGGATGGAACGCTGGAAACGGAAATCGCCATTAAGGATGAAACGAAGGCTACGATCCGATGTATTCCGTTGGATGCAAAGCCAGAATCCGGCGTTTGTATTTATTCGGGAAAACCTTCAGATCGAAGGGTTTTGTTTGCCAGGGCTTACTAAAATCTTAGGGCATTTTTACCCTTTTTGATAAGTAGATTATTAGGAAAATAATCCTCACATTCGTAGTCCTTTAAACTCGATTCTCCATGTTCATGTGGATTATTATCATTTCGTTGTTAGCGATAGGCTTGAGCCTGATCATTGTCGAGCTCGTGTTTATTCCGGGGACAACTGTGGTGGGACTATTAGGATTGATCTTTACCATTGTTGGAATCGTGGTCAGTTATCGTCATTTCGGAAATGACATCGGTTTTTACATTTTGATCGGGACTGGCGTCACCACGTTGGTGGCGTTATTCTTTAGTTTCCGTTCGGGCGCATGGAATCGTTTTTCGCTAAAATCCTCGATCGACAGCAAGGTAAATGAGGGTATGCTGAAAGTTTTAAATGTGGGAGATGAAGGAACCACCCGCTCGGCATTAAGGCCTGGAGGAACTGCGGAGTTTGCAAATCAAAACTATGAAGTCCGAACGACCGGGTCTTTTGTCGATACCGGTACACGAGTCAAAATTATTCAAATACAAGTCACAATCAAATAATCGTTGAACCCTTAAATTAATTAATCATACGCTATGGAAGCTGTACCTCTGTTAGTCCTGATCTTTGGTGGGATCATCCTGTTTTTTATATTTCTTTATTTTGTTCCGGTAAACCTCTGGATCACAGCCCTATTTTCTGGTGTGAAGGTTGGCTTGTTCGATCTGGTCTTTATGCGCATTCGGAAAGTACCACCCCGCATCGTTGTTGATTCCTTGATTACAGCTACGAAAGCAGGCTTGCAAATTTCTTCCAACGATCTTGAAACGCACTATCTGGCGGGTGGAAACGTACCCAATGTGATACGTGCTTTAATCTCCGCAGACAAAGCAAATATCAGCTTGAGTTTTAAACAAGCCACGGCTATCGACCTGGCTGGACGCGATGTATTTCAGGCTGTGCAGATTTCGGTTAATCCAAAAGTTATCACTACTCCAAAAGTAGCGGGCGTAGCCGCTGATGGAATCCAATTGATCGCGATTGCACGGGTAACGGTTCGGGCAAGTATCGCTCAGTTAGTGGGGGGCGCGGGTGAAGATACCATCCTGGCTCGTGTCGGTGAAGGTATTGTTTCATCGATTGGCTCAGCGAAATCTCACAAAGAAGTATTGGAAAGTCCTGATAAAATATCAAAACTCGTGTTATCGCGCGGTCTGGACGCAGGTACTGCATTTGAAATTCTTTCCATCGACATTGCCGATGTTGACGTCGGTGCTAACATTGGCGCCAAACTGCAGATCGATCAGGCTTCCGCTGACTTAAAAGTTGCCGAAGCACGGGCTGAAGAAAGAAGGGCGATGGCTGTCGCGCTCGACCAGGAAATGAAAGCCAAGGCACAAGAAGCCCGGGCAAAAGTAATTGAGGCGGAAGCTGAAATACCGAAAGCAATCGCCTCCGCTTTTGAAAAAGGAAATTTGGGTATCATGGATTACTACAAAATGCAGAATGTTCAATCCGATACTGAAATGCGACAGGCGATATCCGGTTCAGGAAAGCAATCCTCTGGGCCGCCTAAAAAAGATTAGGAGGGACGCAAGGCATTGTGTCCCCACAGCATTGCCTGTGATAATGTCAAAATTTAACCTCAACCCATTCCGACCGGGTCATCGCAAAAAAGATATTATTGGATGGCGCGTAAGAGAGGTAATCGTATATCAATGGTATTGTGCTGATACCTTGCAACGTGATCGCTCCATATTTGCCGTCGCGTTGTACAATGATGTAACCGTTGTTTAGATCCAGGAGGTTATGAAACTTTGGATTAACTAAAACCTTTCCCTGGGGGTCAGCGAGCCCAACTAATCCATTTTGTTTGATCACGATATTTCGATGTGGTAAAACGGAAACTGCTTCGTACCGCGGTAAAAGCACTTGCTTACCGGTCTTATCCACTACGCCGTAAAATCCTTTTTGCTTAACGACTGCAAGTCCATTTTTAAAATCAAAGACTTCATCATAAGTGGGTTGAATGGCGATCCTGTCATCGTGGCCGATGAATCCCCATTTGCCCCGGATCTTCATGGCAGCGAGCCTTCACTGAACGGTTGAATGTCATCGTATCGATTGGCAATTCGCAACCTACCCTGTGAATCGATGAAGCCGTACTGACCATTTTTTTTGATGCCTCTTAATCCTTCGGTTTCCGGATAAATTTTTTCAACCATGTCGGGAAGGATTTTGCGATCTCCAATCACGCCATTCATTCCTATTTCCCAGATCGTCCCGGAAGGAAGATATTCCAATAAATTATTTCCGTGAAGTTCAAGTCTGTTTTCTGAAAAATAGATGATGCCGTTGTCAAAGGACTTCAGGTAAGTCGTTTTCGGAGTATACTCGAGGAATCGATCTTCGGCGATGAGACGAATCTTTTTAGGTCGCGGAGGAACAAGCCAACGCTCAGACTGGTCTAACAATACCATATTGTCCATGGAATTTCACAACGATATTATTGTCAAGTTGCTGGAGAATCGAATCGTAGGTGCAGGAAAGTATCTCCTTTCCCGAAGGTGAAAGCGCGCCCCAGAAATTTCTTACGATAACCGGGAAGAATTTTCCGTTGTGCGGGAGTATAAAATCGTATGGTTTTGTGTGAAGCGAGTTTGCCAATTGAATCCAGTAGAATCCATTGGTCTTTGCCACCTTGCCTGGTGTTTGAAATGAAATAATTGTTGTCGCATTTAAGGTTGATATACTTCGGCTCAATGACAATGGTACCATCGTTTCTGATCACACCATAGTGCTGGTCTACTGAGAATATCGCTTTGCCATTTATAAAATTTTCAAGCGTTTGGATTCTCGTATTGGATACAGCTTTTAAGTTATAATCGGTTAGTTGTATACTACCTGAAGCGTGGATCTTTAATAAATTCTTACTGATTTCTGATATCGAGTCTGCCTGAACTTTTTGTTGAAGTTTATTTTGTCCGTCAAGAAACAACCAGGTCGCTGGCTGTCTTGAATAAACAGAACCATCTTCATTAATTTTAATCTCCTGGTGTTTTGGTTCGATTTTGATCGACTCCATCGCGATCTAATTAGGCCTTGCTGCGATCCGCTATAAAATATGGCGTATTGTTTTTGGAAGGATAAGATGCCGTCAATGGTAAAGTTTGTGACTTGTCTCCCGCTATCGGTAAACAAAGCCCACTTGCCCTCAAAATTTTCTGCGGCATATCGAAGACTCCCAAGAGAGCGAATGTTTTTAAATTGCTGAGGGATCAATACTTTGTTCTCCAGGTCGATCAGTCCATACTTGTACTGACTGCCGATCTTGGTAAAGACAATTGCACGAAGCGACGATAACTTGATGTCGTCGTACTGAAATGGAATTACTTCTTTGCCCGATGGTGTGATCGCGCCTGCAAGCATGCGCAACGTGCTCGGTGATTTCTTTCGCACGATCAACAGCGAGGCATCAGCAGGTGCAATTTCTTCAAACTCTGCTTTGGTCAAGATATGATTCGCAAGACTTATGAGTCCCCATTTACCTGCGATCGATAACCCGTGGCATTGTTCAGCACAGAAAATACACCATCGCTCCAGCCCAAAGCTTCATACTTTGCGGGAATTAAAACCTTACCGCTTTCGTTCTTCAGACCGACCTTACCGTTGTCTTCAAAAATGCTATAACCTTCGGCGATTGAAAAAATGGGTAGCAATAAAAGGCAAAAAATGTACTTCACGCGCTTCATCTGATTACAAATTTAGGTCAGAAAATGGAATCAAATAATTTTTATGAAATTTGTCCGGTCAGATGGTAGGAGGAGGAGATGTAAGATACTCATCAATTAAAAACAAAAGTCAATGTACGTACAGCAATTATACACCAACTGCCTGGCAGAGGCTGCCTACTACATCGAGTCTGAAGGCGAGGCTGCGATTATTGATCCGCTGCGGGAAACCGAACCCTATATTAAACTTGCTGAAAGCCGCGATGCGACTATAAAATACGTTTTTGAAACTCATTTCCACGCTGATTTTGTGTCGGGACATATCGATCTTTCCCGTCAGGTAAATGCGCCGATAGTCTATGGTCCTGAAGCGGACACCAGCTATAAGGTCTATAATGCAAAAGACGGAGAAGAATTTAAGTTGGGCAAAGTGAAAATTCGCGTTTTGCATACGCCAGGGCATACACCTGAGTCCTCTTGTTACCTGCTCATCGACGAAAGAGGTAACGACTATGCAGTATTCACCGGTGATACTTTGTTCGTAGGCGACGTTGGTCGACCTGATCTGCTGGATGGCGTGATGTCCAGCGAAACGCTCGCCGGTATGTTGTATGATTCTCTTCAACAAAAAATAAAAACACTGGCCTGATAAGGTAATTGTGTACCCGGCACATGGCCCTGGATCCGCCTGCGGTAAAAGCATTGGTTCGGAAACATTCAGCACTATAGGTGAGCAAAAGAAGTTCAACTACGCGTTGCAGGACATGAGCCGCGAAGACTTCATTTCAAAAGTGACCGACGGAATTTTGCCACCACCTCAATATTTTTTTGAAGATGCACGGATCAACAAAACGGGATATGATCCCATCGAAGATGTAATACGGGAGAATACACAGCCCTTGCCGATAGAAAAATTCAAACAAGCTGTCGATGGCGGTGCCTTGATTCTGGACACACGTAAAGCCGATGAATTTGAAAAAGGATTTATACCTGGATCAATCAATATTGGCCTCAACGGACAGTTTGCGGTCTGGGTCGGAACACTCATCGATATCCAAAAGGAGTTGGTTTTGGTCACTGAACCTGGACGGGAAGCAGAAACGGTTTTACGCTTGGCTCGAGTCGGATATGAAAAAATTCTTGGCTATTTGAAAGGTGGTGCAAAAGGTGTATGATGGTCCATTGGAAAAAGTACGATCTATACCGGCTCAGCAAATCAAAGATGATGTGAATCACAGGGCTGTTATATTGGATGTTCGTAAACCAGGTGAATGGAGTGTAAGCCATATAAAGGATGCTGTATTTTTACCCCTGGCCAATTTTCCCCATAACCTTTCGGATCTGAACAAAGATGAAAAGTACATCGTCCATTGCGGTGGAGGATATCGTTCAATGACGGCTATCTCAATCATGAAAAAACTAGGGTTTAAGGATTTGATAAACATTCAAGGCGGGTTTGGTGCGATGCAAAGTGCTGGCCTGGAAATCGTGACCGAAGAGATCATGGCGTAGTTCAGATCAGCAAATCACGACAACAATCGATTGAAGTTCATCAATCCAAAATTGATGGATTGAAATCAGGCGACAATCATGTATCTGTTTTCAAAATGAAGTATTATTAAGAATAATTCACTTCATTTTCTCATGGCTATCAGAGTCGCTATCCGGCATCAAACCTCCTACCAATACGATCGGCTTGTAAACTTGTCGCCGCATACATTTCGACTACGGCCTGCAGCGCATTGCCGCACACCGATCCTATCGTATTCTTTAAAGATAAAACCGGAAGAGCATTTTATAAATTGGCAGCAAGATCCGTTCGGAAATTTCCTGGCCCGTGTTGTCTTTCATGAAAAAACGAAATTGCTTCGTTTTGAAGTTGAAGTTATCGCAGAGATCATTGTGATCAACCCATTTGATTTTTTTATTGAGGAATATGCAGAAACACTTTCCCTTCGCTTACGATGATCAACTGAAGAAAGAACTTTCACCGTACATGGAAGTCACGGAAAGTGGGCCCGTTTTTGAAGCGTGGGCCCGTGATGTCAAACCCACAGAAGAACTTCGGACCATCGATTTACTGGTAAAGTTAAATCAGGCGGCGCAACAAAGTGTAAATTATACGATCCGCTTGGAGCCAGGAATTCAAACCTGTGATCAAACGCTAACGCTTCAAAGCGGGTCCTGCAGGGATTCTGCCTGGCTGCTGGTGCAGTTACTGCGCAAGTTGGGATTGGCAGCCCGGTTTGTTTCAGGATACCTAATTCAATTAAAAGCCGATACGAAAGCCTTGGATGGACCATCAGGAACCGACAGTGGATTTTACTGACCTTCACGCGTGGACGGAAGTGTATGTTCCAGGCGCGGGATGGATTGGCCTGGATCCAACGTCAGGGCTGTTTGCCGGCGAAGGACATATTCCACTGTGCTGCACGCCTGATCCGGTAAGCGCTGCACCTGTTACCGGAATGACCGATAAATGCGAAGTCACTTTTGACTACAAGAATGAAGTCTTTCGGATTCATGAAGACCCTCGCGTTACCAAACCGTATAGTGAAGAGCAGTGGGCTTCTATTCTGGCAGTAGGACAAAAGGCAGACGAAGATCTTGGTGCAAGGCGATGTGCGACTAACGATGGGCGGCGAGCCAACTTTTGTTTCTGTTGACGATATGGAGGCGAAAGAATGGAATACTGCTGCAGACGGTCCTCAGAAAAGAAAACGGGGATTAGATTTGATCCAGCGGTTGAAAAATTCTTTTGGTCAGGGAGGCTTCATTCATAAGAGCACCGGCAAATGGTATCCAGGTGAACCTTTGCCACGGTGGCAGTACGGTGCGTTTTGGCGCAACGACGGATATCCGATTTGGAAGAATGACAATTTGCTCGACCTGGACGATAAAGACGCGACAAGTACCGTCGACGATGCAAACCGATTTGCGTCGACGCTGACGAAGTTCCTGAGTATTGGAGAAGACTTTGTGCACCCCGCATTTGAAGATGCTTTTTATTTTATATGGGAAGAAGGTAAAGTGCCGCTCAATTTGGATCCTTATAAAGCCAATCTTAGCGATCCGCTGGAGCGGAAAAAGCTTGCGGAAGTTTTGGCGCATGGCATGGACCAACCTGTAGGCTATGTCATTCCTCTCGAATGGAACTATTGGACAAACAGGTGGATCTCCTGCAAATGGAAGTTCAGGAATGAACGGTTGATTCTGATTCCGGGAAATTCACCTGCCGGGTTACGGCTTCCGTTAAAGTCAATATTATACGTTCAGCCTCACAAAGAACAGCGAAAAGTTGAGCGTAGTGCATCTGAGGAATTACCTGCGCTCGATGATTTTCATACCACCGCGCAACAAAGGTATAATGCTCCTGTACATCCTGTCGAAGTTCCACTGGAATTCTTCACGGTAACGAAGGAGAGTAATTCTGATGGAAAGGAAAAAAACAAAAAGCCAGAGCCGAGGAAAAAACTTCCGGAACAAGATACCCTCGTTAGCACTACGTTCGAGGGCCATGTAACCAAGACAGCATTATGTATTGAAGTCCGGGAAGGGAAAATTCATCTCTTTATGCCGCCGCTGATTTATGCGGAGCACTACATGGATCTGCTGGCTTCGATTGAGAAGACCGCAGAAAAACTAAACCTGAAGGTTGTGATCGAGGGGTATGAAATGCCACGAGACAATAGGGTTACAAAACTTGCTCTTTCTCCGGACCCTGGCGTTCTTGAGGTTAATATTCATCCGGCAAAAAGTTGGAAGGAGCTTGTCAATAATTATGATATTTTATTTGAGCAGGCAAGGCTAAGCAGACTTAGCAGCGAAAAATTCATGCTCGATGGCAAACATACTGGCACAGGCGGAGGGAACCATATCACGATCGGAGGAATTACACCCAGCGACAGTCCGTTGTTACGAAGGCCGGATTTGCTTCGCAGTCTTATTACTTACTGGCAGCATCACCCTGGCTTGTCCTATCTCTTTTCTTCACAGTTCATCGGGCCAACCAGTCAGGCTCCTCGTGTTGATGAAGGTCGTCCGGAAATGTTATACGAACTTGAGATTGCCTTTAGTCAGATTCCTGAAAGAGGCGATGTACCGTTCTGGCTCGTTGACAGGATCTTCAGAAACTTGCTGATCGATATTACCGGCAATACCCACCGCGCCGAATTTTGCATTGATAAATTATATTCACCCGACAGCTCAACGGGGCGACTGGGAATATTGGAGTTCCGCGCTTTCGATATGCCACCCAATAAACAAATGTGCATTGTGCAGTTGCTCTTATTACGTTGTCTGGTCGCCTGGTTTTGGAATAAACCCTACAAGAAAAAATTAGTCCGGTGGGGAACGGCACTCTATGACAAATTCCTGTTACCGCACTACGTTAGACAAGATCTGGAGGAGGTCATCCAGGACTTACAGGATGCCGGCTATTTTTTCCAATTGGCGTGGCTTGAACCTTTTTTCGAATTCAGATTTCCTTTGTATGGAAAAATTTCTGTCCTGGAAATGGCCTTGGAATTGCGCCTGGGAATTGAACCCTGGCATGTGTTGGGTGAAGAATCTGCCAGCGGCGGCACTGCGAGATTTGTTGATTCATCGGTTGAAAGGATAGAAGTGAAAGTGAGAAACTTTAATATGGATCGTTACATGGTAACCTGCAACGGAATACCTATACCGCTGAAGGAGACTTCCGTGAAAGGAGAATATGTTGCCGGCATTCGCTACAGAGCCTGGAGTCCCCCATCGGCGCTCCATCCTACGCTGTCTACAGATGTTCCCTTGACCTTCGATATTTTAGATACCTGGAACAACAAGTCAATCGGTGGATGTACTTACCATGTGTGCGCATCCCGGTGGAAGAAATTACGATACTTTTCCCGTCAATGCTTTCGAAGCTGAAGGAAGAAGAATCAGTCGCTTTTGGAACGAAGGACATACCCAAGGTTATATTACACCATCTCGGATGTATTCAAATGTTGAACGATATTTGGAAAAAAATTGGGTTCCGAAGAATTTTGATCCGCCGCCTATAAAGATTAATCCTGAATATCCTACTACCTTAGATTTACGCCAATTCTGATGGAACGCCTTTGAGATGGAAAGCCTTAATCCTCACACGCAATTAGAAACCTGGGCAAAAAATTATTTTGCGAACCCACCATCGTGGGATGAATGCTATGGATTTAAGGGCGAGGTCAAGGACCATTGGAAAACACTTTTACAAAATATTGATCGTCTTGAGCCTGGGGAATTAAAAAACCGGCAGCAGGAATTGCTCAAACTTTTAAAGGAAAACGGTGTCACCTATAATGTGTATGGAGATACCGATGGATTAAATCGTCCGTGGCTGCTAGATACCATGCCATTGGTCATTTCGCCTGCAGCCTGGCGAATTACAGAACGTGGACTGAAACAACGGGCATATGTCCTAAACAAATTGCTCGAAGATCTTTATGGTGAACGAAAGTTGTTGAAAGATGGAATAATACCACCTGAATTGATCTATGCGCACTCGGGATTTCTTCGCCCTTGTGACAAAATAAAACTTCCTGGCGCAAACCAACTGATCCTATATGCGGCGGATCTGTCGCGAGGACCGGATGGGAAAGTCTGGGTTTTGAAAGACCGGACACAGGCTCCGTCGGGAATGGGGTATGCATTGGAGAACAGAAGCGCACTCAGTCGGGTCCTTCCCGAATTATTCAACAATCACAAAATAACCAAACTGGGAGGTTTCTTTAATAATATGATGCAGGCTTTCCTTGAGATCGCACCGCAAGGGAAAGACCAACCCAGAATTGTTTTGTTGACTCCTGGCCCGCGTAATGAAACTTATTTTGAACACGCCTTCCTTGCTTCCTATATGGGTTTCACCCTTGTACAGGGCGATGATCTGGTTGCGCGAAATGGTTTTGTTTGGATCAAAACCGTAGAAGGCCTTGAAAAAGTTGACGTTATACTCCGCAGGGTAGATGATAATTATTGTGACCCATTGGAGTTTAGAGAAGATTCTCACCTGGGTGTTCCCGGTTTGCTGGAGGTGGTGCGAAAGGGAAATGTATCAATAGCCAATCCGTTGGGCAGCAGCATCCTGGAGAACACGGGTCTCATGGCTTTTATGCACAACGTGTTCAAATATTTTCTCAACGAAGATCCGATCTTCAAAATGGTCGCGACCTGGTGGTGCGGCCAAAAGAAGGAAATGGATTACGTGATACAGCATATTGATGAGTTGGTGGTAAAGAAGATCGACAGAATGATAGGGTCCCAGACCGTTATCGGAAGGCAGTTATCCAAAGCACAAAAAGAGGACCTCGTGCGGCGAATAAAAGCTCAGCCTTACTTGTACGTCGGACAGGAAGAAGTAGGTTTTTCGACGACTCCTGTTTTTACAAAAGATAAACTAGAGCCACGTTACACCGTGCTTCGAACATTTTTGGTTGCGGCCAAAGGAGGTTATGAAATAATGCCTGGAGGCCTTACCCGTTGTTCGCCGGAAAAAGGAAGCTTCCTGGTGTCCAACCAGGATGGTGGAATAGCAAAGGATACATGGGTTGAAGCTTCGATAAGGCACTCCGGTACATCCTTGCTGCATCACAGCGATCTTAAAAGAAAAGCCGTCTTACCCAGCCGCGCTGCTGAAAATTTATTTTGGGTAGGAAGGTATGCTCAACGTGTGCTTCGTATTTCAAGATTCATTCGCATTGTATTACGCAATCTCAGCCAGAGTGGATACTATGGTCAGGACTCCGAGGCGCAGCGGGCGTTACTACGAACGGTCACTCATCTCACGGATTCCTATCCTGGCTTTCTCACGGAAGAAGAAGATGACTTAAGCGTTGACGATAAGCTTGGAGAAATTCATAAACTAATTTGTGATCCGGCGCAAAACGGTAGCATCCTGTTTACCGTCAACAGTCTTTTGAAAGCCATGTACGCCGTGCGGGACCGTTGGTCGGTTGATAATTGGAGGATCATTGACGACATCGAAAATGTGAAAAGAAAACTTGCGGCATTGGAACCACAAGGTATTCGGCACGTCTTTACATTGCTGGATGAATTGAACGGAGGGCTGCTGTCTTTTTTGGAAATGAATCGCCAGAGTATGTACCGCGGTGAGGGTTGGCTGATGTATAGAATTGGACAATTGATTGAAGAGCTTTCACTGGAATTAGTCCAATACCGCGCCTTGTTAACCTTCAAGTATGAAGAAAGCGTCGCGTTCCAGATTTTAGAAGCTCTGTTGGTGAGCAACCAGAATCTTTCAAATTTTCGATCCGTATACCGAACCTACTTCGATATCGCACCCGCATTGGACCTGTTGTTTTTGAATAAGCAAAATCCGATTTCTATTCTTTCACAATTGGAACAGTTGTTGAAATTTATTGAGCAATTGCCACAAAGAGAAAAAGGGACGCACGACGGGGATGTTGCTAACCTGGCATTTGAATGTTACAGTAAAGTCCGGTTGCTCGATGTTGAGAAGCTTATGGAGGCTGATCCTGATTTGGATTTCAGAATTGAATTGGATCGTGTTTGTGAGTATCTCAGCGCAAAGATTTCAACGCTTTCATTGAAGCTCACGGCGAACTACTTTAGTCATTCAACCTATCAGTCACAAGGGGCAAAAGATAATTTTAAACTAGAAATCTGATGAGATATCAGGTAAGACATATCACAGAGTATACTTATCAAGATGCTGTAGGCTTGTGTCATAACAGGTTATGCCTTACGCCGCTGGACCTACCCTATCATACATTGATCTCGTCGAACATAAAAATTGTTCCAACGCCTGATGAGATTGTCTATAGGAAAGATTTTTTTGGTAACACGCTTGTATTCTTCTCCACGTACAAGGAACACGATCATCTTAAAATTACGGCGGTGAGTGAAATAGGACTTGAGGATCGACCTCAGGGCAATCAAGCTTTCCAGTCACCCATGCTGTGGCAAGATGTGAAGTCCGTGCTTGCTGAACAAAAGAGCAATACTTTTGATATCATTCAATATACCCTTCCGTCCCAGTATGTACCTTATAGCGAAGTAATTCGTGAATTTGCAGAAGATTGCTTTGTTGAAGACGCAACGTTATGGTCGTCTTGCAATGCGCTGATGCAAAAGATTTATAAAGACATTGAATTCAAACCCGGATTTACGACAATCAATACCCCGGTTGAATCGGTTGTCAAAATAAAAAAAGGAGTTTGCCAGGACTTCGCGCACTTGATGATCAGCTGCCTCCGAAATATGGGACTTGCTGCCCGTTATGTCAGCGGATACCTCGAAACGATACCACCGCCAGGGAAAAAAAAATTGGTGGGAGCTGATGCATCGCATGCGTGGGTTTCAGTGTACTTTCCTTCCATTGGCTGGGTTGAATTTGATCCCACAAATTGTATGCTTCCTGCCTACAAACACATTACTGTTGCTTTTGGAAGAGATTATCATGATGTCGCGCCAATTAAGGGTATTGTCTTCAGCTCAGGAGGACAAAATCTGTCGGTACAGGTTGACGTGATGCGGCTGGATTGAATCTGGATTACTCCAACTGTTTGTGAAAATAAAGCTCATGCTCATTCAACAATTCCGGATGCGCGATCTTCACTAAATCTTTCAAAATTATATCAGGCCTTAAATACCCGAGTTCTAAAAATTCGCTTCCACCCTTGGAACCCTTACGAATGTTGGAAGTATAAACTTGTCTTTGTTGAAAAGGCTTGAACCGGGCATAACGGTGATCTGCGTTCTCAATTTCTTTCAGTGATGAAAACGAGCCGACACCGATCCAGAAATCAGCATCATGTGCTTTCTCATACACCGATTCAAAACTCAGTTCAAGAAATCCACTGGTTGAGTCATCATCCCACAAGTAGTGATAGCCAGCATCCCTTAAGAGTTTGGCTGCATAATTTTGTCCCCCAGGCAAAAACCAGGCATCTCCATAGACAATGCCGCTGAGTACAGTGCGTTTGCTTTGTGCCTGGTCCGCCAGTGCCTTTGTCTTCAGGTATTCTTTTTCTATTACGGCGAAAACAGAATCAGCGGTTTTTTCCTTGTTGAAAAATAGCGCCATGAATTTGATCCACTCAGCCCTTCCCAACGGATGTTTTTCTAAGTACTCGGCATTTATTACCACGGGTACATGGAGCTCTTCTATCTTTTTAAACTGTCCGTAATCACTGTTCATCGTGTAGCCCATCACCATATCAGGGCGAAGCATTGCAACTCTTTCCAAGTTAAGACCTTTATCAACTCCCAATTCTTGTACTTTTCCGGCATCGACCAGCTTGCGCGCTTTTTCAGAACTTATATAATCCGTGCTGGGAAATCCCACGAGCTTTTCCGTTTCCTCCAGGTAATCCAGCAGTGGAATATGTGTCGTTGACGTACAAACGATAGAAGACAATGGGATAGAAATAATGCGAACGTCCGGTTCATGGTCGGGAACAGTCTGACCTTTTGGAACTAATAAATATTTATAGCCGGAAGTGGCGCCCTGAAACGGATAGACCACTTCAACGAGTTTAGTATTGTTGTCCTGATAGGTGACGCGGAATCCCGAAGCGTAGTGAAGTGTCGTCGCTGAAGGTTTGGTTTCCGCAAACGGCGTCGATTTTTTTTCTGGCTGACAACCTAGAATGACGAGACGTTAATAGGGCGATGAAACTATTTTTCATGTCTGCAAGATAGATTAGTTATCCGTTATCAGTTAATCGTTATCCGTTGTGTAGGCTACGGATAACTGATAACGATCACGATAACGATTAACTGATAACGATTAACGGCTGCATCCTTGGAAAATGCAACGGAGTGGCTTATGTTTGTTCCGGATTTGTGGTTCTTCTGCTGTTACCAGCATCAGGAGATTAAAAGGGAATTCCGGTGCGAATAATCTATTCCGGAGCTGTCCCCGCAACTGTAATCCCGTCCCGATCTCATCGGGATCAGCTTTTGTTCTGCAATAGCCATTGTGGCGCGCTTCGCGCGATGGGAAGGCGTAACAAGGTCGGGAAAGCCAGGAGACCTGCCATCAACTCATTGAATAAATTATTTGACTTTCGGGTGAAAGGTCAGAGTGTTTGGAGGTTCATAAAGCTTTCTTACAAATCTGCTTTACATCTGTCGCAATGAATCAATATGTATTTGCGATCAGTTATTTGTTTTTTACTTGTTATCCATGCTTTTTTTTCAAAGGCACAACAGGATTCCATTGTGTTGGAACCGGTCACGATTTATGGACTGCCCGAGGAAAAATTCCTTTCGGGTTCGGCGATCCGTTCTCTGGATTCATCATGGGTAGCCCAAGAGAGCGCTCATCATCTGGGCGATGTGCTGGCAATGCAGCTGCCGATCTATTTTAGAAATTACGGCAGTGGAATGATCTCGGGAATCAGTCTTCGGGGCACCGCACCTCACCACACGGCGGTGCTTTGGAATGGAATAAATATCAATAGCTACTCCCTGGGGCAGGCCGACTTTTCAATACTTCCCGCTACGGCATTTGAAGAGATAAAACTTCATGTTGGAGGAGGAAGTGCACGATTTGGAAGTGGCGCCTTTGGCGGAACGGTGCTTCTCAATTCTTCCTCTTCCTTCCCTCCCGCTCCGATTTACGTGGTCCAGGATATTGGAAGTTTTGGAAAGTTTTTCACATCAGTAAGGGGTGCTTTTGACATAGGTAAATGGCATGCCGCCAGCAAAATTTACAATCTCCAATCAGAAAATGATTTTATAATTAATTCCACCAATGAAAGACAGCCCCATGCAGCTTTCAGACAATGGGGTTTTTTGCAGGACATATCCTATCAATGGTCTTCTTCAAAATCCCTAAGCCTACATTATTGGATTCACGACGCGGATCGAGAAGTACAACCTCCCATCGGACAATATAACGCCACTGATGAACAGCAGGATAAAAATCATAGACTTTCCGTTCAATTCAGTAGCAACAATCGGCATGGTCTATTTTCAGCAAATGGTGGCTTTACGCACGATGTCATTGTATTTAACGGCGCAAAAGTACTGTCAGACGTTGGGTTGTGGGACTGCGACATGAATTTGTGTTTGCAAAAATTTTTACCATGCAGGTTAGTGCCGAATGGAATCATATCCTGGGTAAAATTCCGCAGTATAACAATGGTGAAGCAACCGAAGATCGTTTTGATTTTACCGCCTCATTTCAAAAGACAGTACGCGACCGATTATTGTTATCTCTTAATTTAAGACAACCTGTTGTTACAGGATTCACTGCGCCCTTTTTGCCTTATCTAGGGGCAGATTATTTTCTTGTGAAGTCGTCGCGAACGGATGTGATCCTGCGCGGAAATATTTCGAAGAATTATCGCGTACCCACACTGAACGACAGGTATTGGCAGAATTCAGGAAGTACTTCTTTGTTGCCAGAAGTTAGTTATGCAGCTGAAGTTGGATGGCAATGGAGAATCAACCAATTAAAATTGACAATAGCTGGTTTGTTCAGACGATTGATCAATGGATACAATGGATTCCGCAGGAGAACGGTCAATATGTCCCCAGGAACATTAAGGAAGTCGAGACAAGCGGATTTGACATCAGGCTTTCCACGGAGAAAAAGTTCTCGAATGTGATCTTCGCTCCTGTAATTTCTTATCAGTTTGTTGAATCAGTAACTACGGAAGCGCCACCCGACGAACAATATACGATCGGAAAACAATTGATTTATACGCCACGGTCAACGGCGACAGGGTCCATAAAGGTGAATTGGTTCTCTATTTTTTGTTGTGAGCGCGCAGTACAGTGGCAAGCGTTATGTTGATTTCTCCAATTCGGAAATGTATGCTTGACGCATACGCGCTGTTCAACGTTTCGGCAGGAAAGTCATGGAATCTCAAACGACATCGCATCGATTATCAATTTTTCGGTCAATAATATTTTTAATGAGGATTATCAACAGTATTCGGGACGTGCTATGCCTGGCCGGAACTACAACTTCAAAATCATATATCAATTAAATAACCAACACAAATGAAAATTAAGATTTTACTGATGCTATGCGTTATCATCGCGTTACCTGGATGTGATTCTGATGAAGATCCGATAAAGGGAGAATATCAATCGGGCGTGCTGGTGGCCAATGAAGGAGGATTTCTCGCGAACAACGCGACGGTTACCTATTTTAATCCGAACACGGATGCTCTTTCTCAGAACATATTTAAAAATGCAGGCGGTCTATATGCAGGTGATGTCCTTCAGTCCATTTCATTGGACGGCGACCGCGGTTATCTGGTTTTGAATGGAAGCAATGCTATTGAAATCGTCGACCACAATACTTTTCAGCCGATCGCAACATTCACTGATCCTGATTTGGAAAAACCTCGATATTTACAAGTGAAGAATGGAAAAGCATATATCAGCGTATGGGGCGAATATGACAGCAATTTTTCTTTGATAGATTCCTATGTATTTGTTGTCGATATAGAAACATTATCTGTTGTTGATAAAATAGATACCGATGAAGGCATAGAAAATTTGCTGTTCATGGGAGTCGATTATTCGCGTCGAATTATAATTATGGGGCATCAAAAACTCTGGCTGTTATAAATCCGTCCAATAATGCTCTTGTCGATCAAATCGAATTGGCCGAAGGGCCTGCAGGAATGGTGATTGATGTCTAATAACAAACTTTGGGTGATCACGACCGGTACGTTTGCTGGAAATGATGGAAAACTTTTTCGAATTGATCCATCAACATTGGCGATTGAAGATGAAATTGAGTTAAATATTAATCCAGGTATTGACCTTGCTATCACACCGGATAAGAAAAATCTTATCTATAGAAATGGAAATTCGATTTATAAAATTTCCATCGCAGAAACGGAAGCTCCTTCAGAACCCTGGATTGAAATAGACCGATCTTCAAACGTTATATGCGCTTGGATGTAAATCCAGAAAATGGTGATGTGTATATCGGCGATGCTTTGGATTACACTTCTCCAGGAAAAATATATGTATATCATGCAGATGGAACATTCAAAGAAACATTTGAATCAGGAATTAATCCGACGCAGGTTATTTTTAAATAATGGGAAAAGGAAAACCAGAAGATAAATCTGAAAAATTGTACTATATGGAAAATGGCCTCCTGGTTTTTACCGAGGCCTACCATTTAAAACGAGGATATTGTTGTAAAAATAGATGCAGACATTGTCCCTATGAGTTTAAAAAAGAAGGTAACGATAAGCTGGAGCGGGGGTAAAGATTCGGCTTTTGCGTTGTATAAAATTTTCGCATCAGGCGAATTTGAAGTTGTCAACCTTCACACGGTGATCGATAAAGATTCAAAGAGAGTGGGATTACACGGCGTTCGGGAAATGCTGATCGAAAAACAAGCTGAACATATCGGAATACCACTCGAAAAAATTTATCTACCTGCTTCCACCGATCACGAGGTTTACCGGTCAACGATGCAAAAATTTTATCGTGAATGTGCTGATGAGCGGAATTGAAGGCGTCGTGTTTGGAGATATATTTTTGGAAGACTTAAGAGATTTTAGGATGAGCTTGATCGAACCAAACAAGTTCACTGCATCCTTCCCGTTGTGGAAGCTTGACAGTAAAGTCTTGCTAAATGATTTCATTGCGCATCGGTTTCAAAACGACCCTTTGTGCGGCTGATGCAACTTTCTTTTCCCCGCATCAGACTGAGTTTGATCGATCATAAATTTTTAGATCGCGTTGCCTCCGGGTGTTGATCCTTGCGGAGAGAATGGTGAGTTCCATACTTTTGTTTTTGATGGACCTTTATTTAAAAAGCCCATTCCCATCACGAAGGGTGAAATCGTCAAAAAGACCTACAGCTATCAAAGAAAGGAACCAAATGGAGAAGTAAAAAAACTTGAGTCCTCCTTCTGGTTTCAGGACTTCCTACTTTAAGCTTTCTGCTTTAAGCTTTAAGCTTTCTTAACTTCTCGATGGTACTCTTCCAACAATTTCTCAGCGGCCAGTTTCGGTGATATCTTTTGTTTCAGGATCTGATTCTCCAATTTCTTTTTTTCATTTTGAAGAATCTTAAAGCCTTTATAATCTGATTGCAAAAGATGTTGGAAGTGATCCTGAAACCATTCCATGTTTTGTAAACCCCTGTTGTGATCGAAAAAACCAGAGCGGGTAGCTTGCTCCTTGTATGTCAATATTAATTTCCAAACATCATCAATACCTGAACCTGTATGCGCAGAAGCCGTGAGAACTTTTGGCGTCCACTCAGAATTGAGGGATGGTTGAAGATGGAGTGCTTGTTGATAAGTTGCTTTTGCAGCATTTGCATTTTTTATGTTCTCGCCGTCGGCTTTTGTTATCACAATTGCCTGAGCGATTTCCGTGATCCCTTTTTTCATGCCCTGAAGTTCATCGCCGGCTCCTGCCAGCATGAGCAGCAAAAAGAAGTCCACCAAATTTTTCACGCCCACTTCAGACTGTCCAACACCCACCGTTTCAATAATAATCACGTCATATCCGGCGGCCTCACAGAGGAACATGGCTTCGTGCGTTTTTTGTGCTATACCGCCCAATGTATCTCCGGCCGGACTAGGTCGCACATAGGCTGACGGATTTTTTGAAAGCTCTTCCATCCTTGTCTTATCACCCAGGATGCTTCCTTTGCTTAGCTGACTGCTGGGATCAACTGCTAGAACAGCTACCTTTTTTCCAAGACTGATAATGTGTTTGCCCAAAGCTTCAATGAATGAACTTTTGCCAACTCCCGGGACACCGGTAATCCCAATTCGAATGGAATTACCTGTTGCATGTATGATTTTCTCTAAAAGGTCTGTGCTTAATTTCTGATCCTCGGCTAGATTACTTTCAATTACCGTGATAGCCTGGCTTAGTATCATGCGGTCGCCTTGCAAGACACCTTCTGCTAATGAACTGATCTGTAGGTCTTGGTTTGATGGATTGCTTCAAGGTTATCGTAATGCTGGCTTAAATTTCTAAATTTACTAACACATCGTAAATCTGCATGAGAAAATTTTGGATTGATTGTGTTCTTGCTACTGTACTTGTATTTCTTTCGATGTGGGGACTTTTCGGGATTACACAATTCAAATTTTTAATGCCTTTGATCCAATTGGCCAAGCGCTTGCGATGTTGAATTAACAGACTATGTTTTTCATGAACTTCGCAGAGACACCTGACGTGATCAAAATATTGTTATCGTGAATATCGGAAATCTGTCGCGCAGAGAAATTGCAGAGCAAATTCAAATAATTAGTAAGTATAAACCTAAAGTAATTGGTATTGATGGTTTTTTCGATGTGCTTCGAAGGGTTCAGGGATACTGTTAATTGCCCTCAGTTGAAAGATACGTTTGGGAATTTGATGTTAAGTAATGCGATTCAGGAAGCCGGCAATGTAGTCCTGGTTACCAAAGTTCTTCAAGCCGATACACTTTTGCCGAAGATATGTACGATTCTCTTAGACGATCCGATTCAATGTTTCCGGACTATGCCATTCGTGAAGGTTATGCAAATCTGGATACCGATGCAGCCTTTCAAGATGATGTAAAAACTTGCCGACTGTTCAATCCTCAAGATTGAGGTCAAAGGCAAGCCGCATTATGCTTTTGCAGTTGAAATGGCATGGAATATGACTCTGTCAAAACACAAAGAATTTCTTAAGCGAGAATAACTATTCGGAAATTATTAACTATAGGGGAAATGTATTCGATATTTTCGGTTCGACGAATTATCCGCAAATGTTTTACACGTTGGACGTCGAAGACGTAGCTGACGGAAAATTTTGTCCCCGAAATGATCAAGGATAAAATTGTGATCTTCGGATTTTTGGGAGAATATCTGGGTGATCCTTCGTGGGATGATAAATTCTATACGCCCCTAAATAAAAAATTGGCAGGGAAAGCCAACCCCGATATGTTTGGTGCCGTTGTTCATGCAAATATTGTATCGATGATATTGAACGAAGACTATGTTGAGCAAATGGCAGGAATGGCAAGAAGTAGTAATGGCCATTATTCTCTGCTTACTTAATGTGGCACTATTTTCGTTGATCAATACGAACTTGCCCTTATGGTATGATGGAATTACAAAGCTGTTACAGTTGATTCAATTATTGCTTTATTCAGTTTTAATGGTGATGATTTTTCATTGGTTTTCCTTTAAGCTTAATGTTACTCTTACTTTGGCAGCAGTAGCTTTAGTTGGGTGATGTTTACGAGGTTTATATGAGTGTATTTAAAAACCTATACTATAAGATTAAAGGATGGTTTTCGATTACCCCCAAGGATGAAACGTATTAACGCCGGTAAACACTGAAAAATCGTAATTTCAATTTTTCCAATCTTTAAAGAATCATGAAAGCACGCTTTTTGACCCTCTTTTTGGCACTTTTTTATCTCTTGTGCTTTCGCGCAGGAATATGCCTTTAAAGTTTTGGCAAATAAAGGAGCGAATGAAGTTAAATCAGGGAGTGAATGGGCTCCCATTAAGACCGGCGCCAGCCTTAAAAATGATGACGAGTTGAAGCTCAGTCCTAATTCTTATATGGGACTAGTGCATGCTACCGGCAAACCTCTTGAACTTAAGCAACCTGGAAATTATAAAGTTTCTGATCTTGCATCGCAAGTAAAGAGCGGCACGAGCGTACTAACAAAGTATACAGATTTTATTCTTAGCAGTAATTCAGCGGAAGCAAAAAAGAACCGGCTGAGCGCCACAGGAGCAGTGGACCGAGGGGAAAATGCCGCGATACAACTAATACTACCGCAGAATCAACATTCGGGTATCTACAACAGTACCGCAATCATCAGTTGGGCGGGAACGAAAGTAGCAGGACCCTACGTTGTACCATTAGAAATATGTTCGACGATGAGCTTGCGCAAATCGAAACGCCCGAAACAAGCTTTCAGGTTGATTTGGCAGATCCTAAATTCTCAAAGGAAAATGCCTTGTTAATAGAGGTCAAATCAAAAACGGATCCCACTCAAGTTTCCAAGCAACATTTGATTAAAAAACTGGCCCCTGCTGAACAGGAAAATGTAAAAAAATCCCTGAACGAAATTATGGGTGAAGTGCAGGAACCGACGGCTTTGAATAAGTTTATTCTCGCTGGTTTTTACGAGGAAAATAATCTCTTCATCGATGCCATCTCGGCCTATGAAGAGGCTATCAAACTCGCACCGGATGTTGCGACGTACAAAGAGGCGTACGACGACTTTTTAATCCGTCACGGGATCAAGAGATAACTGAAAATATTTCTTAAAAAAGTGAAGCCGCGATGCGGCTTTTGCCGTTTATAGGCAGTATGTAAACTTCTCATGGATTATCTTATTTTTGTCTAGTAATCCTCTTCCCGTAAAATTTCTTAAACAATGAAATCACGTAGATTGGCTTTCTTCGGTGTTCTGTTAGTGACTTTTGGGTACGCCCATGCGCAGGACTATGCGTTTAAAGTTCTTGTCAACAAAGGCAGGAATGAGTTGAAATCTGGCAATAACTGGCAACAGCTAAAGGTAGGATTGAGTCTGAAATCAGCGGATGAACTTAAGATTTCGGAGAACTCTTACCTGGGATTGGTGCACGTGAGTGGCAAGGCGCTGGAACTAAAACAATCTGGTAATTATAAGGTCGGCGACCTGGCTGCGAAGGTTAACGGTGGCTCTAATGTCTTGAATAAATACACTGACTTTATCCTGAGTTCGGCAACAGCACCTAAGAACCGGTTAGCGGCTACTGGTGCTGTGGACCGGGGTGAGGATAATATTCAGATCTATCTTCCAAAGCCTGAGTTGGCTGTGGTGTATAACGACAACGTCATCATACAATGGGATTCAGAAGGTGCACCCGCTCCCTACATTGTCACTTTTAAAAGCATGTTTGAAGATGATCTCGACAAACTTGAAACAAGTGAAAACAGTGTAGCTATTAATTTAAGCAGTAAGAATTTTGCCAATGAAGATAATATTATTGTAGAGGTGTCGTCAGCCACGAATAAGAATAAGATCTCAAACAAATACACTTTGAAAAAATTATCCAAGGCTGATAAAGCGCGGATCAAGGGTGAATTGGAAAAAATTGCAAGCACAACCGCTGAACCAGAATGCCTTGAATAAATTATTGTTGGCTGCATTCTATGAGGAAAACAATTTGCTGATTGATGCTGGTACGGCTTATGCTGAAGCTATTCAGCTCGCTCCAGATGTACCTCAGTATAAGGAAGATTACGAGGCATTCTTGTTGCGACATGGCATGAAAAAGGCTCCGGTCAAGTAAGCGCGATAAGAATATTAAAAAAACAGAAGCTGCTCCCCAAGAGCAGCTTTTGCTTTTTATGACAAGGTTTGGCCAAACGCATTTATATTCTATTTTTGTGCTTCTCAAAAAAGTACAAACCTATGAGTGTATTGGTAAATAAAAATTCGCGTGTAATCGTTCAAGGATTTACAGGCTCTGAAGGATCGTTTCATGCCGGCCAAATGATTGAATATGGCACCAACGTTGTAGGAGGGGTAACGCCTGGAAAAGGCGGATGCGAACACTTAGGTCGTCCTGTATTTAATACGGTGAAAGAAGCTGTTGAAAAAACAGGCGCCGATGTATCCATCATTTTTGTTCCGCCTGCCATTTGCAGCGGATGCTATTATGGAAGCCGTTGAAGCAGGAATAAAAGTAGTCATCACCATCACGGAAGGAATACCTGTAAAGGATATGATGGCGGCTAAAAAATATTTGCAAAATAAAGGAGTGACGCTTATCGGACCCAACTGCCCTGGTGTAATTACGCCCGGTGAAGCAAAAGTTGGAATCATGCCGGGCTTTGTTTTTAAGAAAGGTAGAATTGGAATTGTTTCAAAATCAGGAACACTTACGTATGAGGCCGCCGATCAAATTGTAAAAGCCGGACTAGGAATTTCAACCGCTATTGGAATTGGGGGAGACCCTATCATTGGAACACCCACCAAAGATGCCGTGAATTATTAATGAATGATCCTGAAACAGATGCTATTGTTATGATCGGCGAGATCGGCGGAAATTATGAACCTGTTGCCGCCCGTTGGATCAAAGAAAAAGGAAATAAAAAACCCGTTGTTGGTTTTATTGCCGGTCAAACTGCTCCTGCTGGCAGAAGAATGGGACATGCCGGTGCTATCATTGGCGGAGCAGAAGATACTGCCGCTGCAAAAATGAAAATAATGGAGGAATGTGGAATAACCGTGGTGGATTCCCCTGCAGAAATCGGAGAGACAATGGTAAGGGTTTTGAAGTCAAAGTAACCTTAAAAGCTTGCTCTGAATTCTTTTTCCAGGTATTCGTTAAGATTGTTCAATCCCCTAAGCATGTTTAATTTTTCAGGAGCTTCGTCAGCATTATCATTTTTGTAAAAAACCTCAACAAACAAGTCGCTAAGCATATAAATGTAAATTTTGCGACCACCCTTTAATCGGGTTCCCAATGCAATACCCTTTTTCTTTAAATAGCTGACCTGCTTTTCAATAGAAAGTCGGCTGAAGAAAAACTTAAGTATCATAGCAATGCTTTGTTGGTATGCTACATATCGTCTAATATCACGCCAGAACTAAAAAGCGCCAAAATCAGCCTGATTTTAGGGATTTGTAAGGTGACAGGTCTGGTTTTGGGAAGGATTATTTTCAAATCAAAACTTGAATTATGCGGTCATTTGACCACACTGAAGCCTAGTTGCATACCTTCGCTGCATCGTCGCAACTTCGCCAAACCAGACCAGGCCATATTCTTTATAAATTCCAATTCCAATAGCATTCCATTTTACTTTACTCCAGGTGCCAGTATTGATCATAAGCGGGTTATGGCCGGGACTTACTTTCCAACCATCAATTCCTTCCTTTGCATTAGCGCCCAACGAACTGTAATAAGCCATTTCATATCCATTCCCTGGATAACCGGCGATCTCTTGTGGTTTGGTCCACATGCAGCTGGCTACTTTATGATCATTGGTGTAGCAGCACGAAGTCCAATTTCCTTTATCAGACCAGCTGTGGGGATTGCATTTGCCTTTCGGATCAAACTCATAGTGCTCCGACAGATCTCTTGCGTGGGTTTGCGCCACCAGGGTGAGCTTCTGCTGATAATGGAATGGGCGGTAATTTTTTACTTTTCCGGTACTCCATGATCAGATCATAGAGTTTTTTCTCCTCCGCGGTTAGGCAAACCTCAGTTGCAACTAGGTTCTTTGTTAAAACCCGCCAAGAGGAAAATCAAAAAAGATAATAGCGCAAACGATCTCATAACGCTGTATTTTTTCAATAACGGCTATGATATAAAAAATATCCTCTTTTTCTAACCTTATTTTTTTAATTTGCCGCGCGCAAAAAAGGGGCTTGCCCAAGCATTAAATTAAAACACTTGTAAAATGAGCGATCAGAAAATCAGCATTCGTAACGGTAAACTTAATGTGCCGGAAAATCCAACCATTCCTTTTATAGAAGGCGATGGCACGGGAATAGACATTTGGCCAGTATCCCAGCACGTATTTGACAAAGCGGTTGAGAAAGCTTACGGAGGCAAACGCAAAATCAATTGGAAGGAAGTATTGGCAGGCGAAAAGTCATTTAACAAAACCGGTAACTGGCTGCCTGAAGAAACCCTCACATATTTTTAAAGAATATTTAGTAGGTATAAAAGGCCCTCTAACGACGCCTGTTGGTGGTGGTATTCGTTCTTTGAATGTTGCCCTTCGTCAGGAACTGGATTTGTATGCATGCGTACGACCAGTCCGTTGGTTTAAAGGTGTTCCTTCCCCTGTGAGAGAGCCGCATAAAACAGACATGGTGTTGTTCCGTGAAAACACCGAAGATATCTATGCCGGAATTGAATTTCAGGAAGGCACCGAAGAGAACAAAAAATTCATGCAATTTTTTAAAGAGAACTTTCCAAAGGGCTATAAAAAAATACGTTTTCCAGAAAGTTCAAGTATTGGTATCAAACCTGTTTCAAAAGAAGGAACAGAACGGTTGGTCCGTGCTGCTTTGGAGTATGCTTTGACGCACAAAAAACCTAATCTGACATTGGTTCATAAAGGCAACATCATGAAATTCACGGAAGGCAGTTTCCGCGATTGGGGATATGCCTTGGCAAAAAGCGAATTTGGTGCTGTAGATCTAGACGGTGGACCCTGGCAGGTGATCGAGAAAAACGGACATAAGCTCATCGTAAAGGACGCGATCGCAGATGCTTTCCTGCAACAAATTTTGTTGCGCCCTGATGAATATTCTACTGTTGCAACACTCAATCTAAATGGTGATTACATTTCAGATGCGCTGGCAGCGATTGTTGGAGGAATTGGTATCGCTCCTGGTGGAAACATAAACTACATGACAGGTCACGCCATTTTTGAAGCTACGCATGGCACGGCACCAAAATATGCTGGCCAAGATAAAGTCAATCCTGGTTCAGTAATTCTTTCTGGTGTAATGATGTTCGAATATATGGGATGGCAGGAAGCTGCTGATCTGATCTATAAAGGTCTTGAAGCTTCTATTTCGAAAAAACGTGTAACATATGATTTCCATCGCCTGATGGAAGGAGCCACTTTGTTGAAATGCTCTGAATTTGGCGAGGAGATTGTGAAAAATATGTAAGCGATTAACACTGAAAAAAATATGCGCCGAACAAGCGCATTTTTTTTGTAGATTGAAGATTTTAGATTTAGAATGTGATTTAGATGGGATCGACTGAAAGGTGCAGCATTGTAGAATACGCAGAGTGCGGAGTGCACGTTATTCTCTGGATTTCTCGCGCAATTCCTCAGCGTTCTCAGCGCTAATTCGCACGACTCAAAAATTCAACATCTTGATAGCGGTAAGCGCCGCCTCTTCTCCTTTATTCCCTAGCTTTCCACCTGCCCTATCTAAGGCCTGTTGCTGATTCAACGTGGTGATTACACCAAAGATCACCGGCTTTCTCGTCTTAAGTCCCGCTTGCGTTATACCATAGGCAACGGCCTGGCAGATGTAATCAAAATGAGGTGTATCGCCTTGAATAACACATCCCAGGCAAATCACTGCATCGATCTTTTTTTCCTCCGCCATCCACAAAGCGCCGAGCGACAACTCAAAGCTTCCAGGAACATTCTTACGAATGATATTTTCTTTTTTTACGCCATGAGCCTTCAAACTTGTCACTGCTCCGTCATAAAGAGATTCTGTTATCTCCTCATTCCATTCCGCTACGACTATGGCAAAATTCTTTTTAGCAAGATTTACCTTCGACTTTACGTTTCCTGATGTTAATGGTCCGGCCATATTGGGTTGATTTTGAGATACCCTAAAATAAAAAAGGGATAGAAAAATCTATCCCTTCAATGCTATGAAATATTTTTAAGAATTAGGCTCCAAACGCGCTTTAAACTTTCGCGCATTCTGGTACTCCGACGATTCCCAATATTGATTGATGATCTTGTCATAAGTTTCCCGCGCCTTATCGTTCTGATTAAGCTTTTCATATGCCAAAGCTTCTTTCATCAAATAAGCTAGGAGAAAAGTATTTGTTGGGTTTATAATTGGCGGCCTTGTTATAATATTTGGCAGCATCATCATACTTCTTCTCTTCCATATAGCTGTCACCGACCAGGCTGTAGGCCCTTGCCTGAATCAATAAATCGCTGGCAGCTGAAATCTTCGAGATAAAGTCTTGCCAGCTCAAATTTTCCCTGCTTCAGGTAACTAACACCTGCATAGTAATTTGCAAGGTTGGCAGCATCAGTTACTCCGTATTCATCAATGATTTCAAGGAATCCCAGATTGTTTCCATCACCATTTAGCGCCTTGTCCAAACTGTCTGCTTCAAAATAATAAACAGCCTGAAACATTTCCTTTTGGGCCAAATCATTCTGACTGTTCTTGTAATAATTGAAAGCGAAATAACCTCCAACAATAATCAGAATTGCAGCTGCAACGCCTACTACGATTTTTGGGTTCTGCTCAAGCCAATTCTCCGCACCTGCTAATTTTTCTTTTAGAGCTTCTGGGTTTTCGAGGAGTTCGTGTTTGTGTTCTTCCTTCTTAGCCATTGTATTTCCATATTATTCCAACCGAAACGGAGGAATCAAAAATTCTTAATATTCCGAAAAATGTTCGGAGGGGCGCAAAACTACAAATTAGATGATTCTAAACAAAAGGCTTGTCCGTTAGTCCAAGATAAACGGATAGTCGGATTGAACATAAACATCCGTTAGGGCCTCAGATGGATCCGGATATTTTGATTCCTCTGCAAATTTTACGCTTTCATCAACCTGCCCCATTATTTTTTGGTCGATTGCCTCCAGTTCTTCTTCGGTGGCAAACTTCTTATCCAGGATCGATTTTCTTAACCACTTCAATCGGATCGCGTTGTTTGTACTGTTCTACTTCATCCTTTGTTCTATACTTCCCAGGATCTGACATCGAGTGGCCCTTGTAACGATAAGTGCGGAATTCCAGAAGGGTGGGACCTTCACCATTGCGAGCTCTTTCTGCAGCCTGGGCCACCGCTCTATGAACATCCTCCACTTTCATTGCATCTACTGGTTCGGAAGGCATATCATAGGCATCTGCCAGGGTGTAAAGGTCGGTAACATTTGAAGTTCTTTTTACCGACGTGCCCATGGCGTAACCGTTGTTCTCAATTACAAAAATTACCGGAAGTTTCCAGAGCATGGCCAGGTTGAGTGTCTCATGAAAAGCACCTTGCCTTACGGCACCATCTCCCATATAACAAATGCAAAGATTTCCGGTCTTATTATATTTTTCTGCAAAGGCTAGTCCCGCGCCCAGTGGAATTTGGGCGCCTACAATACCGTGTCCTCCGACAAAGCCTACATTTTTATCGAAGATGTGCATGGATCCACCTTTGCCTTTTGTGGTTCCCGTTTCCTTACCATAAAGCTCGGCCATAATTGCCTTGGGGTCAGTTCCCAATGCTAGTGGATGACCGTGGTCGCGATAGGCCGTGATCCATTTATCACCTTTTCTTAAAGCGGATACCGCACCAGAAGCACAAGCTTCCTGGCCTATATATAAATGGCAAAACCCTTTAATCTTCTGCATTCCATAAAGCTGCCCGGCCTTTTCTTCAAACTTTCGCATCAGCTGCATGCTTTCATACCAATACAGGTATGTTTCCTTTGAAAATTGTGTCGTGTCGTTCTTTTTAGCCTCAGCCGGCTCGTTCTTCGCTTTGGTTGTCGTAGGCATATCCCTATTTTTGGATTCGAGTTGCGAAATTAATTCCCAAACGAACATTCGCCAAACTTTCATCCATTAATTCCTTTCATGCATCTTGAAACCCTCTATCTTTTAAGTTTTAAGAATTATTCGGAAGCAAATCTCCGTTTTTCGCCCAGAATCAACGTTTTGGTGGGTAAGAACGGAAGTGGTAAGACCAACTTGCTAGATGCAATCTTCTATTTAGGCTTCACAAAGAGTGCTTTTTCGTCTTCCGACCAGCAATGTATTACACAAGGGCAAAATTTTTTTTTAATAAAAGGGGAATTCAGGAAGGGTGAAACCTCGAATGAAATTACCAGTTCGGTTCAGATCGGGTCTAAAAAAATCTTTCAAGGAGAATACTTCACGAATATCAAAAGCTGAGTGAGCACATCGGAAAATACCCGGTGGTTCTGATCGCGCCTGACGATGTGATCCTGGTAAGAGAAGGAAGCGAGGAGCGACGCAAATTTTTTGATGGAATAATCTCGCAACTCGACAAATTGTATCTCGAAAATCTGATCCAGTACAACCAGGCCTTGAAGCTTCGTAATGCTTTGTTGAAGATGTATGCCGAACGAGGATCGTCGATCGACTGGCTTGCACTGGAATCCTATGATAAGATTTTGATCGAATCAGGAGAATTCATTTTTCAAAGACGTTCAAATTTTATCGGGGAATTCTTACCTGTATTTCAAAAATATTATCGATTCCTTGTCGAGAATTCTGAGTCAGCCGACGTCTCGTACCCATCTGAGTTAAAGGAGAAAGGATTTTTTCAGGGGCTGTTGGATGCCAGAGCGAAAAGATGCTGCCCTGCTCAGAACAAACTTCGGAATTCACCGCGATGATTTTGAATTTGTATTGGCGGGCGAGCCATTGAAAAAATTTGGTTCGCAGGGTCAACAGAAATCTTTTGTTATTGCAATGAAGCTCGCCCAATTTGAAATTCTGGAAAGGCACAAAGGTTTCAAACCTATTTTACTTTTGGATGATATTTTTGATAAATTGGATGACTTTCGAATTGCCCGGTTGTTAGAACTTATAAAATCGGAATTTGGGCAACTATTTATTACCGATGCGCGACCCGAAAGGACAAAAGGTTTGTTAGATCAAATTAGGGTTCCGTCAACAATTTTCACGATCGACCAGGGAAAGGTGAGTCTTTATGAGCAACAAGAAAAATGAATTTCAATCTGTAGGGCAGGCTATTCGCGATTTGCTCAATTCCTATCGCCTTTCAAGTAAGTACGATGAAGCAATATTATAGAATCCTGGGAGCGGCTCGTAGGAAAACCGATCGCGAGTCGGACCAAAAAGATTTTTATCAAGAATAAAGTCCTTTTCGTAGAGTTTGATTCCCCCACCATGCGCCATGATTTCTCCCTTCACAAAACCGAGGTCCTGGAGGTGTTTCGAAAAGAGTTCGGCGACGGCGTTATAACTGAAATTATAGCCATGTAGGTGCTGCGAGCGGTCCGCCGAAGTTGCAGAAGGCCAAGGGAATAAATTGCACTGGACCAATAATCAGTTAAATTCTTAGCATAAGTTTTGAAAAAGTGGAAAAGCGTCTAATTTTGCACTCTCTTTTTAAAAAAGCCTCCTTCGGGAGGCTTTTCATTCGTTCTTTAAAATATTGTTGGGGGAATACCAAAGCGGCCAACTGGGACAGACTGTAAATCTGTTGTCTTATGACTTCATAGGTTCGAATCCTATTTCCCCCACGGTTTATTTGGTTCGAGATTTGAGTTTGAGTTTGAAGTTGTGGTAACTTCCGGGCTTTTCGACTTGAATTCGATAATAAACCCAATTAGTAATATAGTAAACGTGCGAACCTGGAGCCTCGAAAACTTCAAACTTCAAACTAGAAACTAGAAACTATTTACGCGGGAGTAGCTCAGTTGGTAGAGCGATAGCCTTCCAAGCTATAGGTCGCGGGTTCGAGCCTCGTCTCCCGCTCTTTTGAGCGAGTTATCCGTTATCAGTTGATCGTTAACGTAGTTAAGTTAACGATTAACGGATTGACAATTAACGGCTAAGTGATAGCTGTTGTAGCTCAGTGGTAGAGCACTTCCTTGGTAAGGAAGAGGTCGTGAGTTCAATCCTCATCAACAGCTCAGTAGATCAGAGAGCTGTTGGAATGAAGAGCAGGTAGTTGTAGCATCGTGATAGTGCAATTCGATAATGAAGAAGCGTGTTTAACTCATCGGTAGTAGCAACTATCTTGGTAAGCGAAGAGGTCGTGAGTTCGAATACCTCATCAACAGCTCTAAAAGAATAGAATGGAGAGAAATAGAATAAGAATCGTAGTAACAAAAAATAAAAACATCTATACTTTAAATTTTAACAGGGATTTTCAAATATGGCTAAAGAAACATTCGATCGTTCTAAACCACACGTAAACGTTGGTACCATTGGTCACGTTGACCATGGTAAAACAACTCTTACCGCTGCAATCACAAAAGTTCTTGCATCAAAGGGACTTGCTTCGATGCGCGATTTCTCTTCAATCGACAATGCTCCTGAAGAAAAAGAAAGAGGTATTACTATCAATACTTCACACGTTGAGTATGCGACAGAGAAAAGACACTATGCGCACGTAGATTGTCCAGGTCACGCTGACTATGTAAAAAACATGGTTACAGGTGCTGCTCAGATGGACGGCGCTATCCTGGTTGTTGCTGCAACTGATGGTCCTATGCCACAAACTCGTGAACACATTCTTTTGGCCCGTCAGGTAGGTGTACCTGCTCTTGTTGTTTTCATGAATAAAGTTGACTTGGTTGACGATGCTGAATTGTTGGATCTTGTTGAAATGGAAGTTCGTGAATTGATGTCTGCGTATAGTTTCCCTGGTGACACTATGCCTGTGATCAGAGGTTCTGCTCTTGGTGCGCTTAACGGCGAGCCTAAATGGGTTGAGAAAGTAGAAGAACTGATGAAAGCTGTTGATGAGCATATTCCTATTCCTATTCGTCTTGATCGATAAGGATTTCTTGATGCCTGTTGAAGACGTATTCTCAATCACTGGTCGTGGAACTGTTGCTACTGGCCGTATTGAACGTGGTGTTATTAAAACTGGTGACCCTGTTCAAATCCTTGGAATGGGAGCTGAAAACCTTACTTCTACCATCACTGGTGTTGAAATGTTCCGTAAAATCCTTGACAGAGGTGAAGCTGGTGATAACGTAGGTCTTTTGCTTCGCGGTATTGAAAAAGAGCAGATTAAGAGAGGTATGGTTATCTGTAAACCAGGTTCTGTTACTCCTCACGCTAAATTCAAAGCTGAAGTTTACGTGTTGTCAAAAGAAGAAGGTGGACGTCATACTCCATTCTTTAACAAATACCGTCCTCAGTTCTACTTCCGTACTACTGATGTTACTGGTGAAGTAATGCTTCCTGCAGGTGTTGAAATGGTTATGCCTGGCGATAACATCTCTATCGAAGTACAATTGATCAATAAGATCGCTATGGAAAAAGGTCTTCGTTTCGCGATCCGCGAAGGTGGCCGTACTGTAGGATCAGGTCAGGTTACTGAAATCTTAGACTAAGTAAAAGCATAAAGCTAAAAAGCAGAAAGTTGAAAGTAATGTTCACTTTCTGCTTTTTTAATTGAACACCTGGCGTTTAAAGTAAGCCAGGCTACAATTCATTTGAGGTCAAAAACTTTAAGCTTTTTGGCTTTCAGCTTTTTACTTTCCAGCTTTTTCTTCTACCTTTGCAGTCCTTTTGGGCTGAGGGTATCGGGTGCGGCTCAGAAGGATTGAGTGTAATCGCTAAAGTTAGGCAAAAGGCGAAATTGAAAACAAACGGGTGTAGCTCAATTGGTAGAGTAGCGGTCTCCAAAACCGTTGGCTGGGAGTTCGAGTCTCTCCACCCGTGCAAATCCTAGAATTAGAAAACTAAATGGAGAAAGTAAAAACCTATATAACGGAGTCCTGGGATGAGATCAAGAACAAAGTGACTTGGTCTAAATACAGTGAATTGCAGGGAAGTGCTATTCTGGTGCTGGTGGCTTCGACCATTTTTGCAGTGGTTATAGGAGCTATCGACTGGGTTTTTAAGACTGGTCTTGAATGGTTTTATAGAGAATTTTAAAATGCAGAAGGTAATGGCCGAACTGAAATGGTATGTTCTCAGGGTCGTCAGTGGCCAGGAAAAAAAGGTTAAATCCTATCTGGAAACTGAAATCGAACGCTCAAAACTGACGGATTTTATTCCTCAGGTTTTGATCCCTTCTGAAAAAGTATATGAAATGAGAAACGGCAAGAAGCGTGTTCGTGAGCGCAACTTCTTTCCGGGTTATGTTCTTATTTCCGCCGACCTCTCCAATGGAGAGGCTTATCATGCTGTGAATAGTATTCCTGGTGTGATCGGGTTTCTCGGCAACAACGGTACCGGGGCTTCCAAGGATCCAGTTCCTCTTCGTCAATCAGAGGTGAACAGGATTCTCGGTAAAGTTGATGAGATTGATGAATTCGAGGAAAAACTCGATACACCATTTATTAAAGGTGAATCTGTAAAAGTAATGGATGGTCCATTCAGCGGATTTACCGGAACAGTTGAGGAAATTTTTGAAGACAAAAAGAAACTCAACGTAATGGTGAAAATTTTCGGTCGGAACACTCCGGTCGAATTAAGTTATATGCAGGTAGAAAAGCTAGATTAAGATAACAATGGCTAAACAAATTACAGGTTATCTGAAATTACAGGTAAAAGGAGGTCAGGCAAATCCAGCACCGCCCATAGGACCTGCGTTGGGTAGCAAAGGTCTTAACATCATGGACTTTTGCAAACAATTCAACGCGCGTACCCAGGATAAGCAAGGTCAGGTATTGCCGGTTTTGATTACAATGTACAATGACAAATCGTTTGATTTTGTCATCAAAACACCTCCCGCTGCTGTGTTGATTTTAGATGCCGCTAAAAAACAAAAAGGCTCCGCTGAACCTAACCGTACAAAGGTTGGTTCAATTACCTGGGATCAGGTAAAAACTATTGCAGAAACCAAAATGCCGGACCTCAACGCATTTAAAGTTGAGTCTGCCATGAAAATGGTTGCTGGTACTGCAAGAAGTTTAGGAATCACTGTTTCAGGTACTCCCCCTTGGGAAAAATAATTTAAGCGATGGCAAAAATTTCTAAAAACAGAAAAGCAGTCCTTGCGAAATACAATCCTGAGAAGGAGTATTCCCTGGAAGACGCTTCTAAACTTGTGAAGGAAATTTCTTTTACAAAGTTTGATGCATCTGTTGATATCGATATCCGCTTGGGTGTAGATCCTAAGAAATCTGACCAAATGGTTACGAGGCGTGGTAGCATTACCTCACGGTATCGGTAAGACGGTTCGTGTACTTGGTACTTTGTACTCCTGACAAAGTTCAGGATGCAAAAGATGCCGGTGCAGAACATGTAGGTTTGGATGAATTCATCCAAAAAATTGAAGGTGGATGGACAGACGTCGATGTGATTATCTGTACCCCTACCGTTATGGCAAAGGTTGGTAAACTGGGTAAAATACTCGGTCCACGCGGCCTTATGCCAAATCCAAAATCAGGAACTGTTACGCTTGAAGTCGGAAAAGCCGTGAAAGAAGTAAAAGCCGGTAAAATCGATTTCAAAATTGATAAGCAAGGGATCATTCATTGCAGTGTTGGAAAAGCTTCCTTCTCGGCCGACAAGATCCGGGACAATGCTGCAGAAATGATCAATGTTGTAGCAAAACTGAAACCTGCCTCGGCAAAAGGTACTTACTTCCAAAGTATCACATTGTCAACAACAATGAGCCCGGGGATTGCAGTTGATACAAATTCAGTTGCTGGTGTTTAAGTATTAAAGACATGACCAGAGAAGAAAAAGCACAAATTATAGACGAGCTTTCCGCTAAGTTTGCTGACCACAGTCACTTCTATATCACCGATGCAACAGGTTTTACTGTTGAGCAAGTGAATAACTTTAGAAGACTTTGTTTCAAAAGCGGCGTAGAGTACAGAGTATATAAGAATACTCTTATTCGAAAAGCGCTTGAGAAACAGGAAGGCGTTGACTATTCTCCTTTGTTTGACACATTGCATGGATTCTCCGGAGTAATTTTCTCCAAAGAAGCAGGCAATGCACCAGCAAAGGTGATCCAGGAGTTTCGCAAGAAACTTGAAGGCAAACCAGTTTTAAAAGCTGCATCTATCGACTCAGCCCTCTTTATAGGGGATGAGAATGTAAAACTGCTAAGTGAGCTTAAATCTAAGAATGAGCTTATTGGCGAAGTTATTTCCTTGCTTCAATCACCTGCGAAAAATGTACTCTCTGCGCTGCTTAGCGGCAAGAATACAGTTGCTGGATTGGTTAAAGCACTGGAAGAACGTGGAACTAAATAATTATTGAAAAAAGAATCTAATTAAACTTTACTAAAATGGCCGACATCAAAGCACTCGGAGATCAACTCGTTGAACTCACTGTTAAAGAAGTAAATGAACTAGCTACTACCTGAAAGAAACGCATGGTATTGAACCAGCAGCTGCCGCTGTTGTGGCAGGTCCTGCTGCAGGTGGTGCTGGCGGTGGTGCTGCCGCTGCTGCTGAAAAAACCAATTTCGATGTAGTATTAAAAGCTCCAGGCGCTAACAAACTTCAAATCGTTAAGTTAGTGAAAGAACTTACTGGTCTTGGCTTGAAAGAAGCTAAGGATCTAGTAGATGGCGCTCCTAAAACTATCAAAGAAGGACTTACCTAAGGACGAAGCAGAAAATCTTAAGAAGCAACTTACTGAAGCTGGTGCCGAAGTTGAGTTGAAATAACCCTTCTGAATGACGAAGGGCTACCGTCTAACAATATCTGGTTAGACCCCGTGGCTGTCTCGATTGTGATCGGGAGCAGCGGGGTCTATTCCTATTTTGTACCCTACAACTAAATATCACTTGTTCTCCGTCTAGGATCTTAGAACTTTAAACGTTAAATACCTTGGCAAAGAAGACTATAAACGGTAGAATCGATTTCTCTTCAAGCGAGAGAGTCCTTGACTATCCCGATTTTCTGGATCTTCAACTCCAGTCTTTCAAAGATTTTTTACAAATCGAAACACCAGCCGAAAAAAGACAAAACGAAGGTCTTTATAAGGTTTTTGCGGAAAACTTCCCGATAAGTGATTCGCGCGAAAATTTTGTGCTGGAGTTCGTTGACTATACCATCGATCCTCCTAAGTACAATGTTGATGAGTGTATCGACAGAGGACTTACATTTTCTGTTCCCTTAAAAGCAAAATTACGCCTCACTTGTAATGATGAGGATAATGAAGATTTCGAAACCATCGAGCAGGAAGTATTCCTCGGCAATATTCCGTACATGACGGAGAAGGGTTCATTTGTGATCAATGGAGCTGAACGTGTTATTGTTTCACAATTGCACCGTTCTCCAGGTGTATTCTTTGCCATGAGCAAACACACCAATGGTACCAAGCTTTACTCAGCTCGTATCATTCCGTTCAAAGGTTCATGGATCGAGTTTGCTACCGACGTGAATGCAGTGATGTATGCGTACATCGACCGGAAGAAGAAATTCCCTGTAACCACATTGCTTCGCGCAATTGGTTATGGTTCAGATAAAGATATCCTTGACCTCTTCGGATTATCTGAAGAAGTTGAGGCTATCAAAAAGCACATTAAAGAAAGTTGTCGATAGAAAACTTGCAGCCCGTGTTCTTAAAACCTGGACTGAAGATTTCGTGGATGAAGATACCGGTGAAGTAGTTTCTATCGACCGGAACGAAGTGTTGTTGGAACGTGATCATACGCTTACTGCAGAAGATGTAGAGGTGATCCTTGATTCAGGTGTAAAGTCAATCATTTTGCACCGCGATGATATCAACATCGCTGACTATCACATCATCTTTAATACGCTGGCAAAAGATACTTCCAACTCTGAAAAAGAAGCTGTGGAGTACATCTATCGCCAGTTAAGAAATACAGAAGCGCCTGATGAACAAACAGCTCGTGATATTATTCAGAGCTTGTTCTTCAGTGAAAAGCGTTATGATCTTGGTGAAGTTGGTCGTTACAGAATCAACAAAAAACTTGGTCTTGACTTAAGCTTCGATCACCGCGTATTAACGAAGGATGATATCATCCTCATTGTAAAATATCTTATCGGTTTAATTAACTCGAAAGCTGTTGTCGATGATATCGATCACTTGAGCAACCGACGCGTTAGAACAGTAGGCGAGCAGTTGTATTCTCAATTTGGTGTTGGTCTTGGCCCGTATGGCCCGTACCATCAAAGAAAGAATGAACGTTCGCGACAACGAAGAATTCAAGCCTGTTGATCTGATCAACGCGCGTACGTTGTCTTCGGTGATCAACTCGTTCTTCGGAACCAACCAGCTGTCTCAGTTCATGGATCAAACCAATCCATTGGCGGAGATCACGCACAAGCGCAGAATGTCGGCACTCGGTCCAGGTGGTCTTTCACGTGAACGTGCAGGCTTTGAAGTTCGTGACGTTCACTATACCCACTATGGTCGTCTTGTGTACCATTGAAACTCCTGAAGGTCCGAATATCGGTTTGATTTCTTCCCTTTGCGTTCATGCGAAAGTGAACAAGATGGGATTCATCGAAACTCCTTATCGCAAAGTTGAAAATGGTAAGGTAAAGACGAAGGATCCGGTAATATTCCTTACTGCAGAAGAAGAAGATACGCATTACATCGCGCAGGCGAAAGTAGCTATTAAACCTACCGGAGAGTTTGTGGATGAAAAGATCAAAGCACGTTTTGAAGGGGACTTCCCGGTTATCGAGCCAAAGGATCTTAAATACATGGACATTGCTCCGAACCAAATCGTTTCGGTTGCTGCTTCCATGATTCCGTTCCTGGAGCATGATGATGCTAACCGTGCGTTGATGGGTTCGAACATGCAGCGTCAGGCAGTTCCGCTGATCAGACCTGAAGCTCCGATCGTTGGTACTGGTCTTGAAGGCACGTGTTGCACTTGATTCACGTGCGCTTGATTCTCGCTGAAGGTAACGGTACCGTTGAATTTGTTGATGCTAAGAAGATCACCATCAAATATGAAGTTTCTGAAGAGCAACAGCTTACAAGCTTTGAAGATGAATTCAGAACATTATACTCTGATTAAATTCAGAAGAACCAACCAGGATACCTGTATCAATCTTACGCCTCTTGTAAAGAAAGGTGAGAAGGTTGTAAAAGGTCAACCGCTTTGCCAGGGATATGCAACTGAAAACGGAGAGCTTGGCGCTTGGACGTAACCTGCTGGTGGCTTACATGCCATGGCAAGGATATAACTTTGAGGATGCGATCGTAATTTCTGAGCGCGTCGTTCGTGATGATGTTTACACTTCAATTCACATCGAAGAATTTGAACTTGGAAGTTCGCGACACCAAACGTGGTGAAGAGGAACTTACTTCTGAAATTCCGAACGTAAGCGAAGAAGCTGTGAAGCATCTTGATGAGAATGGTATCATCCGCATCGGTGCTGAAGTGAGAGAAGGTGATATTCTTATCGGTAAGATCACTCCTAAAGGGGAAACTGATCCTACGCCGGAAGAGAAACTGTTGCGCGCCATTTTTGGTGACAAAGCAGGTGATGTGAAGGATGCTTCGTTGAAGGCACCTCCATCATTGAAAGGTGTTGTTATCGAAACGAAACTTTTCTCTCGTCCTAAACGCGACAAAGATATTCGCACGAAGTCCAAGAAAGAGTTGGATGCACTGAAGAATAAGTACAGCAAACAACTCACTGGATCTCCGCGAGGAAATGATCAAGAAGCTTACACACTTGTTGAATGGAAAAACAAGCAGTGGTGTGAAGCATAAATTCGGTGATGAACTCATCACGAAAGGTGTAAAAATATCTTCGAAGGTGATTGAGAATAATCTCTTCCCTGATAAGAACATCTACCGCGACGAAAGCAATTACAATGTTCCGGAAGAAGTAAATCTTATTGCGGATATCAGCCTTGAAAACTGGACAACTGATGATCATACGAATGATTTGGTTAGCCAGACCGTTAAGAACTACTTGTTAAAACGCAATACCATCGCCGGCGAGTTTAAGCGCGAACGCTTTACACTTGAAGTTGGTGATGAATTGCCAACAGGTATCGTTCAATTGGCGAAAGTTTATGTTGCTAAAAAACGCAAGCTGAAAGTTGGTGATAAGATGGCCGGTCGTCACGGAAACAAAGGTGTTGTAGCGAGAATTGTTCGTGAAGAAGATATGCCATTCCTTGAAGATGGAACACCAGTTGATATCTGTCTTAACCCGCTTGGTGTACCGTCGCGTATGAACCTGGGTCAGATCTATGAAACTGTTCTTGCATGGGCTGGTCATAAACTTGGAAGAAAGTATGCTACACCAATCTTTGATGGTGCATCACTTGATGAAGTTCAGAACGAACTTAAAGAAGCAGGTTTACCGGCGTACGGAAGAACTTATCTGTACGATGGCTTGACAGGTGAAAAATTCGATCAGCCAGTAACGGTTGGTATGGCTTACATGCTGAAACTGGGTCACTTGGTTGATGATAAAATGCACGCGCGTTCAATCGGACCTTATTCCCTCATCACGCAACAGCCGTTGGGTGGTAAAGCACAGTTCGGTGGTCAGCGTTTTGGTGAAATGGAGGTTTGGGCGATCGAAGCTTTCGGAGCATCGCACATCCTTCAGGAAATCTTAACGATCAAATCCGATGACGTTATCGGCCGTGCAAAAGCTTACGAAGCAATTGTGAAAGGTGAGAATATGCGCAAGCCAAATATTCCTGAATCATTCAATGTATTGGTGCATGAGCTCAGAGGTCTTGGCACTTGAAATCACCATGGATTAATTTTGGATTTATGTTGTACGGACGGATCGATGATCCGTCCCTAACCATATAAAATATGTCTTTCAGAAAAAATAAAAAGATCAACAGCGACTTCTCCAAAATCACCATCAGCTTGGCTTCTCCCGAGTCTATCCTGGAAAGCTCACATGGTGAAGTGACGCAACCTGAAACGATCAACTACAGAACGTACAAACCTGAAATGGGTGGTTTGTTCTGCGAGCGGATTTTCGGTCCTGTTAAGGATTGGGAATGTCATTGTGGAAAATATAAAAGAATCCGTTATAAAGGTATTATCTGCGATCGCTGCGGAGTTGAAGTGACTGAAAAGAAAGTAAGACGCGAGCGCATGGGCCACATTGAACTGGTTGTACCAGTTGCACACATCTGGTATTTCCGTTCATTGCCAAATAAAATTGGATACTTGCTTGGTCTTGCTACCAAGAAGCTTGACCAGATCATTTACTACGAGCGCTATGTTGTTATTCAGCCTGGTATCAAGGAAGAAGATGGTGTTAAGAGATTAGACTTCTTAACAGAAGAAGAATACCTGGATATCATCGACAAACTTCCACGCGAAAACCAACTCCTGGATGACAATGATCCTAAAAAATTCATTGCCAAGATGGGTGCAGATGCTTTGGAAATGTTGTTGGGCAGAACACAGCTTGATACACTTTCCTATGACTTAAGACATCAGGCTGCTACCGATACATCACAACAACGCAAGGCAGAAGCTTTAAAACGCTACACCTTGAAGATCTTGCTGGCAGATACAAACTGATACGCTTCTATGACTTGGACACCAGGCTGCGACTGATACTTCTCAGCAACGTAAAGCTGAAGCGTTAAAGCGTCTTAAAGTTGTTGAAGCTTTCCGCGATGCCAGAACACGTATTGAAAACAAACCAGAGTGGATGGTCATCAAGATGGTGCCGGTAATTCCACCTGAGTTGCGTCCACTCGTACCGTTGGATGGTGGTCGCTTTGCAACTTCTGATTTAAATGATTTATACAGACGTGTTATTATCCGTAACAACCGTCTGAAGAGATTGATCGATATTAAAGCTCCTGAAGTTATCCTTCGCAATGAAAAGCGTATGCTTCAAGAAGCTGTCGATTCATTATTCGACAACTCAAGAAAAGTAAATGCCGTGCGTTCCGATGGAAATCGCGCATTGAAATCATTGAGCGATATGCTGAAAGGTAAACAAGGACGTTTCCGTCAAAACTTGCTTGGTAAACGTGTTGACTATTCAGGTCGTTCGGTAATTGTTGTTGGTCCTGAGTTGAAACTTCACGAATGCGGACTTCCAAAAGATATGGCTGCTGAGTTATTCAAGCCATTCATTATCCGCAAATTGATTGAAAGAGGAATTGTGAAGACTGTGAAGTCAGCAAAGAAAATTGTTGACAGAAAAGATCCTGTGATTTGGGATATTTTGGAAAATGTTTTGAAAGGACATCCTGTTCTTTTGAACCGTGCTCCAACGCTTCACAGATTAGGTATTCAGGCATTCCAACCTAAGTTGATTGAAGGAAAGGCTATCCAGTTGCATCCATTGGTATGTACTGCGTTTAACGCCGACTTTGACGGTGACCAAATGGCGGTTCACGTTCCGCTGGGACAAGAAGCAATTCTTGAAGCTTCCATGCTGATGTTATCTTCGCATAACATCCTGAACCCTGCTAACGGTGCCCCTATTACTGTTCCTTCACAGGACATGGTGTTGGGTCTTTATTACCTCACAAAAGGAAGAAAGGGAACTGCCTGATCATCCTATAAAAGGAGAGGGTAAAAAATATTTCTCTGCTGAGGAAGTGATTGTTGCTTTCAACGAAGGCAAGCTTTCGAAACACGCGAATGTTAAAGTTCGCGCAAAAGTTCGCGATAAAAAGACCGGTGAGTTGACCTTGAAAATGATCGACACCGTTGCTGGTCGCGTAATCTTTAACCAGAACGTTCCGGAAGAAGTTGGATTTGTGGATGAGCTTCTCACGAAGAAGAAACTTCAAACCATCATCGCCGATGTATTTAAAGCTGCAGGACAATCAAAGGCTGCCAAATTCTTGGATGACATCAAGGAACTCGGATTCCAGATGGCTTACAAAGGCGGCTTGTCAATGGGATTGAATGATGTGAAGGTTCCTGAAGAGAAAGAAAAACTGGTTGCCAATGCGCAGGAAGAAGTTGATGGCGTATGGAGCAACTACATGATGGGTCTTATTACCGATAACGAACGTTACAACCAGGTTATTGATATCTGGACGCGTACCAATACACTTCTTACCAATACGTTGATGAAACAACTGGAAGAAGATCAACAAGGCTTTAACTCAATTTACATGATGATGCACTCCGGGGCCCGCGGTTCAAGAGAGCAGATTCGTCAGTTGGGTGGAATGCGGGGTTTGATGGCTAAGCCTCAGAAGAACCTTGCTGGTTCTGTAGGATCCATCATTGAAAACCCTATCCTTTCAAACTTCAAAGAAGGTTTGGATGTATTGGAGTACTTTATCTCTACTCACGGTGCTCGTAAAGGTCTTGCCGATACTGCCCTTAAAACTGCTGATGCGGGTTATCTAACCCGTAGGTTGGTTGACGTTGCACAGGATCTTGTGATCACGGAAGATGATTGCGGAACATTGCGCGGCTTGAAAGTAACTGCATTAAAAGATAATGAAGATATCGTTGAGCCATTGTCGGAGCGGATTGTTGGTCGTGTAACGGTTCATGCTATTTATGATCCGCTCACAGAAGAAATGATCTGTGAAGCCAACCAGGAAATCACTGACGAATTGGCGAAGCAAATAGAAGATACCAACATCGAAGAAGTGGAGATCCGGTCATTGCTGACCTGTGAATCACGTGTTGGTGGTTGCGCGAAGTGCTATGGACGAAACCTGGCCAATGGTAAGATGGTACAATCAGGTGAAGCTGTTGGTGTAATCGCTGCACAGTCAATTGGTGAACCTGGAACACAGCTTACGCTTCGTACCTTCCACGTTGGGGGTACTGCATCGAATATTGCTGTTGAAGCAAACATCAAGGCAAAATTCAGTGGTGTTCTTGAATTCGAAGGTATTCGTGTAATCGATACGACTGATCGCGATGGCAAAGCTGTTAAGGTAGTGATGGGTCGTACCGGCGAAATCAGAATTTTGGATAAAGAGAAAAATAGAGTTCTCATTACAAATCACGTTCCTTATGGCGCTTTCCTTCAGGTTAGCGACGGCCAAAAAGTTGAAAAAGGCGAAGAGTTATGTAATTGGGATCCTTACAACGCAGTTATCCTTTCAGAGTTTGATGGAACCATCGAATATGAAGCGATCATTGAAGGTATAACTTTTAAGGAAGAGTCTGACGAACAGACTGGTCACCGTGAAAAGGTGATTACCGATACACGTGATAAGACGAAAAACCCTTCAATCATTGTAAAAGGTAAAACAGATACGAAAGGATATAACATACCGGTAGGTGCTCACTTAGCGGTGGATGAAGGAGAAAAAATTAAGGCTGGCCAGGTTATGGCGAAAATACCGCGTACCATGGGTAAGTCCCGCGATATTACCGGTGGTCTTCCACGAGTAACCGAATTATTCGAAGCTCGTAATCCTTCCAATCCAGCGGTGGTAAGTGAGATTGATGGTGTTGTAACGTATGGTGGAATCAAGAGAGGTAATCGCGAGATCTTCATTGAATCACGCGATGGTGTTCAAAAGAGATACCTTGTGCCCCTTTCGAAACACATCCTTGTTCAGGACAATGACTTTGTGAAAGCAGGTCAACCCTTGTCAGACGGATCCATTACTCCTTCTGATATTCTATCCATCAAAGGACCTACGGCTGTTCAAGAGTACTTGGTAAATGAAATTCAGGAAGTGTACAGATTGCAGGGTGTGAAGATCAATGACAAGCATATCGAAGCTATTGTTAGCCAGATGATGCAGAAAGTTGAAATTATTGACCCAGGAGACACAAGCTTCCTTACGAATGAATATGTTGACAAGCTTCAGTTCAGAGAAGACAACGATGCGATGCTTGATAAGAAAGTGGTGATTGAGGCTGGCGATTCTCCAAACTTGAAACCAGGGCAGATTATCTCGGCTCGCGAGCTTCGCGATGAAAATTCTGTATTGCGCAGAAAAGATCAAAAGCTTGTTGAAGTTCGGGATGCAATGCCGGCAGTTTCAAGACCTACGCTTCAAGGTATCACTCAGGCGTCGTTGAAAACGGAAAGCTGGCTTTCAGCGGCTTCCTTCCAGGAAACCACTAAAGTACTTAGCGAAGCAGCCATTCGCGGTAAAACGGACTGGTTGATGGGCTTGAAAGAAAACGTTATTGTCGGTCACCTTATTCCTGCCGGAACTGGTCAGCGGAAGTACAACGACTTGATCGTTACGCATAAAGATGAGTATGATGCGATGATGACTTCTAAGGAAAGAACACGCGACCGGGAGAAAGAACTCCAGGATTGATAAACAACAATTGTAAGAGTACTGGGTTGGCTCTGAAGAGTCAACCCATTTTTTTATAATAAGCATGGCAGAGGAAAACAAAAACAAGCCACCCCAAGCTCAAAATCAAATCAATATTGAGCTTTCCGAGGAAATTGCTGAAGGTATTTACTCGAATCTGGCAATGATTGCTCACTCAAACAGTGAGTTTGTAATTGATTTTATCAGGCTTATGCCAGGCGTTCCCAAGGCGAAGGTAAAATCCCGGATTGTTATTACGCCGGAACATGCAAAGCGCTTTTTGCTTGCTTTAAAGGATAACATTGAAAAATACGAAAACAGCTTCGGAGCAATTAAGCGAACTGAAGACATGCCGAAATTCCCCATGAATTTTGGGGGTACAGTAGGCGAGGCGTAGAATAAAAATGCCTTAATATCAAGGTTTTTAAGAGTCAAAAGGATGCAAATTCTTGGGAAAAGGTTTTGCATCCTTTATTACTTATGATACCTTTGCAGTCCTAATTTTTGAAAGGTTTATAAAGTTAAACATAAATGCCTACCATTCAACAACTTGTAAGAAAAGGAAGGGTGAAATTGACCTTTAAGTCAAAGTCTCCAGCCTTGGATTCCTGCCCACAACGCAGGGGCGTTTGTACACGTGTGTACACAACGACGCCTAAAAAACCAAACTCTGCTATGCGTAAAGTAGCTCGTGTTCGCTTAACCAACGGTAAAGAGGTGAATGCCTATATCCCTGGTGAAGGACACAATCTTCAGGAGCACTCGATCGTATTGATCAGAGGAGGTAGGGTAAAAGATCTTCCAGGTGTTCGTTACCACATCATCCGTGGTGCACTTGATACTGCAGGTGTTAATGGACGTAAACAAAGCCGCTCCAAATACGGCGCTAAGAGACCTAAGGCAGGTGCTGCTGCAGCTGCTGCCGCAAAAGCCGCTCCCGCTAAGAAAAAATAACGTTTAGAAGAGATGAGAAAGTCAAAACCTAAAAAAAGATACTTACTTCCTGATCCTAAATTTCAGGATACGTTAGTAACCAAGTTTGTTAATTACCTGATGGAAGAAGGTAAAAAAAGCGTGGCCTACACAATCTTCTATGACGCCGTAGCATTGGTTGAGAAAAAAACCAATGAAAGCGGAATTGACGTTTGGAAACGTGCCATGAGCAACCTCACGCCTTCCGTTGAGGTAAAAAGCCGCCGGGTTGGTGGTGCAACTTTTCAAGTTCCCGTTGAAGTTCGTCCTGAACGCAAAATCAATTTAAGTATCAAATGGTTAATTGACTACTCACGGCTTCGAGGTGAAAAAACCATGATGGATAAATTAGCAGCAGAAATTATTGCTGCTTCAAAAGGCGAAGGCGCTGCGATCAAGAAAAAGGATGATACGCACCGTATGGCTGAAGCGAACAAAGCTTTTTCACATTTCAGATTCTAATAATAGCATTATAAATGGCTAGAGATTTAAGATACACCAGGAATATCGGTATTGCCGCTCATATTGATGCTGGGAAAACAACGACGACGGAGCGGATTCTCTACTATGCGGGGGTGAATCACAAAATTGGCGAGGTTCACGATGGTGCAGCAACCATGGACTGGATGGCACAAGAGCAGGAGCGTGGTATTACCATCACCTCTGCTGCCACAACTGTATACTGGAAGTATCGCGATAACGACTACCATGTTAACATCATTGATACGCCAGGTCACGTGGATTTTACCGTTGAAGTAAATCGTTCACTCCGGGTATTAGATGGTTTGGTGTTTTTGTTTAGTGCCGTTGATGGCGTTGAACCTCAGTCTGAAACCAACTGGCGTCTTGGCCGATAATTACAAAGTTGCCCGCATTGGTTTCGTTAATAAGATGGACCGTGCCGGTTCGGACTTTTTAGGTGTTTGTAAACAAGTAAAAGAAAAATTAGGCAGCAAAGCAGTAGCCCTTCAGTTACCTATTGGTGCAGAAGAGAATTTCCGCGGTGTTGTCGATCTGATCAACAACAGAGGTATCATTTGGAATGAGACCGACAAAGGAATGACCTATGAGGTTATCCCGATTCCAGAAGATATGGTGGAGGAAGCAAAGGAATACAGAGAAAAGCTTCTTGAATCAGTTGCTGAGTTTGACGAAACACTTTTAGAAAAGTTTTTTGATGATCCTAGCTCAATCTCTGAAGTTGAAATATTAAAGGCCCTTCGTGAAGCTACCATAAGCATGGCGATCGTGCCGATGGTTTGTGGCTCTTCTTTCAAGAATAAAGGTGTTCAAACCATGCTTGATTATGTGATGGAGTTATTACCATCACCCATGGATAAAGACACCATCGTTGGAATAGATCCAGATACTGAGGCTGAGGTTGCGATTAAGCCTGATGAAAAAGGTCCCTTTGTTGCGTTAGCATTTAAGATTGCAACTGATCCATTTGTTGGACGCCTTTGCTTTGTCCGCGCGTATTCCGGGGTACTGGAATCAGGTTCGTACGTTTACAATACGCGTTCAGAAAATAAGGAACGGATTTCTCGAGTTTTCCAGATGCACGCTAATAAACAGAATCAAATCGAAAGGTTATCCGCTGGTGATATTGGTGCGGTAGTTGGATTCAAAGACATCAAAACTGGTGATACGCTTTGTGATGAAAAACATAAAGTTGTACTCGAATCAATGGTATTCCCTGAGCCTGTAATTGGTTACGCTATCGAGCCAAAGAAACAAGCTGATGTTGATAAACTGGGTATGGCCATTGCGAAATTGGTGGAGGAAGATCCTACGCTTCGTGTAAATACGGATCGTGAAACTGGCCAGACCATCTTGCGTGGAATGGGAGAGTTGCACTTGGAAATCATCATCGACCGGTTGAAACGTGAGTTCAAAGTTGAGATCAACCAGGGTGCTCCTCAGGTTGCTTACAAAGAAGCGCTTACGAAATCTATTGAACATAAAGAAGTCTATAAGAAACAGACCGGTGGTCGTGGTAAGTTTGCCGATATCGTATTTGAGATCGGTCCACGTGATGATGACGGCAAAGAAGGTCTTGATTTTGTGAATGATATTGTCGGTGGAGTTATTCCTCGAGAATTTATTCCGGCCATTCAAAAAGGCTTCGAACAGTCTATGGTAAATGGTCCATTGGCTGGATATCCAATCGATTCCATGAAAGTTCGGTTATTCCATGGATCTTACCACGATGTTGACTCTGATTCATTGTCATTCGAATTGGCTGCTCGCGTTGGTTTTAGAGAAGCAGCCCGTAAATGCGGTCCGCAGCTTCTTGAACCAATCATGAGTGTTGAAGTTCTTTCTCCAGATGAATTTACTGGTTCTGTTACCGGTGATTTAAATAGAAGAAGAGGCGTTATGAAAGGAATGGATACCCGCTCCGGTGCTCAGGTTATCAAAGCCGATGTTCCTCTTTCTGAACTCTTCGGATATGTAACCGACTTGAGAACAATTACTTCAGGACGTGCGTCTGCATCGTTGACGTTCTCCCACTATGCTGCAGTTCCAAAGAACCTGGCAGAAAAGGTGATTGAAGAGGTAAAAGGTGCAGCAGTTTCAAAATAATTTTAATAAAGGATTTAGGCGATTTCCTTAAACAGATAGTATGAACCAAAAAATCAGAATAAAACTAAAATCCTACGATCACAACTTAGTTGATAAATCATCTGAGAAAATCGTACGCGCAGTAAAAGCTACAGGTGCCGTTGTAAGCGGTCCGATTCCCTTGCCAACTGAAAAAGAAAAATTCACTGTGCTTCGTTCACCACACGTAAATAAGAAAGCACGGGAGCAATTCCAACTGTGTACGTATAAACGTCTGGTTGATATCTATTCTAACAGTGCAAAAACGGTTGATGCATTGATGAAACTTGAACTTCCAAGTGGAGTAGATGTTGAGATAAAAGTATAGACTTAAACGAAAGACATCTTAAAAAGTCATCAGCTTTCATTAGCTGATGACTTTTTCATTTTTATAACACTCTTTAACTTGAAAAACTGAATATTCCTATAAAATTCAAACATTTGCTGCTAAAATAAGTAGCCAAACCGTTGTAACATCCAGGTTACTTAGCCGTCTGGCCACGTATTCAAATTCCTTTCGGGTTTTCTTTTAATTCGACCAAATGAGAATTACAAAACTGGATGGCTTACGTGGAATTTTTAGCATTATGGTTGTTATATACCATTACCCCCAGGAATTTATCCCTCATTTTATCCATAATTTTTTTATTGTAGCTAAGTCACATTTGTTCGTAGACTTCTTCTTTGTATTGTCTGGATTTGTAATTGCCTACAATTACAACAATCGCATTCGGACTGGAGTTGCGTTGGGTGAGTTTATTCAAAAACGTTTTATAAGACTTTATCCACTTTTACTGTATACAACTTTTGTGTTTCTTTTTGTCGTGTTGGGAGTCAAGATATTTCTTCCTCAATTTGCTAAAAACAGTCATTCATTTTTGCCCGCGATGATTGACACGTTTAGTACACTTTCCTTTCTGAATTCCACACCAATATTTGCCGACAATTTTGGTGGTAATAAGTATGGCATGAACTATCCGTCGTGGTCAATATCAGCAGAAATGTTTGCTTACTTATTTTTCGGAGTGGTTTCTCTTTGGGCTGTGAAAAAGAAAAAGAATACGGTATTGATCAGTTCAATCTTCATCGGAATGTTTTTCTTATTGATAAAGACGGTAATGAAGATCGAAGGAAACTTTGACTTTGTCAGAGGAATAATTTCATTTAACATTGGATACGTCGTTTACCTGTACTCGCGAAGACGCATCGGAATTAGAAATGGTTGGGAAGCGGCCCTACTTTCACTTTTTTTTGGGTTCCTCTATTTCTCATCAGTTATCGAAGGTGAGATATTTATAATGCTCGTCGATGGCTGTCTTATTCCGTTATTCTTCGGGCTATTCATTTTTGTCCTGCTACGCACAAATGGAATGGTAAGCAAATTGATGGAGACCAGACTATTTCAGTTTTTAGGCAAAATCTCGTATTCCGTGTACCTTAATCATGCGATATTAGTTTACATTTTTCCCAAGGCAATCTTTAGTGTTCTCCAGCTGCAACCTTCTATTACCATGCAAATCGATACTTTGATTTTGAGCCTTTTTGTTACAATACTGTACTCATATTTTACTTATACCGTAATCGAGTTAAAAGGTGGTCGCTTGGTAAAAGAATTATTGTCGAAACGGAGTCCTGCTCCTTCAGCGATACCTGTAAAGGGAGCTTCTGAGGAAAGAGATCAACGTTTCAAGCGTGGCAAATCCAAAGATTGATCACATCGGTTAACGTTTACGTGATGGCTTTTTTTTTTTGTTGCTTAAATATTTCTGATAGTCTTCTTGCGTATCTAAATCGATGGAACCCCTGGGAAACGCCACCGTCTCTACCTGATCCGGAAATTGTTGTACAATCTTCTTAGCGCCCTGATCATCACTCAGGAGCAGCAGATTTGAAAAAAATGATCGGCCAAATAAAACTGGAACTCCATTTGACTTGGAATAGGCGGAAGCTATGATTGCCTTTTTCTTTTCATGAAATTTTTGGATGAGCTTCTGCAGGTGCTCAGCAGTCAGGGCAGGTTGGTCACATACCATGAGAATCACGCCATCAAGCTCGCCATCCGATTGGATCAGATAGTTTAATCCAGTTTTTATCGAACTTCCCATGCCTGTTTTCCAATAGAAATTAGAGACAATCTGGACCGGCAGCTTCTCAAGAAGTTCCCGATGTGGTTTTTCGTTTGCTCCTAAAACGACAACAACTTGTGATGGGCTTGCAGCCAAAGCCTGGTTTACGCATTTGCAAAGCAGGGGCTGTCCATCAATCTCTAAGAGCTGTTTCGAGCTGCCCATGCGACTGGACGAACCTGCCGCTAAAACAATTATGCCTATATTCATCGGTTATGGTAATGAGAATGCTAAATAACTATCTCCTGATTTAGTACCTGACTTTCCTCCACCGCAGGCAATCACCACAAATTGTTTCCCATTGACTTCGTATACCGATGGCGTTGCATATCCAGCTGCTGGCAGCTCATATTCCCAAAGAATTTTGCCTGTTTCCTTATCAAAGGCTCTGATTTTTTCGTCCCGGCTAGCGGCGATGAAAACCAATCCGCCATCTGTGGCGACCGGCCCACCATAATTTTCTGCTCCGGTTGTAGGAATACCTTTCTCCTTTAATTCCTTATATTCTCCAAACGGCACCTGCCATTTTATCTCCCCCTTGTTAAGGTCGATCGCGTTCATGGTTCCCCATGGAGGCTCTACTGCCGGGTACCCCTCTGGTGTTAAAAACCGAATGTATCCTGTATTGGAATAAATAACATCGGGGTGACGTTCGAACTGTCCCTGCTTTTCTTCCGCAGTACGTTCCTGCAGATCGAGAATATAACGTGCAATAGCATCCCGTTCTTTGTCGCTTAAGTGAGAGAACGCAGGCATGGCCCCTTTGCCAGTCAACATGAATTTTTTCACACTTTCCTTGTCAAACTTATTTTTTAAATTTCTTAACGGAGGGTATACATGTCCGTCGCCGCCGCGATCAATGCCATGACAAGTAGCGCAATTCGTGCGGTAAAGGGAAATGCCAATCCATGCATCCTCTTTCATTCTCACATCAACCATGGCTAATATCCAGGGCATTTCATTGGCGTTCACATATAATATTCCTGAAGGATCGTAGGAGGCTCCACCCCATTCGGCCCCACCATCGAAGCCGGGAAAAATAATAGTACCTTCTTTGCTGGGTGGAATAAATTGGCCTCCTGTCCTTAAATTTTTAAACTTTTCCGTAACAAACGATTCTATTTCAGGCGTTAATTTGTTGATCATATCTTTTGTAAAAGCTTGCCTGGCAGAAGGCCGGTGGCTTGAGCGGTAGCGGTTGGGTTGGCCATGCTTCCTCTCCTTCTAAATCTGATTTAGGGTACTCCTTTTCTTCAACCGGAAACAACGATTCTCCTGTATCGCGGTTCAAGACATACACATGTCCCGATTTTGTCGTCTGAATGACCGCATCAATTTTTTTTCCATCATGCGTGACCGTGCCCAGGATCGGAGAGGCAGGAAGGTCCCGATCCCAGAGATCATGATGGACCGTTTGGAAATGCCATTTGTGTTCGCCAGTCTCCGCATTTAGGGCAAGAATACAATTGGCATACAGGTTTTGACCTTTTCGGTTCCCACCCCAAAAATCAAATGAGGCAGATCCCGTTCCGGCGAAAACCAATCCACGTTTATGATCGACCGCCATTCCACTCCACGCATTCGCGCCACCGATTCTTTTCCAGGCGTCTTCAGGCCAGGTCTCATATCCAGGTTCGCCCGGATGTGGTATCGTATGAAAGACCCAGGCAAGTTTTCCTGTCTTCACGTCATACGCCCGCAGATACCCAGGGGCGGCGATAGGTCCTTCATTTACTCTTGAACCCATGATGATAAGATTCTTATAGATTACTCCTGGTGTATTTGAAACTACCATCAGGTTTGCAGCACGCTCGCCAAGTCCTTCTTTCAAACTTACCCGACCATTCGCACCAAAGCTTTCAATCTTTTTTCCGGTTCGGGCATCTAAAGCATACAGATGCTGACCGAAGGAATACAAAATCCTTTTGTCTTCCCCTTCTTCCCAATATGTTACTCCCCGGTTGACACCTAACCCTCCTTCGGCCTTGTCAACTGAATCAAATTTCCAGAGCTGCTGGCCAGTAGCAGCATCCAACGCAAAAGCTTTTAAAGTTGGGGATGTTCCATAGAGAACTCCATCAACGATGATGGGATTACATTGTATCTGAGACCGATTTTTCGCTGTATCCGCTTCGCCGGAATTGTATCGCCATGCTAGTTGTAATGTGCCAACGTTGGTTGTTGTAATTTGATCCAGGGATGAGTACTGCGTTCCCTCAGCATTGCCTCCTTTTATTCGCCAGGTGGCCAATGAGGGATTTTTAGATTCAGTTTTCCGAGTTGCAGGACACTAAGAGCAATACGAAAGTAGGCCAGGCAGAGGTAAAACTGTTTCATCAGAATAGTTTAAGGAATGAAACTCTGAATTTCTCTTCAAGAATACAAATGCGAGGACGACGGAGAATCTATTTATTCCATGGGGCGGGCCTGCAGGTAGTCCTCCTCATCGATGGTGTTTCCTTCTGAAGAGTCGGTGTCGACCAATATTTTCCAGACCCCATTTTCTTTTCTCAACGCGACATGAAAACGCCCATAAAAAGTTCGGACATTTCCTGTCTTATCCGTTATTGTTCCTTTATAGATGCCGACTTCCATTGCCTGATTGTCATTGGCAATTCTTTCTGTAAAACGGAGACCCAATTGTCTTTTGCTTCCGGACTTTTTCCCCTGATCATCTCCCCGCTTCTGTTGCTCAAAGTATTCATTCCAATTTAACACCATTTTACCATCTCGCGGCGATCTCACCACATCCTTTGAATGCACGGCCATGAAACCATCAGTGTCGTGATTATTGTAAGCACTGATGAATGGCTTCCAAACTTGATCATTAATTGCTTGCTGAATAGATTGTCCTGTCACCTGCACAACTGTACAGGTGAACCAAATCATAAGCGGTATTTTCATTTGGCAATTTAAAGTGCAGCTCGACTGGAGATGTCGTTCGCTAAATAGACCTGCTTAAAGACCTGGTCACTTTGTGTGTCTCGATGATGTATGGGTGCGTCCCGGTACTTAAGAAATCCGCCTGATCGGTTCACAAATTTTCCCTGAATCTCAGCAATGATGGAGACTGCAATTTCATCCGGAGTTTCTGCTCCGATATCCAACCCAATAGGGGAATGTATCCGATGAATATCTTCATCCTGGAGCTGAAGACCTTGTGCGGAAAATTCGACCAGCATCTTATCAAAGCGCTTGCGCGGTCCGAGAATTCCAATATAAGGTGTTTCAGTTTTTATCAGCTTCTTCAATACGTCCCGGTCGTATTCATAGTTATGGGACATCAGCACACAGGCAGTGAAGGGTGTGATTTCAAAATCGCGGTCAATGAAATCCCGGTGGCAAAGGGAAAGTTTGTCGGCTGTTGGAAAAAAAAGTGGAGCGATATGGGCGACACATTCATCCGTTACCTGAACATCCCATCCCAACGATTTGGCTAGCTGACTTACGGGTCTCGCATCGAATCCACCTCCAAAAATAATGAGTGATACGCTGGGTTGAACGAGTTCCATAAAGACCTCAACTTCACCCTGGCTTGTTGTGAAAGTCTTCGCTTCGGACTTCTTTGTATCGAAAAGCTGAAGCAAATCATCCTTTACAACATTGGCTAATTCGATATTGGAAAAATAATCTTGAACCTCGCCCGTTGCGTGGGTGATAATTTTTTCTCCAACACCGGAGCTTGCATTAAAAATTGTAGCCAGCGTCAAGGGTTCTTTGGTAGCTATAAACTTTTCAAACAGACTGATGGGATTTTTTTCTTCCGATATATTTATGGGTTCAATTAAAACATCAATGACACCGTTGCATCCCAGGCCAATACCTAAATTCTGATTGCTCTCCTCGCGCGTATCGTAAGTTACAGTCATGGGTTTGTTGTCACTCATCACTTGCCTGGCCTTGCGCAGGGCATCACCCTCCAGGCATCCGCCACTTATCGAACCAATCCATTTGCCATCGTCGGTAATTAACATGCGGGCGCCCGGACTTCTATAGGAAGACCCACGAACTTTTACCACTGTCGCAAGCGCTGCTTTACGATTCGTAAAATCGATTTTTCGAAACTCGGTAACAATGGTTTTAAAATCCTTCATGATTTCAATTTCTGATCATCGTTGCGCCTTTACTTCAGTGGGCGTAACGGCCGCTCCTTTATTTCCCCAGGAATTTCTCACGTAATTAAGAACATCACTCACTTGTTCGTCAGTCAGATCAATCGCTGGCATTTCACCATTATACGTTTTACCATTTACGGTCATTTCGCCCGATGCACCTTTTAAGATTTGCTTGATCGAACGGGTCTTATCGGCCATTAAATAATCCGCTTTTGCAACGCGGCGGAAACGCACCCTCAAGGCCTTCTCCTTTTTCCATATGACAGGTAATACAATGAACGTCGTAAACTTCTTTCCCCCGTTCAATACTCGCCTTCAAATCGAATTTTTGTGTCTGAAAAGACATCAGCGAAACGGTCGTAATAAAAAACAGGGTCACAATAATAGATCCGCGCATAGGTTGCGTTTTAAATTGAAAATTGTTTGTGTGTGAATTTAAACTTCTTCCAGGTTAAAAGGTAATGTTCGAATTCGTTTACCGGTCAAATCAAAGATGGCATTTGTCAAAGCCGGCGTAAAAGGAGGTAATCCAGGCTCGCCAACGCCCCCCGCTTTTTCGTCATTGTCCATTATATGCACCTCGATTTCCGGAGTTTCTGTGATTCTAACCATTTTATAGGTATCAAAGTTTTTCTCTACGGCTTTTCCATCCTTGAAATGAGTAGCGTGCTTGGTAGCGGCACCCAAAGCCATGATAATACTTCCTTCTACTTGTGCCCTAATGATATCAGGATTGACATACCAGCCACAATCCATTACAGCCCAAACTTTGTCGATTTTCACTTTTCCATCAGGTTTTTTTGAAACCTTCACAACTTCCCCAACAATGCTTGAAAAACATTCTGTAATCGCCACGCCAAATCCCTCATTTTTCTTCCGGGATTTCCAACCACTTACTTCTTCCAATTTATTGATAAGGAGTTGATACCGTTCTTCACCTAAATGTTGTCTGCGAAATTCCAATGGATCTTTTTCGGCCGCGACAGCAAGCTCATCCATAAAACTTTCGTAGGCAAAACCATTCGTGGATGAGTAAACCGATCTCCACCACATAACCGGTATCGGTGAATCCAGTGGCAAATCTGAAAAACTAAAATGCGGAATGCTGTCAAAATATGATTCTAAGAATCCTTCTGTAGTGCTGCCGTTGTAAGAATCCTTGGTAGCGCCGGGCCATTGGTGATCCATATTCTGACCCGCCATCTTGAACTTATAACTTGAAATTCTTCCACCTTCGTTGAGGCCACCCGCACATTGATAAACCATACCAGGCCTGAAGGGGCCAAGCAATGTATCGTCTTCCCGTGTCCAGATTACCTGCACAGGACCTTTGATCTCCTTGGAGATCAAGACAGCTTCTTGGGTGTAGTCAAAAAAGGCTTTCCGGCCGAACCCACCGCCAAGGAAAGTCATGTTTACAATGATTTTTTCTTTCGGTATTCCCAGCACTTTGGTCAGATCGTCCTGTATCCAACCCGGTGCCTGTATCGGACCCCATATTTCAGCCGAATCTTCCTTTACATCGGCAGTACAATTGAGCGGCTCCATGCAGCTGTGGGATTCGTAGGGTGTTTCATACACCGCTTCGACCTTCTTTGAGGATTTACCGAGCGCGGAGGCAACATCGCCCTTTGTGCGATAGGATATTCCCTCTTTGGTTTTCAACTCTTCATTCATTTTTGCGTATAGCTGTTCCGTGCTATGGTGTTCAAAGCCTGTGTCATCCCATTCCACTTTCAAAGCCTTTCTTCCTTGCAGCGCATTCCAAAAACTATCCGCTACAACAGCCACACCTTCACGCTTGGTAGAAAATACATCCACCTTCACTTTAAAAACGTGTTTAACACCCGGCATTTTCTTAGTCTCAGTGTCATCAAAGCTTTTGACTTTACCCACGAATCGCGGATTTCGTTCGATGACAGCATACAGCATGCCAGGAAGTTTTTTATCCATTCCAAAAATGGCAGTACCGTTGGTTTTTAGCGGTGTATCCTGGCGGGGAACCGGTTTGCGAAGGATTTTATAGTCCTCGATTTTCTTTAATGCTACGGTCTTAGGCATTTCCAGCTTGGATGCTTCTTCTACCAATTCGCCGTAGTGAAATTTCTTATTGGATGGTTTGTGGATGACGTTTCCTTTTTCCGCATAACAAGTAGCGCTATCAACGTTCCATTTTTTCGCGGCAGCTTGAATCAGCATTTCGCGGGCAGATGCGCCCATTCGCAGGAGGTGTTTGTAAGCTGAACGAACGGTTGAGCTTCCGCCGGTAATCTGGCTACCATATTTTTTTTCATTACCAATACCAAAAACGATATTGACCTGGTCCAGGTCTACTTCTAATTCTTCGGCGATCATTTGTGGTACCGTCTGAAACGCCCCCTGACCCATTTCCGCGCGATGGTTCATAATCGTTACTTTGCCAGTTGTATCTATTGAAATCCATGCATTCAATTCCACACCCAGATTTTTGGCAGTATCGGTTTTTAACAACTCCAACTCGGCGCCTTGCGTCGGCGTATATAGGCCAAGCGTTAGTGCAGCACCGGTAATACCTGATACTTTAATAAAATTTCTCCTGGAGACTTTATTTTGAATAGTCATAAATTTTAATGTTGGAGTGGTCTACTTTACACTGGCTTTTTGTCCCATCAATTGTGAAGCAGTTTTGATTGCCTTGCGAATTCGAGGGTAAGTTCCGCATCTGCAGATATGTCCTTGCATAGCGGTATCGATATCCTTATCCGTTGGGTTGGGAATTTTCTTCAGCAGGGCCGTTGCAGCCATAATTTGACCTGACTGGCAATAACCACACTGGGGTACCTGCTCCTGAATCCATGCTTGTTGAACCGGATGAGAGTTATCGGTGGAAAGCCCTTCGATTGTGGTAATATTCTTGTTATTGGCTGCCGAGGCAGGTATTGAGCATGAACGGACAGGCTTTCCTTCGAGGTGTACGGTGCAAGCGCCACACTGTGCAATGCCACATCCGTACTTTGTTCCGGTAAGTCCCACTATATCGCGAATCGCCCAAAGCAACGGCATCTTTGGATCAACATCCACGGTATAGTTCTTGTCATTGATTTTTAACTTTATAGAAGCCATGATTTTTATTGGAAAGTTATAATGGAAAGTTACGAAATTACTTTCGTACAGAATCCTCAACATGAACGTCATGTTTAGGAACTGGTGAGAATTACATATGAACGGTATTTTACAGATGACTAATGAACGTTTTGAACTGGCATAATTTTTTATGGATTGAACATTCTTAATCAATTCAAGTTATTATTGTGATAGGATTAACGGCTTTTAAAACCATTATGAAAAAAATTGTTCTGTTGTGCGGAATGATATGCATTTCCATATGTGCGTTTCTGTCAGACTAAATTACAAGTAACCGTAACTCACATTAAAGGGCAAAAGGGCGACATCATTGTTGGAATTTTTGATAGCGACGAGAATTTTTTAAAGAAACCTATCGAGGCAAAAATGATGAAAGCTTCGGGCGATTCCATCACAGTTGTATTTGAAAATCTCAAGCCCGGCAAATATGCAGTGAGTGTAATTCATGATGCCAATAAAAATAAGGATCTGGACAAAAATAAACTGGGCATACCTAAAGAGGGATTCGGATTTTCCAATAATGTTATTGGTGCTATGGGCCCGCCGTCATTTGAAAGTGCTCAATTCGATTTGTCGCCTGCTCAAAAAGATCTGGACATTGACATCAAAATGAAATACATGTAGGTTCCAGTCACTGACTTGACAGACTATCACAGGATGAAAGAATTTGTGACGCTGATCTTGACATCTACAATACCTTTGTTGTGACTCCAGGAATTATAAATGTAGGTGGCAATCTCAGCAATTTCTAAGTCGGACAACGTTGGAACCCTGGCATCGGCTTGGTTGAAATTTTTGCCATTTACTACCAATTCTCCGGACTTACCATTTCGCATCAAACAAACGACCTCTTCCAGGTGATTTTGCATGTAGTCGGAAGTATCCAAAGGAGGATAAATTAATCCTAAACCCTTTCCATTTTTTTGATGACAGTTGCTGCAATGGCGAAGGTACAGTTGTTCTCCCTGGATAAAATATTGATCAAATTTTGGTGAGGTGTCTGGCGATGGTTTTGAATTGCAAGCGTACAGCATACAGCAAAAAGCTACAAGCTGCAAGCTACAAGCTACAAGGCTCGAATTTTTGCCTTGTAGCTTTCTGCCTACTGCTTGTAGCTTGAAGCTTGAGACTTGCAGCTTATCCGTTCTTTCCCATCCTCCTTCTTTAGCCTTTTAATATCTCTCAGCAATTTGTTTACTTCTTCCTCTTTTGTTCCATCGTATTTTCCACGGATTCTTTTTTGTTTGTCAATTAGTAAAAAAGCACCGCTATGGATAAAACCATCGGGTTCGGATTTGTCTTCCAAGGCTGTGGCGAAATAACTGGTTTGAGCAATTTTATAGATATCTTCCTTGTTTCCTGTAACAAAATGCCATTTGTTGCTTTTCACACCCAGTCTGTTTGCAAAATCATGCAATAGGCCTACCGTGTCATATTCCGGATCGATAGTATGGGAAAGTAATAAAACCTCTGGATCATTTTCAATTGAGTCGTAGACCCGCAGCATTTGGGTTTTCATGATAGGACATATTGTGCGACAGGAAGTGAAAAAGAAGTCGGTAACATAAATCTTGTCTTTATACGTGTCATTCGTTATCTCGACACTATCCTGATCCACAAATTTAAAATCAGCGATGGTGTGGTAAGTGGTGTCGGTTCCTATCACTTCACGTTCACCAAAGATTGGTAAGGGCGGGTCTTTCTTTGGGGTGCAAGCGAATAGCAAACAGCATACAGCAAACAGCATACAGCTGTGACGGAGAAATTTAGCCTTGTAGTTTTTATAACACCGAAAAAGCTGTGGCTGAAAGCTGTGAGCTGTAAGCTCTATTTTCCATCTCTATATTTTTTATATATCCGAACGCCCATCATAATTAAAAAAGTCACCACGAGTAATCCTGCTATTCCCCATACGATACTCAGCGCATTTTTTAAAACAATGAGAAAAACAATACTGATCAAAAAAAGTGTTGATACTTCGTTCCATAAACGCATTTGTGTCGAAGAAAATTTCAACACGCCCCGTTTTAGCTGTCCAAATAAATAGTGAAGGGAAAAGTGAAACATGTACAAAAAAAATACGAGCGTTAATTTTATGTGCATGAATCCATACTGTAGCCAAACCGGTTGATCTATTAATAGTGAGGCGCCCATCATCAAAGTTATGATGGCCGAAGGCCAGGTAATCCCATACCACAATCCGGACGCCATTTTGGTTAGCTGTTTCAAAAGAATTGACTTTTCAGGCTCAGTTTTTCCATGCGCTTCGATCATGTGAACCAGATAGCCTGGGCATATAAAATAATCCTGCAAACCACGTAACAACGAAAATGATATGAATGGCTTTAAGATAAAGGAAGGTCATGTTATAAAAGTCTATACTGGAAAGACCACAACAAAAATTTTTTATGTTTTTTTATTGGATCGTTATGGTATCGCCGACCTTGACAGGATTGTAATCTAAGGCTACAAGGTTTTGGCCGAAGTATACCTTGTTGTCACGTTTCCTGTAGGTGGAAAGAGTTTTTAAAGGCTCAGGTCCCCTTTCGGCCGTATCTTGGTTTACGGTGGGGAGCGGGCAACGACCACACATTTTGACGCCGACAAACCTTGTTGATCCAATCGAGAAATTGCGCCAGGTATCCTCCTCAAACGGTTCGCCTCCTGTAAACACAAAATTTGGTCTAAAACGATTCATCGGTACAGATTCAGGTAATCGTGAATTCAGATCATCAAGTGAGCTCTGGCCAATAATCAGAAAGGGGTAAGCATCGGCAAGACTTACCTGCTCGTGGTTAACCTCATATCGCGGATCAACCGGCCGGGAATTTTCTTCCGGAAAATAAACCAGTCGGCACGGTGATTCGAGCAGTTCTGAAAACCATTGATTGTAAGAACCATCAACCTCGAAGGCTGAAACAATATCATCCCAAATGTTTACGGTAGTGGGATTTGACAAGGGTGGTTTTTTAAGGTCCAGCTTCATCGAATGCTGGTGATGTGTAATCGTTAACAGTCCTTTATCGATTGATGATTTGAAGAGCGCCATTTTAGGGAATACCCGCTGCGTCATAGCCGTACCGGTCTCATCGACCAGCATTAAACGTCGGTCATACTCAAGTCCTTTTTCCATCACCGTGGCTGACGACAAACTAATTCCACCAAGTGATTTTATCGGGTAAATCCAAATTTGCGTTAGCTTTAATTCAGCCATTAAACTTTTTGTTTTTAATTTTATGCTAACTTAAAAAGTTATCGTTATCTAAGCGAATTAAATGGGTAAGGCTTCCAACAATATTTACCCCTTAAACTAATACGTAAATAACGCAAGCTCGGACGATGCCAAATACTGCTGCCTTATGGTATTTTGAAAGTGTCAATCTCTACAACATACTTTGTCCTCACAAAGTGAAGAAGATGGGTGAGAAGCATGAGTATGTAAGATACAAACGTCAACAATTTATTTACATGCCAGATGATTCGGCTACTCACATTTATATGATTGTGGGTGGAAAAGTTAAGATAGGTCATTATCTGGAAGGTGGTGAAGAAGTACTCTCCGCAATCCTCACCACCGGAGAAATTTTTGGCGAGCTGGCGATGGCTGGTGAAGAAAAGCGAGTGGATTTTGCACAGGCAATGGAAGAAACAGTAATCTGTCCGTTGACTATTGAGGAACTGAAATTATTAATGTACGAGAATAAAGAACTAAGCTTTAAAATTCTCAAGCTGATCGGGTTGCGTATCATGAAATTGGAACGCAAACTTGAATTGCTGGTTTTTAAAGATGCGCGTACCCGTATCGTAGAATTTTTGAAAGATGCAGCAGAATGGAAGGGAAAAAAAGTAGGATTTGAAACACAGATTCAAACCAGTTTGACGCACAAGGATATTGCTTCGCTAACGGGCACGTCGCGTCAAACGGTTACGACTATTTTGAATGACCTGAAAGAGAAGAACTTAATAAACTTTAATAGAAAACAAATCTTGATCAGAGATTTGGATAGTCTGAGGTAAGGTTGATTTTTCAACCGGCGCAAGTAGCAAGAAGAAAGGAAACGTTGCCAGATACTACACGCTTTGCATAATGCAATCTGCTAACCAGATTCCCTTTGTAAATAAAGATACATTGGAAAAATAGTATAAGAATAGACACTTCTTGCTTCAAGTGTCTTAAGCTGCGGATTGCGTCCATGGCATTATTTCTCGAATGTTTTTTATTTCTATGAAATTCATTCCCGTGCTGGTCGGTTTTTCGGAAATCAAAACGATGTTTTGATCAGCATCCGCGAAACCCCTTATGAATGTTACGACCACCTCATCATTTTTCTTTTTGATGCAAAAAGGTTCTGGCGAGCCTACGCAATGCGACAGCAACGCTTTCATGATGTCATACTGTAACGCCTTCATATTCGAAAGATTTAATTATTTATGAAATTCTTCAGCATTATCATGCCAGGCCACCTGCCTTCGGAAATGCTTTAAAAAAGGCATCTGAATGACCTTGTTTTCCCAGGCCGGGAAAGCCCCGAATTGAATTTTAGACAGTAAGACACGAAATAGCCACGAAGGCACGAAGACACAAAGTTTCCACAAAGAATCCGTTCGTGATATACTTGTGCCTTGAGTTTTCCTGCAAAAAGAACGATGAGGTTTTTACTCGGGCGCTCTGAAATTAATGGGAAGATCTTTTTCTTCGTCGATATGGTTGAGCGGCTCGAGCTCCCAGTACGAAAGTCCTAGAAGTTTGATGGTGTGAACGGTATCTGACAAAACTTTTGCTGTACTCCACTTTTTATCTTTAAAAAGATCTCCATGGAGATAATTCATTCCTAATAAATAATAGCAACCACCATTTGCCGGACCGATTACCACATCGTGTGTAAGAAGCCTTCGGAATGCTTCATTGATAATGCTTGTGGTGAGGTCAAGACAATCTGTGCCGATCATACAAATCGACCTATAACCATTTTCGAAACCCAACCGAAAGGCATTTGCCATTTTCTCTCCAATATCGAGTCCGATTTGAGTATATTTTTGAAATTTGTTGTTCGACCAATTGTCGTTTCGATCAATAAAGTCTGAATAATAAATCGCCTTCGGAAGGGAAAGCTTTTCCGTAATACCAATTGTATGCTCACATAACAAAAGATGTATTGAATATGCCTTGGCTTCTCCGATAGCAGCAGCAAGGCGTGGCTTTACCTTTCCCAACTCCGGATTTTTGTAAAATATTGTTAGCAGCGACTCGGGTTTGGATTTTTGGACGGCATTTTTATTCAATTTACACTTCAAGAATTTTGTGATTGTCACAAACACCTTCAAGGTGCTTCTGTAGTTCGTTCGCAAGATCGTGCAAGAACGCGTCACGTATTAAACGCAACAATCCATAAATGCAGTATTCCTAAAAGTAGCGATGGACAATGAACAAATGGCTGCTCCCCTAAGGAATGCGGAAACTCCCGAAAGCAATTTAGGCAAAAGCTTAAAGCAAAAAGCAAAAAGCTTAAAGCAAAAGGCACGAACTGCTAAACGTAAAAAAACTGGAAAGGCAGCAAGCTTTAAGCTTTATGCTTTAAGCTTTTAGCTATTATACAATTTCTCGTAGTATTCATCTGCCATCCTCCCTGAATCAAAAAATGGAAGAACATCTTTCATGCTCGAAGCAATCACCTTTTGCCATTTGGCAGGATGGTCATAATACAATGGAATGATTTCCTTTTCGAGGACATCTAATAATTTTTGAGCCTCGATTTTGTCTTTGGACTCCTGCGTCAAGCCATCATCGGCAGTATCGATAATAAAGCAATTTTTTCCATGCTTGGCGAATTCAGGAACCCACCCATCAGGGATTGAAAGGTTTACTGAGCCATTCATCGCGGCAGTCATTCCCGACGTACCCGAAGCTTCGTGGTATAGTCTTGGATTGTTTAGCCATATATCAGATCCTTTTTTGAGGTGGTCTGATAGCCATAATTCATATCCTGTTACAACGGTACAGTTAGGTAAATCTTTTGTCTTCCAATAGATCTCATTAAAGATATTGATCGCGCCGTAATCCTCCGGGTAGGGCTTTCCTCCCCATATGATCTGGATTGGATAATTTTTATTTTGCGCGATTCGTAAAAACCGATCATAGTTATGCAATAAAAGATTTGCACGTTTGTAAGATGCAAATCTCCTTGCCCACACGATGGTCAATACATTTTCATCGAATAGTTTTCCGGTTTGATTGGCGACTACGCGAAAAAGCTTACGCTTCATTTCTTTCTTTCGCTGAATCATTCCATTCTCGTCGTCGGCCTTTAAAGCCTTTTCAAGCTGAGGATCCTGCCAGTACGTTTTGTTTTGCGCATTGGTGATCGCAATGATCTCACAAATATTTTTATAACCACCCCACATCTTGTTCGAAACTTCTCCATGCAGCTGTGAAACCCCATTTGCTTTCTTTGCAAGTCTTAACGCTGTAAGCGTATAATTTAATACCCCGTTTTCCGGTTGAACATATTCATTCACCTGTTGAAGCGTCACTCCGTTGAAAAAGCTCATGCTATTAAGCAGCGGAAGACTGTGCTCTTCATTGCCCGCTTTCTCAGGCGTATGCGTTGTGAACACCACACGCTTCTTCACGTCAGCAATATTTTTATACTTATCCAAAAGATAAAAACACATAGGCAGTGCGTGGCCTTCATTCATGTGGTATATTTCCGTCTCCCGCTTCAGAACATCCAACAACTTTGCACCACCGATTCCCAGAAGTATTGACTGCGCAATTCTGGTGGTTTCGTTAGGATCGTATAGACGATGGCTTATGGTCTGCGCAAGAAAATCGTTCTCCGGTATGTCAGTACTTAACAAAAACAAAGGCGCGGATTGGAAGACTTCAGGTTTCAGCAGATAAGCTTTTACAAAAACTTTGGAACCATGAATGGTGATGGGGAAAACAATATGGGTATCCGTAAGAAAAGAATAGTCCTTATCGCGAAAGCTAACCCTCAGTGTTTGATCTTGATTTCTTTCCTGATCGTAGTATCCTTTTTTCCAAAGTATTCCTATTCCAATTAGATTTTGTTTCAGTTCGTATGCACTTCGTAAGTGAGAGCCCGCGAGAAAACCCAGACCACCACTATAGATTTTTAACGGCTGGTCAACTGCAAACTCCATGGAGAAGTACGCAGCAGGTTTGGAATATTTCTTGTTGAATTTGTATGGAAAAAGTTCGTTGAGGTTGATCATATTAGAATTCTAAAGACTCAAACGTAATAAAAGAGTATCAATTGATTAACATCAAATATCAAATGAAACTTACAACGTCAGATGCAAACGATTGATAAAGTAAAGACTTGCCTTATTGTACTTTGGATTCAAGAAATTGCAGGAGTCGCTGCAGTGAACTGAATTTAATTTCGCCATTCAAGGTCCATTGCAAATCGCCATCACCTTGATCAATGTTAACATTATGAGCGGCCTCGTGTTCAGCTGATTATAAATCCATTTCGTTCAAGGGCATTCTTTGTCCAAAGATATTCATGACCCGTTCCCCTAAGGTGGATGCTTACGCCCCGGTGGGGCTCATGGTGAACCCTGCCGGTTTTCAAGTCGAACCCTTTGAACTGAAAAATAGAATCAAATGTACCGTCAAGAATCAGGTCCTCAGGAATCCCTGTTGTAATTTTTTTATCTGGTCCTGCCAACCAGATAATATCGGCTGTTTGAATGGCCAGGTCTAATTCATGCGTAGAAACCAAAATTGCTTTATTGGACTTATGTGCCAGCTGTCTTAACAGGTCCATAATCTCAAGGCGATTATTCAAATCCAGATGGGCCGTTGGTTCATCCAATAAGATAATAGGAGTGTCCTGTACCACAGCTCTGGCAATCATTACCATCTGCACCTGCCCATCGCTTAACTCATGAAGTTTTTTATTTTTCAGGTGCTCAATTCTGATTTTTGCCAGTACTTGATTGATGATGTCGTTATCGTTCGTACTAAGCTGGGCGGTCCAGTTCAGATAAGGATAACGGCCAAAGGAAATTACGTCTGCTGACAGTCATGTTGCCAGCGGTAATTCGATCGGTAAGAACAACGGCCAACTGCCGTGGAAGGTCATCAGGATTTTGAGACTTCGAACGTTGTCGTAAGTTATTTGACCAGATAATGGTGATTGTAGGCCTGCAAGGGTTCGGATGAGCGTCGACTTTCCCACACCATTTTGTCCCATAAAACAGACCAATTCCCCGGCATTCAGTTTAGGTTGAGATCCTGGAGTAATGGATTATGCTTATAGCCAACGGTTAGGCCGAGTGGTTTCAATACAAGTCTTGACCAAAGTCCTTTTCCATATTATATAGACACTCGTTTTGCTTTCAACACAATCCAAATAACTACCGGCGCACCTATTAAAGCTGTAATTGCATTGATAGGAAGCACGTATGAACTTCCCGGAAGCTGCGCGATGATATCACAAAAAAGCATCAGTATGGCTCCGCTTATCATAACCGCTGGAAGGAGAATACGGTGGTTGTGCGTCTTGATCATCAGCTTGGTTAAATGAGGTACGGCTAATCCAACAAATGCAATAGGCCCGCAAAAGGCTGTTACCCCTCCGGTTAGAATTGCAGTGGATAGAATGATCAGCAACCTGGACTGGCTTATTTTTATACCAATACTGCGGGCATAATTATCACCCAAAAGCCACGCATTTAATGATTTTACAGAAACGATGCCTATCAGCAAGCCTGCAATCACGATCAAGAACAGTATTTGAATCTCGATCCAACTCAAGACTTCCTAAACTTCCAAAAGTCCATAAAAGGTAAGCTTGTTGGTCTTCTGCTTTGCTGAGAAACTGAAGTACACTTACAATTGAGGCGGTGGCGGCGCCCATCATTAATCCGATGATCAACAAGGAAGTGTTATCTCGAAGCCGCTTTGCAATTAACACCACAATTACAAAAACGCCACCGGCACCTATACTGGCGGCGATCACAATTGCCCAGGGACTTGGATCGGAAAAAATGGAAATTCCCGTTGCCTGGCTCATTATTAATAATGACACCGCCAGACTTGCGCCCGAACTCAAGCCCAATACATCGGGTCCAGCCAAAGCATTCCGGAAAAGCGTTTGCATTTGTAAACCTCCAATAGAGAGTGCACTTCCTGCCAAGATACAGGTGAGCGCTTTAGTCACTCTAAACTCCCAGATGATATCAGCATAAATATCGTTGGAACCAGTTTCGCCAAACAAGATTCTGAGAATATCCCCAAAGGGAATATTAACGCTTCCCAATGAAAGGTTGAGGACAAAAAATAAGACCAATAAACCTAAAAGGATACCCCAGCGTGTGTAACGACTTAACTGCATGACTGCTTGGCTTCAGACAATGATACGTGATTTTGAAACGAATCCATTACGCTCGTTCTCCATTAACGATGAGTCGTTTTAAAGTTATGAATCCGTAAGTTTCAGGTAGGGCTGAGGATAGAAAATTGGATTGAGCAAGAATTAAAATCCTTCGAATTACGCCGGATTCCGGACGTCTTGGTGTCAATCTCAGCTTTCTGAAAGTGCGGCCACATCCTAAAAATTTTGAAATCGGCTCTTGGTAACTATGCTTTAGTTCCTATCTTTGCAGTCCTTTTTGCGGAATGAACGTAAAAAGTCCTGAAAAACAGCATAAATAGGTTCAGCCATGCCTGGAATTATAGGAAAGAAAATAGGAATGACCAGCGTATTCAGCCCAGAAGGCGAGAGTATCGCGTGCACGGTAATCGAAGCAGGTCCTTGTGTGGTAACGCAAGTAAAAAATGAAGAAACAGACGGATACCGCGCTGTTCAGCTTGCTTTTGGCGAGAAGAAAGAAAAAAATACTACGAAGGCGGCCATCGGCCACTTCAAGAAAGCCAATACTACTCCTAAGAGAAACGTTGCCGAGTTCCGCGATTTCAAAAAAGAATTTGATGGACTGGTAGAGCTTGGAAAGGAAATCAGAGTTCAGGATGTATTTGCAGAAGGCGATTTTGTAGATGCTATCGGAACTTCAAAAGGTAAAGGATTTCAAGGCGTTGTGAAACGTCACAACTTTGCCGGGGTAGGTGGACAAACACACGGTCAGCATAACAGGCTTCGTGCTCCTGGTTCAATGGGTAATGCTTCTTTTGCATCCCGTGTTCCAAAAGGTAAACGTTTGGCTGGTCGTATGGGTACTGATCGCGTAAAGCTTGCCAACCTTAAGGTTGTTAAGATCATGCCTGAACAAAATGTAATTATTGTTAGCGGCTCTGTTCCAGGTGCCAAAAACTCAACTGTAATCCTTCAGAAATAATGGAAGTAGCAGTATTAAAATCAAGCGGTCAAGCAACCTCCAAGAAAGTCAATCTTTCGGATAGCGTATTTGCTATCGAACCGAATGATCACGCTATATATTTGGATGTAAAAAGTATCCTCGCGAATCAGCGTCAGGGAACGCACAAATCAAAACAGCGTAACGAAATTTCGGGTTCGTCTAAAAAATTAAAGAAACAGAAAGGTACTGGTGGAGCTCGTGCGGGTAACATCAAGAACCCTCAGTTCAAAGGTGGTGGACGTGTTTTTGGTCCTGTGCCTCGCGACTATTCCTTTAAGCTTAACAAGAAAGTAAAGGATCTGGCACGAAAGTCAGCTCTTACCTATAAAGCAAAAGACAATTCAATTGCAGTATTGGAAGATTTCAATTTTGATTCCCCTAAGACAAAGCAATATGTAGCCCTTCTTAAAGCCCTTTCATTGGGCGACAAGAAAACACTCCTCGTTCTTCCGGAAGGAAATAAGAATGTTGTTTTAGTCAGGAAGAAATGTTCAAAACTCAAAAATTACCACGGCAGATCAGATCAATACTTTTGATGTGATGAATGCTGACAACATAATTTTTGTAGAGAGCTCAATAAGCAAGGTTGAAAACTTATTAAATAAAGAGTAATGGGTATCCTGAAAAAACCTTTGGTAACAGAGAAAGTCTCTGCGCTGAACGAAAAAGGCAAGTACGGATTTATTGTTGATACCGATGCAAATAAGGTAGAGATCAAGAATGCCGTTGAGAAGCAATATGGTGTCAACGTTGAACATGTCAACACCATGGTGGTGATGGGAAAAAAGAAGACCCGTTATACAAAAGCAGGAGTATTGGCCGGTCGTAAGCCGAGTTACAAGAAAGCAATCGTAACGCTTGCTGCTGGTGAAGTAATTGATTTTTATAGCAACGTATAATATTGAGCCATGGGGTTGAAAAAATTAAAACCGGTAACAGCTGGTACGCGACATAGACTGGCACCTTCGTTTGATGATATAACATCGTCAACGCCGGAGAAGTCTTTGTTGACAACACGGAAAAAATCCGGTGGTAGAAACAGCAATGGACGTATGACGATGCGCTATATCGGCGGTGGTCATAAGCAAAAAATAAGAGAAATCGATTTTAAACGCGACAAAGCAGGAATTCCTGCTACCGTTAAAATCGATTGAGTACGATCCTACAAGATCAGCTCGCGTTGCATTGTTACATTATGTTGACGGATCCAAAACATATATCATCGCGCCTGAAGGTTTGAAAGTAGACCAACAAGTTATATCTGGTGCTGACGTTGCTCCTGAAGTTGGAAATGCACTTCCGCTTGCGAAGATTCCTCTGGGTACAATTGTTCATAATGTTGAAATGAAACCTGGAAAAGGTGGCGCTATCGCAAGAAGCGCTGGAACATTTGTTCAGTTATTGGCTCGTGAAAATGGAATGGCAACTTTGAAAATGCCTTCTGGCGAAATGCGCAACGTACTGGATGTTTGTATGGCAACTATTGGAACAACTTCCAATGCTGACCACATGAACGAAAGCGTGGGCAAAGCTGGTCGCAGCGCTGGAGAGGTATAAGACCCCGTACCCGTGCCGTTGCCATGAACCCTGTAGATCACCCGATGGGTGGTGGTGAAGGTCGTGCTTCAGGTGGTCATCCAAGATCACGTAATGGACTTTACTCAAAAGGTAAAAAGACCCGTCATCCAAAGAAATATTCAGATCGTCTAATCATAGCTAAGAGGAAAAAATAATGGGACGCTCGATAAAGAAAGGACCGTATTGTGACTTCCGCGTTTTAAAGAAAGTTGAAGCCACCGAAAAATCAGGTAAAAAGTCTGTCATTAAGACTTGGTCAAGAAGATCAACGGTGGTACCGGAAATGATCGGTCATACCTTCGCTGTTCATAATGGGAATAAGTTTATTCCTGTGTATGTAACAGAAAATATGGTAGGTCACAAGTTAGGTGAATTTGCACCTACTCGTACGTTCCGCGGACACTCAGGTACTAAGAAAGATAACGCTAAGTAAAAATGGAAACTGTAGCGAAAAAGAAAAGATCAGTAATAAAGCGCGAGAAGCGTGATGCCAGAAAAGAAGCGGCAAAAACAGGCCCTTCTGTAGGCAAGTTGAAAAACGTTCCCACCTCTCCTCGGAAGATGAGATTGATTGCTGATTTGATCAGAGGTGAGCGCGTGAACAAGGCGCTTAATATTCTGAAATACGAACCTAAAGTAGGTGCGCCTAAATTGGAAAAGCTGTTGCTTTCAGCTATTTCAAGCTGGGAAATAAAGAACAAGGATGTAAAGCTCGAAGAAGCTGACCTGTATGTAAAGGAAATTTGGGTTGATGGCGGTCGCGTTCTTAAGAGATTAAGACCAGCTCCACAGGGCCGGGCACATAGAATAAGAAAGCGTTCTAATCATGTTACACTTGTTGTAGCAAGTTTGAAAGATAACGCTGGCGCTGCAGTTACAGTTGAAGAAAAAGAAACTAAGGAATAAATGGGACAAAAAATTAATCCTGTAGGTTTTAGATTAGGTATCGTGCGCGGTTGGGATTCCAACTGGTACGGTGGAAAAACCTTCTCTGATAAATTGGTTGAAGACCAGAAAATCAGAAAATACGTTGAAGCCCGTATTCCTAAGGGCGGTATCGCCAAAGTTGTAATTGAAAGAACGTTAAAGCGTATTACCCTTACCATCCACACTGCCCGTCCGGGTGTTGTTATTGGTAAAGGCGGAAATGAAGTTGATAAAATTAAAGAAGAGCTGAAGAAGCTTACGAACAAGGATGTTCAGATCAATATTTTTGAAATAAAACGTCCTGAGTTGGATTCTAAATTGGTTGGCGAATCAATTGCACAACAAATTGAAGCGCGTATCTCCTATAAGCGTGCTATGAAGCAAGCTATCGCATCGGCTATGCGGGTTGGTGCAGAAGGAATAAAAATAAAGGTATCGGGACGTTTGGCTGGTGCTGATATGGCGAGAGCTGAACAATACAAGGAAGGACGTATTCCTTTGCATACCCTTCGCGCAGATATCGATTATGCGATCTCTGAATCTCAAACTGTGTATGGTAAAATAGGTATCAAGGTTTGGATATTCAAAGGTGAGATTTACGGCAAACGTGATCTTTCTCCTAATGTTGGTGTAGTAAGCAACGCACAGCAAGGCGGTGGCCAGCACAAAGGCGGTGGCAATGAGCGTGGTGGTGACAGAGGCGGCCGTAGAAGAGGTGGTGACGACAGAAGAGGTGGCGGCGGTGGTGACAGACGTGGTGGTGGAGGTGGAGGCGGAGATCGCCGTGGTGGTGGAGATAACCGTGGTCAAAGAAGATAATTATTTCGAAAGCAAAACATAGGTAACAATGTTACAGCCGAAACGAACGAAATTTAGAAAAATGCAAAAGGGCAGGGTGAAGGGAATGGCCACAAGAGGTCACTCAATCGCCTTTGGTTCATTTGGATTGAAAGCCTTGGAAGGCGGATGGATCACAGCACGTCAATTAGAAGCAGCTCGTATTGCTGTAACACGTGCCATGAAGCGTGAAGGTCAGGTGTGGATCCGGATCTTCCCTGATAAACCTATCACCAGAAAACCTGCTGAAGTTCGGATGGGTAAAGGTAAAGGTGCTCCTGAATATTGGGTAGCAGTGATTAAGCCAGGTACAATACTTTTCGAAGCGGGTGGTGTAAACATTGCCACAGCCAAGGAAGCATTGCGCTTAGCAGAAGGTAAGCTGCCGATGAAAACGAAGTTTACAATTAGACGCGACTACGTAGAAACAATCGCCACTAAGTCATGAAAAATTCAGATATCAAGGCTTTAACTTTAGCCGAGCTCAACAGAAAAAATTGCCAGCGAAAAAGAAGCACTTCGCAAGTTGCAATTTGCTCATCAGGTATCGGCCATTGAAAATCCGATGAAATTGCGTGAAGCCCGCAAACTCGTGGCAAGATTGAATACTGAATTAAGAGCGAAGAACATAAAAAAATAATTTCCTCATGGAAAGGAACGATAGAAAAGAAAGGATCGGAAAAGTGATTAGCAATAAAATGCAAAAGACTATTACCGTGGCTGTTGACAGAAAGGTAAAACACCCGATCTATGGAAAGTTTGTAAACAAAACAACGGCGTTCAAGGCGCATGACGAAACCAACGCAGCAGGTATCGGCGATACTGTGCGCATTATGGAAACTCGTCCTTTGAGCAAGGATAAACGTTGGAGATTAGTTGAAATAGTAGAAAAAGCGAAGTAATCATGATACGCACCGAATCCAGACTAACAGTAGCCGATAACAGCGGAGCAAAAGAAGTTCTTTGTATGCACGTGCTCGGCGGAACACACAGACGTTATGCGTCTGTTGGTGATAAGATTGTTGTGACTGTTAAGTCAGCTATGCCTACCAGCCAGGTTAAAAAAGGAACTGTTTCCAAAGCCGTGGTAGTTAGAACAACCAAAGAAGTAAGAAGAAAAGACGGATCTTATATCCGTTTTGAAGATAATGCAGCTGTTCTTCTCAATGCCCAGGACGAACCTCGCGGAACCCGTATTTTCGGTCCAGTGGCTCGTGAGCTAAGAGAAAAACAGTTTATGAAAATTGTTTCACTGGCACCTGAAGTGATTTAAGCCATGGAGAATAAGAATCAAAAGCAAAATTGCACATTCGTAAAGGCGATACCGTTTTGGTTATTGCCGGTGATGATAAGGGCAAGAAGGGAAAGGTACTTGAGGTATTGCTGGATAAGAATCGTGCCGTTGTAGAAGGTATTAATATTGTGACCAAGCACACAAAACCTTCAGCAGGAAAACCAGAAGGTGGTTTGAAAAAAACAGAAGCAGCGCTTCATGTGAGCAATTTGAAACTTGTTGATCCCGCAACGGATAAGCCTACACGTATAGGCCGCAAGTTGAATGACAAGAATAAGCTGCAAAGATATTCAAAGAAAACAGGAGAATTTATTAAGTGATGGCAACTCCAAGATTAAAGGACAAATATGTAAAGGAAATTGTCCCTGCTTTAAAGCAGAGATTTTCTTACAAATCCATTATGCAGGTTCCGAAAATTGAAAAGATCTGCATCAACAAGGGTATGGGCGTGGCAGTAACTGACAAGAAATTGGTTGACGTTGCATTGGAAGAAATCACCACGATCACCGGACAAAAATCAGTTTCCACTAAATCCAAAAAAGCAATTTCTAACTTTAAGTTAAGAGAGAATATGCCTATTGGAGTTCGCGTTACGCTTCGCGGAGATAAGATGTATGAGTTCATGGATAGACTCATGAACATCGCTCTTCCCCGTGTTCGCGATTTCCGTGGTGTATCCGGTAAAGGATTTGATGGACGTGGAAACTATACGCTTGGGTGTTAAGGAACAGATCATTTTCCCTGAGATCTCTATCGATAAAGTCAATAAAATTAGCGGTATGGACATCACATTTGTGACTACCGCTAAAACAGATGAAGAAAGCTTTGAGCTCCTGAAAGCATTCGGGATGCCATTTGCAAATAAAAATTAAAGAATAGCATGGCTAAATTATCAGTAATAGCAAGGCAAATTAAAAGAGAAAAGCTCGTGGCAACACACGCAGCAAAACGTAAAGCTTTAAAAGAGGCTGGTGATTACGCTGCCTTGGATAAACTTTCTCGTAATGCTTCACCGGTAAGACTTAAAAACCGGTGCAAACTGACAGGTCGTCCCAGAGGATATATGGGAAAATTTGGAGTTTGCCGTAACGTATTTCGTGAAATGGCTTCTCAAGGAAAAATACCTGGCTTGACTAAGGCGAGCTGGTAATAAAATAACATATTGGTTGCTGAGTATCAACGTCTCCCAGGCAGCTGGGGGAAACCTGATAACAGTTTGGATTATTGAAATTGTTCGATATCTTTGCAGCCCGGTTTAAAAAACGCGGGCTTGCTTTTTTAATAGAAAGGAGAAAAAAGATGACTGATCCCATAGCAGACTACTTAACCCGGTTACGGAACGCGATAAAAGCGAACCACCGCGTGGTTGAAATCCCCGCTTCAAATCTTAAAAAAGAAATCACAAAAGTTCTTTTCGATAAGGGGTATATCTTGAATTACAAATTTCAAGAAATCACACCTAGCCAAGGCGTGATTAAGATCGCTTTAAAGTACAATCCTGAAACAAGAGAATCAGCGATTACAAAGCTTGAGAGAATAAGTACACCAGGTTTGAGAAAGTATGCGAATACTGGTTCGATGCCTCGGGTTCTGAACGGCTTAGGCGTTGCAATTCTTTCGACATCAAAAGGTATAATAACCGACAAGGAAGCGAAGTCGATGAATGTCGGAGGAGAAGTATTGTGTTACGTTTATTAATTGAAGAAGCATGTCACGGATAGGTAAACAACCAATAACAATTCCAGCAGGAGTAACTTTCAATTTCTCAAAAGAGAAAAATAAAGTATCTGTTAAAGGCCCTAAAGGTGAATTGCATCAGGCTATTGATCCTGACTTCACCATTAAACAGGAAGGTGCCGTTGTATCGTTAGAACGTCCTACGGATCAAAAACGTCACAAGGCAATGCATGGTCTTTATCGCGCGTTGATCGCTAACATGATACAAGGCGTTTCAAAAGGCTGGAGACATCAATTGGAATTAGTTGGTGTTGGTTATAAAGCGAATGCTCAATCAAATGTGCTTGAACTTAGCTTGGGATATTCACATAATGTATTCTTAGCAGTTCCATCTGAAATTAAAGTTCAGACCGTTCAGGAAAAAGGACAGAATCCTACCATCATCCTGGAAGGAATCGATAAGCAATTGATCGGGCAGGTAGCCGCTAAGTTGAAGGAATTGAGAAAGATAGAACCTTACAAAGGAAAAGGTATCAAGTTCACTGGTCAATATGTACGCAGAAAAGCTGGTAAGGCTGCTGCTAAGTAATTGTAGGACACAAGATATTGTGTCCGCACAAGGACAGAAAATAATATAGGCATCATAGAATAATAAAGATCTATGGCAGGCAAGAACAGAGAAAGAAGAGAGCGAATAAAAAAAGGTGTTCGCAAGAAAATAAGCGGAACAACAGAGAAACCTCGGTTATCGGTTTTCAGAAGCAACAGAGGACTGTATGTTCAGATTATCGATGATCTGAAAGGTGTAACAGTTGCTTCGGCTTCAACTACTGAGTTGGGCGATAAAGCAAAACTAAACATCGCAGATTCAAAGAATGTAGGTAAGAAGATCGCTGAAAAAGCATTGGCTTCCGGCATTCAGACTATTGTTTTTGATCGTAACGGATACCTGTATCACGGCAACATTAAAGCTTTCGCTGATGGTGCCCGTGAGGGTGGTTTAAAATTCTAAGAACTGAAATATGTCAGTAAGCAATATCAGTACAGTAAAAGCAAGCGAAATCGATCTTAAAGAAAGAGTCGTTGCTATTGAGCGTGTAGCCAAGGTGGTAAAAGGAGGTCGCAGATTTAGCTTCGCCGCCATCGTTGTGGTTGGTGATGGTAATGGTGTGGTGGGTTATGGCCTGGGTAAAGCCAATGAAGTAACAGACGCTATCACCAAAGGAATTGATGATGCTAAAAAGCACCTGGTGAAAGTGCCCATTATTAAAGGTACTGTTCCCCATGAGTCAATCGGAAAATTCGGCGGTGGTTTTGTGTTGTTAAAGCCTGCTTCGCCTGGTACAGGAGTTATAGCCGGTGGTGCAATGCGTGCTGTATTGGAAAGTGCTGGTGTTCATAATGTATTGGCAAAATCGAAAGGATCTTCAAATCCTCATAACGTGGTAAAGGCTACTTTCAAGGCCCTTACAACGATGAGAGATGCCTTCTCGATAGCAAAGAACAGAGGAGTGCCTTTGAGCAAAGTATTTAATGGTTAAGATTATGGCGAAAGTACAAATCACCCAAAAGAGAAGTACCATTAAAAGACCCGAAACGCAGATCAGAACGATCAAAGCATTGGGTCTCGGTAAGATTAATAGAACCGTTGAAGTTGAGCTAACACCTCAAATTGCGGGGATGATTTCGAAAGTGAATCATTTGATTACTGTAAAAGAACTTTAAGATGAAGTTACATACACTAAAACCTGCTGAGGGTTCCGTAAAAACGAATAAGAGACTTGGCCGTGGTCAAGGTTCCGGTGGAAGTACTGCAGGACGTGGACACAAAGGTGCACAGTCAAGATCGGGTAACTCCAAGAAGTCTGGTTTCGAAGGCGGTCAAATGCCCCTTCAGCGCCGGATTCCAAAATTTGGTTTTAAAAACAATAACAAAGTATATTTCAAGGCTGTAAACCTGGATGTGCTGGAAGGTTTGGCTGCGAAAACAAAATCAGATTCTCTTAACTTTCAAACCATGGTTGATAATGGTATTGTAGGTAAGAATGATAAAGTTAAAATTTTGGGAAGAGGTGAGTTGAAATCAAAGGTTAACGTAGAAGCACATGCATTTTCAACTACAGCAACACAAGCAATTGAAAAAGCGGGTGGAAAAGCCACAACTGTGAAGTAATGAAGCGTTTCTTTCAGACCATAAAGAACATATTCTCCATTGAAGACCTGAGAGTCAGGATCCTGAATACCATCGGATTTTTGATCATTTTCAGGCTGGGTTCCTTTATCGTACTGCCGGGTATTGATCCGAACTTGTTGGATCCCAACAGGAATTCAAGCGGTATATTAGGATACTTGAATAACTTCCTTGGAGGCGCGTTTAACAATGCATCCATTTTTGCACTGGGCATCATGCCTTACATCTCGGCTTCGATCATCGTGCAGCTGTTGTCATTTGCTGTACCGTATTTTCAAAAGCTGCAGAAGGAAGGTGATTCCGGAAGAAAGCGTTTAAATCAGTATACTCGGGTTCTTACCATTTTCATCACAGTATTCCAAGGATACAGCTATCTGAAAGGAGCGATCGATCCGGCGGTGATCATCAACCCCGGCACGTTCTTTTACATTTCATCGGTTGTGATTGCTTATTGCAGGAACGATGTTTTGTATGTGGTTGGGTGAAAGAATTACCGACAAAGGAATTGGTAATGGAATTTCAATGTTGATTATGATTGGTATCGTTTCAAGATTACCGCTCGCATTGGTTTCGGAAGTGACGGACAAATTCCCAGGAAAAGCAATCTTCTTTATTATCGAATTATTTGTTCTCTTCGCGATTGTTGTTGCAGTAATAGCATTGACACAAGCCACGCGCAGAATTCCAATTCAGTATGCCAAGCAGGTAATTGGAAACAAACTCTATGGAGGTAAACGCGACTTTATCCCATTGAAACTAAATTCTGCTGGGGTTATGCCAATCATCTTTGCTCAGGCATTGATGTTCTTCCCCGCGCTGATCGCAGGAATTTGGAGAGACAGCGATGTAGGAGCGTATATCGGATCAACATTTTCAGATCCGTACTCCTGGCAATACAGTTTATTGTTTGCTGTGATGATTTTGATTTTCACTTTCTTTTATACTGCGATCACGATCAATTCGAATGACATCGCTGATAATTTAAAGCGAAATGGTGGGTTTGTTCCAGGGGTAAAACCTGGAAAGCAAACTGCAGAGTTTATAGATACTGTTTTATCAAGAATTACTTTACCAGGCGCGTTGTTCCTAGCGGCTATTGCAGTGCTTCCGGCATTTGCAGTAAAAGCAGGAGTAGGTCAAAACTTCGCTCAATTCTTCGGAGGTACTTCGCTATTGATTTTAGTGGGTGTGGTATTGGATACCCTCCAACAAATCGAGAGCTACCTGTTGATGCGGCATTATGAAGGTATGATGAAGTCAGGAAGAGTAAAAGGACGTTCTCAATTTGCTGCGGCTTAAAAGCTGAATGGTCTACTTAAAGACTGAAGAAGAATTGACCATAATGCGTGAAGGATCCCAGATTTTGGGAAAAGCTCACGGTGAGGTCGCCAAGCTGATAAAGCCTGGCATCAAGACTTCTAAACTGGATGCGGTAGCGGAAGAGTTTATCCGGGATCATGGCGGATCTCCATCGTTTAAAAACTACAATGGATTTCCGAGCTTCACTGTGTATCTCTGTTAATGAGGTTGTGGTCCATGGTTTTCCTGGAAACTATGAGCTTCGCGAAACGGATATAATCTCGATTGATTGTGGTGTATACTACAAGGGCTATCATAGTGACTCGGCTTATACCTATCCGTTGGAAGGAACAAACGCGGAAACGCTCTTGTTGTTGAACCGGACCTATGAATCTCTTTTTAGGGGGATTGAACAGGCGAAGGCGGGAAACAGGATAGGAGATGTCAGTTATGCCATTCAAAGCTATGTGGAAAGCTTTGGTTATGGAGTGGTTCGAGAGCTTGTGGGTCATGGAGTTGGTAAAAAACTTCATGAAGATCCGGAAGTACCAAACTACGGAAAGCGTGGAAAGGGGCCAAAGATTGTAGCGGGGATGGTGTTCGCGATTGAGCCAATGATAAACCGGGGAACTAAAAATGTGGTTCAGGAAAGAGATGGTTGGACAATACGAACATCGGATCGAAAACCATCGGCACATTTTGAGCACATGGTAGCGGTAAAAGAGAATGAGACAGAAGTATTGACAACGCACAAGTATATAGAGGAAAATTATTCATATAAGTGGCGAAACAAAAGTCAATAGAACAGGACGGTACGATTTCAGAAGCATTATCCAACGCGATGTTTCGGGTTCAATTGGAAAATGGTCATGAGGTACTGGCCCATATTTCTGGTAAGATGAGGATGCACTATATCCGTATTTTGCCAGGCGACAGAGTAAGATTGGAAATGTCGCCTTATGATTTGACAAAAGGTAGAATTGTATTTAGATACAAATAGATGGTAGAGACACAAAATTTTGTGTCTCAACAAAAACAAAAAGAAGATGAAAGTTAAAGCATCCATAAAGAAACGCAGCGCTGATTGTAAGATCATCAGACGCAAGGGCAAACTGTATGTGATTAACAAAAAGAATCCAAGGTTTAAACAAAGACAAGGTTAACATACTATGGCACGTATAGCTGGTGTAGATATTCCGGATAACAAACGAGGCGAAATCGGATTGACTTATATTTTTGGTATTGGCCGTAGGTCAGCCCAAAAAATCCTTTCGACAGCTGGTGTTGATATCGACAAGAAAGTAAAGGAATGGAACGATGAAGAGTCCAATGCAAATCCGCGCAATCATTGCTGAAAAATTCCGGATTGAAGGTGCTTTGAAATCTGAAATCCAATTGAGCATCAAACGTCTTATGGACATTGGATGTTATCGTGGTCAACGCCACAGAAAAGGCTTACCTGTTCGTGGACAAACGACTAAGAACAATGCGCGTACTCGTAAGGGTAAACGTAAGACGGTAGCAAATAAAAAGAAGGCAACTAAAGGTTAATAGATAAACTTTTCAATAATGGCGACTGCTGAAAAGAGAAAAGATAAAGCGAAAAAGCGAGTGGTAAATGTGGAGGCCGTAGGCCAGGCACATATACGCGCAACATTCAATAACATCATCATCTCCATGACCAATTCAACTGGCCAGGTTATTTCCTGGGCATCGGCTGGAAAGATGGGTTTCAAAGGATCAAAGAAGAACACCCCTTATGCTGCTCAGGTAGCTGCGCAGGAGTGTGCTTCAAAGGCTTTTGAATTTGGTTTGAGAAAAGTTGAAGTATTTGTGAAAGGACCTGGCGCAGGAAGAGAATCTGCTATTCGCACGATTCAGGGATCGGGCATTGAGATAACAGCAATTCGCGATGTTACGCCATTACCACACAATGGTTGCCGTCCTCCAAAGAAGAGAAGAGTTTAAAATAATTGACGATTTAACGATTGACGATTTACGATTGAACGTCTAAATCTAAAATCTAAAATTTAAAAATCTACAATAGAAATGGCACGTTATACAGGCCCTAAAGTTAGAATCTCGAGACGCTTTAACGAACCTATTATGGGTGATAACAAGGCGCTTCAGAAGAAGAACTATGCTCCAGGCCAGCATGGTCGCGGCAAGAAAAGAAAGCAGTCAGAGTATGCGACACAGCTTGCTGAAAAACAAAAGGCGAAATACATATACGGTTTGTTAGAAAGACAATTCGCAAAATTGTTTGACACAGCATCACGCAAAAAAGGTGTTACAGGTGAAGTGCTTTTGCAATTGTTGGAGTCAAGATTAGACAACACTGTATACCGTTTAGGCATTGCACCTACACGTCGTGCTGCGCGTCAATTGGTTGGTGCACAAGCATATTCTGGTTAATGGTGACGTCGTTAATATTTCTTCCTATACACTTAAACCTGGCGACCTCGTTGAAGTACGTGAACGTTCTAAGTCATTGGAAGTAATTACCAACAGCCTTTCTATTCAAGGCGCTAAAAAGTATAATTGGTTGGAGTGGGATAACAGCGAAATGACCGGTAAACTTATAAACTTACCGCCGCGTGCCGATATTCCAGAAAACATCAATGAGCAGCTCATCGTTGAATTGTACTCAAAGTAATTTTAACAGTTAACAACATCAATATGTCAATATTAGCATTTCAAATGCCAGAAAAGGTTGCGATGGAAAAGGCGGATGATTTTCACGGTCTTTTTACATTCAAACCTCTGGAAAAAGGATATGGAGTTACCATCGGTAATGCACTAAGACGGATATTGCTTTCGTCACTGGAAGGTTATGCGATAACTGGTATTAAAATTCCTGGTGTGCTTCACGAATTCTCCACGATCGAAGGTGTAGTTGAAGATGTAGCGGAGATCATTCTGAATCTTAAGATGGTTAGATTTAGAAAAGTGGCTGACAATTTTGATAGCAAGATCACAGTAAGCATAAAAAAACAAAAGCAATTCAAGGCTGGCGACGTTGCCAAGTTCACTTCTGCTTTTGAAATCCTGAATCCTGATCACGTCATCTGTAATCTGGACGAGTCAGCGCATTTCGAAATTGAACTTACTATTGAAAAAGGAAGAGGTTATCTTCCTGCAGAAGAAAACAAACCTTCTGAACAAGTATTCGGATTTATTCCTATCGATGCCATTTTCACACCGATTAAGAATGTGAAATACAGCGTTGAAAACACCCGCGTTGAGCAAAAAACTGACTATGAGAAATTAGTCGTTGATATCGAAACGGATGGATCAATCCACCCTGAAAAAGCATTGGAAGGCGCAGCGTATATTTTGATCAAACACTTTGCGCTGTTCTCTGATAAGTCTATGGAACTTGAAACTGGCAAAGATGCTGAAGTAGAGCAAGTAGATGAAGAAATGCTGCACATGCGGAAATTGTTGAAGAGTGCATTGCACGATCTTGACCTTTCGGTTCGGGCATACAACTGCTTAAAAGCTGCTGATGTTAAAACATTAGGAGACCTGGTTCAACTTGAAATTTCAGATATGATGAAGTTTAGAAATTTCGGAAAGAAATCACTGGCAGAATTAGAACAATTGGTAGCGGAAAAGAACCTGACCTTTGGAATGGATCTTTCCAAGTACAAACTTGATGAAGACTAATAAATCATGAGACACGGTAAGAAAGTCAATCACCTGGGAAGGAAAACTGCGCACAGACACGCGTTGCTTTCTAATATGGCTTCTTCGCTTATTCTTAATAAAAGAATCACAACAACTGTGGCGAAAGCGAAAGCATTAAGAAAATATGTTGAACCTCTGCTTACTAAAGCAAAGGATGATACTACGCACTCCAGGCGTACAGTGTTTTCTTACCTTCAAAATAAGGAGTCTGTAAAGACCCTTTTTGGAGAAGTTGCCTCTAAAATTTCTGACAGACCAGGAGGTTATACACGCATCATCAAATTAGGTGATGTCAGGCTTGGAGATAACGCTGAAATGTGTCTGATCGAATTCGTGACTACAATACTTTGTACACTAAAGACGGTGCTGCTAAGAAGGCTAAGACACGCAGAAGCCGCAGAGGAGGAAAGAAAGCAGAAGGTACGGAAGCTGAAGCAGCGACCGAAGCTCCGGCAGCAGTAGAAGCTAAGGCAGAGAAGAAAGCGAAAGCGCCAGCAAAAAAGGCCCCTGCAAAAAAGGCTCCTTCTAAAAAGTCAAAAGAATAGTGAACGAAAGATTTCATAATACAGGCAAAGGGATTGAACATAGTTCAATCCCTTTTTTATTTCTAAAACGATAACGACATATAATAATCGTCTGTAAATTTACGCGCCCAAAGTTCTAACGCTTAAATAAACTATGCAGAAAAAAGCTTACCTACTGTTGGAAGATGGTCTCCTGATCGAAGGAACCGCTATTGGAAAAATTGGTACTTCGGGAGGTGAAATATGTTTCAATACAGGTATGACCGGATACCAGGAGATCTATACCGATCCCTCTTACTACGGTCAAATCATTGTAAACACCACAGCTCACATTGGAAATTATGGAGCGATTGACGCTGAGCAGGAATCCGACAAACCAAAAATTGCCGGTCTGGTAGTGAATGATTTTGCGCAGGAATTTAGCCGCAAGTCTGGCAAAGAAAGCCTGCAGCAGTACCTGGAACGCACAGGCGTCGTTGGAATTGCTAATGTTGATACACGCATGCTGGTTCGATACATTCGAAGCAAAGGTGCTATGAACGCGATTATTTCGTCGGAACTTTCTCCGGAACAATTGAAAGAAGAGATTAAGAAGGTTCCTTCCATGGATGGTCTCGAGCTCGCTTCCAAAGTGACGACCAGCAAATCTTATTTTGTCGGCGATCCAAGTGCACCAATCAAAGTTGCTGTGCTGGATCTTGGTATTAAGAAAAGTATTGTTGAAAACCTTGCGAGCAGAGGTTGTTACTGCAAAGTATTTCCTGCGAAAACAACCTTTGATGAAATGACTTCCTGGGATCCCGATGGATATTTTATTTCCAATGGACCTGGTGATCCTTCAACCATGGATTACGCCATTAATACCGTTAAGAAAGCTTTAGATTCAACCAAGCCATTATTTGGAATTTGCCTAGGGCATCAGTTGCTGGCGTTGTCCAACGACGTCTCTACTTATAAAATGCACCACGGTCATCGCGGATTAAATCACCCGGTAAAAAACATGCTTACCGGCAAAGGTGAAATGACTTCACAGAATCATGGTTTCGCCGTGAGTGAAAAAGATATCGAGAAAAATCCCAACGTCGAAGTGACGCATGTTCACTTGAATGATAATACCATTATGGGTATTCGCGTGAAAGGAAAGAAAGCCTTTTCCGTTCAGTACCATCCCGAAGCCTCCCCTGGACCTCATGATTCACGCTACCTTTTCGATCAATTCTTAGATATGATCCGCGTGGAAATTCGCGAACGGGAAAACGTTGCTAACTAACCTTTTAAACAATCAATAAATAAACTATTATGAGCTTAATTGAAAGCATTCATGCCAGGCAAATTCTTGACAGTCGTGGTAATCCCACAATTGAAGTTGATGTTGTAACAGAATCCGGCGCATTCGGACGCGCGGCTGTTCCATCAGGGGCGTCGACCGGTACGCATGAAGCGGTAGAACTTCGTGATGGTGATAAGAATAAATTTTTGGGGAAAGGAGTTCTAAAGGCTGTTGCTAATGTAAATACAAAAATTGCGGCTGAAGTTGTTGGCTTCAATGTATTTGATCAGAATCTGATTGACAAAATCATGATCGAACTGGATGGTACTCCCAATAAAGGTAAGTTAGGCGCAAATGCTATTCTGGGTACTTCCCTGGCAGTGGCAAAAGCGGCTGCAGTTGAAGCAGGCATGCCGTTGTATCGATATATCGGAGGGGTTAGTGCTAATACATTGCCTGTTCCTATGATGAATATCTTAAATGGCGGAAGTCATGCTGACAACGCCATCGATTTTCAGGAGTTTATGGTAATGCCGGTGGGGGCAAGCTCTTTCTCCGAAGCTTTACAATGGGGCGCAGAAATATTCCATACGTTAAAAAAAGTATTGCACGATAAAGGCCTTTCTACCAACGTAGGAGATGAAGGTGGATTTGCACCCAACCTTGCTTCGAACGAAGAAGCAATCGAGGTTGTATTGAAAGCGATCGAAAAAGCAGGTTACAAACCCGGCTCCGATGTTTTCATTGCGCTGGATCCTGCTGCTTCTGAATTTTATGATCCAAAAACAAAAATATATCACTTCAAAAAATCGTCTGGTAAAAAACTGAAGCCGCTTGAAATGGCTGAGTATTGGACCAACTGGGCTAAAAAGTATCCGATTATTTCCCTGGAAGATGGTATGGCAGAAGATGATTGGACTGGCTGGAAAGCGCTTACCGAAAGTATCGGAAGCAAAGTTCAATTGGTGGGCGACGATCTTTTTGTAACGAATGTGGATCGCCTCCAAAAAGGAATTGATGGTGGCGTAGCAAACGCTATCTTGATCAAGGTAAATCAAATCGGCTCGCTGACCGAAACTATTGCTGCTGTGAACCTTGCCAAACGCAATTCTTATAAGAGCATCATGTCACATCGTTCTGGTGAAACAGAAGATAATACCATTGCTGACCTGGCTGTCGCCTTAAATACAGGCCAAATCAAAACGGGTTCTGCCTCGCGTTCAGATAGAATGGCAAAGTATAATCAACTCATTCGTATCGAAGAAGAATTAGGTGAAGTAGCTTACTTCCCTGGAAAGAAAATGTAAAAATATAGAAATGAAGTCAATAAGCCAGGGCAACAAGCTCTGGCTTTTTTCGTTTCTAGAAGGCAGGGATCTGCAAAGCAAACAAGTACGCAGTACCTAAATGCGCATAGTTTTTTATATCTTCGTATGACTTTTTAAACTATATGCTGAAAAAACTGCCTAAACCTTTTCGGAATTTCTATTTTATTTCCATCGTGCTCTTCCTTGTCTGGATGCTTTTGTTGGATTCCAATAATTTGATCTCGCGATTTCAGTTGAGTTCCAAATTAAGGTCGCTTGGAAAATGAAAAGGAATACTATGAGGAGAAAATCAAGGAAGTAGAAAAAGATCATGATGAATTGTTCGGGGACCGTGAGTCGTTGGAAAAATTTGCGCGGGAGAAATACCTGATGAAGAAAGAAACGGAAGACATTTATATCGTAGTTGAAAAATAGCACTTTATGCATCGCCTAATATTTTGCGTTATCGGATTGATCTGCTCCATGACTGCTTTTGGTCAGGGCGAAGCGAACAGTTTAAAAGGTGTTCCAGTCAAAGAACGGATTATAACGGGCGGAGGATTCGGCCTTTCTTTTAGCAGCTACTCGGATTTTTTTTCGTTGTCTCCTCAGATAGGTTATATGGCTACCCGAAGGCTGATGGTTGGAACAGGGATTGACCTACCGGTACACTAAATACAAAGATTATTCACCCTCGATCTAACGTTCAACGACTGGGGCGTAAATCCTTTTGTGCGTTTTACTGTGTTTCGAAATATTTTTATTCAGACCGAATACGAATATTTGAACTATGAGGATCTTGTATATCCTGTGACACAGCAACGAGAAACTACGCGTAGAGATTATAACAGTTTCCTCGCGGGTGGTGGATTTTTTCAACCTATCGGCCAAAAGGCGTCTTTGTATATCATGGCCATGTATAACTTCTCTTATAGGGATCCCGATCCAGGTGAATATGTTCCATACAGTAGCCCGCTAATTATCCGGGCTGGAATCAGTATCGGAAACATTGGATTCTAAAATTTCAAACTAAAACTTGTAGCAAGTTCCTTTAGGTCTTCAACAACTTTTGGATTGATCGGTATTCCATCTTTCCTTCTCAATTCTTCCATTTCACGTTCCGGATCACCCGGAATAATAACACGATCTTCTCCTTCAATCGTCTTTGCATTTCGGAACCGTGAGATCCAGTTATCCATATGACTTTTAAATTCGCTGGCGGGCCGGAATGCATCCACTCTCATCGCGCCAAAAAAATGACCAATTCCTTCTCCCACCGGATCGGATGGCGGATCTAAGAATGCCACGAATGGAGGTACCCAGGGTCCATAATTTGCCCCCGACAAAACAGCGGAAAATATATCAACCCAGGCACCCAAACAAAATCCCTTGTGACTTCCGTGCTCGCGATCGCTTCCCAAAGGAATCAATGCCCCTCCGCTTTTTGCTTCATTTGGATCCGTGGAAGGCATACCAGTTTTGGTTTGAACCCAGCCAACCGGTGCCGCAAGATTTTTTCGCTGGAGAATTTCGAGCTTACCATTGGCCGCTGTGGTGGTAGCAAAATCTGCCACAAATGGTGGCTGCTGATCTGCGGGTATTGCTACCGCGATAGGGTTTGTCCCCAATAGTCGTTCCACTGAAAAAGTAGGAGCAACCAACGGACTTGCATTCGTCATGGCCATGCCTATCATATCATGTTGCAAGGCCATCATGGCGTGATAGCCGGCAATCCCAAAATGGTTGGAGTTTTTTACCGATACCCAGCCCGTTCCTGCCTGTCTTGCTTTTTCAATGGCTATCTCCATGGCTACGGGAGCAACGACCAATCCCAGGCCGCTATCGCCATCCACTACGGCTGTGCTAGGCGATTCATGAACGATTCGAATATTGGGTGTGCTGTTGACGCGTTTTTTATTCCATAGTCTAACGTAACCAGAAAGACGGGCAATTCCGTGGGAGTCTATACCTCGTAAGTCAGCTCTTAAAAGTACTTCCGTTGCTAGCTTTGCGTCCTTTGGTGGACAACCTATTTTTTCAAAAATGGATAATGCAAAATGTTCTAATTGATTGTATGTGTAAACAGGTTCACTCATAGTTCGGCAAATATTGAAAAAATAATTGAACTGCTTGAAAAGATGGGTGTTGCACATCCATGCCTTTCTTCATGCCTTCAAATTATTGGCATTGCGTGACAGATTATGCAAAATAAATCGAGTGCGCTGTTAGAGAATAGAAGGTTCAACCGGCTTGGGAGCTTCGATACATGATGCGAGCACGCCTTCCTTCAGTGAGTAGGAAGAAACTCGAATACGGTTAAAAGAATGACGCGCAAGGACGTAACGAACCAGGCAACAGGCCACGACAATCATGTCGACGCGCATCTCAATCATTCCTGGAATTTGCATTCTTTGTTCCCGGTTTTTGCTTATCAACTCTGCATAAATCGAACAAAAACCTTCAATGGTTAACGGTGTTTCTGGTTGATCTTCGGTTTTGTGAATATTGTTTCGGTAACAATAGATATCACTCAAAGTATCGAATGTGCCGGAAGCTCCAATCAGGACGTTCGCCGGATATTGTCTCAGGGCTTCAAACAAAGAGTCTAGTTTATTTCCGAAATGATGGTCCAGTCTGTGAATCTCTTCACCGGTAATCGGATCATGATTATGAAATTCTTCCAGTAATCGTTGTGCGCCAATCTCGAAACTTTCTTTCCAGAAAATGTGTGTGCTATCACCCAGTATACATTCGACACTCCCTCCCCCGATATCAATGATCAACGATTTTTCTTTTCCCATGTCCAGCGAATATCTCACGCCGTGATAAATGTATTCGGCCTCAACATCGCCCGAAATTATTGTGGTGTCAATGCCGCAGACTTCTTTTATCCGTTGAAGCACTTCAGCACCATTGACTGCGTTTCGGATGGCACTCGTTCCAAAAGCTTTTACATTTTTTATCCCTTGTTCGTCAATGGTATTCTTGAAACTTTGCATGGCGAGCAGGGCCCGGGTCATGCCTTCTTCTGTGATGTAGCCCTGGTTGATTCCCCCTTTACCAATTTTCACTGCCGTCCTTTCACGATGAATTATGGTGTAGCCCTTTTCCGTTGCTTCTGCGATAAGCAAGTGAAAAGTGTTCGTGCCCATGTCTATTATGGCGATTTTTCTGGTCATACATTTAGGCACGTGAATGTACAAATTTTTCAACAGTTGTAGCGAGTCTCCGTCCGCAGTACATTAGCTTAAAATTCGCCTTATATTTATCCTTCAAATAAGCTGCAATGAAGAAACGAACCTCTAAAGATCAGGTGCTTCAAAAAAAATTCGAAGAATTAGAAAAGAAGAACAAAGAATCGCTTCTCGGCGGAGGCGAAACAAGAATTCAACAGCAACATAACAAAGGAAAATTGACGGCGCGTGAACGCATTCATCTTTTGTTGGATGAAGGTTCGTTTGAGGAACTGGGACAATTTGTGATGCATCGTTGTAAAGATTTTGGATTGGATAAAGAATATTATCTGGGCGATGGCGTGATCACTGGATATGGAACTGTGAACGGCAGGCTCGTCTATATTTTCTCGCAGGACTTTACCGTTTTTGGTGGTTCGCTTTCAGAAACACATGCGGAAAAAATTGTTAAGATCATGGACCTCGCCGTGCAAAATGGCGCGCCAATCATCGGCCTGAACGATTCGGGAGGTGCTCGTATTCAGGAAGGCGTCGTTTCCCTTGGCGGTTATGCCGATATTTTTTATCGGAACACGCTGGCTTCAGGTGTAATACCACAGATTTCCGCGATCATGGGCCCATGCGCCGGTGGTGCTGTGTATTCGCCTGCCATCACCGACTTTATTTTTATGGTCGAACAAACCTCTTTTATGTTTGTGACTGGCCCTAACGTTGTAAAAACCGTAACACATGAAAATGTTACGGCAGAAGAACTTGGAGGCGCCACGACCCACAGTACAAAAAGTGGTGTAACCCATTTTGCTTGCGCCAATGAAGTTGAATGTCTCCAACAGATAAAAAAAATTCTCAGTTACCTTCCGCAAAATTGTGAAGATGATGCGCCAAGGTATCCCTATACGCGCTGCGGATGAATTGCGTCCGGCGCTAAATGATATTATTCCCGCGAATCCGAATCAACCCTATGATATGCGCGATGTGATTGATGCCATTGTGGATTCCGAAAGTTTTTTTGAAGTGCATAAAAATTTTGCTGAAAATATTGTCGTTGGGTTTGCACGAATTGCCGGGCGGAGTATTGGCGTTGTCGGGAATCAACCTGCTTCTTTAGCGGGCGTACTCGATATTCATTCGAGTGTGAAAGGTGCGCGTTTTGTAAGATTCTGTGATTGTTTTAACATACCGCTATTGGTACTGGAAGATGTACCTGGATTTTTGCCAGGCACTGACCAGGAATGGAATGCTATTATTACCAATGGCGCTAAGCTGTTATTCGCATTTTCTGAAGCAACAGTCCCACGGGTAACTGTTATCACGAGAAAAGCTTACGGTGGGGCATACGATGTGATGAACTCAAAACATATTGGTGCTGACCTAAATTATGCCTGGCCATCCGCGGAAATTGCTGTAATGGGAGCGAAAGGTGCTACAGAAATTATTTTCAAAAAAGAAATTTCAGAGTCTTCAAATCCCTCGGAGAAACTCAATGAGAAGGTTGACGAATACACGCGGAAATTTGCTAACCCCTATCGGGCCGCGCACAGGGGTTATATCGATGAAGTGATTTACCCGGATCAGACGCGCGAGAAACTCATCCGGGCATTTCAGATGCTGGAAAATAAAGTCGCTAAATTGCCCCGGAAAAAACACGGAAATATTCCTTTATAAACAACAAACTATTTTATGGATAAAAAAAGCAAACAATTTCTTTACGAATACCTCAATAATGCCTCTCCAACGGGCTTTGAATCGTCCGGTCAAAAAATATGGTTAGAATATATTAAGCCCTATATCAATCAACATATCGTTGACGTGTATGGCTCTGTTGTCGGGGTTATCAATCCGAAGGCTGCCTATAAGGTAGTGATTGAGGCTCATGCCGATGAGATATCGTGGTTTGTCAATTATATCACGGAAGAAGGCTACATCTATGTTAGGAGAAACGGTGGCTCAGACCATCAAATAGCGCCCTCCAAACGGGTAAACATTCATACCGAAAAGGGAATCGTTAAAGGTGTATTTGGCTGGCCCGCGATTCACGTCCGCGACGCAGCCCGTGAAGAACCTCCTACCTTGAAAAACATTTTCATCGACGTTGGTGCAGAGTCTAAAAAGGAAGTGGAAGCGATGGGCGTTCATGTGGGGTGTGTTATCACCTTTGCCGATGAATTGATGGAAATGAATAATAAATGGCTTGTAGGACGCGCCCTGGATAACAGAATGGGTGGCTTTATGATCGCCGAAGTGGCCCGTAGAATCAGCGAGAATAAGAAGAAGCTTCCGTTTGCCTTATATGTAGTAAACGCCGTGCAGGAGGAAATAGGACTTAGAGGCGCTGAAATGATTTCAAGACGGATCAAACCGGATGTAGCCATCTGCACGGACGTCACACACGACACACAATCTCCAATGTACAATAAGAAGGAGAGTGGAAATCTGAAAAGTGGTGCAGGCCCGGTGTTATGTTATGGACCTGCCGTCCAGACCAACGTTCTCAAAATGGTAATAGAAACGGCCCAAAAACGGAAAATTCCGTTCCAACGGCAGGCCGTTTCAAGGTCTACCGGAACCGATACAGACTCGTTTGCATACTCTGCCGAAGGGGTGGCTTCAGCCCTGATTTCCCTGCCCTTGAAATACATGCACACCACCGTGGAAATGGTTCATAAAGAGGATGTTGAGAATGTAATTAACCTGATTTATGAGTTCGTTTTACAGCTTAAAGCAGGGCATGATTTCCGGTATTTAAAGTGATTTTTTAGGCCATCTTTAGCCAAGTTCTGGCATATCAAGACAGGTTCTCGCACGGTAGTTGCAGAACCTGTTTTTGTATTTAGAAACGACCACCTAATATTTATGATGAAGAAGATTAAACTCCTCGCAGCTGCCCTGCTAATTAGCGGTTGCGCATTTTCTCAAGACCGTCCTATGCACGAAGTGCATTCGATGATGGTTTACAATTTTACAAAGTACGTTCAATGGCCTGATCACGCTGCTGGCGGCGAATTTATTATCGGCGTTGTTGGGAACAACGACATCTATAACACCCTCAACGGTTGGTATGGCGGTAAACCTCGCGGTTCCAAGACGTATATCATTAAAAAATTCAATTCTGCAGCGGATGTTACTGATTGTCACGTGCTTTACATCGACAAATCGAAAAGTGGGGAATTTGACAACGTAAACGACAAACTGAAAGGAAAAGGTACATTGATTATTACAGATAAGTCAGGATTGGGCGAAAAAGGAAGCTCTATAAACTTCAAAACTAGTTGATAATAAGCTCAAATTTGAGCTAAATCAGAAGGCAATTGAGGCTTCGAACCTAAAAGTATCAGGTGCATTGTCCTCTATGGCGATATTAATTTAACGGGGTTGTTTGAGAAGCCTCGGAGGTTACTCTCCGGGGTTTTTTCAGGATTAAGGGTAGATTATTAGTGTCAACTTTTTTAATCTATGAAAAAATCAATCTTTGCAATTCTGATGATGGCGGCTACTGCGGTATCTGCTCAGGAACGACCAACACATGAAATTCACGCAGCGATGCTATTTAACTTCATTAAGTATGTCCAATGGCCAAATGAAGGAGAGAGCGGCGACTTTGTAGTGGGTGTGATTGGCGATGACAATGTGTTCAATACCCTTAACACATGGTATAATGGTAAAACCAAAGGCAGCAAGAAGTATGTGATCAAAAAGCTTGCTTCTGCTGATGAATCTTCGGCTTGCCAGGTTGTCTACGTTGGTAAAGCGAAGAACAGGGAATTTGAAAACATAAAAAACAACATTGGCGCAAAATCAATCTTGACCATAACGGACGGGAACGGATTAGGACAAAAAGGAAGCTGCATCAATTTTAAAGTTGTCGACGGCAAGTTAAAATTTGAAATGAACCAAGGCACGCTAACAGGCTCTAACCTCAAAGTTTCCAGTCAATTGAGCAGCATGGCAATTATGATATAGAAGAATGAGATAATAAAGTGATCCCAATAGATTGGAATCTTAAAAGATAAGCATCCAATCAGTGGCATCGGCCTAGGGATATAATGATACACGCACGGGGTCATAGAGTTTTTACAGAGAGGGTCTTTTCTTTATGTATACCTGTGCGTTTTTTTTGAACTAACTTTTTTGAAGATATTCGTACAGGGCTACAGAGTTTTTACATGAGAGGGTCTTTTCTTTGTGTGCTCTGTACGTTTTTTTTCTCACTTTTAGGAAATGGCAACCCCGTCTTTTCCAGATCAACTAGGCTACATAACTGCATCTTAGCAGCGCACCCCAGCGAATTATTTCCCTCGTTCCATCCCAAACAGAACTACTGGCAGACCTTGACCTTGATGAAAAGGTTATTGGCATAACAAAATTTTGTACTCATCCTCCAGATTGGAGAACCAGAAAAACAATTGTTGGTGGCACTAAAAATTTTTGGTTTGATGTCATCGAGGGACTAAAACCAGATCTTATCATTGGGAATAAGGAGGAGAACTACAAGGAAGGGATTGAAATACTGCGCGAAAAATACCCTGTATGGATGAGCGACATTACTACACTGCAGGATGCATTGTCGATGATCGAATCTGTTGGCCTAATTACAGAAAGTCAAAATTTGGCCACACAGTGCTCGAAGGAAATAATTGAGAAATTCAAAAATATAAAAAAGACGAGCGGCCAGTCTGTACTCTATCTGATCTGGAGACAACCCTGGATGGCAGCAGGGAAAAATACTTTCATCGATGCAATGCTCACAACGATTGGGTTGAACAATGCGATTGAATCTAAAGATCGATATCCAGTGCTAACAACACAGGAAATAAAAAACCTGGCGCCCCAATACATCTTTCTCTCATCAGAACCTTTTCCCTTTAATAAACGCCATGATGATGAGCTTCATCAAATTAGTCCTACATCAAAGAATTTTATTGGTTGATGGGGAAATGTTTTCCTGGTATGGAAGTCGATTGCTTAAAGCGGCTGATTATTTTAACACATTAGAGCTTGGCTGAACAGCAAAACCGACCGCCTTCATATCATTCCAAAAATTAGGATATGATTTTCTTACCACGTCAGGCCGTTCAATTTCTACATCCATTAAAGTTGCAAGCGGAGCAAACGCCATGGCCATCCGATGATCTTTATAAGTTAAGAATGAAGCTTGGGTCGGCATCGATCGCGACGGTATCAAGGTCCAATGTTCGGTATCTTCTTCACGCAAATCCGCACCAATTTTGCTCAGTTCATTTTGCAATGCTTTTATCCTGTCCGTTTCCTTTATGCGCAAACTTTCTAAACCTGTAAAATATCCTTTAATGTTTTTAGCTGCGCACACTACCGACACCGTTTGAGCCAAATCCGGGCAATCGGTGAAATCATAGTGCAGCTCTTTTTTACTTTCCTTCTTTGATAACTTGAGTAAGCCATTTTCAAACTGACTTTTTACTCCGAGATCATCCATAATTTTAGCAATCGCGCTGTCACCCTGCAGGGAATTACTTAAAAGCTTAGGAAGTACCAGGTCAGCTTTTTCAGCCAGTGCAGCAAAGGCAAACCAATAACTTGCCGCCGACCAATCAGACTCTACCGTAAAGGGTTCGGGTTTATAGCTTTGATGGGGGATAACGATCCGATCAGCCAGTACGTTGGTATTAACGCCAAAATGTTTCATCAAAGAAGCGGTCATTTCAATATAAGGCCGGCTTCCCACTTTGCCTTCCAGCGTAAGCGTTAGGCCTGTGGGTAAGATGGGTGCCACCATCATCAGCGCCGAGATATATTGGCTGCTTACATCCCCACGGATTCGGATGTCATTCGTTTTTTGTTCATTGAATTTTTTTATTTCATGGGGAGGAAATCCTTCCTTTTCGAGGTATTCAATCTCAACCCCTAATTTTCTCAGGGCATCCACCAGAATTGCGATGGGCCGTTCCTTCATTCTTGCGGTTCCGGTAAGAATTTTTTGCTGTTTGGTTATCGAGAAATAGGCAGTAAGAAACCGCATGGTGGTGCCTGCGTCTTCAACATCAATTACCTTATCCGTAGCGTTGACAAGCCGCAACATGAGTTGCGTATCATTTGCATCCGAAAGATTGTGCAATTCTGATCTTCCACCGGCCAGAGCGTTGATAATAAGCGCGCGATTGCTGATGCTTTTTGAGGCTGGTAATAGCGCCGCTTCGCCCTTTAAAACAACCGTTCGTTTAATTTGAATAGAGGTATCCAACTTCTTTTATATTTTGAACTGCGAAATTACGGTTTGTGAAACATTTTTATTAAATTAAATGGAACATTTACGTTGGAATTATAAGTTAGAGGAGGGTATGAGAACGACAGGAAAAATTGCCCTTGGTGTAAGTCTTGCATCAAGTGTGCTGTTAGCAACATGGTTGCTTACCGGAGACAGAAAAGTGAAGACCAGAGACTTTGTGTCAAAAAAAGCAGAAGGTTTACGTGGCGCGCTTAAGTCGGACAGGATACAAACATCTGAATTGGATAGCTATTATATCTGAATCGTTCGATAGAATGATAAAGCTTCCATTACGGATTCAAGGCTGATTTCACAATCCCATTTCGCTTTCCCTATTCCATCCAGGAGAACGCATAAAATCTTATTTCCTTTATTTTTTTTATCCTGCAATGTAAGTTGCGCAATCGACTCCAGCTCTTCGCTTTCGATCGCAACCTTCCCATAAATATTGACGATAAAATCGCAAATATTCCTGAAATCTTCTTCGCCAAGATATCCCCTGGTTTTTGCGATATAGCACTTCCGTAATCAACCCGACGGCAATCGCTTCGCCGTGTAAAATTCTATTTCCCTTTGCCAACAGGTAGCTTTCCAACGCATGGCCAATAGTATGTCCCGCATTTAAAATTTTTCTTAAACCCTTTTCTTTTGGATCTTCTGTGGTTACCCGAGCTTTAAATTCCACGGAATGTTTAATAAGTTTTTTCCAATCCTGAGCCTTTAACGATAACCTGGAAATTTCCTTCCACATCTTCTGATCCGAGATCAGGGTGTGTTTGATAATTTCAGCAAATCCAGATCTAAGTTCTGCTTCAGGAAGGGTTTCGAGAAAACCGTCGTATAGCAACGTCAACACCGGCTTTTGGAAAACGCCTATGTGATTTTTAAAATGATTGAAATCAATGCCCAGTTTGCCGCCGATACTCGCGTCCACCTGGGCGAGTAACGTAGTGGGTATCAGAATGAAATCGATTCCACGCTTATAGGTAGCCGCACAAAACCCACCCATATCGCCCAGAACACCTCCACCCAATACCAGCATGCAGGCATGTCGATCGAGGGCCTGTACGGTCATCGCCTCCCATATATGCACGCAGGTGTGAATGTTTTTTTCGCTTTCTCCACTGTTGACTTGTATGATAAAATGTTGCGGTAGCGCATCCTGAATAAGAGGATAGCAATCCCGGTGTGTATTTTCGTCAACTAAAATGGCGAGGCTGCTGTATTTTTTTTGGTTTAAGAAATCCTGCAAATCTTTTGTAAGATTGCCAGACAACAAAATGTTATCAGGAAGCATTAGGATTGTTTAAATCTGTTTCGAAAGTTATTAAAAACTCATCAAAAGCAATTTGCCTTGTTATGGATGCCATGAATTCCCATTATATTTAGGCCGACCTAGACGTATGGATACAGTTCCTAATATTTCCTTTGAGGATACCTCAGTTGCTTTCAAATATAAATCCAATGTTGCCCTAAGAAAGGCAAATTTTATTTTCGGCCTTATTAATCATCCCTGGATCTCGGCCATTGTCATCAAGATGGTAAAGTTTGCCCTGATGCTTAGGCTGCCTGTTGAGGGCATTATTCGCAAGACGGTATTTGAACATTTCTGTGGCGGCGAAAGTATCGAGGAAAGTAAGCCACGATCGATCAACTGGGAAAGTATGGCGTCAATACCATTCTTGATTATTCCGTGGAGGGTGAAAAATCTGAAACGGGATTTGATCGTACGATGGAGGAGACCATCCGAACCATCGAAAATGCCCATCATTCGAAAAATATTCCGTTTTCCGTTTTTAAGGTAACTGGGATTGCATCGGCGGAGTTGCTGGAAAAAGTTCAAAAGAAAGAAGCCCTTTCGGATGAGGATCGAAAAGCATTTGAGCGGGTATATGAACGCATCAATAAGATTTGCGCCAAGGCTCATGAATACAAAATTCCTGTGCTTGTTGATGCAGAAGAAACCTGGATCCAGGACACGATCGATACGCTTGCGTATCGAATGATGGAAAAATATAATAAAGAAAGCCCGATTGTATTCAACACTTTTCAGTTTTACAGAGTCGAATCGCCTAGAAACATTCGTGCTGCCTATCATAATGCAACGATGAATAATTATTTTTTAGGTGCTAAGCTGGTTCGCGGGGCCTACATGGAAAAGGAACGGGACCGGGCAGAAGAATTAAATTATCCCAGTCCAATCTTTCCTGATAAAGAAGCTACCGACAATGCATTTAATCAGGCGTTAAGTTTTTGTCTTGATCACAAGCAACGCATTGCTGTCATGTGCGGGTCTCATAATGAATACAGCAATTATTACCTGACAGTCCTGATGGAAAAACACGGCATGGCAAACAAGGATGAACGGGTGTGGTTTTCGCAGCTATTCGGCATGAGCGATAATATTTCCTTTAACCTTGCAACCGCAGGATACAATGTTGCCAAATATGTTCCCTATGGTCCCGTTCGTTCTGTTATGCCTTATCTTTTCAGAAGGGCTGAAGAAAATACTTCTGTTGCAGGTCAAAGCAGCCGGGAACTAACATTGATTCAAAAAGAGTTGAAACGCCGGAGGATCTTCGCAAGCAACCATAACCTGAATTTCATCAATATTTCCATTCGGTTTTTCCCTCTCCCTAATTCGCGTATTTTTGCCCAAAATTTTGGAATATGCAATTGAGCGAACAGGAGATCATCCGCCGAAAAAGCCTGGAGGAATTTGCTAAGCTGGGGATCAATCCCTATCCGGCAGACTTATATGAAGTCAACGCTTCAGCCCAGGAAATTCTGACGAACTATGAACGGCAGAAAAGCGATTATCGTCAGATATCCATCGCTGGCCGGATCATGAGCCGCAGAATCATGGGCAATGCTTCATTTGCCGAATTGCAAGATGAAACGGGTCGCATTCAAATCTATATCCGCCGGGATGATATCTGCCCCGAAGAAGACAAAACGCTTTACAATACAGTATTCAAAAAGCTGCTCGACATCGGCGATATCATTGGTGTAAAAGGTTATGGCTTCACGACACAAACGGGAGAGATTTCCATTCATGTTACCAGCCTCACCGTGCTGTCAAAATCGTTGCGTCCGCTGCCTGTTGTGAAGGAAACAGTCGATGAACAAGGAAATGTAACTCGTCACGATGCTTTTACAGATCCTGAGCAACGCTACCGCATGCGTTATGTGGACCTGATCGTAAACCCGCATGTTCGCGACGCTTTTGTAAAACGCACGCAGCTGGTAAACTCTATGCGTCAGTATCTCAACGCAAAAGCATATCTGGAAGTTGAGACGCCCATTTTGCAACCCTTGTATGGTGGCGCTGCAGCGCGGCCGTTTAAGACGCATCATAATACGCTGGACATGACGTTGTATTTGCGTATAGCCAATGAGCTTTACCTGAAGCGATTGATCGTCGGGGGATTTAATGGCGTCTATGAATTTTCAAAAGACTTCCGGAACGAAGGCATGTCCCGCTTTCATAATCCGGAATTCACGCAGATCGAACTCTACGTCGCATACAAAGATTATTATTGGATGATGGAGCTCGTGGAGGAAATGATTGAAAAAGTTGCCATGGACCTTCATGGGAAAACGCAAGTGAAAGTCGGCGATAAAATAATTGATTTCAGACGCCCATGGAAACGGTATACCATGTTCGAAGCGATTCAGCATTTTACCGGCATTGATATTTCCAATATGAATGAGGAAGAGCTGAGAAATACCTGCGAACAACTCCATGTTCCGATGGATAACACCATGGGAAAAGGCAAACTTATCGATCAGATATTTGGCGAAAAGTGCGAGCCTAATCTTATTCAGCCGACCTTTATTACGGATTATCCTATTGAGATGTCTCCGTTGGCTAAGAAACATCGGACCAAACCAGGATTGGTGGAACGTTTTGAGGCTATCTGTAACAGCAAAGAAATCGCCAACGCATTCAGTGAATTGAATGATCCGATTGATCAACGCCAACGCTTTGAAGAACAGCTTGAGCTTGGCAAAAGCGGTGATGAAGAAGCGATGACGCTGGATGAAGATTTTTTTCGTGCGCTCGAATTCGGAATGCCGCCAACGGCTGGGCTGGGTATCGGAATCGATCGGCTGTGCATGATCATGACCAATTCCCCGTCGATACAGGATGTGCTGTTCTTTCCGCAGATGAAGCCCGAAAATCCATCGCCAACATGACAGAAAAGGATTTTGAAAGCTTTGGGTGTCCGGAGAGATTTGGTACCGGTGCTTCAAAAAATGGGAATTACCTCTAAAGCGCAGCTGAAGGAGATGAAGGCATCGAAGCTTTTCAATGATGTGTGTGGCATGCGGAAAAAGATGAAGCTTGAGAATGTAAAAAATCCTACGATGGAGGAAGTGGAGGGTTGGCTGAAATAATGTTAAAAGTTATCAGTTAAAAGTAAACGTGATCGGGAAGTTTTCTAAGAGCTAAATTCATGGATTGCGCTATGATTGTGACCAAATAATGCAGTTGATACTTCAGTCAAGACAGTTCACTGATAAATAGCGTTGAAACAACCGATAACTGATTAACTGATAACTCTTATAAGTTATCAAAGAAAGGCTTTCTTCGTTCCAGCTTCAGATCCTGCAACAACGAAGACTTCACATTGATTGTAAAATTATATTGCTGGAATCTTCCGAAGGGCGTCCAGTTGAGGCTCATCGTCCAGCAATGGAGATCCCTGGCTATTCCAATGTTTGTTTGTGTGAATTCTCCTGATTCAAAGTGATATCCGGTGCTATAAGTGACCTTCCATTTCGCCGAAATCGAAACGTCGCCCGACACGTTTATCGGTCTGCGTGACATTTGCCGACTATTGACCGGGCGGGAATAACCCAGGTTGTAGCTGATATTCATACTCCAGGGAATATCAAAATCAACATAGACATCCGGGTTCGCCAGCAGGAATTCTTTCTCCTGTTCCGGCAATTCGGATTTGCCGATTTTTTCCCGGCTGCTGGTGTCCTTACTTCGGGCCTTCGGATTCAGGTTTGTGCTCATGGCCAATGTAGCGTTGGTAATTCGACCGATCTGCCAGGCTTCCATGCAAATTCATCAATTCCCTTTCCTCAATTCCCGCCCTGCCTCATTAACGTCAGTCTTATATAGTATGGATTGAGTGTAGCCGACAGGTTAATATTTAACAGATTATCCAGGATATTCGTATTCGCCGAAATTTTGATAGGAGCAAGTTTGAATGAATCGGCTATAAAATTGTAAGAGGAATTCAAGGACAGGTTATTGAGCAGCATTACCTTTCGGGCGACCGAATCCTGCGGCCCCTGTACCTTCATTTCCAGGTTATTTCCGATTCCAAATCCAATGGCGCTGCTATTTCCCATGCCTTGAGCCACCATAGACAAACCCCTGATAACGATCCTGGTAAATTACTCTTCCAGTCTTGTCTGATGAATTGTTGGAAATAGTTTGGATTCTGTGAGAAATCAGGCGTGTAGCCGTACGACACCGTTGGATTGATAACATGTCGAATTGCCTTTACGTTGCTTGTCTTTATTTTTATAGTGATACATTCCATAAATGCGGGTGGTGAGCGAAGCGCTCACAGAATAGTTGGCAATTCGCGAAAATCTTTCAACGTTCGGTCTTTACCAGCAATGTCGAATCGCTGTTGTATGCCCAGTTTAACTTTTCGCCATACCATTTCTCTTCATAATTGAAAGAAGGGGACAATGTAAAATGGCGCAAAGCTTTAAAGGAAAACGAAGTGGGGATGTTATGCCTCATCCCTTTTCGGGCGTTGTCAAAAAAGGTGGCAGGTTGGCCAACGTAAAAGGTGCGATGCTGTCCTGTTCGGCTCTGGCGGGTACTCGTCCAATATTGTTTGTTATGCGGTTCATTGCATTCATCGTGTAAGCGATAGAAAAATTATCCAGTGGTCCCGTCTTGCCGGATTTGCTCTGGAAAGGATAAATGTTTGTCATGTTAAAACTGATGTTTGGAAGCAACAAATCAACCGCTTTGGTCTGAGATCCTGGTTGTGATTCAAGTTTACACCCAACGAAAATGGAGTTCCGGCAAATCGTTTACTGTATGAAACATTTGAACTTAGTTTGGCGGTAGTATTGTTTAAGTTTGGATTGTTGTATCCGCTGTTGCCCTGTGTCAAGATAGTTGTTCTCGTTGAATGTCGCAGTTGCGCATTTGACGGAAGCCGCAAACCGTCCCGTTCCTTTTGATTGTGGTGAGTGACTCCAGGTCAATCGGAAATCTTTTGTGAAGCTCTCAGTCTTCGATCTTGTCGGTCGTCGTCCGGGTTTCTTTGAGTATGCGAAATTTACGGTACCGTTATATTTGTAACGTTTCATGTAGCTTGAGTTGACATATAACGCATGCCCACCTTTTGAGTAGATGTCGCCTGTCAACGCAAGCTTCATGTATTCGCTGATGTCAAAGAAGTATCCTCCACCGCGGAGATTAAAACCTCTTCTTTTCTCTTCTCCATATGAGGGAACATGATTCCTGACGCGCTTCCTTGGGAGACGGGAACATTCCAAAAAGAAACCGATCGGCAAAGGAATATCATTGAATTGCATGTAAAATGGGCCTGCTACAATTTTATCATTGGGAATGGCTTTGGTTTTGGTGGCCCTGATGACGTAAGTGCGGATGTTCCAGATTGCAGGTGGTGTAGCTGTTTCGTATGCTTAACAGCTCACCTTTTTCATTTTTATATACTACGTCGCCATGGAGATAAGCGTCACCCTGGTGTGTTACTACTTCGCTGATCCGTGCCGTTTGGTTTTGAAATTGTATATAATGTCCTTGGTTTCGTATAATTCTGGTCCATTTTTAAAAATGGGATATCCGACCCGCTGACCGAGAGAATCCCTGGTACCATGGGCCGTGAGTGTGCTGTTACCATAGTCGATTGTTATTTCTTCTGCCTCCAGTTCGATCTCACCGTACTCGATTTTCGCTTCGCCATACAGCCAAATCAGCTTTCCATCAACGCTGGCCCGGATTGAATCTCTGGCAGAATAGTTGATAGTTGTTTCAATGTCGCCTTTCGGTGGAGGTTTAACTTTAGTGGAATCGTTAACGGTTCTTGGAAGGTATCGGTCGCTACGATAATGGAATCTGGATTTATGCGAGATGTATCGGCCTTGATTGGCAAAACGCCTGGATGGTGGTCTTATCTCGGATTCCACCTGCGCCATGGCCAACCGTGACAATGAAAAAAAAGAGATGAAAGCAATAAAATATTGCACACGGGCAGAGTTGAAGGACAGTTCTTTAGCTTTTAGTGAAAAATTCACAATTTTGCATAAAGTTATTGCAAATACTCTGAACATCGAACGGCCACGTGAGGAATATCGGATTAACAGCGCTACTAATAGCAATAACCTTGCTAAATTCGTCCAGTACATATCCACCTCCGGATTCTAAAGTGGATGTAGTGGTTATCGATGCCGGTCATGGAGGTCACGATAATGGTACGCATGGCAAGGTTATTAAAAGAAAAGGATGTTGCGCTGAATATTGCTCTTAAAGTGGGCAGCTATATTGAAAAAAACATCCCGGGTGTAAAAGTTATTTATACCCGTAAGGACGACCGTTACTCGCGCTTGGATGAACGCGCTGATATTGCAAATAAGAATAAAGCTGACCTGTTTATATGCATTCATGCCAATGCCAACCCCAACACGAAGGCGTTTGGAACGGAAACATTTGTTATGGGACTTCATAAAGATGAAGGCAACCTTGCTATTGCGCAGCGGGAAAATTCTGTGATCCTTATGGACGAAAATTATGAGGAACGTTACGAAGGTTTTGACCCCAACAGCCCGGAGTCCTATATTTTGTTTGCGCTGACTCAAAGCGCTTATCAGGAAAGCAGTTTGAAGTTCGCACAGAAAGTTGAAATCAATTTAAAGACCGTGTAGGCCGTGAGCAGAGGGTTAAACAAGCAGGATTTGTAGTGTTATGGCGGACAACCATGCCTAGTGTACTGATAGAAACAGGCTTTTTGACCAATTCTACGGAAGAAAAATTTTTAGCCGGCGAAGATGGTCAGGAATTTATCGCATCAGGCATCTACCGCGCCTTCAAAGAATATAAAAATGATGTAGAATCCATAAATTAAGGGCAAAATTCCCTGCTTGCAGGTTTTTGTTTTCAACCGTGGATAATTTTTATTAATTCAAATAAATAACTCGATAGCAATTTTTTCATGACTGTTGACAACAAGAAAATACATGAAATGGTAGTATCGTTGATCGGCCTCAATAAGATAATAACGGATGGACATTTCATGTATTAACAAGACGTTCAAAAATTAACGAATG
>CAWJXE010000014.1:0-152506 GCA_963846745.1 uncultured Bacteroidota bacterium | reverse complement strand
TTGCATTTATACGAATCACAATTTGGTGATTGAAAAAATTTAGGTCGAGGTTCGAAGTTGTTTGAGGTTCGAGGTTTGAAGTTTGAAGTTTGAAGTTTGAGGTTGAGCTTTGAACTTAATTTTTTGAGCTCTTCATAATGTGAAACTGTTTGCTATCCGCTGACAGTTTTTTCATGCAGTCACGTTGAGGTCGCACGCTTTAGCTTTCGGCTTTCAGCTTTCAACTTTCTGCTCCGCTTTAACCTGCTGTTCAATTTTTTCCGCGAATTTATCTGGAAAAGTTTCAGCCTCAATTTCCTTCACCGGGGCTTTGTCTTCTAACAAAATCACAAACGGTTTAAGATGGTCGGTGTGAGGCAATAAAATCTTGAGCACGCCAATGGCTGGGACTGCGAGAATCATTCCAGCAATTCCTAAAATTTTCCCACCTATTACCAGTGCAATGATCGCGGCCAAACGCATTGATACTAACCTTCGATCCAGTGATTCGCGGGGTGATAAAATTACCTTCCAGGAATTGAACTACCGCGAACACAATGACTACGCCTACAGCATACCAGAGAGAATCTTTTGTGATAAGCGCCATGATCAGTGGAAAAAGCGCTCCGATGATAATGCCGATATAGGGAATGATGGTAAGCACGCCAGACAAGATTCCAAAGAAAAGAGCACGATCGATCCCCAGTGCCAACAGCCCGATGCAGTTCAACAGGTGATGATCAGGGTTACGAAAAAAGTCAAACCGGAAATGTATCCTTGAATGACGCGTTCCATACCCTCTTTCTTCCATGCAAATTCACTGTCACCCGGAATCATGCTCAGGAAGAAATCTTTAAACTTGTCCCGGTAAATTAATATCAGGAAAATATAAATGGGGATTTGGAGGAGCACCGTAAGGGTATTTGTCGTCGATACTAGAACATCTCCCAAATAAGCGCTTGCCGTTAACGGCCTCTCCAAGAAACTTATTCTGATCTGAGAGACTCACCGAAAAATCTCTCCGTAATGTATCGCTTATGTGATTAATATAGTTTTCAAATTTAGCCTGTAAGTTTGGAAGATCGTTTACTAAGCCAACCACCTGATCGACAACTAGCCATATAAACAAACCCAAAATCACAACAGTGGCTGATAACACGATGATGATCGAAAGCGCGGGACCGACCCTTCGCCTTTCTAATCTTTTGACAATTGGCAGCACAACCACGGACAGGAAGGCTGCAAATGCCAACGGTACTACTATGTCACTCGCTAGAATAGTACCTGTTATAACGAGCGCAATGACAACCAGTAGCTTGTAGATATAGTCAAGCCGGTCAAAGAGTTTAAGATTTGGATATAAACCAAGTTAGGCATTATCTATTGCCTTTAAAATCGTTTCGCACGACTCTTCAATTTGTTTTTTTGTAATCGTTAGGGGAGGTGCAATGCGAAAGCTATACGGGTGTGAAAGGAACCAATAGCAGATGACACCAAGTTCTTTGGCTTTCAAAACGATATGATTAACAATTTCTGCAGACTCAAAGTCAATGGCGAACATCAGTCCAATTCTTCTTACTTCTTTAATTTTGGGATGACGCAAAAGTTTCTCGAATAGCTTTCCCTTCTCTTCAACCGCTTCCAATAATTTTTCATCTTCGATAACCTTCAGCGTGGCCAGGGCCGAAGCGCAGCAGACAGGATTGCCTCCAAATCTTGTGATGTTACCGAGCATCGGGTCATGGCTCAGGCAGGCCATGATGTTTTTATCAGATATGAACGCGCCGATGGGAAGTCCCCCGCCAAAAGCTTTGGCGATGGTCAATATATCGGGTACAATGTCGAACTGCTCAAACGCAAAGAGGGTCCCGGTTCTGCCCATGCCACATTGTATCTCATCAAGAATCAACAAGGCTCCTGTTTCGTCACAACGTTTACGCAGCGCTTTCATGTAGGCCCTTGATGGGATCCGGACACCGGCATCCCCTTGAATCGTCTCTATAATAACACAGGCAGATCTATCGGTGATCAGTTCGAGGTGCTCGATGGTATTAAAGTCCATAAAGGATACGTCGGGAAGCAGTGGTCGAAAGGCTTGCTTTTTTACTTCATTACCGGAGACGCTCATGGAACCGTGCGTGCTTCCATGGTAGGATTTTCGGCAGGCGATAATCTCGTGACGGCCGGTGTACCGTTTGGCCAGCTTCAATGCGCCCTCATTTGCCTCGGTCCCTGAGTTGACAAAGTAACAACAGTTGAGGGATGCCGGAAGCAGGCTGACAACTTTCAGCGCCAACATATTGGAAGCGGATTGGATGTATTCGCCGTAGACCATCACGTCATTCTCGAGCTGATCCTTGATGGCTTGCACCACCGTGGGGTTTCGATGGCCAATATTAGTTACACCAATACCTGAGATTAAGTCCGTATATCGCTTATTATCAGTATCATAGATATAGATACCTTCAGCGTGAGTTACAGCTATTAAAGCGGGCGAGTCGGTAGTTTGGGCCAGGTGGTTTCGGAAGGTATCACGACTAAAATCCATGCCCTAAACTAGGCAGAGAACCTGAATGGTGGAAATAAAAAAAAATCCCGCGGAGGCGCGGGATCAAAAAAACTAAACATCCACTAAAATGGGGGCCTTTAAAAAATGGGCTTAGGCGATTAAAAAATATTATTTTTCCGATTACACATTGACAGATATCGAAACAATCATGCCGAGGAGTACTACCGCAGAGTAAGATTGCTAATTGTCTTAACCGTGGGTTCATCTTTGAAACCGGTCTGTAGTTGCTGTAGTTAACATTACTGGTATAAGCCATACGAGTGTTATTAATGTTGTCGTTGATGATTCAAATGTCGTAATAACGCAGGGGCGGTTGCCACTCTGAATTCATGCAAATCCTACATCGGTATCCTTACGATAATCAAATAAAATACACGAGCATCAAGGCGAATTTTTTATGTCCCCCCGGTTTCCAGGGGAGCAAATTTTCAGCTTTGAAAAGTGTTGATTTATCCCTTGGAAAGTTAAGTTGGAATGCCCAGGGACGCCGGAAAAAAGTTTGACAAAGTAGCAATACGTAAAACTAAGTCTTAGTAACAGGGAGAAGATTTACGTATTGCTACTTTGTCAAACTTTTTTCCTGGAGGCCCTAGGACGTCCAACGGAACTTTCCAAGGGACAAATCAACACTTTTCAAGCTGAAAATTTGCTCCCCTGGAAATCGGGGGGCCGTGAAAATTCTCCTTGACGCTCGTGTATTTTATTTGATTATCGTAAGGATACCGATGTAGGATTTGCATGAATTCAGAGTGGCAACCGCCCCTTCGTTATTACGACATTTGAATCATCAACGACAACATTAATAACACTCGTATGGCATATACCAGTAATGTTAACTACAGCAACTACAGACCGGTTTCTAAGATGAACCCACGGTTAAGACAATTAGCAATCTTATCTGCGGTAGTACTCCTCGGCATGATTGTTTCGATATCTGTCAATGTGTAATCGGAAAAATAATATTTTTTAATCGCCTAAGCCCATTTTTTAAAGGCCCCCATTTTAGTGGATGTTTAGTTTTTTTGATCCCGCGCCTCCGCGGGATTTTTTTTTATTTCCAGCATTCATCTTCTCTGCCTAGTTTAGGGCATGGATTTTAGTCGCGATACCTTCTTAAACCACCTGGCCCAAACTACCGACTCGCCCGCTTTAATAGCTGTAACTTATGCTGAAGGTATCTATATATATGATACTGATAATAAACGATATACTGACCTAATCTCAGGAATTGGTGTAACTAATATTGGCCATCGGCATCCGAAGGTTGTTCAGGCGATCAAGGATCAGCTAGACAAGCATTTTCACGTGATGGTTTATGGCGAATACATCCAATCCGCTCAAACCTCCTGGCAAAGAAAGCTTCAGCCTGCTACCCGCAGCCCTCAACTGCAGCTACTTTGTCAACTCCGGAACGGAAGCAAATGAGGGCGCTTTTAAGCTGGCAAAACGTTTCACTGGGAGTACGGAGATCGTCTCCTGCAGAAAATCCTACCATGGAAGCACGCACGGATCCATGAGCATTTCCGGTAACGAAGTAAAAAAGCAAGCCTTTCGCCCGTTGTTCCCGGATGTCCTTCATTGACTTTAATGTCATTGAAGATCTTGAAAATATTACCGATATCCGCCTGTGTTATTATGGAAACTATTCAGGGGGACGCTGGTGTCCGCATTCCTTCCAGGGAGTACATGAAAGCCGTTCGACAACGGTGTGACGAGACGGGAGCCCTGCTTATTCTTGACGAAATCCAGTGCGGGATGGGACGAACAGGTTCGCTATTTGCATTTGAACAATATGACATAGTTCCCGATATCCTGACCGTTGCAAAGGCTTTTGGCGGAGGATTGCCAATTGGCGCCTTTATCTGCCACAAATATATGAAATGCCTACCCATGATCCAATGTTGGGTCATATCACAACTTTTGGTGGCAATCCCGTTTGCTGCGCTTCGGCACTGGCCACGCTGGAAGTCATCGAAGAAGAAAAATTGCTGGAACAAGTTGAAAGAAAGGAAAGCTGTTCGAGAAACATTTGCGCATCCAAACGATTCAGGGAATAAGGAGAATTGGACTGATGTTCGCCATTGACTTTGAATCTGCAGAAATTGTTATCAGCATTGTTCTGAAAGCCAAAGAACTTGGCGTCATCTGTTATTGGTTCCTTTCACATCCCTATAGCTTTCGCATCGCTCCTCCTCTTACGATTACAAAAAAACAAATTGAAGAGTCGTGCGAAACGATTTTAAAGGCTATCGATAATGCCTAACTTCGTTTATGACCAATCTTAAACCCTTTGATCGGCTTGACTATATCTACAAGCTATTGGTTGTCATTGCGCTTACTATTACAGCCACTATCCTGGCGAGTGATATAGTAGTACCGTTGGCCTTTGCAGCATTCCTGTCCGTGGTTATGCTTCCTTTGTCAAAAAGATTAGAAAAGCGAAAGATTCGGACCCGCGCTTTCGATCATCATTGTGCTTTTAGCAACTGTTGTTTCTAGGGTTGTTGATATGGCTTGTCGTCGATCAGGTGGTCGGCTTGTCAATGACCTTCCAAACTTGCAGGCAAAATTTGAAAATTATATTAATCACGTAAGCGATACTTTCAGAGAGACTTTGGCGGTGAGCCTCTCAGATCAGAATAAATTTCTGGCAGAAGCCGTTAGAACGGTAAGTGCTTATTTCGGAGATGTTCTCGTTTCGACGACCAATACCCTTATCGTACTTGATCCAAATACCCATCTACATTTTCCTGTTATTGATTTACCGCGATAAATTCAAAGATTTCTTCCTGAGCCTCGTTCCAGGTGACAGTGAATTTGCCTGGAAGAAGGATATGGAACGGGTGATTCAAGGATACATTTCCGGATTGACTTTGGTTACGCTGATCATCGCCTGCTTGAATTGTATTGGGCTGTTGGCACTGGGAATTGATCATGCTATTTTCTTTGGAATCCTTTCTGGCGTGCTTACCATCATTCCTTATGTAGGGATTATCATTGGTGCATTTTTTCCGCTGATCATGGCGCTTATCACAAAAGATTCACATCTGGTACGCTGTCGGCGTAGTGATTGTGTTTGCAGTAGTTCAGTTCCTGGAAGGAAATTTCATCACCCCGCGAATCACAGGATCAAGGTTAGTGTCAATGCGCTTGCCGCTATCATTGCATTGGTAATTGGTGGGAAAATTCTAGGAATTGCTGGAATGATTCTCGCAGTCCCAGCCATTGGCGTGCTCAAGATTTTATTGCCTCACACCGACCATCTTAAACCGTTTGTGATTCTGCTGGAAGACAAAGCCCGGTGAAGGAAAAGAGCTGATTTTCCAGATAAATTCGCAGAAAAAATCGAGCAGCAATTAAGCGGAAACAGAAAGCTGAAAGCAGAAAGCTAAGCGAGCTAAGACTGAATGCTGCAGAGCGAAAACTTCAGCCAGTAGCAAAAGCTTCAACGTAAGCTCACATGAAACAAGTGTCAGAGCTCAGCCTCAAAGCTTCGAACTTCAAACCTCAAACCTCGAACCTCAAACTTCGAACCTCGAACTAAATTTTTTCAATCACGAGATTATGATTCGTATAAATGCAAATATCCGCGGCGATGTTTAGGCTTTCGCGTACAATTTCTTCCGCGGTAAAGTGTGGAGCATGTTTCTTTAATGCAAGCGCCGCGGATTGCGCATACATCGCTCCGGATCCGATCGCGGCCACCTGATTATCGGGCTCCAACACATCGCCGGTACCTGAAAGAACCAAAATTTCTTCCTTGTTTGCAGTGATCAACATCGCTTCAAGCCGACGAAGAAATCGATCCATCCGCCAATCTTTTGCCAGCTCGATGGCAGCACGTTTCATGTTTCCGCCATAGGTATTCAATTTTTCTTCGAACCTTTCAATTAAAGTAAATGCATCGGCAGTAGATCCTGCGAATCCGGCCAGCACTTTTCCATCCTGTAACTTGCGTATTTTCCGAACGTTGCTTTTCGCGACGTAGTTTCCCATTGTAGCCTGGCCATCACCACCAATGGCAATTTGGCCATTGTGTAAAACAGCAATGATCGTTGTTGCGTGAATTTTTTCCATGTCTGTGAAATAAAAAGCCCCGGATCACTCCAGGGGCTTATGAAAGTGATTTTAAATTAATATTCTGACGGGGTCTTCCAATAAACCTTTAAGGGTCTTTAAGAACGCTGCTCCAACGGCACCATCGACGGCACGGTGATCACACGAAAGCGTAACCTTCATAACGTTGCCCGGAACCAGCTGACCATTTTTAACAATCGCTGTTTCCTTAATACCGCCAACGGCCAGGATACAGGCGTCCGGTGTATTGATGATCGCCGTAAACTCATCTACTCCAAACATTCCTAAGTTCGAAACGGTAAAGGTGCTTCCCTCCCAATCGGAAGGTTGTAATTTTTTATCGTGCGCTTTCTGCGCAAGGTCCTTCACTTCCACGGCAATGTGTGAAAGGGATTTATTATCAGCAAAACGAATAACTGGAACTAACAATCCATCTTTCACGGCGACGGCCACTCCAATATGAATATGATGATTCTTTCTCATCTTATCGCCCAGGTAGCTGACATTTACATCAGGGTGCTGACGCAACGCGGCGGCCACAGCTTTGATCACCATGTCATTAAATGAGATCTTCACCGGACTAATTTCATTCATGCTTTTGCGTGCCTCAATTGCTTTGTCCATGTTGATTTCCATGGTCACATAAAAATGAGGTGCGGTAAATTTGCTTTCCGACAAACGTCTGGCAATGGTCTTGCGCATTTGTGATACAGGCACCTCTTCGAAGCTTTCTTGCCCGACAACTTTTGGCAATGAAACAGGTGCTGATGCTCCTGCTTTCGCCGGTGCTGCCTGCGCTGCCGGCTTATAATTTTCTACATCAACTTTGGTGATGCGGCCATTCTCTCCTGAACCAGAAATTTTTCCGATGTCGTACCCTTTATCCTTGGCTAATTTTTTAGCCAGGGGCGACGCTTTAATGCGACCGTTGTGGAATGCTGCCGCCGCTGCATCCGCAGGTTTTGTTTCCTGAGGTGCTGATGCTGTTTGTTTCGATTCTGATGTAGCAGGTGCAGCCGATCCCCCACCCGCTCCTTTCGATTCATGGGCCTTCAACAACGTCTTCCAATCTGCATCCTTTTCTCCGATGATCGCCAAAACTCCATTTACTGGAATTGCTTTACCGGCTTCGGCACCTATATAAAGTAATGTGCCTGCATTGTAGGATTCGTATTCCATCGTAGCCTTGTCGGTTTCGATCTCGGCTAATAATTCATTTGTCTTTACAGTATCGCCTACTTTCTTATGCCATGCTGCCAAAACACCTTCAGTCATTGTATCACTCATCTTAGGCATCAACACGATCTCCGCCTTGATTCCCGAAGTATCGACAGCCGTAGCCGTTGCTGTTTCCGTTGCGGCCGGCTGGGGTTTATTTCCTTTCGCTTCGGCTTTAGGCTCGGCAGCCTTGAGATCCACCAGCGCTGCAGCACTGGCACCAGCGCCCTCCAATAATGCTTTATAATCTTCGCCGGGATTCCCTACAATTGCCAGAACGCCATTCACTGTTACTGCTTGTCCTTCCTGCACCCCTAAATACAATACAGTTCCTGCGTTAAAAGATTCGTAGTCCATCGTGGCCTTATCCGTTTCGATTTCGGCCATCAATTCTCCTGACTTGATGGTATCACCCACCTTCTTATGCCACTTGGCTACCACCCCTTCGGTCATGGTATCGCTCATCTTGGGCATTCGTACTATTTCTGCCATTGCTCTTAGTTACCTTTTAGTTTTTTTGAAAGGCCAAAAATAGGTTTAAATCAGCCGAATTTCAAGCTATTAGAAGGCGATATTACCGATCACTATTTCAAAAACCACTCCGCTGCTATTGTACTCATTTGCAACGCGATAGGTGGTGCGGAACCCCAGCTCGAATTTTGGAAGAAACCGCATGACATTAAAATCAAACGTCGTTTCAACTCCCACGGATTGATAGGTCGCGTCGGTATCAGAGGAATACACACGCGTTGAGTTGGGTTTATAGTAATAAGTATTGCCCGTCCCCTGACCGTAGTCATAAAAAAAGTTGGCCTTTACCCGTTGAATATTTAACAGCGGACCCAGCGCAATATCAGGATACCATAGCGGCAATGCATAGTTTACGGAAAATGACGTAAACGTTGCATCAGTGGGATAGCTATGCCCCCGCGGTTTTGCAATTTTGTTACTGAAGATATAGGTGTTTGTTTCTATACCTTGAAGATTTTCCTGGTATCCCAACCGTGCGTATAGGAAATGATGCTTGAAAAAGCCGGGAAAGTAAAAGGTAGCTTGTGCGGCAAATTGTCTTGCCTCAAAATCGCCACCGTAAGGGGTACTGTAAAAATCAACACCCAACGTCTGCCCCCAGCGTGGCAAAAAATCTCGCCTGCTTCGTTTTAATAAATTTGAAAATGAAAACGAAAAATGATTGTAAATCAAGTCTCCGTTGTTCAGCTGATCTTTATAGATATATACCAGTGAATCAAACGCCGGTGCTATTCTGCCGGGCCCATCATAAATTACCCGGCCATCCTTGGTTGTCACATTTCGAAAATCTGTAGTGCGTGTAAAGCCCACGGCATTTCCAAACGAAAGCCGCCTCGAGTATTTGGAATTTGTCAATTGAAATGGAATTCGAACACCGCCTTCCACGGTTGATTCCGCCCAGGAAAAATTTATATCATTATTGCCATATCGTTCCTCGTTTTCTCTGTCTCCGGTGCTTACAAAAAGATCCAAAATAGGGTACAATCCCTGGTAACTTATACCGGCGTTCCAGAAGGAAGTTCCCTCATTTATATCGTAGGTGTATCCTGCCGAAATGGATGTTGTGCTCAATATATCGCGCGACACTACACCGACATTAATTTGGGCAAGGTTGTTCGTTACAAATGCACCCCAGCTGTAAGGATTCAGCATCCCTTTAAGTTTTGAATACTTAGCGACCGGATAGTTTCTCTGCGGAATACTATCCAGCAAGTGTGGCCTTCCCTCCTGTTCGACCAGGGTTTGAACTAACGATGTATCTACCGGCTTAAGCCCTGCATCAACTGGCATCCAGGTAGCAGGATCGAATGGAATACTCACTACATCCAATCCATCGCGGGTCTGCTCGTTATAATAAATGGTTTTGCCGTCCGGACTAACGGCTGGGTTGTACGCGGCATACTTACTCGACGTAACCTGATATCGTCTTTTAGTTTGAAGATCGTATGCAAAGATGTTATCAATCCCCGTTAACGGGCGAATTGAAGAGGATATAATTTTTGAACAAGACCGGGTGCCCTACATTTTCCTGGCCAACGGTGAGGACATCTTCCCAGCTGCCCGTCGTGACATTAACAATTGAGATCCTTTTTCCCTTGCCATCTGTTTTGATTACAACGATGGATTTTCCGTCATCGGACCAACGCGGCATGGAATAAAAAACATTTTCTGGATTTGGAAACGTTTTGAGATTACGGCCTCGCGCTACGTCAAACAATTGAAGCGAATTTTTATAACTGACATTTGATTCAACAGCGACGACTGTCTCCGCATCGGGTGATAAGGCAGCACCGCTTAGTCGTGCCCTCCTGCCCCCAATGAGCTTTCTATAATTCGAGGAAAGGCTAAATACTTTCACCTGTGAATAATTACGAACGCCCCAGCGTGGATCATAGCCATATTCACTCCAGGCAATCTTATCTTTTACTACCGACAGCATACCGGCATCGTTGACGAATCCCGGCGTGAAAGCTTTTTTTTCATTCTCGTTTTTATCAATCACCACAAATTTTTCGATGTCCCCAATGCCGCGCTTCATAACGAGGAGGCTACCATTGTCCATTGGCTGTGGATACAGGTAATCAGTATAAGCCCGTGATCGGCGACGGTTTCTCGTTTCAAAGGGCGTTGGTTTGAGCTGGTCAACTTCAGCTTGCCATTCCTTTTTCAGGTCTGCAGCAGTTTCCTGAAATAGTTTAGTCACGTACCGCCCAGTGTTTTTATGAATGGAATTTGAGAAGGTAAAAGGAATGATGGATGCGCTCCAGGACCTTGCCGTGATCTTGCCCCAGATTTCTGGATCCTGAGATTTGCGTCTGAGATGGCTTACCATATAATATCCTAAAACATAGTGGTCAGGAATATTATGCTTATAAGAACGAAGGTATTGCTTGTGATAGTTAAAGGTTCGGCCCTCCAGCAAGTTTGTCCGGAATACTAAGCCAAAATTGGGTAGCCTCCCACGTCCACTCGGTGTCATAGCCGTTTCGGTCGCTACCGCATCTCCTTCCCAAAACCATTGAGGTACGGCTGCCTGGGAAAAGCCGGCAAGCGTAGTAGATCCAAATAAATAATAGATAAACTTGTTGAATCCGCGTGTAGCGTGCTGGTATTGAACGATGTGGCGAAACTCGTGGGTAGCCAATAAGTTCAACCAGTCGTTGGTCCCAATAAAATTATAATCCTGGGGCGGCATTGTAAAAAACTCTGATCTCCGCGGCAAAATGGATACAAATCCATTCGATTCTGAAGATTGATTTTGAAGAATCACAGAAATCCTCCTGGGCTCAGAGCCAAGTGTTCGCGATTCAGCTTTTCGAATTTGTTCCAGGGTATTAGCCATCCGTTGGGCTTGCAAATCAAATCCCTTGGGAAAAAGAATTCGAAAATGATCTGTATTAATCTGTTGCCATGAAATGGAAGTTGGGTTATTTTCAAAGACAACCTGACCCCAACCATAATGACCAAACGAAAGTATGATTAAAATTAAAGCGATTCTTTTCATCCGGAACCAATTCCAAATGAAATATGAAATTCCCTTTTGTGAAAAACAACAATAAGTTATGGTTTAATCTCAATCTCACTCACATGCAAGGCACTCGCCTGGAAAAATCCCAGCGCGCCGTTAGTGACATTCGACCTTGAATTTGAAGGCGGCTGGCTAAATAACCCACCATCGTTGTTCAATAAACTTTGTAAGTCGTTGTAGAATACAAACGCATCCCTGGAGATACTGTATATCTCGCAGCGGGCCCAATCCCCTGGTGCAAAATAAATAGGAGAACTTACACCGTCGATACTTTCACCAAGTACCTCATCATCGGTGTAATAGATGTCGGTGTCGAAGTCTGTTTTAAGTGAATCATTTCTGAAAAACTTGAACAAGTAATAGTCCTTGGTCTCCTGCGGCTCCTTTGCATAGATCAAGACTTCGTAATATTTACCAAAGACCTCTGGATCTTCTTTCTCATCCTCGTCAACACGATAAGCTAATGAATCAATGGGAGTCACGTAAAATAACTGGTCCGTTGCTTCATATAGTTGGCCATCAACGGTGGCTTGCAGGGTATAGGTTCTTCCAATTTCTCCATTGAAGGGCGTTTGCGGCAAATAATATCCGGCCGAATCCGCTTGGTTGCCAGGATTGTGAATAAACGGAAATTCATTTCCGGCATCATCTTTCACCACGACCATCGCATCGGTTACACGCGGCGTTTTACCTGAGTCATAGAATCCAGCTGAGCGTGTAATTTTTACGTATTGATGGCCTGTAACATTGGTGACCTGTCCCTCAATCACTACACGTGGGTCCGCTTGACTCACATCGAGGTGGACAGGCTCTTCGCATGACCAGAAAACTATGGAAGCAAATATCAGGATGAATATATTTTTCATGTCTCTTGCATTAGAATTTGAAGTTGTAGGTTATGGAAGGAAGGATTGGAAAAAGATAAATCAGGCGCGCTTCCTTTGTGCTGCCATCTCCGATGATATCACCGTCATCATCTTTGGTGACGCGCGTATAAATGGTGAAGGGATTCTTTCGGTTATAGGCGTTGTACACCGCAAAGACCCATGATCCTTTCCACTTGCGCGTAGAATTTTTTCGGGGCGTATAAGTAGCAGACAAGTCTAGCCGGTGAAACGCGGGAAGCCTATAGCCGTTGCGCTCGGTGATGACGTCCGGATGATACTGCTGATATTCAAATTTTCCAGTCGGCAATGTAATGGGCCTGCCGGTGCTGAAGGTAAAAGTAGCGCCAAACGTCCAGCGCTGCGCTCATGTCGTACGCCCCCTGAATGTTAACCACATGCCTGCGATCATAATTGGCAACAAATGGCTTATCCAGATTGACACCTGGAATTTTTCGCATCGCCTTGGACAACGTATAGCCTACTGAACCAGTAAGCTTTCCCCGGGTTTTATTAACCATTAATTCAAGCCCATAAGACCAGGCCTTTCCTTGCCGAAACTCAGTTGACAAATCCTCATTAAAAAAGATCTCCGCGTTGTCCGCAAAGTCAGTAACATTCTTTATGTCTTTATAGTATGCTTCCGCAGAAAACTCATACATGTTATCATTAAAATTTCTGAAATAACCTGCCGCTACCTGATCTGCTAACTGAGGTTCCAGATAGTAGCCACTGGGGTTCCACGTGTTAAATGGAACAGGCACGGTACCCGCAGCGATCAAATGTGTATTCTGGACCATTCTGTTGTAAGAAATCTTAGCAGATTGCCCTTCATCGATGATGTAACGGATGGCAGCGCGGGGTTCAAGATTGACGTATGTTTTGATATTTTTCCATGCTCCATAATGTACAGTATCCGTACGGTTGATATTAGTGTTATCATAAGGATCTTCATATAAATACACATCGCTTTTGCCGACATTTTGAAAGATGGATAACCTCACACCATAGTCAAGCGTCACCTTTGGGCTTACACGATGCTGCTCGCTGATGTAGAGGGCATGATCCAACGCGTACATGTGCTGGAGTTCAACTTCTGAAAATATCGAACCCTCCGCGTTGGGTGAGATTTTCCCGGGCGAGAATCTTCGTCCTGTAATATGGTATCCGAAGGTTAATTCGTGATTGGTATTAATAAAATAGGATAAGTCATTTTTTACACTTGCTTCCAGGAGATCTGAGACCCATTTAAATCCTGCCACCGGATCAACAAGTTCCAATTTGTAATCGAAATTACTGACGATCAAGGATGTATTAGAAAAGAGTCGGTCGTTAAAAAGGTGATTCCAACGAAAGGTTCCGGTTTTATTTCCCCAGGCAAAACTAAAGTCATCGGCAAATTTAAACACATCACGACCGGCATAGAAGGCAGCGAAGAAGCGATTCTTGTTATTTGTTTTCCAATTTACTTTTGCATTGACATCATAAAAGTGAACGAGGTTATCCTGATTGGCTGCTCGCAGAAATAAATCGACATAAGATCTTCTGGCAGAAATAATAAAGGAACTTTTTTCCTTGGTGAGAGGACCTTCCACCATAACACGGCTCGCCATCGTACCGATACCGCCTGCAACATTTAGTTTTTTATTGTTTCCGTCTTTCGTCCTTACTTCCAAAATAGAAGAAAGTCTCCCTCCGAACCGCGCAGGGATACCTCCTTTGTAAAGCTCGGAATCCTTGATTACATCGGCATTAAAAACGGAAAACAGGCCAAATAAGTGGGATGGATCATAAATCGGCGCTTCGTCATTCAGGATCAAATTCTGATCGGCACTCCCGCCTCTAACGTAGAAGCTGGACGTCCCCTCTCCCGCTGTAATCACACCGGGTAACATCTGAATATTCTTCAAAATATCCACCTCACCAAATAACGCCGGTAATTTGCGAACCTGATTTAAGTCGAGCGTATTTTTGCTCATCTGCAAGGACACCACATTTTCATTGATGGGTTTGTCCGTAACCACTACTTCCTCAATAACAGTAGCTTCTGTTTTTAATTCAACGTTATAGGCAGTATTACCCGAAAGTTCTTTCTTAATGGATTGAAATTTGTAACCCAGGTAACTGTATTGAATCTCATACGTCCCCTTTGGAACGGTGATGGAATAAAATCCATAAGCATTTGTGACGGCACCGGCCTTGAGTTCCGGAATGTAGACGGTGACACCGATTAATTCTTCACCGTTGTCGGCATCTTTAACATAACCGTTGAGGGTGACTTTATCCTGTGATAGGGCAACGGTGACAGACAACATAAAAACTGAGAACAATAGATTTCTAATCATGGTAGAGAGTTTGATTTATAAACCAGACAATTAGTTGTGGCCCTACCCCTATGGAATTGGGATAAATATTAATTTCTTAACACGGTAACTATCCTACAAGACGGATAAAATTCTCAAATGGTTTATCTTAGCGTCGAGATAATCGGTCTTTTTTATCATGTTCAAAAAATTAAGACAGCTATATACGGAATATAAGCCTTATGTGCGAGTAGACCTGATCATGTATGCGGTGCTTATAGTATCTATTATTCTTTATTTTATAATCAGCTCCATTTTTTAACACCTAACGTCATATAAAAATAAAAGAGCCATTACCAAGGCGGTGATAACGGCTCTACTCGGATTGATATCTGGAAGTTTAATAACTCCTTCACTCTCTATCCAAATATGTATAGGTGTTTTTACAAGTGTGCGGCTAAGTTCAATAAGCCGTATGTTAACACCATCGAAATCGCAATTCTTAATAAGGTTTTCATACCATTTTAAAATATCAAAAAGCTTTTAAAATCTTCATTAGATCAAAAATCTCCTGACGGCTCTTTCCAATGCGTTGAAAAATAAGTTCGTCCATGCTATTCTCTTTCATTCGATCTTCTATTGCAAATGCACGTGCTGGTTTATAATTCGTTGCATTTTCCGGCTTGTTTTTTTTAAATAATCTTTTCATGGTCTGAGAGGGTTCAAGGTTAGACATGTTTGGACTTAACCTCGTGGAAATAATAATGCCTATTATATTCGCCAGACCAGCTGAATTTTAATCAACTGTATTACAGTTAATTATAAATTATTGAACCGTTTATAAGGGCGAGAAAAGTGGAGAAATTTCCACACTGTGGTGGGGTATTCGGCGTCCAATAGCACACAAAAAAAAGCCTGACGAGGGTCGAGGCTTTAGAGTTTTTTGGTTACGTGTGATATGTTTAAATCGTTGCTCTTTTGGGATGGCGTTGACGACCGCTTCGAGGTTTTAGATCCATGCCTGTCATCATCAACGATCTTTGGAAAAAATATTCGTGCAAGCTTCACCGCTATAAGCACAAATATTCCATAGGCCAATAAAAAAGCGAAAATGATAATTAATAAATCCATAATGTTTTTTTATTCGGTTTGTCTTAAGAATAGAAAATATGATGCCAGCCGGGGTAGTATTGGCAAAATCATGCCAAAATGTTGCGGTTTGGACAAAAAAACCACACTGTGAGAAAGTTCTTATACGCATGTAGTATCGAATCTAGAAAATCAAATAAAATACCGATCCAAATTGAGACACGCTGAACAACGAATGAGGCCTGGGGTAATTTGAATACAGTTAAAAAATCATCGATATTTCGTTTGCAATAGTAGATGTTGAAGATCGATAGTCATACTCACATACTTCCCAAGAAACTTCCCAATTGGAGTGACAAATTCGGCTACGGTGATTTTATCTACCTTCAGCACCACAAGAAAGGCTACGCAAAGATGATGCGTGGCAATCAGTTTTTCAGAGAGATTAAAGAGAATGCGTGGAATCCGGAGCTCCGAATTAAGGAATATGAGAAATTTAATACCCAGGTTCAGGTAGTATGCACGATTCCGGTAATGTTTTCATATTGGGCAAAAGCTTTTGATTGCCTTGAGATTTCAAAATTTCTTAATGATCATATCGCGGAACTGGTTTATAAGTATCCTAAAAACTATTTGGGACTGGCTACCATCCCAATGCAGGATAGCGAGTTAGCGATCCAGGAACTAGAACGGGTGAAAGGATTAGGTTTGCAGGGAATTCAGATCGGGTCGAACATTAACGATTTAAATCTCAATGAAGAGCGGTTCTTTCCCATCTTTAAAGCGTGCGAAAAATTGAGCATGGCTATTTTAGTGCACCCTTGGAACATGATGGGACAGCAACATATGCAACGATATTGGTTGCCTTGGCTGGTAGGAATGCCGGCCGAAACTTCACGGGCGATCTGTTCGATGATCTTTGGGGGAATCTTTGAAAGATTGCCAAATTTGCGTGTAAATTTTGCGCATGCGGGAGGATCCTTTCTGGCCACGATTGGACGCATTAAGCAAGGATTTGATTGCCGTCCAGATCTGGTCGCACTTGATAACCCGATTGATCCAAAAAATTATTTAGGCAAATTTTGGGTTGACAGTATTACACATGATGCATTGATGTTGGAGTACGTGCTGAAACTTCAAGGGTCAAAAAAAATCACGTTGGGGTCAGACTATCCATTTCCTCTAGGGGATTTGGAGATTGGAAAATTTATTGAAGAGATGGACCTGGATAAGGGAATTAAGGAAGATATTTTTTATAAGGCATCTCTGGAGTGGCTCAACATTTCTCATGAACATTTTAACTAAGATGCGCTATTTAATTTTTACGATTTTTTTATTCATCATAGCCAGCACAGAAAGTTACGCTCAACGCGAGCGCGTGGACGATTATAAAATGCAGCAGGAACAACTTAAAAAAACGGAGCTGCTCCGACAGTTGGATTCAGGTGTATATCTTATGGATGCTGGGAATTACGTGGCTGCCGATGTCAAATTCCGTCATGTGCTTGAGAATATAAAAAGCGTACCCTCAGATCTCACTTTTTTCTTTGGCAAAAATTCGTACTACCTGGAAAAGTATAAACAAAGTATTGACTGGCTGACAAAATACATTCAGTTAAAAGGAACAAATGGGCAATATTCAAGGGAGGCTGCATCACTGCTAAAAAACGCCGAAGCTGAATATTTAAAGGAAAAAAATAATGAAATGCAGAAAGCCGGCGAAGTTCTTTCAGCCAGTTTCGAAATTGATTGCGGTCCTTCTGGAAAAGTAACGTGTCCCGTGTGTAAAGGTGATCACGTTCTCATTAAAAAAAATGCATTTGGATCCGCATATAATACATGTCCGTATTGCAATGAACATGGACTCCTGACGTGTCAGCAATACAATCAACTTTTGCGCGGAGAGCTCAAGAAAGTGAACTAGCAGGTGTTCGCCCTGCACTTGTTTTGATTATTTATATTTTTCTAGTACAATTAACCTCCCAAGTCGGAATAAACTGTATCGATCAAGCAAATGGCATTATACAATAGAGTGAACGGAAAGATTTTGAAGGAAAAATTGGCCTTGCAATCCGCATCGCGGATAACCATTTCATTTTATAAATATCATCACATTTTAGATCCAAAAGAATTCAGGAATGAATTGTACGAAGGGCTTGCAGACCCTTGATGTATTAGGAAGGATTTATGTGGCCTCAGAAGGGATCAATGCGCAAGTAAGTGTCCCTGAAGAGCAGTTTGAATTCTTTAAAAAATATATCTACAGCATTCCTTTCTTGAATGGAATCAGACTAAACACTGCCGTCCAGGACAATGGAAAATCTTTTTTTAAGTTAAAGATACTGGTACGCAAAAAGATCGTAGCCGACGGGTTGGATGATTCAACTTTTGATGTTACGGATACGGGAATTCATGTAAATGCGAGAGAATTCAACGATTTAGCGGACGACAAAAACACCATCATTGTCGACATGCGAAATCATTATGAGAGCGAAGTGGGTCATTTTAAAGGTGCTATTTGCCCCAACGTTGATACTTTTCGTCAAGAACTTCAATTGGTCGAAGATCTCATGAAAGACAAAAAGGATAAAAATTTGTTAATGTATTGCACCGGTGGTATTCGCTGCGAGAAAGCCAGCGCCTGGATGAAACACCTCGGGTTTAAGAATGTTTTTCAACTCGATGGTGGCATTATTGAATATGCGCGCCAGTCCAAGGCACAAGGCATAGAAAATAAATTCATCGGAAAAAATTTCGTTTTTGATGAGCGCCTGGGTGAACGTATCACAGACGATATCATCGCCGTTTGTCATCAATGTGGTAAACCATGCGACGATCACACGAATTGCAAAAACGACGGTTGTCATTTATTGTTTATTCAATGTAAGGCATGTAGTGAGCGCTATGACGGATGCTGCTCGGAAGCCTGCAAGCAAGTGTTGACACTGCCCGTTGAGAAACAAAAAGAAATTAGAAAGGGCATTAACAAAGGAAGGCAAGTTTTTAAGAAAGGAAGATCTGAAAATATTCAATTCAAAACTGATCCATCAAAAAAACATTCGGCATGACGATTCGCATTGGAATAATCAACGTATCTGATCGCGCTAGCAAAGGCATATACGAGGACATTCCTGGCAAAGCAATCGTTGAGGTCCTAACGGAGTACATCAAAAGTCCATGGGAAAAAGAATATGAAGTAATCCCCGATGAGCAAGACCTCATTGAAAAAACCCTGATCGACATGGCTGATAACCGTGGATGCTGCCTGATTATCACGTCCGGTGGCACGGGACCTGCCGTAAGGGACGTTACCCCCGAGGCCACGGAGGCAGTTTGCCACAAGATTTTACCCGGGTTTGGCGAGTTGATGCGGGCAAAAAGTCTTACATATGTACCCACGGCCATTCTTTCGCGACAGACAGCAGGCATACGCAATGGATGTTTAATTGTAAATTTACCGGGGAAGCCAAAATCTATCCGACAATGTTTAGAGGCTGTCTTTCCGGCGATTCCATATTGCATTGACCTGCTGGAAGGACCGTTCATCGAATGTAACGACAATGCAGTAAGGGTTTTCCGACCTCAATCAGTATAATTGCTAGTTTATGGCACGTATAAAATATTATTACGACACCGAGACCTGTAAATACGAGCGGGTAAAGGTGAAAACCAGTGACGTTATTCTTAACGGACTGGGCATTCTTTCTTTAACCGTTGCCATGGCAGCAGGTCTGCTTACGGTTTACCTTTACAGCAACTATTTCGAATCTCCAAAAGAATTAATTCTTAAAAACGAAGTCAAGGAACTGGAATTCTATTATGAAAAGCTTTCAAAGGACGTAACACATCTTAGCAGTATTCTGGATAACATTGAACATCGTGATGATAATATTTACAGGGTTGTGTTAGGGGCAGAGCCGATTGAAAAATCCGTGCGCCATGCCGGTGTAGGTGGCTCAGAGCGTTACGTAGATATTAAAGAAAAAGATATAGCGCATGACGATCTGGTTCTTGCACTACACGAAAAAGTGGATCTCCTTCGGAGAAAGCTATATATCGAATCAAAATCTCAGGATGAAGTCGTTTCCCTGGCGGAAAAGAAAGAAAAATTATACGCAGCGATTCCGGCCATTCAGCCCATCTCAAATAAGCAATTGTTAGCACTTTCCTCTGGTTATGGATGGAGAACCCATCCCATCTATAAAGTAAAGAAAATGCACCCCGGTATTGATTTTGCCGCGTCAATAGGCACACCCATCTACGCAACCGCCGATGGAACAGTCGAACAGGTTAGTGTCAAATTCAGCGGTTACGGAAAGATGGTTGAAATCGACCATGGTTTTGGATATCGTACACGTTATGCGCACATGCATGGATTCGCAGTTCGCTCCGGCCAGAGCGTAAAACGTGGTGATCTTATTGGTTACGTTGGTAACACAGGTATGTCTACAGCGCCTCACCTTCATTATGAGGTGCTTATCAATGGTGGGCAAGTCAACCCGGTTCACTATTTCTATAACGACCTTTCTCCGGCAGAATATGAAAAAGTGCTTGAACTTGCCTCGATTGAAAATCAATCTTTAGGTATGTAACAGCATTGGCGATTTTTAACAAGGAAACCCGGGGGAAGCTTCGGGTTTCTTTTTTTATCTTAGCCATATCTTATGATAAGGCATTTACTCGCTTTAATAATCTCGATAACTGCTGTCCTGATTTCGCGTTATGGCTTTTCACAAGGTTGCAGTGATGCAGGATTTTGTACGATGGGCGCCATGAAGCCCGATCAGCCATTCAATAAAAAAATTGAGATCAGGCTCCGGTCAATGGAAATCAGCTTCTATCGCGGAACTACGCCAAAAATAGTAACGCCTATCATATACGTTGCAACCGCCGATTTCAATTTTAGCTTAAGTGCAAAGACATCCTTTCAGATCAAACTTCCATTTCAGGCCGTACAGGGTCGCTTAGCAAATACATCTGGAGCTGGGTGATATTTCTTTATGCATCACACGCACGTTGATCAGTCGTGAAAATTTTGATCTCAACTTGTCAATCGGTGGAAAGATCCCAACGAACAATTCGTCAAAAGATATTGATGGCCTTCCTTTGCCAATGTATTATCAAACAAGCCTGGGAACATATGATTTTATAACCGGCATTTCTTTCATTAGCCGGAATTGGTTATTCGCCACGGGCATTCAACATCCATTCAATAAAAATGGAAATGAGTTTCTGTGGGAAGCATGGAAAGGAACGAGCGAAGAAGCATACATCTTTAACTATAATCAGGCAAACGAACTACAGCGGGGTACGGACATCATGCTACGCGTGGAGCGAAACTGGCGGTTTTCGCGTCTAAATTTTTCGCTGGGTGTTTTACCTATTTATAGGATCAACAATGATGAAATAAGTCTTTCTAATGGCACCCGTTTTAAACCCAAGGGTGCTCAGGGCTTGGCACTATCAGGTATTTTCACGACAGGATACAGCTTTAATGTGAGGTCAGGACTAAAACTTTTACTAGGACAAAAATTTGTTCAGCGTGATAATAATCCCGATGGTCTCACGCGAGAGTTTGTTTCTACATTAGGATATTATTATCGTTTCTGATGAAGAAGGAACTATGTATTTCCATCGTTTTTTTAGCGATTGCAATTGCTTGCAACGCTCAGGATCCCCTAAAGTCTATTGACTCGTTATTGTTTGATTCCCAATTCGATCAGGCTTTAGTCCAGGTAGAAACAGTTTTGAAGTCGACGTCGGATCAAAATCAAAGGGTTGTATTGGAAAATAAAAAGGCAGAGATCCTGATTCGGGCAGGCAAATTTGAAGAAGCAGAAAGCCAGCTGGAAAGTATTGCGCTGACATCACTTCCTTCAAATTTGCTGGCTGATCACCAAGGCAAATCAGGGCTTCCTATTCCTGAACCAAGGTAGAAATGATTTGGCATTAACCAGACTTCAAGAGGCGTTGCTCCTAATTGAAAAAGACAACAAGCAGAACTCCATTGAAGGGGCTCAACTCCTGTCGTACCTGGGAAATCTATATCTGGCGACAGGTAAATATGCCCAAGCGGAGGAACAACTAGGCATGGCGTTGTCTATACGCGAACATCTCGTCAATAAAAACAGTGAGTTAATAGCAGCATCGTACAATGACTTGGGCCTTGTTTATAGCGTGAGGGACGCGAACAAGGCACTGGATTATTATGAAAAAGCGCTGGAGATCTATGAAAGAATTCGCGGAAAGAATCATCCAAAAACTGCTATCGCCAATACGAACATCGGATTTGTCTACAGAACGTTGGAAATGTATGGCGATGCCGTAAATAATTTTGAATCTGCCCTGGCCACGTGGGAAAAAATTTATCCGCAGCCTCATCCTACAAAAGCGTTTGTTCTTTTCAACCTTGGTCAAACCTATTTGAAAATAGGAAACGAAACGTCAGCAGCAGAGCTACTATGAACGTGCGTTGAAGATGTACCAGGAAAGTTATGGCAAAAAACATCCTGGCATAGCTACAGTTTTAAATGCGATCGGAAGTTTAAAAGTCTCTTCCGGTGATTTTGATGCAGCCTTGGCTAATTTTCAGCAGGCATTAATTAGCAACGTACGAGATTTTAATAATTCAAACGTGGCGTCTAATCCGGCATTAAAAAATTATTACAGCGGCAACACCCTGCTCTTTTCACTTCTCCATAAAGCTGAGGCCCTTGAAGCCAGGTATTTCGGCAAAACATTAAAGTTCGATGAACTTGCATTAGCAGTTAAGGCCCTTCATGTTTGTGATACATTGATTGACAATTTACGGCAGCAAATAACCAACGAGAGCGACAAAATATTGCTGGGAACAACAGCGACAGACGTGTATGCAGCTGGTGTTCGTATTGCATCTGAGGCCGCGCAGGTTTCCGCTAAAAAAAAGCGATGGTATGAGCTCGCTTTTTACTTTGCTGAAAAAAGTAAATCGGCTGTTTTACTGGAAGCCATCTCTGACTCAGACGCCAAGTCATACTCCGGAATTCCGAATGATCAATTGGAGGAGGAGAAAAAATTAAAATCAGAGATTTCCGTGATCGCTCAAAAGCTTTCCTTAAAACCGACGGAATCAGAGGAAAAATATCTGCGGGAGATCCTTTTTTCCCTAAACCGAAACTATGAGAATTTCATTAAACAATTGGAGGTAAAATATCCAGCGTACTTCAATTTAAAATTCAATGTAGTGACGCCCACCATTGACAATCTTCAATCTAAATTGAATCGACAAACCGCGATCATCAGCTATTTTGGGGATGAAAAGAATAATAGGTTATATATTTTTAGCATCACCTCGAAAAAATTTACGGTTCGCTCTCATTCCGTGCCAAAAGAGTTTGAACGAAACTTGAGTGGCCTCAGAAATAGCTTAGTCTTCAATGACATAGAAACCTATAAGGCAGCGGCTGAAAAGTTGTCGGAGCTCCTGCTTCCCAAAAACATCCCGGCTCCTATAAGCGAGCTTGTCATACTTCCAACGGGAAGGCTAAGCATTATTCCGTTTGAAGTTCTTTTCTTAAGAAAACTAAAAAAAGAAAATTCATTTTCGGACTTCCCCTATCTTTTAAAAAAATATAATGTTCGCTATGAGTTTTCTGCAGCACTTATTCTTCAAAAGTCAAAAAATCAAACTAGTCCGGAAACTTCCATTTTTCTTTGCGCACCGGTCACCTTTGAAAAAGATGGCCTGGTGGAGCTGCCTGGAACGGAGTCTGAGGTAAAAGAAATTTCTCAGCTTTTTTCTTCCAAAAATTTCAAAAGTACGGTACTTACTCGTCAAGAAGCAGATGAAAAAAAAGTAAAAGATGGCACATTAAAAAATTTTAGCTATCTGCATTTTGCAACACATGGTATTGTTGATGAAACGAATCCTGATCTCTCCAGAATTTATCTCCACACTTCGTCCGAATCGGAAGATGGCAACTTATACTCGGGTGAAATTTACAATATGGACCTCAACGCAAATCTTGTCACACTCTCTGCATGCCAAACAGGACTTGGAAAAATTTCTAAGGGTGAAGGCGTTATTGGTTTGTCACGTGCATTAGTGTATGCCGGATCAAAAAATGTTATCGTTTCTTTTTGGAGCGTCGCCGATCAATCGACGGAAAGCTTGATGAAAATTTTTTATCGCCAAGTGCTCAATACACCTTCTCAGAATTTTAGCCGTTCACTTCGCGAAGCAAAATTGCATTTGATAAACGAGGGCAAATACTCCAGCCCCTATTATTGGGCGCCCTTTATATTGATCGGATTTTAAGGTCGCGGTCACGCAAGAAAAATCACGAGGGCTTCGGAGTAGAGATCGCTCAGAATGAAAAATTCAGGAGTATTTTTTGAGTTTTTCTCGGCTAAGTCAGTATGAGATGAAATAGTTTTTTCCCGCTGTTGTGGGAACCGAAGGGTTTATTCTGCCCATACAGTAGTGTGTGTTCTTAATCACACCTACTGTAAGGAGCAGATAAACACATGTGAACGCTATGGCAATAAGCTTTTTCACTTGTGGAGAACTTTAAAGTAATACCATAAGTTTCAATTTTCCTAAAGAATCTTTTAAACTTTGGAAAGCCTGAAAAATTGTCTTTTTTGCAACCGTTTTAAAAAGGGCCGTGACAGAATTTCACTTTGGAATAAAAATTTTTTCAATTTTAAATGTGTGATTCACAGCATGTTACATCTTATCCACAAATAATCCACAATTATTTTTTTTAGAAAAAGAGAATGATAGACGACAATTATAAATTGCGAGGATTGCGCAATAAGTTGGTCAAAAAACTGCGAGAAAAAGGCATCCAGGATGGGGCAGTTTTGGCGGCAGTTGGCAAGGTTCCGCGCCATGTTTTTTTTGAAAATGCGCTTATTGATCATGCCTACCAGGACAAAGCCTTTCCGATCGGCGAGGGGCAAACGATTTCTCAGCCCTATACCGTTGCTTTTCAATCAGAGAAGCTGGAAATCCGGCCTGGCGATAAAGTCCTGGAGATTGGAACCGGATCCGGCTACCAGGCCTGTATTCTGCTGGAATTGGGGGCAAAAGTCTATACCATCGAGTACAACCGCAACCTTTATGAAAAGGCGAAAGACTTTTTACCCCGTCTGGGATACAAGCCATATTTCTTTTACGGGGACGGCTCAAAAGGACTTCCATCAAAGGCCCCATTTGACAAAATCATCGTTACGGCCGGTGCGCCAGTCGTACCGACAGCCCTCACAGACCAATTGGCCGAAGGCGGTATACTGGTCATCCCAGTTGGCGGCAGGGATAAACAGTCGATGCTTCAGTTGAGGAAGGAAAAGGGAAAACTTATCAAAAAAGAGTTCGCCAATTTTGCTTTTGTACCGCTTGTTGGGTGAACAAGGCTGGAAAGGCTAGCTCAGAAGTTTGCCTTTAAGAAGTCTTTAAAGGCTTGATAATCTTTAGACAACGGAATACTTTTCTTCGGATGCTGTAAAAACTTTTGAAGGTCTTTTGGAATAGGAACGGAAGTCTGCAACGTTTCGTCTACTACATCCTTAAATTTTGCCGGATGCGCTGTTTCCAAAAAAATCCCAAGCAGCATTTGTATTGCTCGACTTTAAAGAATTCCTTCAAGCCCAAATAAGCCACCGCACCGTGCGGATCCATCACATATTTATTGCTTGAAAAAACTTCTCTCATAGCCCTTTGCGTTTCCGCATCGGTGAAAGCATATCCAATAATTTCTTTTGATAGGCTTTCGAAGTCGCCGCCAAACAAATCAAGCATTCGCACAAAGTTGCTGGGATTTCCCACATCCATAGCGTTGCTGATTGTTTGCTGTCGAAGGCCGCGGATTAAAAGATTTTGAAGCAAGATATCGCGGAACTACATCATTGATGTTGGTCGCCGCGATAAACTTATGTATCGGAAGGCCCATTCGTTTAGCAAGTAGCCCACCAGTTAAGTTGCCAAAATTTCCACTGGGTACGGAAAATACTACCGGCCTTTGTTCTATCTGTTAATCTCGAATGAGCATAGAAGTAATAAAATGATTGCGGAATAAGACGGGCAATGTTGATTGAGTTGGCAGATGTGAGAAAATATTTTCGCTTGAGAACTGGATCAAGAAATGCTTGTTTCACCAAATGCTGACAATCATCAAAAGTGCCATCCACTTCCAACGCCGTAACGTTGTTGCCAAGCGTTGTAAATTGTTTTTCCTGAATGTCGCTCACCTTTCCTGAAGGGTACAAGACAACTACTTTCGTTCCGGCGACACCTAAAAATCCGTTGGCAACGGCGCTTCCCGTATCTCCAGAAGTTGCTACTAATATTATAATTTCCTTCTGCTGCTGTTTAGCAAAGTATCCCAGTAACTGCGACATGAACCGCGCACCAAAATCTTTAAACGCCAAGGTTGGACCATGAAATAATTCAAGCGCATAAATATCCTTCTCCAATTTCTACCAGGGGCGCATCAAATTGAATGGTATGTTCGACAATCCTTCTTAATTCAGCTTTTGGGATATCCTCTCCAAGGAGATTATCTGCTACTTCAAAAGCAATTTCCTGAAATGATTTTTCCGAAATGGTATCAAAGAAATTCTCGGGTAATGCTGGTATTCGTCTCGGGCATGTACAGCCCATTGTCCGGCGCAAGGCCCTGCGTTACGGCTTGCTTCAAATCAACTTTGAGATTTGGATTATTGGTGCTGTAAAACTTCATGCTTATATCTGGAATTAATTCTGCTACTCCACAATTCTGGCGCCGGCGTGGTTTATCCTGGAAACAAAGACATCGCTTTTAAGCTTCATATTTACAAATTGACGTTGTATTTCCGCCCCCACCCTTTCAGCTGTTTCCAATTCTGTACTCAGCGAAAAAATGGTAGGGCCTGAGCCAGAAATACCGCTACCCAAGGCGCCGCATTGAATCGCTATTTCCTTGATCGCATCAAATCCAGGGATTAGAACCGAACGAATCGGTTCGGCGATGACGTCCTGAAGGGATCGTGTGATCAAGCCATAGTCAGGCTTCATCAGCCCAACAACCAAACCAGCAATATTTCCCCATTGCGTGATTGCATCCTTCATCTGGATCGATGATTTTAATACCCGTCTTGAATCCTCCGTTTTCAACTCGATGTGCGGATGAACAAGCGTACAATATAAACCAGCAGGCGTCGGAATTTTAGTAACGTCCAACGGCGCATAACTCCGGATCAGTACAAAGCCACCCAGCAAAGACGGCGCAACGTTATCAGCATGCGCAGATCCGCAGGCAATCCTTTCCGCCTCCATAGCAAAAGGTAATAGTTGCTCCCTGGTAAACGGATTATCATGCAGGTGATTGATTGCCACCAGCGCCGCCACCGAACTTGCCGCACTTGAACCCATGCCACTTCCCAGCGGCAGCTTTTTATGCAATACGATTTCCGCGCCTTCCTTACTTCCAATTTCCTTTAAGAAAGCTCGCACAGCGACGCCTGAAGTGTTTTTTGAGGAATCAAGGGGAAGCCTGCCTTCGTCTCCCGTGATCTGTTTAATGACAACATCCGGTTTGTTGGTAAGGGTAATGATAACTTCATCCGCGGGAGCCTCCACTGCGAATCCGAAAATATCGAACCCACAAGAAACGTTCGCCACTGTTGCAGGCGCTAATGCCTTAATCGACTTCATATTCTGGTTGTCATTTTATTTTGCATAATGCCCGATCCGGATAATATCGGCAAAGACTCCGGCCGCTGTAACCGCAGCACCTGCACCAGGACCACGGATTACCATAGGCCGATCGTGATATCGTTCGGTTGTCAGCAAAATTATATTGTCACTTCCGGAGAGAGAATAAAATGGGTGCTGTCTGATCCACGGAACTCAATTGAATTTTGACCTTCCCTCCTTCCAGCACCGCCATATAACGGAGCTTTTCATTCTTGTCGGCCGCTTTTTTTCTAAGAAGCTCGAACTCGCCATTATATTTCTCCAAGCTATTGAAAGAATTGATCGATTGTCATTTCGCCCCGGCACGACTCCGGCACAAGGTTTTCAACTTTAATATCATCCAGTTCCATTTCCAAACCCGTTTCACGCGAAAGTATCAATATCTTCCGCGCTACATCCATCCCGTTCAAATCATCTCTCGGATCGGGTTCTGTATAACCTTTTGCCTTGGCTTCATGAACAACGTCACTGAATTTCCGACCCTCTACAAAAGAGCTGAAAATAAAATTTAAAGTACCGCTTAACACGGCTTCTATACTGACCACTTTATCACCGCTCAGTAACAAGTCATTCAGGGTGTTGATCACAGGAAGTCCAGCGCCCACGTTAGTCTCGTATAAAAATTTAACGCCACGCTTAAACGCGGTTTCCTTAAGGCTTTTGTAACTCGTCATCGATGCCGAATTTGCTTTCTTGTTCGGCGTAACGATCGAAATATTGGCCGCTAGAATCTCTTCATAAAACGCTGTGACATCGGCGCTGGAAGTACAATCCACAAATATGCTATTCGGCAAATTCAGCATCGTCATCATGTCAAAAAAGGACTTCATCTTCATCGGTTCACCCGATTCCTTCATCTTGCCAATACAGGTTTTCAAGTCCAGACCATCTTCATCGAACAACATTTTTTTGCTGTTGGCGACAGCAACTACATTTACTTCCAGCAGATTTTCTTTGGCCAGCTTGCTGAATTGATCATTCACCATTTCAACCAGAGAGTTCCCGATCAAACCGGTTCCCACCAGGAATACATTTAGCAATTTTCGATCTGACAGGAAGAATGCTTCATGCAGGGCATTCAAGGCTTTGGAAACATCCACCTGCGGAATTACTGCAGAAATATTGCGTTCGGAAGAGCCTTGCGCAATGGCAACAACATTTACCCCATTCTTACCCAACGCACTGAACATGCGCCCGCTGGTACCAGGGCTATGCTTCATTCCATCTCCTACCACGGCAACGATAGATAAATCATTTTCGACCGGCACGTCGTCAATTTCTTCATTTCTTATTTCATACTGAAACTCCTTTTCGATCGCAGACTTTGCTTTGGATGCATAGCTATGCTCTATGGCAAAACAAATGGAATGTTCAGAAGAGGCCTGGCTTATCAGGATCACATTTATGTTTTCACGCGCGAGCGTGGCAAACAAGCGCATCGAGGCACCTACGACGCCCAGCAAGCCACTACCCTGAAGACTTAACAAACTCACACCATTCATGGAAGAAATTCCTTTGATCATTTTTCCATTCGAAGACTTGGCGTGAATCACCGTGCCTTTAAAGGATGGATTAAACGTGTTTTTAATCCAAATCGGAATTTGGTTTACCATGGCGGGCTGCATGGTGGAAGGGAATATTACTTTCGCGCCAAAATGCGAAAGTTCCATAGCCTCCTCGTAGCTCATCTGAGGAACCGTGAAAGCTTTTTTTACTTTTCTGGGATCTGCAGTCATCATGCCATCGACATCCGTCCAGATTTCCAAGTCGGTTGCATGCAGTGCACCGGCAAAAATAGCGGCTGTATAATCAGAACCACTTCGACCTAATGTAGTCGTTTCGCCACTTTCAGACGTGCCGATGAAGCCCGTAATAATCTGAACATCGGCATGATGCTTGAAATGGTCGCGGATGAGTTTATTAGTAGTCTCGAAATCAACTTTGGCATGACCGAAATTTGCATCGGTGCGAACTACATTGCGAGCGTCCAAAAATTCAGCGGCATGACCCTGGTTTTTAAAGGCTTCTGAAATGACGTAAGCAGAGATGCGCTCTCCGAAACTCATTATATAATCCAGCGTGCGAACTGTGCGCTCTTTTACCAGGTAAACGCCATGAAGCACATCTTCCAATTCATTGATCATGAACTTTACCTGCGCCAGAATGCCACTTTGCTTTTGAATGTTGACAAGTTCGCGTACCGCCGTAAGATGCCTTTTCTCTAATTCGACCAGCTTATTTTTATATTCCAAATTACCTTCCAAAGCCAAGGTACTGACTTGAATCAACGTATCCGTTACGCCTCCGAAAGCAGAGAAGACGATCGCTACCTCACCAGTCAAATAGGGTTTGACAATTTCGATTACCGATTGGATTCGCTCGGGAGTGGCTACCGAAGAGCCACCAAATTTCAGGACCTTCATGAAAAAAAATGCAGTTAATATTTACTAATTATAATTTTGAACTTTGGGCCATCATCCAACTCCTTGAGATGGACATTATAGGGCATGGCTGGGGGTATAAAATCAGCGCACGGGTCACCCCGTAATAATGGTTGTAATAATAACAGATGCAGCACAAGCGATAGACGCCTTCGCGAAGAAAGTTGCAGAAAGGGATATGAAATGTGTCGCTTGCATTTTTGAGGACTCGAAATAATGAAATGATACCCTTGATTGCAAAGTATTTTTTATGATTTTTGCACGAACTAACGATTAGTAGCTTATGGCAACGTTTGAATAACGCTCCGCCTGGTAAGTATTAATCAAATAAGACAAGTCTAAAAATCATCGTGAATGTCCCGAAAAAAAAAATTCCCGCACGAGTCTGCCGTAAGCATGACGGAACTGGTTCTTCCCAACGATACCAATACCTTAAATAATTTAATGGGCGGGCGGCTCATGCATTGGATGGACATTGTCTCAGCGATCTCAGCCCAAAAACACTCTAACAGAATAGTCGTTACTGCTTCGGTGGATAACATTTCGTTCAAACATCCCATTCGATTAGGTAATGTAGTGACCCTGAAGGCAAGAGTAACCCGGGCCTTTAATTCTTCCATGGAAGTTCGGATCGATGTAAAAGCAGAGGATATTCCTTCGAACACTGTGACCGAAAGCAACAGTGCATTTTTTACATTCGTAGCGGTAGATCAATTAGGCCGACCTATAGATGTACCCGAAGTTGAACCAGAAACAGCGGAGGAAAAAGAATTGTATGATGGCGCGCTCAGGCGGAGACAACTTCGTCTAATTTTAGCGGGCAGAATGAAACCCTCGGAGGCAAAAGAATTAAAATCTATTTTTGACATCTCTTAGCATGACACAGACGTATCCCCTGGAAAACCTTTATTCCGAGGAGCTTTACAACATTAAGCCAAAGGTCTTAATTGTATTCTCGAAACCATGGTCCGAAATTCAGGAGGACGAAAGAGCGCTTTTAGGAAAAATTTTGAGTGCCGTAAAACTCTCGCTGTCATCAGTTCAAATCATTAATCGCGTAGAATTTGGGGTCGAAGATTTCAACGCCTATAGGCCCGCCTGCATTATTGCCTTTGGGGCAACCTTGAAAAATTCCACTAAAATGTATGAAAAGATCGCAGCAGAGCGGTACTGCAATCGTTGTCGCCGATGAGTTACGCCAACTCGATGATATGCGAAAAAGGAATCTTTGGCTAACGTTGAAAGAAGTATTTCATTCTTAAATAAGCCGTCACCGGCGATTTTGCTGGTTATAGTTCTTCTTTTATATTTGCCACACTTTAAAAACCGCGTGGAAAAGTTAATGGCGTTTTAAACGTAAATGCAAACCTAAATCTATATGGAAAACATTCTTTACCTATTACCAGGATTCGGAATTCTCGGCCTGTTGTTCGTTGTCTGGAAAAGTGCTTGGGTCGCCAAGCAAGAGGTCGGAACAGACAAAATGAAAAAAATTTCCGACCATATAGCCGAAGGAGCTATGGCCTTCCTGAAAGCTGAGTATAAGGTATTAGCCATTTTTGTAGTCTGTGTTGCTCTTTTACTTGGCTTTACGGCGGACAGTGAAACATCTCACCCACTTGTCGGGGTATCTTTTGTTTTGGGTGCTTTTTGTTCTGCGCTGGCTGGATTTATCGGTATGCGCGTTGCTACCAAAGCGAATGTGAGAACTACCAATGCAGCCCGTACCAGTTTGGCAAGGCACTTGAAGTTGCTTTCGCTGGCGGATCCGTTATGGGGATGGGCGTTGTGGGATTAGGCGTTCTTGGACTTAGCTTACTATTTATTATTTATTCAAAGTTCTTTGGTGTTGCTGATCAAATGGGCTTGAATCAAGTCATCACGGTCATTACAGGATTTTCATTTGGTGCATCTTCTATCGCGCTTTTTGCTCGTGTAGGTGGTGGTATTTATACAAAAGCAGCTGACGTTGGGGCTGACCTTGTGGGAAAAGTCGAAGCTGGTATCCCTGAAGATCACCCGTACAATCCTGCGACCATCGCGGATAATGTGGGAGATAATGTTGGAGATGTTGCCGGGATGGGTGCTGATTTATTTGAGTCGTACGTAGGCTCGATCGTGGGAACGATGGTGTTGGGTGCAGCTTTTATGGTGCCTGGTTTCAGTGATAATTTTAACGGATTGTCTGCTGTTCTCCTTCCACTTGTGCTGGCGGGTGTCGGTATCGTGATGTCGTTCCTTGGAACATTTTTCGTGAAAGTAAAAGAAGGCGGCGATCCACAGAGGGCCCTGAATATGGGAGAGTTTGTCTCTTCGATAATAATGATTGGCGCATCGTATTTTATTATTGTTTGGATGCTTCCTGCAGAGTGGTGGTTCAAAGATCCATTATATGAGTGGGCTGATCCTGAAAAAGGAAATCATTATACGGCAATCGGTGTGTTTTGGGCGACTGTTATAGGTCTCGTTGGCGGAGTTCTTGTTGGTCTGGTGACAGAACATTATACCGGTATGGGTAAAGGGCCCGTTAATTCCATCGTAAGGCAATCCTCTACAGGCGCTGCAACCAACATTATTGCAGGTCTTGGCGTAGGTATGATGTCAACGGCTATTCCTATAATTATCATTGCCCTTTCTATTATTGGTGCTTTTTACTTTGGAGGATTGTATGGTATCGCCATTGCTGCGGTTGGTATGCTTTCTAATCTTAGGTATTCAATTAGCGGTTGATGCTTACGGTCCGATATCGGATAACGCTGGGGGTATTGCAGAAATGTCTCAGCTTCCAAAAGAGGTTCGTTCGAGAACCGATAAATTGGATGCAGTTGGTAATACAACCGCCGCTATCGGTAAGGGATTCGCGATCGCCTCAGCAGCTTTGACTGCGCTGGCTCTCTTTGGTGCTTTTATGACCACGGCCCATCTAGCTACAATTGATGTTTCCAAAGCAAAAGTTATGGCAGGTCTTTTCATTGGCGGTATGCTTCCATTTGTATTCTCTGCTTTGGCGATGGGTGCGGTTGGTCGCGCAGCGATGTCAATGATTGAAGAAGTTCGCCGGCAATTCACCACCATTCCTGCCCTGAAAGCAGCGCTTGATTTGATGCGCAAACACGGCGATACACCTGTTGAAGAATGGCCGGCGGAAGAACAAAAGGTGTTTCATGCAGCAGATGGGAAAGCTGAATATGGAAAGTGTGTTGAAATTTCGACGAAGGCCGCTATCCGTGAGATGGTTTTGCCAGGAATCATGGCTGTCGTAGCACCTGTGGTTATCGCCTTCATGCCAGGCTTTGGTGCCGAGGCTTTAGGTGGAATGCTTGCAGGTGTAACTGTAACAGGCGTTCTGATGGCAATCTTCCAAGCCAACGCTGGCGGCGCGTGGGACAATGCGAAAAAGAGTTTTGAAGAAGGTGTGGAAATCAACGGAAAAATGTATTACAAGAAATCAGAACCGCACAAGGCTGCTGTAGTTGGTGATACCGTTGGCGATCCTTTCAAAGATACTTCAGGTCCATCTCTTAATATCTTGTTGAAGTTGATGTCTGTGGTTGCGCTTGTGATTGCTCCGTTGCTTGTACCCGATGAACCTTCGTCCACGGGCAAAAAGGATGAATCAAAACCAAAGATTGAAACCGTAAGCAAAGTAGACACAGAGACTGTGGCTGCTCAAAAATAATTCTGAAAAAACAGCTTAAAAGCCCCGTCCAAACACGGGGCTTTTTTATTCGTTTACCTTCCGATTTTGGCACTGGAATTTTCGGATGTGCAACTTTAAAAAGGATAATTATATATTTCGGTAATGAAATTGGTCTTCCCCCTGCTTCTTTCGACATTTTTAAGTTATGGACAAACTTCCGTTCTTGGAAAATGGATGACGGTTGACGAATCCTCAGGAGAAGAGAAATCAATTGTTGAGATATTCGAACGAAATGGTAAAGTTTACGGCAAAATTGTAAGGATATTTACTACTGAGGATCCTGATCCTGTATGTGAGGAATGTCCGGAGGATGACCCTCGTTTTCGAAAGAAAATCATTGGAATGGAGATCATTAAGGACATGAAAAAAGGGACAGATGAGTATTCCCAGGGGAGTATTTTAGATCCCCAAGATGGAAGAATTTATAGGTGTAAACTTTGGACGGAGGACGGCGCGCTGAAGGTAAGAGGGTACTGGGGTCCCTTCTACCGAACTCAAACGTGGAAGAAGGTGGATTGACCTAACTATATTGTCATTAGACGTAAAATTAACAAAAACGCATCCTAGCGGGTTACTAAGGCACTTCAAGATGGTATTCAGATCAAGCGGCATGAACGAAACAGAGATTTTCGAACGCATCTGTAAGGGTGATGAGAAGGCTCTAGAATTACTATACAAGAAATACTATCGGATGATGACGAAGTTGGTCATCACCAATAGCGGAACAGAAGACGAAGCGCGCGATGTTTACCAGGATGCTCTTATTGTCTTCTGGCAAAAGGCTACCTCAGGGAACCTGGTTTTGACATCGAAGATGAGTACCTACATCTACAGCATCTGTCAAAATCTTTGGAGGAAGGAGTTGGATAGAAAAAAACGACTTTCGAACGAAGAAAAAGATACCGCTGTTACGTTAGATACAGAAACATCAGAACGCGAGAAGATCATCGCAAAATGTATCGATCAACTCGACGGAACATGCAAGAAGGTATTGATGTATTATTACTTTGAAGAAATGTCAATGCAGGATATAGCTGATAAGCTCGGGTTTGCAAACACCGATACTGCAAAGACGAAAAAGTATAAGTGCAAGAAAAAATTGGATGATTTGGTGAAAGCTCAGTATTCTGAGAAGGATTTTTTAGATTAGGAAATTATGGCTTCAGAAAAAGATTTAGAATTACTCGACCAGTACGTTGGCAACAGGCTAACGGCTCAGGATCGAGCGGCTTTTGAAAAAAAGCTGGCATCCGATACGTCCCTTCAAAATGAATTTAATCTTCAACAAAGGGTCGTAGAGAAAATCCGCGAAGCACGGATAAAGGAATTAAAAACTATGTTCAATAGCGTTCCGGCGTCGGCGCTTGAACCGACAGGAACTTCATTCGTGACACAGATGACATTAGGCGTAGCGATCGTTGGCAGTGATCGGCGCAGGTATATATTTCTATACAAGCAATGAGGATAAAGTTGCAGATCAACCTGTAACTAAACAAGAAGAAGTTACTTCACAGCTACCACAAATCGTCGAACCACAGGAAGAAGAAACATCGACACAGGAAAGTCCTGCTCACCGGTGAACCAAAATCGTTCGGAGACGAAGTCGGTAGTCCTCCTGCTGAAAATAAAAAGAATGATGCGGAGATTCCGCAGGCTTCTAGCGACGCTAAAGCTAACGAGGAAGCTAAGGGACCTGCTCCTTTGGATGTCTTCGATCCTAGCGAAGAAACTGAGTCATCTGCTGCAAGGCCAGAAACCAAGACATCAGAATCGTCTCCGCTAAGTAAATCATCGATCGTCGTCGAAACTGATAACAGTAACAAGAAATACAATTTCCATTATCAGTTCAAAAATGGTAAGCTGTATCTCTACGGAACATTTGAAAAGAACCTGTATGAGATCATGGAGTTTTTCAGCGGCAACAAACGCACCGTCTTCTTATATTATAAAGACAGCTATTACCTGTTAAACGAAGAAAACGAAACCATCAAACCATTGGCCCCTATAAATGATCCTTCGCTTCTTAAAAAGCTGAAAGATTATCGAGGCGCCAGATAACAGAGCATTTATGAGAAAAAGGCCTGGCGAATACCCGGGCCTTTTTATTTTCCAGGAAATCATCTCACCGGTATCCGCCTGTTTCGTTAAATATTTTCTCCTAACTTTGGGCGTTTTAACGGAATGCAGCGATCAGCACATAAAAAAAAATTAGGAGGTTACCCCGCGCTTGGCGTGGTCACCAGTATCACTTTAGCGCTTTTTGTCCTTGGCTTGTTTGGCAATCTGCTCATTTATTCAAACCAATTCGGAAAGATCGTCCGTGATAACCTCAATGTTAAAGTATTCTTGAAAAGTACATTGACAGAAACGCAACGGAATCAGCTGGAACGTACCATCGGGGGCAAAAAATTTGTTGCTCAAACCGAAAATGCCATCACCTTCATTTCCAAAGAAGACGCCGAAAAGGATCTCATCAAACAAATCGGTGACTACAAAGAAATTCTTGGGGAGAATCCATTAAAAGATGCGTTCATCGTGAAGGTTGCAACCGCCTTTCAGGATACGGTGAGTTTGAAAAAAGTGAAGGCTGAGTTGGAAAATATAAATGGCGTGATTGAAGCCACCTATGAAAAACATTTATTTGACGAAGTGAATAAAAATTTCACCAACATTTCAGTGGCGCTTTTGATTTTAGCCATTTTACTCATTGTCATTACTTTTTTATTGGTGAACAGCACACTGCGAATTGCTTTATTTTCGCAACGTTTTTTAATTCGCAGCATGCAGCTGGTCGGTGCAAAAAAATGGTTTATCCAACGTCCTTTTTTAGTAAGAGCGGTCGGTTATGGTCTGCTATCAAGCGTTGTAGCTTCAATTCTTCTATGGGGATTTTCGATTTATGCACAAAAGAGAATTACCGACCTTTCACTGCTGCACAATCAGGAACATTTTCTCACATTGTTAGCGGGCCTCTCCCTGATGGGAATACTCGTTGCAACGTTGAGTACTTTTTTCTCGATTCACAAGTATTTAAAGATGTCACTAGACGAACTATACTAATATTTCAAACTACATGGAAAGTAAACTTCCTTTCGGCAAAAAGAATTACCAGTGGATGATCATCGGAGTGGTCACCTTAGTGGTGGGATTTGTGATCATGTCCTCGGACAGCGAACCCCACGGCTTCGGGTTTCTAGGACTAACACTTGGACCCATCATCGTTATGGCTGGATTTATTATAGAAATTCTTGCCATTCTCCGAAAGCCGACCAAATGAGCTCCCCATTTTGCGTTAGCTCGAGCATTTCTAAAATACATTTTGCATGTCTATCATTCAAGCCATCTTATTAGCCATCATTGAAGGCATTACAGAATTTTTGCCCATCTCCTCTACCGGGCATATGATCATCGGATCGTCATTGATGGGCATCGCCTCCGACCCTTTTACAAAAATGTTTACGGTGGCCATTCAATTTGGAGCGATCCTATCGGTGATCGTTTTGTATTGGAAAAAATTTCTTCCCAAATCAGATTCGTGGCAAGAGACTATCAATTTTTATTTGAAGCTGATAGTGGCTTTTATCCCCGCAGCTGTTATTGGTTTTTTATTTAACGATAAGATCGATGCGTTGCTGGAGCGTGTGGATGTCGTTGCATACGCCCTTATCGCCGGAGGAATTTTCTTTTTGTTTGTCGATAGGATCTTTCAAAAAAACGAGGAATACGATGACCAGGCCGTTACCTATCCATCTGCCCTTAAGATCGGATTTTTTCAAACCATTGCTATGGTCCCTGGTGTATCAAGATCCGCAGCCACGATTATTGGAGGATTGACGCAGCATTTTAACAAGAAAACTGCAGCAGAATTTTCCTTTTTTCTAGCAGTACCAACGATGTTTGCTGCTACGATTTATAAAATGTATAAATTTTATGATGGCGGAGGGTCCTTTGGATCGAGTGAGATAATGTTACTTGTCATCGGGAACATTGTCGCTTTTGTCGTTGCCATTCTCGCGATTAAATCGTTTATCAGCTTCCTGACAAGAAATGGATTTAAAATTTTCGGATACTATCGCATTCTTGTTGGCATCGTCATCCTGATACTCTATTACATGGGCGTTGGACTTTCCATCGTATAATGGAACCATCCGAAGATCCTGGCCGAATTTTACTCGTCAACAAGCCGTTACACTGGACGTCGTTTGACGTCGTGAACAAACTGCGATATAAACTAAAGACTAAAAAAATTGGGCATGCCGGAACCCTGGATCCCTTAGCGACAGGTTTGTTGATTATTTGCGTTGGGAAAATGACGAAGAGAATAGAAGAATTCATGGGTCAGGAAAAAGAATACACGGGAAAATTTATTCTCGGTCAAACGACCTTGTCGCACGATTTGGAAACACCGGTCAGTGAACAGAAAGATATCGATCACATTACTCCGGAGATGATCTACAAGACCACCAGCATCTTCTTAGGAAATATCCAACAACTCCCACCCCAACATTCCGCTATCCGAATCAAGGGTAAGCGCGCCTATGAATTTGCCAGGGCGGGAAAAGAAATAACGTTAACTGCACGTGAGGTTACAGTTAACGCATTTGAAATTGAACAAATAAATTTGCCGGAAGTAAGTTTTCGCATTGCGTGCTCCAAAGGGACGTATATTCGGAGTTTAGTACGTGATTTTGGCGCTCATCTGCAGGTGGGCGCGTATCTATCCGCCCTGTGCAGGACTCGTATTGGAAAATTCAGACTGGAGGATGCTGTATCGATAGATCAAATTGAAGTGTAAAGTTCTATGCTACACGATGCTTAAAAACTTTTGAAAGACATTCATTAACATTAAAATTCCAATCTCAATGTTAGCATGAAAATATACCATGGAGTTGAAGATTTTGTAAGGCTAACCAATGCTGTTGTTACGAGTGGCACCTTTGACGGCGTTCACGTAGGACATTCGAAGATACTCGCCAGACTTCGGGAAATTGCCTTCAAGGCAAATGGTGAAACCGTTGTAATTACTTATTGGCCGCACCCTCGACTGGTCTTACATCCTGAGGACACATCGCTGAAATTATTAAATACGTTCGAAGAAAAAGCAGAGTTACTCAAGGCCCAGGGTATTCATCATTTGGTCCGAATACCGTTTACAAAGGAGTTTTCTCAGTTGACATCGGAAGAGTTCATTACCCAGATTTTAGTCGATACGATTGGAACCAAGACGCTCGTCATCGGACATGATCATCATTTTGGAAAAAATCGCGAGGGTAGTTTTGAGCAGCTCAGACGCAATGGGCCCAAATATGGTTTTGAGGTTGAAGAAATTCCACGACAAGATGTTGATCATATAGGCGTCAGCTCGACAAAAATAAGAATGGCACTCGAGGCAGGGGATATAGCAACGGCCAGCCATTTTTTAGGTCACCCCTACACCATTACGGGCCGGGTAGTGATGGGCGATAAACTAGGAAGAATTCTTGGTTTCCCGACTGCGAATATCGAGATCGATACCTTTTACAAACTCATCCCTGCAGATGGAATCTATGCTGTTACCATTGACTACAGTCACCGGCACTTTAATGGAATGTTATACATTGGAAACCGACCCACGGTGAATGGGATCAAGCGTAACATTGAAGTAAATATTTTCGACTTTGATAAAGACATATACGGGGACTCTTTAACAATATCCTTTCACCACCTCATCCGAACGGACATTAAGTTTAACGATCTCGAAGAACTGAAAAAGCAACTTCATTTGGATAAGGAGGAAGCGTTGAAGATTGTTGTCAACGGACTCTATAGATCGTTATCCGTTATCCGTTAATCGGTGAGCGATTTATAAAGTTCGTAGCTTAAAAATGTGAATATCTCTATCTTCAATCAATAATTCTCACACGATCCTTCGGATAACGGTTAACTGATAACGGATAACTGATAACTGATAACTGATAACGGACTTCGCATGTTGTGGTCGCCTTCAAAAGAATTTATTGAACAAGCTAACCTTACCCATTACATGCGGTGGCTGGCGACAAATAAAAAATTGTCATTTGATGGCTATCACCAACTTTGGCAATGGTCAGTTGATAACCTCGATTATTTTTGGGAATCCATCTGGGAATATTTTGACATCCTTCATGACGGGAACTATCGTTCCATTATTGGAGAACAGAAAGAATTCCATGTTTCCTGGTTTGAAGGGGTAAATCTGAATTACGCCGAACATATTTTCAGAAATTTCACCCACGAACGCCCTGCCATTGTCTTCAAGACTGAATTAGGCAACATCAACGAAATGAGTTGGGAAGAACTTGAAAGTAAAACCGCCTCTCTGCAGCAACACTTCAGAAACTGGAAGATTGCTTCTGGCGATCGGGTTGTGGCCCTTTTACCTTGTATTCCTGAGGCCACAGTTGCTTTGCTTGCCACGGTATCATTAGGCGCAATATGGTCGAGCTGTTCGCCGGATTTTGGTACCGCTGCTATTCTTGACCGCTTTGCTCAAACAAATCCCAAAGTGTTGATTGCCACTGATCGATATCAACTATGGTGGCAAATCGTATGATAAAACTTCAGTGATTGAGGAGTTGATAAAAAGTCTGCCAACGTTGGAGAAAGTCATTTTAATTTCCGAAAATCCCGTCGGCGAATTTTGGGACAAACCTGTCGTTACGTGGCATTCCGTTACCGGCGATAAGGCCGGAGCCCTTCAATTTGTTCGCGTCCCCTTCTCTCATCCCCTCTGGATTTTATATTCTTCAGGAACGACTGGATTGCCAAAAGCATTCGTGCATTCCCACGGCGGTATTTTGTTGGAACAACTAAAATATGGAGCGTTCCACAATGATTTTAAACCAGGCGAAAGATGTTTCTGGTACACCACCACAGGCTGGATGATGTGGAATTATATCCATGGAAGTTTGTTGGCGGGAGCAACGATGGTGTTATACGATGGCAGTGTTGCATATCCCGATCTGAATGCGCTGTGGAAATTCGCCGAGGACGCACACATTCACCACTTCGGCACCAGCGCTGCTTACCTTTTAGCAAACATCAAGGAAGATCTCCATCCTGCCAAAAACTTTGATTTGTCTTTTCTCCGCTCCATTAGTTCAACGGGTAGCACGCTACCGCCGGAAGCGTTCCATTGGGTTTATCGTGAAATAAAAAAAGACCTTTGGCTGGTATCCATGAGTGGAGGCTCCGATGTTTGCAGCGCATTTGTGGGGGGAAATCCAACGTGGCCGGTACATGCAGGTGAAATTCAATGCCGCGCGTTAGGATGTAACCTCCAGGCATTCGACGAAGAAGGCCGGGCAATAGTTGGGGAAGTCGGTGAGATGGTGATCCTAAATCCCATGCCTTCTATGCCAATTTATTTTTGGAATGATCCAGAATACAAAAAATACAACGAAAGTTATTTTCAAACTTATCCAAACGTATGGCGTCATGGGGATTGGATTAAAATTACCGAGCATCATGGTGTGATCATCTATGGAAGGTCAGACGCCACGCTAAACCGTGCAGGTGTGCGGATCGGTACCAGTGAAATTTATCGCGCGCTCGATAAAATCGAAGAAGTGAAGGACAGCTTAATCATTTGCATCGAAGAAAAGGATGGTAGTTTTTGGATGCCTTTGTTTGTCATGATGAAAGACAACAGGATACTCACGGAGGAAATCAAACAAAAAATCAATCGGACGCTGCGCGCAGATTATAGTCCCAGACACGTGCCCGATGAAATTATTGCGGTCAAAGACATTCCCTATACCATCAGTGGAAAGAAAACGGAAGCCCCGGTGAAAAAAGTCTTGATGGGCAAAGATCCCTATAAAGTAATAAGCGCGGGGTCGTTAAGGAACCCAGATGCTATGAATGAATTTGTGCTAATGGCACAGAAACGCTTGTCGTGACGTCTTGTATTCTAGCTTTATAGGTCAACCTCTCCAAAAAACAGCCAAAAAATAAAAACCTGGATTATTCGGCAACTCGAAACTTCAAACTTCAAACTAGAAACTTAATCAAACGCGCGTATTAACTTGCGGCCATGAAAAAATCGACGATCAATTTTACCGTAGAATTAGACGAAAATAATGTACCTGAAAAAATTTTTTGGGAAGCTACGGGCAAGCCCGAGCCCGGGCTTTCTGAGACCAAATCAATCAGCGTTGCACTGTGGGACCATACGCAAAAAAATACGTTGCGGATCGACCTTTGGGCAAAGGATATGCCCATAGAGGACATGAAGCGCTTTCATGTTGAATGTCTTGGAGGCATCGCCCAAAGTATCCTGACTTCTACACAAGACGAGTTCATGTCCAGCGAGATAAACGCTCTTTGCGATCGACTGGTGAAGCATCTAAAAGGCTAAATACCCAATTTCCGTTTTAATCAAACGTTTGTTTTTTCATAATTTTTTGTACTTTTCTGATAAGAAGCTCGGTATGCATACTATTTTGCGCTGACTACCTCCTTAAACAAACCTTATCTAGACTGTATGAAGAATTTTTACAAAAATTCATTATTCACCGGACTCATTTTTCTCTGCGGAGTCGTCGGATCATATGCTCAAACTTCCATTTCCGGCAAGGTGGCAGATGGCGTTAGCGGCGATCCACTAGCAGGCGTAAATATTATTGTTAAGGGAAGAGTTTTGGGTACCATCACCGATACAAATGGTGCTTTCAGCCTTACCGTCAACGATGCGCCTCCGTTGACACTTGTCTTATCCTTTGTAGGATATAGAAGCCAGGAAATAGAAATAACAAATGCGAATACATCAGGCCTGGACATAAAATTAGAAGAACAAACCATCCTGGGACAGGAAGTAGTGGTTTCTGCTTCACGGGTGGAAGAAAGTATTTTAAAATCCCCTGTAACGGTAGAAAAACTCGACCTGCTTACGATCCGACAAACGCCGGCGCCAGATTTTTATGACGCCCTTGCCAATGTAAAAGGCGTTCAATTTACTTCCAGCAGCTTAAACTTTCCTCAGATCAACACCCGAGGTTTTGCTACTATCGCCAACGTGCGTTTTGTACAGATGGTAGATGGTATCGATACCCAGGCCCCATTGCTAAATTTTCCCACCGGCAATATTGTAGGCATTGGTGAATTGGATACGGAGAGTATGGAACTACTTCCTGGAACAGCTTCCGCACTGTATGGCCCCAATGCATTTAACGGAGTACTCTTAATGAATAGCAAAAGCCCGTTTGAATACCAGGGTCTTAGTGCTCAAATTAAAGGAGGCCTTACAACGTCCGATGCACAAGGAGAATCTTATCCCTTTTATAGTTTCAATGCCCGTTACGCCAAAGCATTTAATAACAAGTTTGCGTTCAAAGTGAACTTCGCCTATATGCTGGCCGAGGATTGGCATGGAAACGATTATAGAACTGATATAAATAATCCAGAGTCAGACGTAGACCTTAGCCGTTCAAAAGATTTTGACGGTGTTAATCTGTATGGCGATGAACTTGAACTAGCCGTTCCGGTACCCAATGTTGGAGTCATCCATCGCACGGGCTGGAAAGAAGAAGACCTTGTGGATAACTATGATGCGAAAAGTATTAAAGGGGACGTAGCCCTTCATTATCGCATTAATGATAATCTGGAAGCTTTATATAATTACCGCTACGGCGGAGGAAGTTCAGTTTATCAAGGATCGCAAAAGTATGCGTTAAGGGATTTTACGCAGCAATTTCATAAAGTCGAATTACGATCCGACCACTTCTTCATTAGAGGGTACGTGACAATGACGGACGCAGGAGATTCCTACAACATGGGAGCACTAGGGGACATATCTAAATGAGGGCATCAAACCGTCGCCCCAGTGGGCCCAGGAATATACGCTGGCAATGCAAGGATATTTTATGCGATCAGGGAATCCGCTGGCGGAAACCACGAGGCGGCCCGGGCTTTTGCAGATAGAGATAGACCAGCCGTTGGGAGCCCACAATTTAATGAAATGCTCGAGAAGCGTTCGTAATAATTATTTTCAACGACAGCCGCCGGGTGCAAAATTCATAGACCAGTCAAGGCTGTACCATGCCGAATTTAATTACAATTTTGCTGATCAGATCCAATTTGCAGAAATACAAGTTGGCGGAAATTTCAGACAATACAGTTTATTCTCAGATGGAACGATATTTAACGAAGACCCAGACGATGGCACCAACTTTGAAAGAATTAATATCGATGAGTTTGGACTCTATACACAAATCTCGAAAACCATTGCCGAAGCTTTGAAACTTACCGGATCGATCCGCTTCGATAAAAATCAAAATTTTGAAGGAAGAATCACACCGCGTATCTCCGCCGTTTACACGTTTAGCCAAAATCATAATATTCGCGCCTCTTTCCAAACCGGATTTCGAAATCCAGATACCCAGGCGCAATACATCTTTTTCCCGGCTGGTATAAACACGTTGCTTGGTAGTGCAAAAGACAATGCTGAAAGATATGGGGTTCATGAGGGTGGCGCGTGGACAAGAACATCGTACGATGCGTTTCGCGCTTCCGGCGGCATATTAGCAGGCCGACGGTACCCCTACTGGCGGAGATCCAAGTTTGTTGGTTGAAGATTATGTCGAATATGTAAAACCGGAAAGATTGGAGTCCTACGAATTGGGCTATAAGGGATTGCTTTCTCAAAACTTCATTGTTGATTTGAATTTTTACTATACGTCATATACGGATTTTATCGGAGGCGACGATGTTGCCGCAAAATTTCAGACCGTTCATCAGGGAGTTGACATATGCGCCTGGTAAGATCTACTCTCCTTACCGTAATTCCCCCGAAGATGTAACCTCCACGGGCATTGGCCTCGGATTGACTTACAATTTTGGCAAAGGATATTCGATTAATGGAAACTACAACTACGCCACGTTTGACTCTAAGCAGGAGGACGGCAGTACATTCCGCGCCAAATTTAATACACCTGAAAATAAATTCAACATCGGTATTGGAAACCGTAAACTAACCAAGAATTTAGGGTTCAACCTCAACTTCCGGTGGCAGGATGAATTCTTATGGCAATCTGATTTCGGTGACTGGATTGTTCCAGAATTTGGCGTGTTCGATGCGATGGTTAGTTACAAAATCACTTCGCTCAAAACCATCGCCAAGCTCGGTGGATCGAATCTGTTTGGCAGTGACTACCGCACGAATCTCGGAGGACCTTTCGTTGGCCAACAATACTACATCTCCCTCACCTTTGATGAATTTTTCAAATAATTGAAATAGGAAGACATTATGAAAAAGCTACAATACATCCTGCTTGCAATTGCCCTGTTGCTTATCGGCGCATGTGAACAAGAACTTATTGAAACGACACCAGCAGATCCGGATATGACGAACCTCACGCCTGATCCTTGCGAGGGAAGTGCAGGCTCGGCCAACTTCACGAAGTTCGTTGCCATCGGCAATTCCCTCGTGGCAGGTGTGCAGGCAGGTGCTTTGTTTGATGACGGACAGGCCAACTCATTGGCTGCAATCTTAAATAAACAATTTGCCTGTGTCGGTGGTAGCAGTACGTTCACGCAACCCAATATAAATACGCCGTTGGGCTTCAATCTGTTCATAACACCTAACCCCACCGCTGGCGGTACTGTATTAGGAAGAATGTTACTGCAGGGGACACCACCGAGACCAACGCCTCAGGTATCAAACGTAGCGCGCAATTCCCAATCCTGCCGTCAATCCAGCCTTTATTTACACAGGACCAAAAAGCGCGTTAAATAATTTCGCAGTGCCCGCTGTTCTCTTAGGGCAATCGCTAATTCCACAAACCGGTAACTGGGCTGGCGCAGGCACGGATCCACGATTTAATCCATTCTATGGCAGACTTGCATATCCTGGCACAGGAACTTCTACAATCATTGGTGACGCGGCCGCTACAGGTAGCACATTCTTTCTGTTTTGGTTAGGCCTTGATGATTTCTTTTTACATGCTGCTTTTGGCGGTGATCCTACCAAGGCACCCCTCACGCCAACGGGCCCCCTACCCAATGGCTTTGATGGCCAATATGCTGCTGCAGTGGGCTCTCTTCTTGCTTCCAATCCTAACTTAAAGGTGTCGTGGGCAACTTCCCTAACATTTTTGCAATGCCGCACTTCAGAGCGGTGGCATGGAATCCTATTCCCCTGGATGCCGCTACAGCGGCAACGGTTACTACCGCCCTTGCCAATGGTTACAATGGATTTTTAACGCAAATGGCAGCTAACGGCCTCATTACGGAGGCGGAAAAGACGGCTCGAACATTGACTTATGCAGCAGGATCAAATCCGATTTTAATATCTGACGAGACGCTTACAGATTTGTCCCCCTATATGGCAAGGGCCGGCCGCTGCGCTCCTACCCTACGCAAGAGCGAGACAAACAAAAAGCACCGATATCATTCCTCTCAGCACGGGAACAGTGTTGGGTACGCCGTAGGTGGAGATCCAACTAAAATAAATGGCGTAACCGTACCGTTGGGTGATCAATACGCGCTTATCCCAACGGAAATTATTGCCATCGAGACAGCGCGTGCTTCATTTAATGCAACGGTTAAAAGCATCGCAGATGGCAATCCCACCCGACTCGCCCTTGCAGATGTGGATAAAGCGTTTACGGATTTCATAACGGCAAAAGACTTTTGGTGATTAACAACGTCGCCATCACGCCGCTCATTGATCCACCTACGGGCATCTTCTCAGAAGATGGAGTTCATCCCAATAGTCGCGGCTATGCTTACCTCTCCAATATTTTCATTGAAGCGATTAACACGAAATTTGGCTCGAGCATACCCCTGACAAATATCAGTAAATACAAGCCCACGGGGTTACCAATTCCTTAGCAAGCTTAAAGCAGAAAGCTGAAAGCCAAAAGCTTTGCGCGCTTAGCTTTTTGCTTTACGCTTTATGCTTACTACTTTATGGAATTTTACTTTTTTTCGTCGTCCAAATTTTTTTAATTCCATGACGAAACTCAATAATCCTGAAGGAGAAGTCCTCACGCTGAAAAATAAAAACGGACTTGAGATGACGGTCACCAATTTTGGTGGAAGGGTTATCACGCTAAAGGTACCAGACAAAAATGGAAAGCTGGGGGACATCGTATTAGGTCACGACACTCCACAGGATTATATTGGAGGTCACCCGCATTTTGGTGCATTGATTGGCAGGTATGCGAACCGTATTTCGAAGGGAAACTTGTCCATTGGCAACCAACATTATCAATTGCCCATCAACAACGGAGTCAATCATTTGCACGGCGGAACAGGGTTTAGCCATCGTAACTGGAAATTGACTCCCCTTGAAATAAAACACGAAACAGCGTTGCTGCTCGAATATTGGAGTCCGGATGGAGAAGACGGATACCCTGGCAATGTACAAGCAAAAGTGACGTATATTCTTTCCAATAATAATGAATGGATCATTGACTATGAAGCTACAACAGATCGGCCAACCGTTGTAAATCTGACGCAGCACAATTTTTACAACCTGGCAGGAGAAGGAAATGGCGATATTCTCAACCATGAATTGATGATCAACGCCGATCGTATGACGCCAGTTGACCAATGGCTAATTCCTACAGGCGAATTAAGAAATGTTGAAGGTACTCCATTTGATTTCAGGAAGTTTGCAACGATCGGTTCCAGAATCGATCAGAATGACGAACAACTTGATTTTGGAAAAGGCTATGATCACAATTGGGTACTCAATAAAAAAGGTCGTGAGCTTTCCCATGCCGCTACCGCCATTGACCCAGATAGCAAAAGAAAAATGGAAGTATGGACAACCGAACCGGGCATGCAGCTTTACACTGGAAATTTTTTAGACTCTACTGACAAAGGAAAATCTGGAAAAACATATCCATATAGATCAGCCTTCTGTCTGGAGACTCAACATTTCCCTGACTCACCGAACCACCCTGAATTTCCCTCAACGCTATTATCCCCAGGCGAGACATATCATCAACAGACTGTATTTAAGTTTGGGATAAGTAGTTAGGGCCTGCTGAAAAGTTCTTAGCCACTAACCTTATTACCTTAGTAATAGTAACTGCTTTGCTTAACTACAGAACTTATTACTTATCCGAGACAACTCATCAAATTAAAATTCCCGGGCAATAATGTAATAAGGTTGTTTGTCATGCTTTCAAAGTTACTAAGGTAATAAGGTTTGAAGCGCGCGGCTTATTATTTAACCACTCAGGAGTAAAAGTGAAGCATAACAATTTACCACTCGGCACAGCTCTTGTATTGGCCGCTGGATTTTGCGCGGCGCTAAAAAAAATAGATTTTACGGACGCGCCGTTTCCAATCCCGCATTCTTCCAATCTTTATAACCACCCTTGAGCAGATAAATGCTCTTAAAACCGAGTGAGTCCATTTGTTTTGCTGCGTCGCCGCTGCGTTTACCTGAAAGACAGTAAACAAAATATGGTTTGCTCTTGTCAAGGGCATTAATTTTTTCACCAAAAGAAGGATCCTTAAAGTCAATATTGATTGCACCTTCAATAATTCCTTCTGAAAATTCATCGGGAGTACGCACATCTACAAGAACGGCATCGGGTTTTGAGGCAAGCGTGGACTTAAAATCATCAGGCGCAAGGGCCACTATTTCATTTTCCGAAGCTTCCTTCTTCTCTGTAGGCGTGCAGCCTGGCATTAACAATAGCAATCCAAATAAAAGTCTGAAGGGGATCCAGTTTTTCATATAAATTCAATTAGCAAATGAATTTACTAAATATATCCGGCAATTTTATAGGCAACGAAACCGGTCCATTCTTTAAAAAGTTTTTCCCAAATAATAAAACCTTGAATACTGGGAATAAAAACTGTAGGTATAAATGGTTTATCAGCAACTCCATAAAAGTCAGTACTAAATGGTTCTAACGTCAACCCCGCTTTGCGATAACAAGCCATTGATCGCCGCATATGAAATGCAGAAGTGATCAAGAGGCAATCCTCAGATTTGAAATGCAGGGAATCCAAGATTTTTCTCACTGCAACCGCCGACTCATAGGTGTTGCGTGTTTTATTTTCGATGATAATATCTAACTCATTGACACCCGCCATTAGCATTACCTTTTTGTATTTATTGGCCTCAGGTTCATCGCTTGCCTGAGCAGCCTGCCACTCCCACCACTCACCAAAATTTTCTTTATCAATCCTAGTTTGTACAGCTGAATGGTATGCGTGACGCGATCTGCTCCGCGTTGAAAATATACCCGGTCATCAGGCTGAAGAAACGGTATGGTGGTTCCAGTCAGTACGATCCCTATTTCATGCGGCCGAATTTCATTAAATGGTTTGGGATCCACTTCCCACATCCGCATTATTTCGTTGGAGGTAAAGTCGTTAGAGAAAAGGACCAACAGCGCAAACCCAGCCCAAAAAAAATATTTTTTCCAGGGCTGCTTCTTCACAAATACATAAAGGACAAAAAAAACAAAAACCTGAGTAAGCGGTAAAAACAAAAAACTCAATATTTTGGAAAGCGCAAAAAACATCTTTTCTCAAATTATTTTCGCCTATAAGGATTAGACAGGTTCCCGATTCCTTCAATAATTTTTCGTAGGATATCAAAATACAACGCAAGGGCTAACACAATGGTCATCGACCAAATTACTGCAGTATTAAAATAGAACGTATCGATATCATTCCTCATAAAATGTTTCGCCGGCATGTAAAATTGGGCATCAAAGTCAATGGCATGGTCAGGGTCCGGATCTTTATAAATCGGATAAATTTTTTGAATAAGCTTACCATCCTTTTCAATGATCCGGTGAGTCTCCGTTAGATTTTTAACCAACTCGGTAATTGCCTCGTTGTGGTACGCCTCCCTAAATCTGTTGTAGAGCGCAGTCTTTTCTGGCGTGTTAGTCAGACTCATAATAACTTCTTCCTTCTTGTGATCGGCAGCATTATATCGATTGACATAAAATTTCTTTAGACTTTCCAGGTACCGTGAAACCTGATTATAAGTCGCTGAATCAAATTTCCCAACGGCGAGATTATCCATCGCTGAAAGGCTCTGTCGTGTTTCTTCCAGTTCCCTTGAAAGTTCACGTTTAACAATCAACAAGTCCTCAACGACTTTTGATTTGATGCTTTCATCGTTGGAGTTGAAATGATTGAGACAATATTGAAGTTTCGTTTCGACCTCTGGGATAAAATAAACTTTTTTGTAATCGGAATTGGCCATGATCTTATCGTACAAGTAGAACTGCCGCTCGAAATCATTGTCTTTAAACTGCGACACCATCGCCGCTTCAAACGCCCAACGAGACGTCATCAGGTCGCCAACAAAAGGTACCGTGGCTGAATTACCAATTCGAGGATTTAGTTTGTCGAATTTCACAACCACGCCACTCAAAATTAACTGCGGTATCAGCAACAATGGAATAAGAATATAAATTGTCACGGCTGAATTAAACGCTGATGAGATATTTAAACCTAGCAGGTTGGCAAAACAGGCCGTGCTGAACAAAATAAACCAGTGTTGCAAGAACATTCCTTCGATTTTCAAAATCAGGTTTCCCACCAATACAAATGTGAACGTCTGAATGGCCGATAAAAGGAAGAGAATGGAGATCTTTGAAACGATATAACTGCTTCGACTCAAATGCAGGAAAGCTTCCCGTTTTAAAATTTTCCGATCGCGAATGATTTCTTCAGCGCTAACCGTAAGCCCCATGAACAATGCAACTATAATGCTCATGAATAAGTACGCCGGAAGATTCAAATTTTTAGAAAAAACATATTCACCTAAAAATTTATCATTCTCATTGTAGTAGCGTACTATAAATGCAAGAATAAACGCCAGCACAGGAGCTTCCAGCAAATTGATAATCATGTACTGGCGATTGTGAATTTTTGCCTGGACATCACGCAATGAAAACAGATGGGCCTGTTTTAATCGCGTCGGGATATTCAGCGTCGAGTGAGGAACCTCCTTTGATGTTTCTACCGAGAACGGCCTGTGTTTCTGCTTATATATAGCGTTCCATTGGTCCGGCGAAATTTTTCGCTCGTTCGTAAAATGCCCATACTCATTTATCACCTTCGTCTCGATGATGTTAAATATTTGTTCTGGGTTCACATTCCCGCAATCATGGCATTCGCCCTCATCGCTATTGATCAGATTAATGCTTTTCTTAAAATAAACGATGGAGTCGACAGGATTTCCGTAGTAAATCTGGTAACCGCCGGTATCGAGAATCAAAAGCTTGTCAAACATCTTAAAAATGTCTGATGAAGGTTGGTGAATGACAGCAAAAACCAATTTTCCCTTTAGCGACAGTTCTTTGAGTAAGTCGATGATATTTTCTGAATCACGGGAGGATAACCCACTCGTTGGTTCATCACAAAAAAGGACCGCAGGTTCACGCAATAGTTCCAGTCCAATGTTCAGGCGTTTTCGTTGACCACCACTGATGGTTTTCTGCAGCGGTGATCCCACTTTCAAGTCCTTGGTTTCGGTGAGGCCTAGATCCTCCAGAACCTTTACCACCAGCGCATTAATTTCTGACTCTGATAAATTGGTGAAGCAAAGTTTTGCAGCGAAATATAGATTCTGGTATACCGTCAGATCTTCGATCAGTAGGTCATCCTGTGGCACAAAGCCAATGACACCTTCAATTTTTTCTGGATTTTTATGGATGTCAATTCCGTTGATTAATACTTGTCCTTCTGAGGGTTTTTCCGAGCCATTGAGTACGTGCAGCAGTGTGGATTTCCCTGCACCGCTGCCGCCCATTAATGCGATTAGATTGCCGGATTCTTCTGATAAGCTGACACTCCTCAACCCTAGCCTGCCATTTTTAAATTGGAAGCTGATATTCTTCCCTTCGAACGAAAGTCTCGGAAATTGACCGAACTTTTTAAATCGGTTCAGAATATCGCCATAATATACCGGCTCATCTTTTTCCCAACGCAACATACTGCCTACTGCAAGAACCGTTATCCGTCCTGACTTCACCGGTACACCATTCAAATAAACATCCGAACCGCCCAGGTATTTTATGAAATAAAACTCCGCCTGTTCGACATACAAAACTGCAACGAAGCCATTCAAATGATTCCTGCTGATATGTTGTAATGCAGAAAATGTTTGGGGAGGCGAAGAATCTATAATAAGAATTTGCGAATGGTCTAATTGAGTTACTTGTTGACCTAAGACAAAAGTTTTAATGGCAGCAAGTTCCTTAGCGGTGATTTTAAAATTCTTTCCAATAGTGTCAACCAATTCGTTTTCCCGGTCCGAAATATTGCCATCAGCCTGAATGATATTGAGGATCTCCAGAACAATAACAATTTTTTGTTTTTGGGTGAGATCCGAATTTACCTGTTGGCAAAGTTCGTCGACATTACCGACCTCAGTGGCGATGTCGCCCGTCTTCGGAGCAAGATTTCCAATAAAACTGTCAAACATTCTCAGATAGGAATCAACTGAGGCATAACTGACGTGCCCTTCCAAAAATATTCGTATCTGGTCGCGTTCCTGATCTGTTACCTCATCCTCTTTCGCTACTAGGGCAAACAATCGAAGAATGGCTTTAAGTAACTGTTCGCTCATCGTAAGGTTTTATTGTCAGAATAGCTAAGATAACGGAAATGCTATTACGGCAAAAAAATAAGGAACTGGTATCCCAATCCCTTATTTTTATTATCGTTTAATAATGACCGATTACTCAGTAATGATTTTTCTCATTTTTTCGACGATGGTCGTCACCTCAATGAGGTTCTTATCGGAAAGCACCAGGTTTGCCTTATTGTTCTTAATCTGTTCTTCAATGTTCAAACCATTATACGCGGCCTCAAGGGCTTTCAAATCGGATACAATAGTTGTAACGGGCTCAGTTTGCTCGACGCTTGACAACATTTTCACAAGGTCAGAAACCGATTTTTTCTGGTCCAGAACAACCCGGATAATAGGCGTAAGCACCAGGTTTCTTGAATCGTCAGGAAGAAGATCTTTAGGGTATGATTTAACAAGGCCAGTAGCGACATAAAGACCTTCTACGAAGCTGCCGGTCACCACCAACGCTGACAATTTGTTCCGGTTATCATCAGCCAAATAATTCTCAGCCTTCTTCATGGTCCGATCAAGAAGGCGAGTCAGCGAATCTTTATTCGAAATATTAGCTTCAAATTTTTGAAGTATCTCGACATCAAACGATCCAATAATGCCGAGGTTATCTGCCAATGTTTTAGTAGAATTCAGATAATCAATGGCTTCCTGCGTTTTGTCGTAAGAACTGAGATATCCGATATCCGCAGCATATACACCTAGATTAAGGGCTGCCTTATCGGTGCGCGAGGCATACTGGTCGACTTTTGTACGTGGATTTACCAAGCTTTCATTAAATTCGGCCCCAGTAGCTTGTAATAAATATGGAATTTCTGAAGGAGATGGGATATTGTAGATTACTTCTTCTATCTGTTCTTTCAGGCTCTCTTCTGCTTCCTTGAATTCAGATGAGTTTTTATCCTTATCGCTACTGGAAGACCCGCAAGAGGCCAAACCTATGGCTATCAGGGTACTAAAAACTAAATTAATGGCGTGGGTAAATTTCATGGTAATGCTTAGGTTTAGAGTTCCAATTTTAACATATTTTTCAAAGCTTTAAAACCTACATTTATATTTTAAGTGATTTTTTCTCCTTTTGACTACTTTTTTATTAAGTTTATTAATGCACCTTTGAAAAACAGTTATGCCGAGACTAGTAGATAAGACGGTGTTGATCGATGACAGTGATATCGATCTCTTTATTCAGCGAAGGTTTTTGGAAGTTTATGATTTCTCGAACGAGCTATTGTTGTATAAATCAGCTGATGAAGCATTGAATTGGTTGAGGAATGCAACCCACACACAAGCCCCTGATATCATTTTCCTGGATTTGAACATGCCAGAGGTCGACGGCTTCTCCTTTTTAAAAAATTTCAAAGACCTGCCAGATTTGGTTAAAACCAAGTCCAAAATTGTGGTGCTTACCAGCTCAAACAGCGCTAAAGATCGCTCACAAGCCTTCACCTTTCCCAACGTTATTCAGTTCATAACCAAACCGTTGAAGCAGTCCGACATCGAAGACTTGAAGAAACTGATCAACCACAACGAATTTACCGGTCAAGCCAATCTTTGAACTCCTGTACCCGCTCACGGGACACAATAATATCAGAATCGTCAGAACCCTTTAGGACAAGCTTTAGGCGGCTGTTGGTATAACTCACCATATCTTGAATCGCCGTGGTAGAAATGATGTACTTTCGGTTGATACGAAAAAATTGCTGAGGATCTAGAACGTCCTCCAATTGATCGAGGGTAAAATCTAAAATGTGCTTGCGACCATCGCTAATTTTAGCGAACGTGGTCTTTTCCAGACTAAAAAAGTACTGAATGTCGCCTACTTCAATCGACTTAAGGTGCTCACCAACCTTTAACACGAACCTGGTCTTGTATTTTCGCGTAAGCAGCCTCACGGCTTCCCCAATATTGGCCAACATTTCCGTCGCATTGTCCTTTCGCTGTGTGAGGGAGTTTAATTTTTTTAACGCGCCTTCCAGTTCATCTTTGTCCACTGGTTTTAGAATGTAATCAATGCTATTAACTTTAAATGCCTTGAGCGCATAAGCATCATAGGCCGTGGTGAAGATCACGGGTGATTTTACCTGGCATTGTTCAAAAATTTGAAAGCTAATCCCATCGGCAAGTTGAATGTCCATGAAAATGAGATCCGGTGGAGAATTTTCTCTCAACCATCTGACCGATTCTTTGACTGAGTCCATCCTTGCTAATATTGTCACGCGAGGCATCAGCTCCGCTATCAAAGTTTCCAGACGTTTTATTGCCTGTGGTTCATCTTCTATTATTAACACGCGTTCGATCATGTATAATATCATTGGCAATCGTACAATAAATTTCTCACGCTCGATCACGTCGACCTTTTTGTCTGTTAAGAATTCATATCGCTTTCGAATATTTTCGAGTCCAATTCCCGGCGAATCCTCCACCATCTCTTCTTTCTTCTGAAGATTGTTTTCAACTACAATAAAATCTCCATCAATATAGATCTGTATACTTAGGGGAGACTGGTCCGAAATAATATTGTGCTTGATAGCGTTCTCAACCAACATCTGAAGTACCAATGGTGCCACCATACACGTTTTTTCATCCAGAGAAACTGTAAGTTTTAGCTTGTCGCCGAACCTGATCTGCTGAAGAAAGAGGTAAGAGTTCAAAAATTTTTTTTCCTCTTCTAAAGGAACAATCTCCGTATCACGTGTATCCAACAAGTAGCGATACACTTCCGAAAGCTGCTTGATAAATTTTGCCGCTTTGTCCTGATCTTCGTAGACCAGATTCGTCAGCGCATTTAGAGAATTAAACAAGAAATGAGGGTTCACCTGATTACGCAAGGTTTCAAATTTGGCAACAGTACTTTCGCGTTTAAATTTCTCCGCATCGATAGCTGTCTTACGCCAGTTAAATAAAAAGGAACGGCTCGTCAACAAGACAGTTATTACTAATACAATGCCCACACTCATGTAAATTGTCTTCGAAATAGCGCCAACATTCAAGTCGGAAAACGTCTCCGTAAGACTCATCACAACGTATATGGTAGGCACGGTGTACACCAGCATAACAACCAGTCCCACGATCAGTCTTTTAATGGGATGTTTGGTCCAATCAATTTTTTCGTCCAGGTATTCGTGCAGATATTCATTGCCGAACCACATCAGCGCCCAACAGGTAATGGTTAGTGCAGAGACGGAAAGGAAATACTCCATTGAACTCCGACATGACGTGCAAACGAAAAGCGTCATGCTCACTCCAGCCACAATCAGCCAGGGCAACAATGAAATACGTTTCCTTAAGTAGGTTGCAAATGACATTAACTTGTTTCCCTCATTGCCTTGCAGTTGCTTTTTTCGCGTCTTGTCTCTCCGACAAATAGATTCCAAAGTAATACGCCCATCCGATAAACAAAAATTGGAGCGGTATCCTAAAATATAAATAGCCCGGTCCATTTTCCATGCCTCCCAGGTGTACTCTTTTAAATGAACCTATAATATTAGCAGGAAGTATGGCTAAAAAGAAAAGTATTAACGCAATGCTAGTCCATCTGGAATAACGAGGAAACAGCAATCCAGCAGCGAATGCCATTTCCAGTATGCCAGTCAAATAAACCAGCTGAATCCTATAGGATAGAAACTCCGGCATCATTTGAACCATTTCTTGTGTTTTGAAAAAATGAGACGAACCTGTAAAGAGCAACATGATAGCCAAGGCAACACGACCCAGTAAACCTACGGTCAAAAAATTTTTAACTACATACTTGTTCAAAAGCCAAATCAGACAAAACGAAGAAATCAAGATTATTAAAGTCGACATGAAATAGTTAATAGTTAATAGTTAATAGTTGGGGATTACGGCCCTAAGAAAGTCACTTCAAACCATAATCCCCAGATTGAATATTTGTCATTTACAGTTACTAGCCGTTTCCTCTGCCATCCCTTTACCCCATTTAGGCGCGAGTGGATTCTCAGATTTAAACGTGGCAAATTTTTCCAACGCCGCAGCATTTGTGGCGCATGCCTCCGTGGTTGGTGATCCTAAGAACTGTGCTGTTCCGTACTGCGTCTGGGCTATTAATGCAAGTGCACGCGGGTTTTCGGGGTTTAGTGAAAGGGCCCGACCCAATGTCTGCATCGCCAAGCCAGAATATTGTTGTCCACGTGTCGCCGGATTCACTGTAATACGAATGATATGAACAAACCCTTCCAGCGCGATGATCTCGGATTCCTTTGCTGCGATTTTTTTGGCTTTCTCGATGTTTGCGATCGCCTGGTCAAGGAAGGTGTCTTTCTTGGTGCCATCCTGCTCGCGATGGGCAATCATAATATTACCGAAGGCGGCATAGTAATAGGGTTCCCATTTTGTTTTTTCCGCAGACGCAATTCGTTCAAGCGCATTAACGGCTCCCTGTAATTCAGCTATGGACTGAGAACTATAAACCGTTTGAATGTTCTTGGCCATCGCTTCGGCATATTGATTATCATTACCCAAAGCATTGTTAGTGTAGATTGTGAGTACACTAACGATTAAAATAATAGTACGTGTTTTCATAATTGTTCTGAATTTGATTTTTAATAATTTTTTGTTTGATGATTTTTTCATTGGTGTTTACAAGCTTGGTAGTTGATTTACTGACTTGTCCTTGGAGAGCGTTATAAAAATTCCCAGGAATAAAAATCTCGGCGCAGGCTGACGTATCGGCCTGCTGTTAAATGAACCATCCGCCGAAGGAACCGGACTATATTCGTAGCCGAAAATATTATCCCTGCCGAGTACATTGGTACACGAGAAGTAGACAATCACGGAAGTGGTTGGCAGATAGCTCCAGTTAAAACTGAGATCAGCATAATACGGAGTCCTAAGCTGGTTAAAGGTGTTGGTATTCGGATCGTTGTAGGGTCGTCCCGATGTGAAGGAGTACGTTACGCCGAGCTGACTTTTAATTTTTTGAACAAAGTATTTTGCAACGATGGACACATTGTGTTTGGATGCGAATGTAGGTGTCGCTTCATAGGGAAAATCGAGGTAATTGCGCTTGGTATCGAGATACGAATAGGAGATCCAATAATCCAGGCGATTGATACTTTCATTGTCGCGCCAGAATAACTCCAGCCCCTTAGCGGCACCGGTACCGTCATTGGTTAACGTTATAGGATCATCATCAGGATATTTAACAAGGTCGGAATAGGATTTATAATAGGTCTCAAATCGAAATGTCCGGTTACCCTTTACATATTGATAATTAAAAATGTAATGACTTGCCTTTTCCGCGTCTAGCAACGGATCAACCTTGATAAATTCGTCTTTGGCACTTTGCCTGAATCTTCCATAAGCAATAGAAACCTGTCCGTCAGCACCTAATTTATAAGCGAGCGAAAGTCTTGGATCCACGCTGAACTGTCGCGTAAGGTTAACGTGTTCAAGCCTTGCTCCGGCACGAACAACAAAACGGTTGCTGGCGTACAAATCGGCTTCCACGAAAGCGGCGCTAACTATTTCATGAAATGAATATAGATTTTGTGCAGCGTCAGTCGGTAAATTTTTGATCATATGTCCGGCTGATGATTTCAACGCCGGATTTTAATTCCACATGATCCGTTAGCGAACCCTGAACAACCGTTTTAATATGGAGGCCTTTTTGAAGTTCGTCAATCAAGTTGTCTCCTAGCAGTGTTTTCTCGTCTATGCAAGTGAATGAAATCCCTCCCTGCGCAGACCAGTTCGTATTTAAGCTAGTTTTATAGAACCCATTTAAGTATTGGTATTTATTGGTGAGATCGTACCGCGTCTTTTGATTGTAATCATCAATACTATGTTGATAGAGTGAAAAGTTTGAATGATTGAAATTCCCATAGAACTTGAATAATCCGTCCTTTCCAACCTCCTGCCTGAAGGCCGTGCTCGCCTCCAATGATACTGGAGCGTCCTCCCAATCGACTTCCTGGTTGATCAGACCGACATAGGGCCGAAGGTTAGTATATTGAATTTTACCACCGATGGAACCATGGTCCCAAACCTGCGTATGACCGACATCGCCTCCGACTGAAAGTATACCAAAATCCGTACGGGTGAGTTCTCCTTTGTCTTTGGAATCCAACACTAAAGCTGAAGAAAGCGCCTGTCCATATTCGGCAGAATAGCCCCCGGTACTGAAACTTGTTCCTTTAAACATAAAGGGAAGAAATCTTCCACGCGATGGTGTGTTGGGCGCTGATGGTTTGTATGCATCAAGAACGACTAATCCGTCGATGAATGTTCGTGTCTCGTTTCCATCGCCACCACGCACGAACAATCTTCCACTTTCGCCAACTTTTTGAGTTCCAGGCAATGTATTGAGTGCACCGGCGATGTCCGCTGTTGCCCCGGCCGTTGTAGCAATGTCGAGCGCGCGAAAAACCGTTCTCCTCGCAACGTCGCTTGCAGTAAACGCGCCTGCTGTGATCGTTACCGCCTGAAGCTCATTGATCGTTTCAACCAATTTTATAGTGAATACAAAATTTTCGTTTTGAATTTCGATTTCCTGGATAAACTCTTTGTACCCGACAAATCTGGCTGTCAATAATCGTCTTCCTTGCTCCTGCGTTTCAAATTCGAAGTAGCCGTTCGCATCGGTGCTGGCTCCATCGTAGGTATCGGCCAAAAAAACATTTACGCCGGGTATCGCATCGCCTCCGGGCTCGACGACTCGCCCTGATATTTTAACCTGTCGCAAAACTTTGTAAGGACAGCAGGGTAATAAGTAGCGCGAGTAGAATTTTCATTGTCTGATCTTTGGCGATTACACGTCAAAGATTCATGCAGCAGCCCAGCTTTCTAAAAAGGAGTTACTGAACTGTGTGGTCAATGGGATGAGCTGTTGATATCCGCTTCCTAATTTTTGCGGCTTACGCCTGAAACTGGAAAAAAGACGGTTTAGATTGTTATTTTTGCAGCCTTGAGATAGCAAGCAAACTATTAATAATCCGATCCATGGCCGATTACAGCAAAGAGGAGATCAAGCGTATCGAAGAAAAATGGCGAAATGAATGGCAGCAACGTGGTATTTATAAGGTTGAAAATCAATCGAATAAACCGAAATACTATGTCTTGGATATGTTCCCATACCCTTCCGGAGCAGGACTTCACGTAGGCCATCCGCTGGGTTATATCGCCTCTGATATTGTCGCACGGTTTAAAAGGTTGAAGGGATTCAATGTACTTCATCCAATGGGCTTTGATGCTTTTGGATTGCCTGCGGAACAGTATGCTATCGATCATGGAATTCACCCCGCGGTGTCTACGGCTCAAAACATTCACAACTTCAAAAATCAACTGGCAAAAATCGGGTTCTGCTATGACTGGAGCCGGGAAGTTCAAACATGCGATCCTAAATATTACAAATGGACGCAGTGGATATTTCTGCAAATTTTTGATAGCTGGTATAACAGAAAAAAAGCGAAAGGCAGAACGGATTAGTGAATTGGTCAAAATATTTGAAAGAGACGGAAATGTTGATCATCCATTCCCAAACACAAAATTTCTTGTCCCTGGTTTAAATAAAGAAATATTTAGCGCCAAAGACTGGAAGTCCTTTGATGAAAAGGCGACACAGGAAATTCTAATGCAATACCGGTTAGCCTACCTGGCGTATACAGACGTGAATTGGTGTGAAGCCCTGGGCACGGTGTTGGCCAACGACGAAGTCATCAATGGCGTAAGTTATCGCGGTGGATTTCCTGTAGTAAGAAAACAAATGCGTCAATGGAGCCTGCGCATTACCGAATATGCAGATCGTTTGTTAAGCGGTTTGGATGAAATCGATTTTAGCGACTCCATGAAAGAAATCCAACGTAACTGGATTGGAAAAAGTGTTGGCGCCAGAATCACATTCGAAGTCAAAACTGAAAAAGATGTATCAAAAAATCTGGTAGTATTTACTACGCGGCCCGATACGATTTTTGGCGTCGATTTTATGGTGTTAGCGCCAGAGCATGAATTAGTAAAAGAAATCACCAGCGCTTCGCAGCAAGATGAAATTGAAAAATATTTAAAGTACGTTGAAAGCCGATCAGAGATTGATCGTATGGCGGAAGTCAAAAAAATCACGGGGGCGTTTACCGGGTGCTTACGCTTTGAATCCATTCAACGGCCGAAAAATTCCAGTTTGGATCAGCGAGTATGTCCTGGCAGGTTATGGAACCGGTGCAATCATGGCCGTGCCATGTGGCGATGAACGTGATCACAAATTTGCCAAACATTTTAATTTGCCCATTACCAATATTATCGGAGAACACTATAACGGTGTTGAAGCAAATCCCACGAAAGACGCCATTCTTGAAAACTCGGATTTTCTCAACGGGATCGTCATGCACAAAGCCATCGATGTGGTCGTGGCGAAATTGGAAGAAAAAGGTATCGGTAAGCGCCAGGTCAATTACAAAATGCGCGATGCTGGGTGGAGCCGCCAACGTTATTGGGGAGAACCGTTTCCCATCGTATATCACGATGAAATTCCCTATGCGATGAAGGAAAGTGAACTTCCTTTGGAGCTTCCCAAGTCCAATAATTTTAAATCTGCGGGCACGGGAGAAGGACCGTTGGCAAACTTAAAAGAATGGGTATTTTTTGAGCCTGGCAAAAAACGCGATACCAACACCATGCCTACACACGCGGGCGCTGCCTGGTACTTCCTCCGTTATGCCGACCCGCACAACGAAAAGGAATTCGCGGGTAGAAAAGCGCTTGACTATTGGAACCAGGTAGATGTATACATTGGTGGCTCCGAACACGCGGTTGCGCACTTATTGTATGCCAGGTTGTGGGTAAAAATTTTACACGACCTGGGATATTTAAACTTCGATGAGCCTTTTAAAAAACTGATCAATCAGGGAAAGATCACGGGAGATTCGCGATATGTTTATCGCATTCGCGGAACCAACAAATTTCGTTTCTGCAGGTTTGAAAGATCAGTATGAAACCGATCCATTGCATGTGGATGTCAATATGGTTACGGGATTGGAGTTGGATATCGAAGTGTTCAAGCATTGGAAACCTGATTTTCATAATGCTGAATTTATTCTGGAAAATGGAAAATACATTTGTGGCGCGGCGATCGAAAAAATGAGTAAGTCCTATTTTAATGTTGTGAACCCTGATGACATTATTGAAAACTACGGTGCGGATACACTCCGGATGTATGAAATGTTCCTGGGACCACTAGAAGTTTCCAAACCCTGGAATACCAATGGTATCGATGGCGTGTTCAAATTCTTGCGAAGGATCTGGAATCTCTTTCATACGCCAACCGGAGATTTTGTAGTAACAAACGATGAGGCTACGCCTGCAGAACTAAAGGCCCTTCATAAGGCTCTGAAAAAAGTAGAGTACGACGTGGATCATTATTCATTCAATACTTCAGTAAGTGAGTTTATGATTTGCAGCAACGAATTGAGTTCACTGAAGTGCAATAAGCGATCCATACTGGAACCGCTGATCATTGCCCTTGCACCCTACGCACCTCACGTTACCGAAGAACTTTGGGAAAAGCTTGGCCATTCGGACACGATCTTCAATGCTACATTCCCATCGTACAACGAAGCCTATCTCACAGAAAGTTCTTTTGAATATCCGATCTCCATCAACGGAAAGGTTAGAGCAAAAATGAATTTTGCTTTGGATATGCCGAAAGAAGATGTGGAAAAATTGGTGATGGCTTCCGACATCGTTCAAAAGTGGACTGACGGCAAACCGCCTAAGAAAGTGATCGTTGTACCTGGGAGAATTGTGAATGTCGTGATTTAGAGGTACGAGGTGAGTAAAGGTAAGTCGTAGAGGTAAGTCGTAAGTGGTAAGAAGTACGAGGAGGTCAAAAATTCTTGAAAGGGTGGAAATCCCAATTCCCTAACATTCATTACCTTAGCAGTCTTTTTAAATTTTACCCATGTTCCATTCGAAAATTGTCGGGCTCGGCCACCACGTTCCTGAAACGGTAATCACCAATGAATACCTGTCTAACAAAATGGACACCAATAACGAATGGATCATTGAGCGAACAGGAATTGAACAGCGTCGATGGATGGATCCTGCCAAGGATACTGTCGCCAATATGTCTGCGAAAGCAGCACGTATGGCGCTTGAACGGGCCAAGCTTTCGGAAAAAGACATCGATTTCATCGTTTTTGCCACCATAACCCCTGACTATTTTTTTCCAGGCTCAGGCGTTTTGCTTCAGCGTGAGCTAGGCCTGGACGGAAGTATTGCAGCGCTCGACATTCGTAATGCGTGCTCAGGTTTTATTTATGCTTTGTCGGTGGCAGATCAGTTTATCAAGACGGGGATGTATAAAACGATCCTTGTGGTAGGTGCTGAAATTCAATCCACAGCTTTGGATATCACGACCAGAGGCAGAAACACCGCTGTTATTTTTGGCGATGGAGCAGGTGCGGCTGTGCTCCAGGCCGGTCCGAAGGCGGGAATTCTATCGACCCATTTACATTCTGATGGTCGGTTTGCCGAGGAACTTTATGTAAAAGACCCGGGCAGCAGCAGACCACATGGAGAAAGGCAACCCGAACAGATCCTGGATACCTCCACGTATAAAGTTCTCATGAATGGCAATCAAGTTTTCAAACATGCCGTTGTCCGCTTCATGGAAGTAATTCATGAAGCCTTAAATGCCAATTCCTTAAAGACCGAAGATATTTCACTATTGGTCCCCCACCAGGCGAACCTTCGTATCAGTCAGTATATTCAGGACAAACTCGGACTTTCGAGCTCACAGGTCTACAACAATATCATGCGGTATGGAAACACGACCGCGGCATCCATCCCCATCGCGCTAAGTGAGGCCTGGGCTGAAGGGAAAATCAAAGAAAATGACTTAATTTGTTTAGCCGCCTTTGGCAGTGGGTTTACCTGGGCCTCTGCACTCATAAGGTGGTAAAACAGTTTTAAGCTCTTTCGGGTAAATAATGCGTGTACACTCGAAACTTCAAACCAAAACCCTCTAATCACAACCAATGAAGACCGCATCCTACAACCCGAGTTCGTTAGAAGTACATTTTGCAAACGCGTTGTACATTCTTCAAAAAGAATTAGAAAAACATCTTGAAAATAATCAGATCATTCACGTAGAAAGTCACGTCAAACGGGATAACCCAATGGTTAGGTTTAGTTTGCTGGATAAAGATGGTGACCCGCATGAAATTGTGATACGCATCATCCAGGTGCCGGACAAATTTTAGATCTACATTTTATTCAAATGGTATTTTATCAAATACTATTTTTAATACTTTCGTCGGCAGCCTAATCCCGTAACCTCCTGATTCATGTCATTAATTCTCATTTTCGTTTGTATCGCCATCCTGGTTTTACTGATTACTTATTTTAAAATCAATGCGTTCCTGGCTTTTCTAATAGTTTCCATTCTCGCTGGATTTTTATTAGGAATAGAACCCACTAAAATTATTGGGTCGGTTCAAAAAGGTTTAGGCGACATGCTTGGCTCGCTGATCATTGTAGTTGTGGCGGGAGCGATGCTGGGTAAGCTTACTGCCGAAAGTGGTGCCGCGCAGCGAATCGCCAGTGGAATGATGAAGTTGTTTGGAGCAAGCTATATTCAATGGGCTTTGTTAATCACAGGATTTATCATAGGCATACCGTTATTTTACAACGTGGGTTTTGTTTTGGTGATACCGCTGATATTTTCTGTTGCTCAGCGTTATAATTTACCCGTGGTTTATATGGGTGTACCACTCCTGGCAGCGCTTTCTGTTACACATGGATTCTTGCCACCGCACCCATCTCCGACGGCGTTGGTGGCCCAATTCAAGGCCGATATGGGGACAACACTCTTCTATGGAATTATCATTGGATTTCCCACATCTATCATAGCAGGTCCAATATTTTCCAGGGCGGTTAAAAATATTAAAGCTCCGATGTTGTCAACTTTTAAATCGGCTGAGTTACCAGAGTCACAGCTGCCGGGGCTTGGGATTAGCATTTTATCTTCGCTATTACCCGTATTACTTCTGGGGATTACCACCGTCTTGGGGGTCGTGATTGTTGAAGACGGATTTCTAAAGACCTTGAATGCGTTTTTGAGCGATGCCGCGATTGTTATGTTGCTTTCACTTGCTTTTGCCACGTATACACTAGGGCTCCGCATGGGAATGAAGATGACGCGGATTATGAATATTTATGTAGATGCCGTCAAGGACATTACCATTCTGCTGTTGATTATTGGCGGTGCTGGTTCATTGAAACAAATTCTCATTGATAGCGGCGTTAGCGCTGAGATTGCATCACTACTTAATGGATTGGATATCCATCCTTTAATTTTAGGATGGACGATCGCCTGCGTTATTCGTGTCTGTGTCGGGTCTGCGACCGTGGCAGGCTTAACTGCAGCGGGAATTGTTTTGCCCTTGTTGAGTCAACCGGGTGTGGATCCCAACCTTATGGTGCTGGCGGTCGGCGCAGGCAGTTTGATGTTCTCACATGTAAACGATTCTGGCTTTTGGCTTTTTAAAGAATATTTTAACCTGAGTATTAAAGACACCATTAAATCCTGGTCTCTCATGGAAACAATTGTTGCCATCGCGGGTATTATTGGTGTGATGATATTGGATATTTTTGTGTCGTAGAAAACAAGCAAATTCTTTATGCAGACTACTCCCGACCAACAATTTGAAAAATTAGGGCTTAAACTTCCACCCGCGCCGACACCAAAAGGTGTTTATAAACCATTCCTGATCGTTGGTAATTTTGCCTACGTGTCCGGGCATGGTACAACAAAAGAAGACGGTTCGTTGATCATCGGGCGGATCGGAAAAGATATGACCATCGATGAAGGAAAATTAGCGGCACGTCAGGTGGGACTTGCCATCCTGGCCACCTTGAAACAAAATCTGGGGAGTTTCAACAAAATAAAACGTGTGATCAAAGTATTAGGCATGGTCAATTGTACTCCTGAATTTGAACGTCATCCTTTCGTTATTAATGGATGCAGTGAGTTATTTGCCTCCGTATGGGGTGAAGAAAATGGCATTGGTGTCCGCAGCGCTGTAGGGATGGGATCACTCCCAGACAATATTCCTGTGGAGATTGAAGCCGTTTTTGAATTAAGAGCACCTTCTTAAAATTTTTGTAGAACTTACAGCGTGAAAAACGAATGGTATCAAATCAATAATATTGATGCGCTGGATACACCTGCCATTGTGATCTACCTGGATCGCGTCAAAAAAAATATCCAAACATTAATAGAAAGTGTAGATGACGTCGCCAGACTTCGTCCGCATATCAAGACTCACAAGTCACCGGAAGTAACGAGCCTCATGCTCGAAGCTGGGATAAGAAAATTCAAATGTGCCACCATCGCGGAAGCGGAAATGCTCGCATTGGCGGAAGCACCTGACGTTTTGTTGGCATATCAACCGGTGGGACCGAAAGCAAAGCGACTTTTGAATCTTGTCCAAAAATATCCACGGACAAAATTCTCCTGCCTCATCGATAACTACCAAACCGCTGCTGAACTTTCAAAGATTTTTGTGAAAGGTGGCAGCACGATAGCGGTATACATCGACCTCAATGTCGGTATGAATAGGACAGGCATTGCTCCCGAAAATGCTTTCGATCTTTTTATACGTTGTGAGGCTTTAAAAGGAATACAGGTTGTAGGTCTCCACGTCTACGATGGTCACATTCGCGACGTAGATCTTAATCTCCGTTCAAAGCGATGCGACGAGGCATTTGCAAGGGTTGTTAACTTACAGCAAGAGATATCTTCAAAAAAAAGCAAAAAGCTGATCATTGTGGCCGGTGGCTCTCCCACCTTCTCAATACATTCCAAAAGAAAAGAAATTGAATGTTCTCCAGGAACTTTCGTCTATTGGGACAAAGGTTACGAACAGATTCTTGCCGAGCAACGATATCTGCCTGCAGCACTTCTCGTAACCCGTGTTATTTCCAAGCCGGAACCAAACATTATCTGCATCGACCTCGGTCACAAATCCATCGCGTCTGAAAATAGTTTGGCGGAACGCATTTCGTTTTTAAATGCATCCAATCTCAAACCGATAGGCCACAGCGAAGAACACATGGTTCTACGGGTCGAAGATGAACATGATTTTAAAGTGGGCGATGTACTTTATGGTGTCCCGTATCACGTATGCCCTACTGTCGCACTTCACGATCAAACGGCAATTGTTGAAAATCACGCTGTCGTAAAATATTGGGAAACGTTATCACGGAATAGAAGGATAACGGTTTAAATCGGTTATCAATTTTCCTAAAGTTTGAAAACTGATGTTGACAACTTTCCGAAAGTTTAAAACTTTCGGAAAGTTAGCTCGGGGCTTTACCTAATATCACGTGATAAAATCCAGGCATGAGGCCATTGACTGAGACCATCAACCCTAATTTAGTCCACTGATCATTTTGAATGGCTGGAATCTTGGGCGTTTTGAATAAATTTATTCATTAATTAGCGCACGATGTAAATCAACTGTGGACAGCGGACTGTCGCCCGTTGACAACAATAACGATCGACTATGGACCATCGACTTTCGACCTTACAAACAACAGAACAAAACGTTCAGGAAATTATTTCGAAGCTACGGGCACTTAAACAAGAAATAAGAAAAATAATCGTAGGTCAGGAAGAAACAGTCGATCAGTTACTGGTCACGTTTCTTGCGGGAGGTCACGCGTTGCTTGAGGGTGTTCCTGGACTTGCTAAAACCTTGATGATCCGAACCCTGGCAGAAGCGATTGATCTGCGGTTTCGAAGAATTCAATTTACGCCGGATCTCATGCCCTCTGATATCATCGGGACGGAAATTTTAGAAGAAGATCACTCCACCGGGAAACGTTTCTTTAAGTTTAACAAAGGACCAGTTTTTTCTAACATCATTCTGGCGGATGAAATTAACCGAACATCTCCGAAAACACAGTCCGCATTGTTGGAGGCAATGCAGGAGTTTGCCGTTACCTACGCGGGGATAACCTATCCGTTAGAACGGCCATTCTTTATTTTAGCAACACAGAATCCCATCGAGCAAGCAGGAACATTTCCACTTCCGGAGGCGCAGCTCGATCGCTTTTTACTGTACATCAAAATCGACTACCCTTCGGCAGATGAAGAACGTATGATCCTGGAGACGACAACAGGAAGCAAACACAATACAATTCAAAAAGTCATTGATGGGACAACAATTTTGGAAGCTCAACGATTTGTCCGGGAAGTTCATATTAGTGCTGATTTGATTGAATCAGTAAATGCAATCGTCAGGAATACCCGGCCCGTTCAGAGTGAAATTAAATTTGTTAAAGATTGGGTGCGGTGGGGAGCCGGTCCCAGGGCAGGCCAGGCTATGATTCTGACGGCGAAAGCGAGTGCGTTGCTTCGCGGAAATTTTTCAGTTACACTGGAAGACATCAAAAAAGTAGCTTTCCCTGTTTTGCGTCATCGGATTCTCATGAATTTCAAGGCCGAAGCGGAAGGCGTTACACCTGATCAAGTCACAGAAAACATTTTAGATAAAAGTCGTCTGACCACGATTTAATAAGTCGTCAGACCACTTGAAGTGGTCTGACGACTAAACAAATATGAATGCGCAAATTAAAGAGCTATTAAAACCGGAAATCCTCAATTCCATTAACGGAATGGAATTAATCGCGCGCATTCTTGTAGAAGGGTTCATGAGTGGAAGCAACAAAAGCCAGACCATTGGCGCCGGGCAAGAATTTAGTCAGTACAGGAATTACGAACCTGGCGATGATTTGCGGCAGCTGGATTGGAAAATGTATGCACGTTCCGAGCGATATTATATCAAGCAAGCAGAGATCGAGACAAACATTACCGTAAAGTTTATGATTGATGCGAGCAACTCGATGTCTTATTCCGAACACAAACTTAGCAAGTTGCAATACGCGAAGGTACTAACGGCTGCGCTGGCTTACCTGGCACGAAAGCAAAGTGATTCTTTCGGTCTTTTTACCGTCAACAATAAACATACTCAGATCATTGAACCTCGCTTCGAACAACAACAATTTCTACGTTTCTTAAACGCCTTGATCGAAGTGAAAAGCGAAGGTACCTGGAAGCATGATAATTCGATCGAACATCTTTTCGATAGGCACGGAAAGGAAATGATCGTCTTTATAACGGATTTATATGATGACGAAAGAGATCTGTTAAATTTTATATCAAGGCTAAAAACACGGCGGAATGAAGTCATCGTATTCCATATCATGGGTGAACACGAAATGAAATTCGACTACGATGGGTCTTTTACATTTCAGGATCTGGAAACCAAAACCGTGCGAAGAGTTGAAACTACCTTTCAACAAAAAGAATATGTTAAACGCGTGGATGAATGGATCAAACAGTCACGTTTATGGATGTATGAGCGCCAGATCAGCTATCAATTGATCCGCCTGAGTGACCCATTTGAAAATTCACTGCGCGATTTTTTGAAAGTGCGCAAACTCCTCATTCGGTAATGGAGTTAGTAAATCCGATATGGCTCTGGGGACTTTCCGGTTTACTGATTCCCATTGGTATCCATTTGTTAAGTCGACGGGAAGGAAAAATAATTAAGATTGGAAGTATTCGTCACCTTGAAGAAACGAATTCAAAACAGTTCAAGAGTATTCGCCTCAATGAACTTGTCTTGTTACTCTTGCGATGTCTGATCATAACAATCCTGGTTTTATTTCTAAGTGGCTTCCATTTTCAAACATTAGAAAAATCAGGCAAATGGTTGATGGTGGAAAGCGGCCTTGAGCGCGATGATCAACTTTCAGTTCTTATTGACAGTCTAAAAAGAAATGGTTTTGAAATTAAAAGACTAACAAGCGGATTTCCAGATTTAAGTGATAGTCTTTATGAAACCAAAAAAATTAACTACTGGAATTTATTATCAACATTGAAAAAAAAGTCGCTGACGCAAGCTGTCGTTCTTTCCTATAACTACGCGGATGGATTTGCAGGCAAACGCGTGTCCCTTCCAGAAAATGTACAATGGGTTTCTAAAAATCCTGCGCCAATCGAATTTGGACTGAATGCCATTCGACTTTCAAACGACTCGACTCATGATTTCGCGCAGGCTATAGCAATCGCTGATAAAACCTCGTTTTCTACATTTCGCTCGAAGATCAAGGATGGTCAAGGTTTTTTTAAATTCAGCAAAGCTGACTCGATAGCTATTGAACGCCCAAAAACCATTTCAATTCAAATCGTGAACCAGCCGACTTTTACCCATGACTCAAAAATGATCGCCGCGGCGATACATGCTATTGATCATGAAAGTCCAGATAATTTCGAAGTTGAAACACTTTCCCTCAGAGAAATTTTCTTCGGGAAAAAAAAGCGATTGGGTCATTTGGCTCAGCGACGAAACGCCGAGGCCAACCGGCGTTAATTGCATCTACTATCGGAAGGAAAGCAGTAACAACCTATTCGAAAAGTCGGGATTTGCTTCATGGGCTCTTACTCAAAGACTGAATGAACAAGTTGCGTTACAACAAAACCTGGCTGTCCAACTGGGGTTGATTCTGACATCAGAAAACAAATATGCCGCAGTTAGCACGCCAAAAAGACAAGCGCGTTCTGGGAGATGAATTAATATGGGATACAAACTCAGTAAAACCTGAACAACTTCGCTCAACCATAAGCCCAGCGTCAAGCGAAAAATATCTTATGATGCTATTACTACTTGTTTTATTGTTGGAAAGGTGGATGTCTTTTAACAGAAATCAATGAAGCAAGAAGCAACGTCATATCACTTCGCACGAATGAAACGAAAGTACCAATGGATACGTGGTACCGAAATCTTGTTGTGGTCCGTTGCCATCGCTTTGTTTACTTTCTATTGTTGTCGAGCTATTTCAATAGCGCCAACCGTCGGGACAGGTATTGCGCTTACGTTAATGTCAATCACTATTTTTGTAGGTAGTGGTCGAGTACGCCTTTTCAGTATCAGTGAAAAGGATCTGGCGATGTACCTTAACCGACATTATCCCTCCCTGCAAGAAAGTGCCGATTTGCTGATCAAGAACGATGAGGAACTACCGGGACTTCAATTGTTACAAAAAGAAATCACGGCGCAACAATTTGACGCGATTTATCCTACGATCAAACTTCCGCACCACTTGGGCCGCGCTATCGGTATATTCGGATTGAGCGTTGTTTTGAGTGCAGTACTCAGCGCTTTTTCGAATAATCCAGGTGCGTCAGAGGAAGGTGGAGCGTCATCGGAAAAAATTATGAGTGTCGAAAAGGGCAATCTTCCCATAAAAATTAAGAGCAGTACCATCACTATTTTTCCGCCTGCCTACACGCAGATCAACAATCAGTCAAGCCGGGATTTTAATTTAAAAATGCCAGAGGGTTCAAATGTTGTTTGGGATATCACGTTCGAAGAAAAGGTGTTAGACCCGCTTATGATTTTTTCCGGGCGCGACAGTGTGAGCTTGATAAAAGCAGGCGCAGGATATCGGGTAGAAAAAACCTTCAAGTCGTCCGTCTTTTATCAACTGACCTGGAATAACGTTGACAGCTCGACGCAATATTCGAACTATTACGAAATCGATGTCATAAAAGATCGCGCCCCTACTGTAGGGATAGACGGTCTAAATCAATTTATCGTGTTAAACGAAAAGGACAATCTTAAAATCAATTTAAGGGCAAGGTTGACCGATGATTACGGATTGAGTCGGGCGCAAATCGTCGCCACAGTAAGCAAAGGAAGTGGCGAAGCAATTAAATTCAGGGAAGAAAGATTATCCTTCGATTCTCCTCCGAAAATTTCAGGAAAGAATGTACAAGTTACCAAGGTATTAGACCTGCTCCGCCTCGGACTCCAACCGGGCGATGAATTGTATTTGTATGTGGAAGCAGAAGACAATAAAACACCAACACCGAACTACACGCGAACAGAAACCTATTTTATCGAACTACAGGATACCTCCTCTACAGTAACGTCTGTTGAAGCAGGACTGGGCGTGGACCTCATGCCAGAATATTTTCGTAGCCAACGGCAAATTATCATTGACAGTGAGAAACTGCTAAAGGAGCAGCGAAGAATTACGAAAGAAAACTTCAACGCAAAAAGTAATAACCTGGCACATGATCAAAAAGTACTGAGGTTACGGTATGGAGAATTTCTTGGAGAAGAATTTCAATCGTCGGTGGGACCTCAAAGTTCCATAACCGATGCAGATGCTGAAGATGTCAAAAAAACCTTTGGACATGCGCACGACAAGGAAAACGAGCATAACCAGGTGGAAGAAAAAAATGCCGACAAAAATCTTTCGCACCAACATAAGGAATCGGCATTAGCTAAAGAGGCAAGTCCGTTGGATGATTTCGTCCATGCCCACGACGGCGACGAAGAAGCTACTTTCTTCATTCAATCGATCAAGTCGAAATTAAAAGCTGCAGTTACAATTATGTGGGATGCCGAACTGTACTTGCGTTTATATCAACCGGAAAAATCTTTGCCCTATCAGTACCAGGCATTAAAACTCTTAAAAGAGATCAGCCAGGATTCCCGTATTTATGTCCATCGTACAGGCTTTGATCCTCCGCCATTAAAAGAAGAAAAACGTTTGACCGGGGATCTGAAGGAAATTAAAAATTCGATCGCTGAAGAAAACAATGATTACGCAGACCGCTATCCCAATATTCGCGCAGCGCTAACGGCAATTGAAAAATTGCTGCAAAAAGACTCCGTGATGCTTTCTCAAAACCAAAAAGATATTTTGACAAAAGCCGGACAGGAACTGGGTGAGATTGAATTGAAAAAACCGGGAGCTTACTTAAAAACTTTGTCTTTGTTAAGCAGCGTAATCCACGATGAAGGCAGTTCAAAAGAGAAAAAAAATAGTTTATTAAAAATCAGGGAGAGCTTTTGGAAAGTTTTGCCGAAGGAAACGATGACGCCTCAGTCAAGGTCGGCTGCAACCCACGATCTCGACCTCCAGTTTCTGAAGAATCTGGAACGGCCCAACCTATAGTTATATGTTTGTTAATCCCCTCGTTCCTTTCTGGCTGATCACTCCCATCGTTATCCTCTTAGTTATTTTTCTTGTTTGGCAGGAATCAAAAAAACCGTATCGTTTTCGAATACTTCGAATTATCGCCGTGATACTCATGATGCTTGCCTTGACCGGACTCCTTTTCAAACCAAGTTATCAAACAAAAAAATCTTCAAATATAATTTTGTTGACGCCAAATTATTCGGCGAAACAAGTTGATAGCATCCTTTTGGATCATCCAGACTTGATGCTCATGCATTTAGAACAAACATCTCCTTACAAGAATTCAACACGTCTTTTTCATGAGGAACTTCCAGAACGGGCCAACGAAATTAAAATCGTTATAGGACAAGGACTCCCCCGCTACCTCCTGGATAATTTGGAAACCAGGGCTTTTCACTTTATTCCAGCACCTTCGCCCGAAGGAATTACGAATCTCTTTGTTTCAAACCATAATATTATTAATAGGAAAAATTCAATAACAGCAACACTCAACAGCATAAATGGAAAGGGCTGGATTAAGCTGAGTGGTCCGGGAGGCAAGGAAGATTCGGTGGCAATAAAGAATAAAGGACAAAATGATTTTGAACTTGCCTTTTTACCAAAAAATAGCGGAGCGCTTTTATATTCCCTCTCTATTCACGACGGTGACACGCAATACGAGGAAATTTTGCCCCTAACCGTCGATCAGGAAAGACCCTTACAAATTCTCTTTCTACTCTCCTACCCGACCTTTGAAGCTCAAAACTTGAAAAGCTTCCTCGCCCGAAAAAATCACAGCGTTGTTTTGCGTCACCAATTGTCTAAAAATAATTTTCGGTATGAATATGTAAATCATGATCAAATCAGGATCGATCGGCTAACACCAGCATTATTAGACAACATTGACCTGCTCATTACAGACGGCGAAACAATGTCCAGCTTATCGCCGCCAGAAAAGGCTGCATTAGAAAAATCCATTTTCTCTGGATTAGGTTTGTTACACTTGACGCCGATAACCAACAAAAGTCTGGCTGAATTTTTTCCATTTCAGAATACAACAGTAAAATCGGATACAGCGATACTTCAGATTGGAAAAAAGTCACTAAGCTTTCCTGCTTCTAAACTGAGAATCACACCAACTCCTGTCTACTATTCCCCTTCAAAAAAACAAAACCGGTATACTTTCCGGATACACCTTCCGCGGCGCCGGCAAAATTGGTTTTCAGTTACTGCAGGAAACTTATCCGCTGGCACTGTCAGGAGATTCGATTTCTTATGCTGCGCTATGGTCACCCTTGTTGGAAGAGATTTCAAGATCTGGAAGAGAACCATCAAAGATCAAAATCGTCACGCCATTTCCCTGGTATGAAAATGAGCCCATTGACATTGAGATAATCTCTTCCACTGAAAATATTTCCCTTTCGGCCGATAGTATTCCATTGCCACTTGAAAGAAAACGTATCGTTTGATAACATCTGGTCTGCACGCACATGGGCGGGCACTCGTGGATGGCATTTATTGGAAACCAGCGATGGAACTTCTTTGCGTTATTACGTGTCAGGTCCAACAGAATGGAAAACATTATCGCTTGTCAACCAACAGAATGAAAATAAAATTTCAGGTCGTCAAGACTTAGAACAGACGCTCAGAAAAAATTGACTCGCGGGAAGAAATTCCTCCATTGATATTTTACATCATCTTCCTATTGGCGGCTGGATTTATTTGGCTGGCGCCAAAACTTTAACGATTTCTAACTGAATTACGATTTTGCGGCCTTTGCGGATTTTACTTTGCGACCTTTGCGTGAACCTTATTTACTTCTGCTTCTTTGCGTCGTCTTCGGCGTCGTCTCAATCACATGAACCAACTCATCATACCACGCCTGACCATATTTTCGAATCAACGGATCTTTTAAAAATTTATACACAGGAACTTGAAGTTCCTTGCCCAGCGCGCAAGCCGGCGAACAGATATGCCACTTATGATAGTTAACAGCTTCGAAATTTTTCTTTTGCGTGATGCGTATGGGGTACAAGTGGCAAGAAATGGGTTTCTTCCAATCAATCGCGCCGTCATTATGCGCGGCTTCGATACCGCATTTCAAAATGCCTTGTTTGTCATACACAGCGTAGACACATTCCCTTCCTCCAATGACAGGTGTAACATAGATCGCCTTCATCATCGACCGTATGGGTTCCCTGCTTCTCGATTTCCTCAATCCCTCTTGCCGACAGGTATTTTTTTATTTTCGGATAAATCTCCTCTAAAATAGCAAGCTCTTCTTCCAGAAGCGGAGCGCCAAAATCTCCTTCCACACAACAAGCCCCTTTGCATTTTTCGAGATTACAAACAAACTCTTTATCGCGAACATCATCCGATACAAGAACTTCTCCAACTTTAATCATACGCGCAAAGGTAAGGAGTTAGGTACGATTTACGAGGGACGAGGTACGATTTTAATACAGGTAGGATTATTCGTAGAGTTCGATTTGGAGTTGACCGCTGAGGTTTGCGTCTTCCTGGATGGCCTTGGCGGAGAAGTGCCTTGAAAAAAGTCCGATGTAGTAAGCGGGAACCTCCATAAGCTTTGATTCCGCTTTGTGCACCGAAAGCGCTGTATTAAGTCCCATCACCAGCATTCTGTTTTGATACATCCGGACAATTCTTTTATAAAATTGCAGGTTATTCTGAACTCCCGCCAGTCTTTCAAAGTTATTTAAACCGAGGTATCGCAGGAGTCTTTCAGGGTGCTCACGAAGGTAATACTGGTAGTTGGACCGTTCGTTGAGCATGAAAGTAAAAGGCATTAAAAAATTAAAACCAAGGGAGGCGAAAGAATCGATGGTTGCCAATGGTATCTCAAAGTTAAACGGATCAACCAGGCAAAATACAGCGACGGTGTAACCTCGTTTCGAGGGTGTAATGATTTTTCTGAATTTGTCCGTGAGTTGTGATAACTCCAAGTCAAGAATTACGACGTTCTTACGATGAAAAACGTGTTCTACTCGGTGATGTAAAAGTTTTAGAGATTCGGGATCCCGTTCACACAATATCCATTGTGTAATGGGCAGTTCTGACGACAGAGACGCGAGCGACGATCCGGGAAAAATTTCCTTTTGGTAACCCAGGGAATAAAGTCCACTACCGGAAAACAGATCCACGAAAACAATTTCATCCGCCCTGGCGGACACATTCATGACAAAAGCACGTAAATAACTCTGAATGACTTCAACTTTTACTTTAAACCAAGGCTCTGTGGCGGTGACACTGAATCCATCGGGGAGAAAAAATGCTCTATCATTCGGAGATTTTAAATTCAAAAGTGTATGTTTAGCCTTCGTGATTACTCAAAATTACTTTTCATTACGCGTAGAAAAAATTTCTGAGCAGAACATTTTTAAAAAACCGGGAAAATTTTTCGATAATCTAGCGATGAAAAAAAACTGTGCTCTAACTTGCACGCCGATATGATGAATTATTTAGAGAGTTTGAATGAGCCTCAGCAAGAGGCAGTGATAAATACAGAAGGTCCATGCATGCTCATTGCCGGTGCGGGCTCAGGTAAAACAAGGGTACTGACGTATCGCATTGCGCACCTTATCAGCAAAGGAGTTGATCCATTCAACATCATGGCCCTGACGTTCACCAATAAGGCTGCGAAAGAAATGCGGGAGCGGATTGAAAAAGTTGTAGGTCACGACGCACGCAATCTTTGGATGGGAACATTTCACTCGGTCTTTGCGCGTATTCTCAGAGCAGAAGCGCATCACCTCGACTATCCCAATAATTTTACCATTTACGATACGGATGATTCGAAGACGCTCATCAAAAACATCATCAAGGAATTAGGACTTGATGATCAGGCGTACAAACCGAGCACCGTTTACAATCGTATCTCTGCTGCTAAAAATACTTTGATCAGCTGGCAAGATTATCTGGCCAATGCCGAGTTAATGGGCGATGATGCCGCGAACCTTCGGCCGGAGATCGGAAAGATCTATAAAACCTATGCACTGCGTTGCTTCAAAGCCGGTGCCATGGATTTTGATGATTTGCTTTTCAACACCGACAAACTTTTCAAAGAACACCTCGAAGTATTAAACAAATACCAACATCGTATTCAATACATTTTGGTGGATGAGTTTCAGGACACGAATCTTTGCCAGTACTTTATCATTCGAAAACTTGCCGCCGTGCGTCAAAATATCTGCGTGGTTGGAGATGATGCACAAAGTATTTATGCCTTCCGCGGCGCCGACATCACCAACATTTTGAATTTTGAACGAGACTATCCCGATCTGAAAATCATAAAGCTCGAACAAAATTATCGCTCTACTCAAAACATTGTGAATGCTGCAAACTCGGTGATCAAAAAGAACCGGGCACAACTTCCTAAAAATGTCTGGACGGCAAATGAAGAAGGTTCACTCATCGAACTGATCAAAGCAGTCTCCGATAACGAGGAGGGTAGATTAATTGCTACTTCGATTTTCCAGGAAAAGATGCAGCACCAATTAAAGTTCAGTGACTTTGTGGTGTTGTACCGAACTAACAGCCAGTCGCGTGCTCTTGAAGAAGCGCTGCGACGGATGAACATTAAATACAAAGTTGTCGGTGGATTGTCATTCTATCAGCGCAAGGAAATCAAGGATCTCCTCGCTTACATGCGCTACTCCATTAATCAACAGGATGAAGCTTCCTTCCGTAGAATTATCAATCTTCCAAAGCGCGGAATCGGAGATTCCACCATCGATAAAATAATTGTAGCGGCCAACGATCATGACATTTCTATTTGGGAAGTGGTACAAAAGGCTGAATCATTTATCGGCGGAAGAGCAGCATCTCCCATTAGCGATTTTGTGGCCATGATCAAACGCTTTGGAATTGAAATAGAACGCAAAGATGCCTACGATGCGGCCTTCGAAATTGCAAAAGGATCCGGCCTGCTAAGAGAATTATATGAAGACAAGACCGTAGAAGGGTTGAGCCGGTACGAAAACGTGCAGGAATTGTTGAATGCCATCAAAGAATTTGTGGATGATCCGGAGCGGCAGGAAAAAGGACTCGGGGCCTTTTTACAGGAAGTATCGCTGGTTACTGGACAGGATGAAGACAAAGACAAGGATCCGGAAAAAGTGACGCTGATGACCATTCACATGGCTAAAGGATTGGAATTCAGGCACGTATATATTGTAGGCCTTGAAGAAGATCTGTTCCCGTCACAAATGATGCTGAGCAGCCGGGCAGACCTGGAGGAGGAAAGAAGATTGTTTTATGTAGCCATTACCAGGGCGCAAAAGCGGTTGTTCTTGTCCTACGCACTAACCCGGTATCGGTTTGGCCGTCTGAAAAACTGCGAACCAAGTAGATTTTTGGACGATATTGACCAATCGTTTATTAAGGTCAGCAGCAAATTTGCAGGACTGGAATCCGTTCCTCCAAGCAGTGACTACGCTAAAACCCTGGTAAGCGGGATCAGAAAGACCATTAGCTCCGCTCCACCTCCAAAAGTGACGGCTTATAGAGCTCCAACAGACTTTGTTCCCAGCGATACTGCATCTTTGCAGGAGGGGATGAAAGTCGAACATCCCAAATTTGGGTTTGGCATGGTTATGCAGATGGATTTTACGGGCGCCGACCGAAAAGCGAAGATAAAATTCGACGATTTTGGAGAGAAGACCTTATTGCTTAGCTTTGCTAAACTAAGAATTCATAATTGAGGTTAGGTACAAATTTTAGGCAGACGAACTGCTGTACTTCCTGATCCATAATCCAACGATAGAAATCAAAAAAATGATAGGAGAATACAATTCACAACGTCCTGACATTATTCTTAAAGAATATGGACGTAACGTTCAAAAGCTGGTTGAATACCTTCGGACTATTCCCGATATAGAGAAACGCACGGAAATGGCATCTGTGCTAATTGAGCTCATCAAACAATTAACGCCCAGCATTAAGGACCAGCCCGATAATCCTCAACGGTTATGGGACGACTTATTCATCATGGCAGGTTTTAGCCTGGATATCAATAATCCGTATCCGATTCCCACGCCCGATGTTATTTTCAAAAAGCCGATGAAAATGATGTATCCGAAAAACGACGTTCGCTTTAAACACTACGGCAAAAACATTGAAAAGCTGGTCAAAGAAGCTTTGAAAAAAGATGATCCGCAGGAACGTGAAGAGTCGATCATTTACCTCGGCAAACTGATGAAGACGTTCTACGGAAACTGGAACAAGGAAACATTGGATGATTCGGTCATTCTCAGAGATATCCAAGCCATGTCCGGCGGTGCACTGAATATGACAATTGAAAAAGTGAGAGAAGACAATTTGTTCGAAAAGCTTTACAAAGAACGGAAGAAAGCAAGACCACAAGGGAATAGCGGCGGTGGTGGTCAACAACGTCATCAAGGCGGTGGAGGACATCGGTTTAAGAATAACAAAGGCGGCGGTAATTTTAGAAGAAGAAGAGATCAGTGATGTTGGATGTAAGAGGTGACAGTAGAAGTAAGAAGTACGAGGTACGTTAGCGTACCCATTTTTTAATCTATTGAAATTTTAACATCAATGAGTATTTTCAAAATCCGTGGAGGAAAAAAATTAAAAGGAGAAATCATTCCACAAGGCGCAAAAAACGAAGCACTACAAATTCTCAGCGCTACACTTTTATCAGCAGAACCCGTTACCATTCACAATGTTCCCAACATCGTTGATGTCAACAAGCTCATCGAGCTAATTGGCGCTATGGGAAGCAAGGTGGAAAAACTCGGACCGGAATCGTACCGGTTCACAGCTTCTGCCATTAACATAAAATATTTAGAAACAGAAGAATATCGTAAGAAAGCAGCCGCGCTGCGCGGCTCCGTTATGTTGCTAGGTCCGATCCTGGCGCGCTTCGGAAAAGCTACGATGCCAAAACCTGGCGGTGATAAAATCGGAAGGAGAAGATTGGATACTCACTTTCTCGGCTTTCAAAAATTAGGAGCAAAATTCAATTTTGATTCCGAAGAACATCTTTTTTCCATTGATGCTTCTGAATTAAAAGGATGCTACATGCTGTTGGATGAAGCCTCTGTAACGGGAACTGCTAACATTGTGATGGCGGCCGTTCTTGCAAAAGGAACAACAACAATTTATTACGCAGCGTGCGAGCCCTATCTTCAGCAACTTTGCCTCATGCTGAATCGCATGGGTGCTAAGATCGGTGGCATCGGGTCTAACCTGTTGACGATCGAGGGAGTTGACAAGCTTCGTGGTACCGACCATACGCTTCTTCCCGATATGATTGAGATCGGAAGCTTTATCGGGTTGGCAGCTATGACACAATCCGAGATCACCATTAAGAACTGCCGCATCGATATGTTGGGTATCATTCCCGATACCTTCAAAAGACTTGGAATAAAAATGGAATTCAGGGGTGATGATATTTACATTCCATCCCAGGAACGATATGAACTGGATACTTTTATTGACGGCTCGATCCTGACTGTATCTGACGCACCATGGCCGGGCTTCACGCCGGACTTGATCAGTATCGTTCTCGTTGTTGCAACGCAAGCAAAAGGAACCGTGCTCATTCATCAAAAAATGTTCGAAAGCCGCTTGTTCTTTGTCGATAAGCTCATTGACATGGGCGCTCAGATAATTCTTTGTGATCCACATCGCGCCAACGTAATTGGCCTGGATAGAAAACAGCAGTTAAAGGGTATTAAGATGTCTTCTCCTGATATTCGTGCAGGGGTAGCGTTGTTGATTGCTGCTTTATCCGCGAGTGGAACGAGTGAGATCTCAAATATCGATCAGATCGACCGGGGCTACCAAAACATTGACACTCGCTTGAAAGAGTTGGGCGCCGATATTCAAAGGGTGATTTAGAAGCGCACTGCATTCAGCAGTCAGTTGACAGACTGTGTGTGCGTCTGAACATTTGTATTTTTGACTACCTCAAGCTGTAAGCTGTCAGCTGTGAACTGTAAGCTACATTCACAATTCTATCTTCAGCCCTACCGGACAATGATCCGAGCCTAAGTACTGATCATATACCATCGCATCTTTTACCTTGCCGATGAGTCTGTCAGGGACTAAGAAATAGTCAATCCTCCACCCGGTGTTTTTTGCGCGGGCATTCGTGACATAATTCCAATACGTATATTTTATTTCTTCCGGATAAAATCGTCGGAAGGTGTCCACAAATCCCGACTCTAACAAACGTGTAAAACCATCGATCTCACGTTGCGTGTATCCCGCTGACTTGTTGTAATTTTCTTTTGGCCGCGCGATGTCGATAGGCTGATGGGCCACGTTCAAGTCACCACACACAATGGAAGGTTTTCTCCTGTCTAGCCATTGAATGTATTCTTTGAAATCTCTGTCCCACCCCTCACGATAGTCCAGGCGTGCCAGACCTTCTCCAGCGTTTGGCGTGTAGACGGTCGTTAGAAAAAATGTCGGATACTCGGCTGTAATAATCCTCCCCTCCTGGTCATGTTCATCCAGTCCCATATCGAAAGTAACCTGAATCGGTTCTTGCTTTGATAAGATGGCTGTACCAGAATACCCCTTGCGGGCTTTGGAGGAATTTATTGAGACATGATAGCCTGGAAATACTTCTAACGCTGAGCGTACTTCTTCTTCAGCACCTTTCGTTTCCTGCAAGCAGAAAACATCCGGGTCCATCTGCTGAACGTCCTTGATAAAATCTTTTTTGATGATAGAGCGAATTCCGTTGACGTTCCAGTTGACGAGATGCATAAATTTCAGTTCGAGGTTTGATGTTTCGAGGTTCGAAGTTACCGGCTCGCTAAATAACAAAAAACCTCAAACTTGAATCTGAAACTTGAAACATTGTAAAGGGCTAGGAATAAAAAAAGGTCCCAATATGCAGGACCTCAATAATATCTGTTAGGCTTCAGGAAGTTAAGCTTTCTTTGCTTTGGCTTTGAATTCTTCTTTGATCTTTTCAACGTCCACGTTTTTGATAACGGGTTGGAAGTTCTGGATCTTTAAAGACTGACGTCTTACTGCTGATTTTGCCTTGTCTTTACGGCCTTTTCGCTTTAATCTGGTTACTGACATGGTTTTCGTGCTTTAAAAGGAGCGCAAAAATAATCGGGAAATTTGGGAAAGCAAAGGGTTTCTAGTTTAAAGTTTCTAGTTTGAAGTTGCGGCTTAACGGTTCTAGCATTAAACTTGAAGTTTGAAAGCAATAATTAGCATAAAAGGTAGGTTTTCGAAGTGTTTTCGGGGTTAACCTCAAACCTCGAACCTCAAACCCGGAACATATTATGATGGAAAAACCTACCCTTCCGAAAGGAACTCGTGATTTTGGGCCGGCAGTGATGGCCAAAAGGCAGTTTATTTTAAATACCATCCGGGCTGTATTTCAAAGGTTTGGCTTTCAACCGTTGGAAACGCCTGCAATGGAGAATCTTTCCACATTGACGGGGAAATACGGCGAGGAGGGCGATCAATTGCTTTTTAAAATTCTGAATTCAGGAGATTTTTTGAAAGACGTTGAAAACTCGAAACTAGAAACTAGAAACTCGAAACTTTTAACCACAGACATTTCAGAAAAAGGGTTGCGTTATGACCTCACGGTTCCCTTTGCGCGCTTTGTGGTGATGAATCGAAATGAGATAAGCTTTCCATTTAAACGATATCAAATTCAGCCGGTGTGGCGGGCGGACCGTCCTCAAAAAGGAAGGTATCGGGAATTTTATCAATGTGACGCTGACGTGGTGGGAACCAATTCGCTGATCTGCGAAGCGGAAATAATTCTCATGATCAAAGAAGTTTTTAAGTCCCTGGGAATAAAAGAATATACCATCAAGATCAATCACAGGGGTGTCCTTTCGGGAATTGCTGAATCGATCGGCGCAAAAGAAAATGAGACCGTCGCTTGTTTGTCGCGATCGACAAATTGGATAAGATCGGTGAGGAAAAAGTCAAGGAAGAATTGCGTGGAAAAAATTTCACGGACCAAAGTCTTTCTTCATTGTTTGAAATCTTAAATCTCAAAGGATCTACGGGAGAAAAACTTAATCAGCTATCAGCAAAGTTTCGAAATACGGAAAGCGGTAAAAAGGGTTTGTCTGACCTTCAGGAGGTTCTTAACCTATTAAAAAATTATCAGTCCAACGACGATCGTGTCGAGTTTGATATTTCCCTCGCGCGAGGGCTAAGCTATTATACCGGATGCATCTTCGAAGTAAAAATCAACAACGTAGCCATCGGAAGTGTAAGCGGAGGCGGTAGATATGACAATCTCACGCAGGCATTTGGCGACAAAGAGAATTTATCAGGCGTCGGATTCTCCTTTGGTGTTGATCGCCTATACGATGCGATGGAAGAACTCGGAGCGTTTCCGAAAGATGCGCAAGTATCTTCCAAAGTCTTGATCTGTCACTTTGACGAGGAAAGCATGCGATACGGTTTGGGAATCGTAGCGCAACTGAGGACCGCTGGAATCGCTTCTGAAATTTATCCCGACGTGACGAAGTTGAAAAAACAACTCGACTTTGCGAACAAGAAAAACATTCCGTTCACCATTGTCATTGGTTCCGATGAAATGAAAACAGGTTTACTGCCTTGTAAGGACATGAATAAAGGAGAGCAAGAAAAGCTCACCATTGAACAGATCATACAAAAATTAAAATAATCCTAACTTAGCGCCTTTGCGCCTCTGCGGTTTAAAATTATTCACCGCAAAGACGCTAAGACGCAAAGGTTTCTAGATGTCCAAGAATACAGTTCATTACATCTCCTCAAAAGAACTTACCTTAAAAGATCTCGCCATGATCAACGAAGGTAAGGTAGCTATTGAGTTGTCGGATGAGGCCAAGACAAAAATAGAGCGCTGCCGGGAATACCTTGATCAGAAACTTAAGGAATCCAATCATCCTATCTATGGGATTAATACAGGTTTCGGATCGCTCTATAATAAACACATTCACCATGGGCAGCTCGAGAAACTTCAGGAGAATCTGGTTAAGTCCCACGCTTGCGGTACTGGCCCGGAGGTTCCCGAAGAAATTGTGAGGCTTATGCTTTTTTTAAAAGCACAATCACTTTCTTATGGATACTCGGGCGTTCAGCTCGCCACCGTTCAGCGGTTAGCCAAAATGTTCAATGAAGATATTTTGCCTGTCATTTATGAAATGGGATCATTGGGTGCCTCGGGCGACCTTGCACCGCTCGCACACCTTGCCCTTCCGTTAATAGGTTTAGGTGAAGTTGTTTACCAGGAAAATAAATTTTCGGGAGAAGCGATCAATCAAAAGCTACAATGGACTCCATTAATACTGGAAGCAAAAGAAGGGCTGGCACTTTTGAATGGAACTCAGTTTATGAGTGCGTATGGCGTGTGGTGTACCCTTCATGCACACCGCTTGCTGAAGCTTGCAAACATTATAGGCGCTCTTTCATTGGATGCTTTTGATGGACGCATCGATCCTTTCCTTCCACAGGTAAACGCAATCCGCCCACAGCACGGGCAAGTAGCAACAGCAAAAGATATCGTACGAATCTTAAAGGGAAGCGAGCTCATTGAACAAACGAAGAAACATGTTCAGGATCCATATTCATTTCGATGTATCCCTCAGGTTCATGGCACTTCATCTGATGCAATTGACTATGTAACCAATGTTTTTATCATAGAAGTAAATAGCGTAACGGACAATCCGAACGTCTTTCCTGAAGAAGATATTATTATATCCGCAGGAAATTTTCATGGTCAGGCATTAGCGGTAGGGTTTGATTTCCTTTCCATTGCATTAGCAGAGTTAGGCAGTATTTCCGAGAGGAGAACGTACCAGTTGATCGCCGGAGTGCGGGATCTCCCCAATTACCTCGTGGCCAATCCGGGTATTAATTCCGGCCTGATGATTCCCCAATACACGGCTGCTTCACTCGTGAGTCAAAATAAACAACTTTGCACACCTGCTTCCGTAGATTCCATCGTTTCGTCGAACGGACAGGAGGATCATGTCAGCATGGGCGCCAATGCTGCAACAAAGGCCTATCGGATCGTTAATAATTTGTATTCTATTCTCGCCATTGAATTGGTGACCGCAACACAGGCAATTACCTTCCGGAGGCCGCTAAAAACGTCTCCTTACCTGGAGGGTTTCATGGATACTTTCCGGGCTGTTGTACCGTTTATAGAAGATGACCGAATGCTGTATCAGGACATTCAAAAAGCCGAGCGATTTTTAAAAAATTGGGAACCCAAATGAAATTAAAAGTTAGCATTGCTTTTTTTCTTTGTGGGTTGACTTGTCTGGTATCGAATGCCCAACTTATACCAGTGTCGGTGGGCGATTCGTCGTTGACCAAATAAAAGGTTGTGCGCCGCTGACGGTCAATCACTACAATTAATGCCACCTTATGTCTGCAATCCGGAACTACCCCTTGCGAGATGTTTCTATGAGGACACCGAATCCCGGGATTCGAACAACTCAATTTTGATTATACAGTATACTACCCCAGGTACATTTAATTTGATTGTCCTCTTTCAGGGAGGATTAGGCACAGATCAGAATTACGATCACCGTACTGCCGAATACGCCACCCGAATTTGAAATTTATTCCTGTGGAAATAATTCTGTTCAGGTCAAAGTAACAGACACGAACTATAATCAATATGTAATTAATTACAACGATGGGTCGCCAGATGTGGTCGTTCCTTCTGGTAGCATGGCCTTCAGCACGCACACGTATGCCTCCTCGGGAAATAAAAATATTACCGTGCGCGGACGCAACCTGGGGGCTGATGACAACTGTAATCCCGCATCTAAAGTTGTTAATGCAGTGGTGACGTTACCAGTGCCGACCATTACACAACTGACAGTGTTAAATGATCGCGACATTCAACTCGACTTTAACAGCCAACCCAACATTCTGTACCGGCTACAAATTGCTCAAAACAGCGCCACGGCTTTTCAAAACTTGCAAAATGTATATGAAACCACGACAACGACAATAAACAACTTAAGCACTGATGGTAATTTCTATTGCTTTCGATTGGGTGCGTTTGATCCCTGCAACAATACTACGGTGTATTCGAATACCATCTGCAGTTCAAACTTTGATGTCACGGCTCTGAACAATCTGAATCAGCTGAGTTGGGTGACTTCATCCACGGGCGTGAGCAATTATACATTTTCTAAAAATAGTGATCCACCATTAAATGCTGCAGCCTCTGCTACATCATTGAACGATCACAAATGTTACTTGTGGCGTGAACTATTGTTATCAACAGACTGCAAATTATACCAACGGAAGCAGAAGCATTTCCCTTTCAAAATGCGCTACAGCTATTTCGACCAACGTCCCCACCGTTGTCGAAAACATTTCGACCATCGTCGGTCCCGGCAATGATAATGTCGAACTTCGGTGGACGCAGGATCCTGCATTTATCGCAGCAACCTATTCTATCACAAAATCCGTGAACGGAAATTTTGCTTCCACCAAAACAAGCACAACGACTAATCACCTGGACGATGAATACCTGAATGAAGTCGTATCCTGTTATAAAATTTCCTATGCGGATGCTTGTAATAATAAGAGTCCTGTAAGTTTGGAGGCTTGTCCCATTAAACTGATTGCAACGCTTCAACCGGATAATACGGTCGCGCTCAGCTGGAGCGCGTACGCTGGATGGAAAAACGGCGTGAACCGGTATGTCGTGGAGAAATTCGATGAACAAGGTCAACTACTATTCACCGTGAATGCCGGAACTGCCACGACTTACGTTGACAATACCCAAGATCTTTCCAATCAAATTGCTGTCTACAGGATAACTGCCGTTGCAAATCAGGCGGGAATTGTCTCGTCCGTTTCCAATGCCTTTACTATTATTAAGGAACCCAATTTATTTTATCCCACTGCCTTCACGCCTAACGGCGATGGACTCAATGACATCTTTAATGTCTTCGGACAGTTCATCATTACCTTTGAAATGAGAATTTTCAATCGCTGGGGTGAGATGATGTATGTTACCGATGATCTGGGAAAAGGTTGGGATGGTACATTCAAAGGATCTTTAATGCCGGAAGGCACTTATGTATTTCGTGCAACACTCAGCGACCAGGCCGGCAGAACATTTGATCGATCGGGCACTGTGGTCTTGTTGAAGAAAGATTAATCGATTTTAGATTTTAGATTGTACGATTGTAGATTGGGTAACACAACTACGTGTGCGCTTGAATGCATTTCACGCAAAGAGCGCAAAGATGAATTCACAAAGGCCGCAAATTGATTGTTGGGGATTTCGACCTTTGTGAAACTTTGAGTCTTGGCGTCTTTGTGGCATTATTTATGATTTTAGATTGACGATTTAGATTAGGTAGGTCGTAGCCGATGACCAAGCCTGAGAAATTTGCTTAGGCTAGATTGGCGATTTAAGACTGACCCTTAAGACGCAGGCACCAAATCTAAAATCTTCAATCTAAAATCTACAATAAATTGCGACCTTTGTGTGAACAGCTAAAAAATAAGCTAAGCAGTCAAATCTAAAATCCACAATCTAAAATCTACAATCCTATGTTTGACATGATGAAAATGATGGGGAAGATGAAAGAGGTTCAGGCCCGCATGAAAGAATCTCAGGATAAATTAGTAACGCTATATGCTACGGGAGAATCGGGCGCGGGACTGGTGAAAGCAAAGGTAAACGGCAAGAAACAACTTATAACGCTCGATGTAGATTCTTCCCTGTTAAAAGCCGAGGACAAAACCATTTTACAAGATCTGATTGTTGCTGCAGTCAACAAGGCATCGGAGGAAGCAGAGGTGTTGGCAAAAGAAGAAATGCGCAAAAGCACAGAAGGACTACTTCCGAATATCCCCGGTCTAGACTTAAGTAACTTGATGGGATGAGCCGAACGGCTGTCGTCATTTTAAATTATAACGGCGAGAAACTACTCCAACAGTTTCTGCCTTCTGTCATTCAATATTCTTCTGAAGCGGAAATTATTGTTGCCGACAATAATTCTTCTGATCGCTCGATATCGTTTCTTCAGCAAACGTTTCCTCAAATCCGGATTATCCAGTTAGACAAGAATTATGGTTTTTGTGGAGGGTACAACAGGGCACTCAAAGAAGTCGTGGCTGATTATTATGTGCTGCTGAATAGTGATATCGAAGTAACATCCCAATGGCTAGGCTCCATGATTAGCCTCCTCGATCATGATCCAACCGTCGCAGCGGTTCAACCGAAAGTATTGTCCTATCACAACAAAAATAAATTTGAACACGCGGGTGCCGCAGGAGGATTTATCGATGTATTAGGATATCCTTTTTGCCGGGGGCGAATCTTCGATTATGTCGAAGAAGATCAAGGACAGTATAACGACCAGCGAGAAGTGTTTTGGGCAACGGGTGCATGCCTGATGATCCGGTCGGAAGTATTTAAAAAGTTCGGCGGGTTTGATGAAGACTTCTTTGCCCATATGGAGGAAATTGATCTATGCTGGAAGCTCCAACGAACCGGACAAAAAGTTTTCTACTGCGGGACAGAGTACCATATATCATGTGGGAGCCGGGACCTTGAGTTATTCAAATCCCAAAAAAGTTTTTCTCAACTTTAGAAATGGTTTATCCCTCCTTTTCAAGCACCTGAACACCGGCGAGCTCTTATATAAGCTGCCACTGAGAATATTGTTGGACGTGATTGCCGCCTTTCAATTCTTAATAAAAGGGGAGGCTAGGTAGTTTTGCAGCTGTTATTCGCGCCCACGCCAAGTTCCTTTTTAATCTTGGTCGCGACCTCAGGAAAAGGCAAGAGATCAGGAAAGCATTCCCCACCTACTCTGACGCTATGATATATAAAGGGTCGGTTGTAGTGGACTATTTTTTAAAACGCAAACGACACCGGTATAAGATGCCGGTCCGAACCAGGGCTTCTGAAGGTTGAGTGACTTGAAGTTTTTTTTGATTAGTAATCCCAAATAGCACGTCGACGTAAATGCTTCCGCATGTTCATGACAAATGCTAAACATAGATAAATGATCACCGGCGACCCGAATGTAATGAAAGAGGCATAAATAAAGAATAATCGGATGCTTGACGTAGCGACACCAAGCTTCTCTCCCAATTGAGTACACACCCCAAAGGCGTAAGTTTCAAAGAAATGTTGTATCCTATCTGTTACACGTTCCATACTCCGTTGTCTAAACATTCGACAGTCGAAATTGTTATTTCGTCGAGCGAGAAAATCTTGCTGACAAATATAACGTACTCTGTTAATTCAAATTAGCGGAATAATCTTAATTTTTTGACTATTATTGCAAAAAAATACACGTAAGTATACTTTTGCAAACCTGTTTAAAATCAACCATAAATCTAAAAATCCAATGAGAAAAGTAGTTTACTCATTTCTGATGATCGGTGCATTAAGCTTCGCGGGATGTACACTTCCCAAGATGGTTAAGACGGCCAAAGAACAAGAACTAACAGTCACCCCTAATCCACTGGAGGTTCACAAGGACTACAGTCGCCTTTGACATGGCAGCTAATCTTCCCGTTAAGATGTTAAAGAAAGGAACTGTTTATACAGTCAATACCTTCTACAAATACGGCAGTGGCGAGGCTGCATTAGAACCGATTGTTTTCAAAGCTGAAGACTATCCAAATGCAAAGACTGAGCAACCTAAAACAACAAAAAGTTTCACGTTCGCTTATGCGCCAGACCGAAAGACGGGAACGCTAGAAGTCGAAGGTGTTGCTTCGAAAGGCACAAAATCAAAAGCAACGCCACGGATGCCGGTAGCAACAGGTCTCATAACTACTTCAAAGTTGGTTAAGCCTGTGGCCTTCGCAGCATTTTCTGACCATGGTTATAACAACCAGGAAGAACTTGTACCTGTGATCATTCCTGATTTCATTTTCGAACAAGGAAGATCAGTATTGAGAACAAGTGAAATCAAAAGTACTAAAGGAAAAGAGCTTGATGCTTTCATCGCATCAAAGAATGCTACCCGCACCGTTACCATCACTGGTACCCACTCTCCTGAAGGTGCTGAACGTATCAACGCAAAACTTTCTCCTGATCGTGCTGCTGCTATCGAAGCCTTCTATCGTAAGGAAATGAAAAAATATGATTACAAAGGCAAAGCTGATTCAATCAACTTTATTTTGAAACCCGTTATCCAGGACTGGAACGAATTCAAAAATGTACTTGCTTCTTATGAAGGAATTACCTCAGAAGAAAAGGCTGAGTACCTTAACATCATCAATGCTGGCGGATCTTTCGAAGACAATGAAAAACAAATGAAGAGCCTGAAGACTTATAGAAAAGTTTTCAAAGATGTATATCCTAAATTAAGAACTGCTAAGACTGAAATACTTGTCGTAAAAGATAAAAAGACCGATGCTGAAATGTCAGTATTGTCTAAACAAGTAACCCAAAATTCAGTATCTGCTGATACACTTTCTTTTGAAGAAATGATGTATTCCGCAACGCTTACTCCTTCATTGGATGAGAAAGCAGCCATCTACGAAGCCGCTACTAAAAAAGGTTCAAACTGGAATGCGCACAACAATTTAGGTGCTGTTTATATTGCTCAGGCTATTGAAAATCCTAGCAACGCTGCAGCATTAGCTGACAAAGCTCAAGCTCAACTTGAGATCGCTGCCAGATTGAATGACGCTCCTGAAGTACAAGCAAACTTGGCATCTGTTAACATGCTCAAAGGCAATGCATATGCTGCCTATAATCATGCTACCAAAGCCCTTAGCGGTGGTCTTCAAGGCGACAATGCTGCTGGTGTCAATGGGGTGAAAGGTGCTGCTGAAATTGTAAAGGCTCAGTATGCTCAAGCTGTTAGTTCAGAATCTGCAGCCACTGACAATGCTGACAACCTTTTCAACAAAGGCTTAGCTCAAGTATTGAATAAAGACTACCAAAATGGCTTGACTTCATTCAACGAAGCTATTGCTAAAAATAGCAATCTCGCTATCGCTCACTACGGCGCTGCTGTTGCTTCTGCAAGATTAGGTAATGGTGATGCAGTTGTCTAGCAATTTATCAAATGCTGTTAAAATTGACCCTTCTTTGAAGGAAGCGGCATTGACTGATCTTGAATTTACAAAATTTGCTGCGACTGAAAGTTTCAGAAACGCGTTGAAATAATAATCTCACTGGTTGAACAGGAAACCCCGGCTAAAGTCGGGGTTTTTTGTTTTAGCCCCGTCAAGAAAAGTGTGGAAATGCTTTTATACTGTTAATCCTGACCCTATTTTTACGCACTTTTCGGAAATACTATGAGAGAAATCCAGTTTAGGGAGGCCCTTCGCGAGGCCTTAAATGAAGAAATGAGAAGGGATCCTAGCGTCGTGCTGATGGGAGAAGAGGTCGCAGAATACAATGGGGCCTACAAAGTCAGCCAGGGGATGCTGGACGAATTTGGTCCAGAACGGGTACTGGATACTCCCATTTCTGAGTTGGGCTTTGCCGGCATTGGGGTGGGTGCAGCCATGAACGGACTTCGTCCCATTGTTGAGTTCATGACCTTTAACTTTTCTCTTGTAGCGATCGATCAGATCATCAATGGCGCTGCCAAGATCCTATCGATGTCTGGTGGACAATACAGCGCTCCGATTGTATTTCGCGGTCCTACCGGGAATGCAGGCCAATTGGGTGCCCAACATTCACAGAATTTTGAAAACTGGTACGCGAATACGCCCGGATTGAAAGTTGTTGTTCCCTCCAATCCTTACGATGCAAAGGGTCTATTAAAAAGCTCCATCCGTGATAATGACCCTGTTATTTTTATGGAGTCGGAAGTGATGTATGGAGATAAAATGGAGGTACCCGCCGAAGAATATCTCATCCCCCTCGGACTTGCTGACATCAAGAAAGCAGGTAACGATGTCACTATCGTTTCTTTTGGAAAGATCATGAAAGTAGCCCTGGCAGCAGCAGCCGAGTTAGAAAAAGAAAATATTTCCGCTGAGGTTATCGATCTGCGCACGGTACGCCCGATCGATTATGCTGCCGTGGTGGAATCGGTCAAGAAAACAAATCGCCTCGTTATCGTTGAAGAAGCGTGGCCGCTATCGTCTATCGCGACAGAGATCACATACCACGTTCAGAAGCATGCCTTCGATTATTTGGATGCACCGATACATCGCGTGAATAGTTTTGATGTACCTCTCCCCTATGCTCCAACACTGATCGAAGCCATTCTGCCAAACGTAACGAAAACCATTCAGGCTGTTAAAGCTGTGATGTATCGGAACTAAAGGGTCCCGATGCTTCTTGTATCTGTAAGATATCGTCTGCAGGAATGCTAGCCGGTTCTTCGCTTGACTTAGTGTTGCGCTGAAGTTGAACCAATCCGTTGGCAAAGATGATCATTAGTATTATCGGAAGAAGGTATGCACCATACCTGAACTTCAGACCTGCATGGCTATACGACCAGGACGTAAAGTCGACATACACTTTTGCCATGATCAGCAGCGATGCACACAGGCATGCTCCAAGTATAAAATTTGAAACACCATTTGATAACTTTTCCTGTCTGCGCAGATATTGAACCAACAAAACAATTAAAATCGAAATAGAAACTACAGTCCAAACCGTCAGGAGTGTTCGAGGGAATGAACGCAAGTAATGATACTTGTATATAATGAGCCCTATTTTTCCCAGGATATTGGGTTTTGACAAAAGCCAGCTATCGACCAGGATTAGCGTGAGCAGTATCCAATAGAATGTCACCTTTCGGATCATGTCAGTATAATTTTTGTTTGCGAAATAACAGTGACAAACAATTTAACTATTTCTTTGTGCGGTGAAGCGAAACAATCGATGACAGAAGATCAATTTCCACAAGCCTTCAAAAAACGCGAGCAAGTGCATCTTGGAGACGACTGGGGTGCTTTTGTAAACGCTCATCTTCAACCTTCCCCTATCAGCATTCGCATAAACCCGATACAAAGTCGCGCAGGAAGAGTTAAAACCTTCAATCCCCTGGACAAAATACGGTTGTTACCTAACCGACAGACCGTCCTTTACACTCGATCCAACGTTTCATGCTGGTAAGTATTACGTGCAAGAAGCAAGTTCAATGTTTCTGGAACAAGCTTTTACCCAAGCGACCAACGGGGCGACGCATTTAAACGTCCTGGACTTATGTGCGGCACCAGGAGGCAAATCAACGCACCTGTTAAGTTTGATGGATCAAAATAGTTTGCTGGTATCGAATGAAGTCATTCAGTCACGGTCGGCGATCCTTTCGGAAAACCTGCAGAAGTGGGGACATGACAATGTCGTTGTCACCAACAATGATCCAAAAGATTTTCAGAGACTTCCAGGTTTTTTTGATGTCATTGTTGTTGATGCCCCCTGTTCAGGTGAAGGACTTTTTCGCAAGGATCCTGGCGCAATAAAGGAATGGTCGGAAGATGCCGTCGCCCTTTGTAGCAAACGTCAACGAAGAATTTTAAGTGATGTTTGGCCCGCATTAAAGACCGGCGGTATTTTAATCTATTCTACCTGCACCTACAATTCACAGGAGAATGAAGAGAATTTGAGGTGGCTGCAACAAGAATATGAAGTGGAATCTATTCCACTGAACGCTAAAGGAGGAATGGGGAATAATTACCGTAAAAGATAATTCATTTACTGGTTATCGATTTTTTCCGCATCGCGTGCAGGGTGAGGGTTTCTTCCTTACGGCACTGCGAAAAACAGACCATCAAGGCGAGAGCAAGTTAAATTCAAGAACTTCATTTACACAGCCTCCAAAAAAAATAAAAGATCAGCTTTCGGAGTGGACATTAGACGCCGATCAAAAAACATTTATAATTAGAAACGATCGAGTTCAGTTTTTTCCCGAAAGCAAGGATCGGGAAATCGAATCACTGGTGAAAAATTTACGCGTTGTTTCAGCTGGTACGTTCATAGCAACTGTCAAGCATGACAAGTTGATCCCAGAACATAGCTTTGCATTATCGCTATCGTTGCATCGTGATTTTTTCAGAACTTTTTCATTGGAAAAAGAAGAAGCGCTTCAATACCTGAGGAAGGACGCTATATCCTTACCGTTCGATCAAAAAGGATTTGCGCTGGTCTCATTCGAAAATATTCCACTGGGCTGGGTAAATGTATTAGAAAGTCGAATTAATAATCTATATCCTTCAGAATGGAGAATTAGAATGCGCTGACAAGTTAAAGTATGAGGTTGTGCGCTTTGGACGTGAATATTAATCGAACATTGAGTATGAGCCTTTATACTTAAAATCCGACAAACATTCTTTTTTAATGCCTTGGAAGACACGCACACAACCTCAAACTTCAACCTCGAAATTCGAACCTCTCAACACTCAACCTCGAACCTGCAAACTTCGAACCTCGAACTAAAGAAGGAATGGCCGACTGAATGTTTCCAATCGGCTCATTCCGGACCAACCCCTCAATTTTTCAATTCTTACCAATTGAATACACTATCTACGAAGGGTCCTTTCCGTCCGGATTTCGAGCACTTAAAAAAATTCAGTATTAAATCCGATTTCCTTATTTTTGGACCCCGTTAGACGTTATCCGTTATAAGTTATCCGTGGCCGCCAGCCAAACGGAGCAAATAATGATTCACGGAAACGGATTATAGAAAACGATTTAAATCATGTTATCAACGAAATACAACCCCTCAGAAGTAGAGAGCAAGTGGTACAGCTACTGGATGAAAAAGGGGTTCTTCCACTCCGAGCCAAATTCCAAAAAGGAGCCGTATTGTATTGTCATTCCTCCGCCGAACGTAACTGGCGTGCTTCATATGGGGCACATGCTAAACAATACCATTCAGGATATCCTGATCCGAAAAGCAAGGATGGAAGGAAAGGAAGCCTGCTGGGTGCCAGGAACGGACCATGCTTCCATTGCTACCGAAGCGAAAGTTGTGGCAATGTTGCGGGAACGCGGAATCAAAAAATCCGATATCACGCGTGATGAGTTTTTAAAGTACGCCTGGGAGTGGAAAGAAAAGTACGGTGGAATTATCCTGGAACAATTGAAAAAACTTGGAGCATCCTGTGATTGGGATCGCACTAAGTTTACAATGGACCCCGATTACTACGAAGCAGTGATCGATGTCTTTATTGATCTATACGAAAAGGGTAATATTTATCGCGGCATGCGAATGGTGAATTGGGATCCCGTGGGAAAGACTGCACTTTCTGATGATGAAGTAATTCATAAGGATGTTCAATCCAAATTATATTATATCAACTACGCGATCGAGGGAAGCAATGAATTCATCACCATTGCAACGGTACGGCCAGAGACCATCATGGCGGATACGGCGATATGTGTAAATCCCGCTGATGAACGTTACAAACATCTTAAGGGAAAAAAAGCAATCATCCCATTGATCAACCGGGCCATTCCCATTATTGAAGACGACTATGTCGCGATGGACTTCGGTACCGGATGCCTGAAAGTAACACCGGCGCACGATATGAATGACTATGAGCTGGGCAAAAAGCATCAGCTTGAAGTGATTGATATTTTAAATGAGGATGGAACGTTGAATGCCAAAGCGAAAATTCTCGTTGGCGAAGACCGCTTTATTGCCCGCAAAAAAATTGCAAAGCTTCTGGAAGAAAATAATCAGCTTGGCAAAGTTGAAGACTATAAAAGCAGTGTAGGATTTTCAGAACGCACCGATGCCGTTATCGAGCCGCGGCTCTCATTGCAATGGTTTCTGAAAATGAAACAGATCAGCCAGCCGGCATTGGAGCACGTGATGAACGATGACATTCAACTTATCCCACCCAAATTTAAAAACACTTACAGCCACTGGATGGAGAATGTTCGCGACTGGTGTATTTCCCGGCAGCTTTGGTGGGGCCATCGCATTCCTGCATGGTATGACAGCGAAGGATCGTATGTTGTAGCCAAAACTGAGGAAGAAGCCCTCGCTAAATTCAAAATTCAAAATCCATCATTCAAAATTCAAAGACTAAAACAGGATCCCGATGTGTTGGATACCTGGTTCTCCAGTTGGTTATGGCCGATCGCAGTATTTGACACAACTGTATTTAAAGATCCGGCCAACAAGGGCAACCGGGATCTCAATTACTATTACCCGACCAACGACCTGGTTACTGCACCGGAGATACTTTTCTTTTGGGTAGCCCGCATGATCATTGCAGGTTATGAATATCGCGGTAAGATGCCTTTCAAAAATGTTTATCTGACAGGCATTGTTCGCGACAAACTGGGAAGAAAGATGTCAAAGTCGCTGGGCAATTCACCAGATCCGCTGGACCTCATTGCAAACTTTGGAGCAGACGCCGTTCGCGCCGGAATGCTTTTTAGCTCACCTGCGGGAAATGATTTATTGTATGATGAGAAGCTGATCGAGCAAGGACGAAACTTTGCCAACAAAATTTGGAACGCGTTCCGGTTAGTGAAAGGCTGGAGCGTAGACTCTTCCATTCCTGTACCCGAAGAAAATTCGCTGGCTGCTACGTGGTTTCAATCCAAAATGGATGATTCTCTGACTGCGCTTAATGATGATTTTTCAAAATTCAGAATGTCCGCAGCGTTGCTGACGATATATAAACTTATCTGGGACGACTTCTGCTCGTGGTACCTGGAAATGATCAAACCGGAATTTGGAAAACCCATCGATGCTGTCACTTATTCCAAGACCATAGAATTCTTTGAGACTTTATTGAAAGCGCTTCATCCGTTTATGCCTTTTATCACGGAAGAGCTATGGCACGAATTGAAAGAAAGAAAAGACAACTGCATCATCGTTGCTTCATGGCCCAAACCTCAGGCACCGAATCAAGCTATCTTAAGCGAGGGAGCCATTGCATTTGACATCATAACGGAAGTCAGAAATACCCGGAACGCAAAAGGAATCTCACCAAAGGAATCCCTGAAGCTCGCCGTCAAATCAGGAGGGGAAGAATTGATAAGATCATTTTGGCCTATCATTAAAAAACTTTCCAACGTCAGTGAGGTATCCTCAACGAAAGATAAAATCAGCAATGCGACAAGCTTTGTAATTAAATCGACAGAATTTTTCATTCCTATAGAAGGTAAGATCGACGCGGCAAAGGAACGGGAAACCATCCTAAAAGACCTGGAATATCACAGGGGATTTATGGCTTCCGTGGACAAAAAATTGTCCAATGAAAAATTTGTTAACAGCGCGCCCCCTCATGTCATTGAACTGGAGAGAAAGAAAAAAGCAGATGCTGAAATGAAGATTAAAGCGCTGGAAGAAAGCCTCGCGAGGATTTAATAATTGATCGGATTTGCCATGAGCTCAGCTCGTGAATTCACTTGAGCTAAAGCCCAACCACGCGCAATTCCACGAGCTAAAGCTCGTGGTAACATGTCAAAGACTTATTCATGCTAGTTATTGACAAGCGAATTGTAGTGCTCAAAAATTATTTTGAGCTGATCCGCTTTTGTAATCGAAAGATCGTTTTCTTTTATGAACACTTCCATTGCTTCAGATTTATCACCAAACAAAGCAATGATTTTCTTTTTGGAAGAAGGAAGCTCAACTACCTGTTTGTCTTTTAGGGTGTAGAATTCACTTTTTTTCAGGATTTTATCGTCCTGGCTACCCACATTGAATTGAATATTATAGTCGGCTTTTTTTATTTCGATTTCTGTTTTTTTAAATAAAGGGAGCGACCCTTCGGTGAGTACCTGAAAAAAGCCGCTATAGGGGACGTTGCTTTCATCTTTGAAGTCCTTCGCGTTCACAAAATAGTCAGGCGCTTTCGTAACGGAATCCACCCAAACAAAACTCTTTATTTTAATGCCCTTCAAGACCTTAATACCTTTTTTTGATTTTACCTCCACTTCATCAGTCATAATATCATAACGAATGGGAAATCCCTCAATTAATTTCTCGCTTTCATACAACAAGATCGAGGAGTTCTTCCAATGAATGTCCAGATAGGTATCGCCAATGGTCTTACCTTCAGGCAAGGGAATACCATATAACATATCCGCAGCTGCCCAAATCTCTCGACTCCTTTAACCGATCGAGGGTATTCGAAGCTCGAACATTTGGAGGCACGACAGCTTGTGCATAACATTTAGAAGCAAAAGCCAAAAGGACTAAGATCCCCACTAAATTTTTCATAAGGCTCAAAACATTCCATACGAAAATTTAGCAAGGGTAAGTGTTGGGAGCAATCCCCCTTCTTACGTGTAATTAGATATCGAGCGACCAGGGAAATGGCAATGGTAGAGGAAGATCAAATTCGTGCCGCCATCAAAAGTTCAATATTTTTGTGCTTCAATCCGAATTTGCGCGCGACATGCTCATTGGTTAACCCACCTTTATAGGTATAAACTCCCTTCATAAACCACTTGTGGGAAAAAATCATCGCCTCTACGCCGCCTTCTTCAGCGGCGCGCAAAATTGTAGGTGTGAAAATATTGCTCAACGCATTGGCTGCTGTATGGGCAACCCGTGAAGCGACATTTGGAACACAATAGTGAATCACTCCATGGCGTCTGAATACAGGTTTGCTTAGCGTTGTAATTTCAGAAGTTTCCACACATCCTCCCTGATCGATACTCAAATCGATGATGAGTGAGTCCGGCTTCATTTGGGTGACCATTTCTTCAGTAATAACATGACGTGCTCGACCTTTTTCAGCGCGAAGAGCGCCGATCACAACATCCGCCGTCTTAAGTGTATCGCCCAAAGTAATGGTATCGATCGTCGAAGTATAAATTTGCTGACCCAGCAAATGTTTGATGCGCCTGAGCTTGTAAAGATGATTATCAAAGACCTGCACATGAGCACCGAGTCCCAGCGCAGCGCGCGCGGCATATTCCGCCACCGTACCTGCCCCGATGATCACCACCTTGGTTGGCGGAACACCCGTTATCCCTCCGAGAATTACTCCCTTTCCATTGTTAGCCGTGCTTAGATATTCGGAAGCGATCAACAATACCGAGCTTCCAGCAATTTCACTCATGGCCCTGATGATGGGCATACCTCCTACCTTGTCTTCAATAAATTCATACGCCAATGCGATGATCTTTTTCTTTAGCATGGCCTGCAACGATTCTACTTTCAGCTGGCCGATCTGCAGGGCGGAGATCAACGTTTGCCCTGGATGCATGAGCTCTATTTCTTCCAGCGTTGGAGGCTCAATCTTTAAAATAACATCCGCCTTGTATAGCTCCTGCGGAGAATAGACAATTTTTGCGCCTGCATCGCTAAAATCTTTATCCGAAAATTTCGAACCTAACCCTGCTTTTGCTTCGACCCAGATTTCGTTTCCGTTGTTTACCAGGATGGCTACTGCATCCGGCGTCAGGCTTATTCGGTTTTCCTGAAGCGATATTTCCCTGGGTAATCCGATAAAAAAAGAATGCTTTTCTCTTTTTACTTCCATCAATTTTTCCTGGGGATGCAGGCTGGCTTTGGCTAATGCCTCAAATCCTGTTTTCTTTTTTTCCGTCATGGACAGCGAAGGCTATAATTCGTTTAGTGTCAGTTTCAACTTGAATGTTTACTTCAGCATATTGCAAAGGAATGAGCGATGGAATTTTTTCAGGCCACTCGATAAAACAGGGACACCCTGAATAAAAATATTCTTCCGTTCCAATGTCTATTGCTTCAACTTCATCCTTTATTCTGTAAAAATCAAAATGATAGACTTTTTTTTTATCAACAGTTTGATATTCATTTACAATTGAAAATGTCGGGCTGCTCATCGCCTCCTCCACACCCAGGACTTTACATACCATCTTGATCAACGTAGTCTTTCCTGAACCCATTTCACCTCTAAAAAGCCATACCGTAACAGTATTTAGTTTTCCGACAATCTCCTGCGCCAATAACTCCAGATCCGATACCGTAACTGACCGAAACACCCATCCTCACGGGTCATCACACGTTTTTCGAATTTAAGAAAATAATAGGAATGATCATCTCCTCCATACTCACACCACCATGCTGGAAAGTGTCCTTGTAAAAATTTACGTAGTAGTTATAGTTATTGGGATAGGCAAAAAACTGGTCCTCGATTGCAAAAACATACGATGACGAAACATTCAGCTTGGGGAGAAATAAGCGCTCCGGCTTTTGAACCTGCATAACTTTATCGCCCTCATAACCCAGATTTTTCCCTTGTTTGTAGCGGAGGTTGGAGTTTACCGACCGGTCACCAATGATCTTAAAAGGTCGCTTTACCCGGATCGTGCCGTGATCTGTTGTAATAACAACCTTTACATCCTTGTCTGCTATTTTTTTCAAAATATCGATCAGCGGTGAATGGAGAAACCAGGATTTCGTAATGGAACGGTATGCCGACTCATCCGGCGCCAGCTCCCGTACCATAGCCATGTCGGTACGGGCATGTGAAAGCATATCGACAAAGTTGTAAACAATTACATTTAAGTCGTTCTGAAAAAGATTATTTACCGTATCAACCAGATTTCTTCCTTCCTCCAGGTTCTTAATTTTATGATACGACATCTTAACATTCAAATTATTCCTGCGAAGTTGCTTAGCAAGAAATTCATCCTCAAAATTATTTTTCCCTTCATCTTCGTCTTCACCAACCCAAAGCGTGGGATTGGTCTTCGCCATTTCTGACGGAAGCTGGCCGGAGAAAATCGCATTGCGCGCATACGCCGTCGTAGTCGGTAGAATAGAGTAATAAGTATCTTCTTTTTCAACGGTAAAATAATCCGATAACTCGGGCTCAATAACTTTCCATTGATCATAGCGGAGGTTGTCGATCAAAATCACGAATACTGGTTTTTTCCCCAGCTCCGGAAAGACCTTTCGTTTCATGATCTGATGCGACAGCAAGGGCTTGTCAGACTTTGGATCATTCAGCCACGAATCGTAATTACGGATGATAAATTTTGCAAAATTGGCGTTGGCCTCAGTCTTCTGCATATCCAGTACATCGCCCATTTCCTGGTTGTCTGCATGATCCATTTGCAATTCCCAAAAGCAAAGCTTTTTATAGATGTCGGCCCACTGCTCATGATTCATGACGTCCTGAAACGCCATGCTGATCTTTCGGAATTCCTGCTGATAATTCAGGTTGGTCTTTTCAATAACCAGTCGCTTGTTATCCAATATCTTTTTAACCGACAATAAAATTTGACGGGGATTGAGTGGCTTGATCAGATAGTCGGCGATCTTCGAACCGATCGCCTCCTCCATGATATGTTCTTCCTCGTTTTTTGTGATCATCACAACCGGCAGATTGGGCTTATTATTTTTGATTTGAGTCAACGCCTCAAGTCCCGACATTCCTGGCATATTTTCATCCAGGAATACAACGTCGTAGTGCTTCTCATCACTTTTCTCAACCGCCTCGGTTCCATTGTTTACGGGAGTTATGTCGTAACCCCGCTGTTCAAGAAAAATAATATGGGGCTTTAGCAAATCAATCTCATCGTCTGCCCACAAAATGCTATATCTTTGCATGGTCGAAATTTTTACCAATTTAACCATTAATCTCTATCCATTGTTGTAATCCGGATGAGGAACTTAGCTACGGATGATTAAAAAGAAGATTATTAATGATCCCGTCTACGGATTTATCACCATCCCAAGTGAACTTGTTTACGAAATTATCTCACACCCCTACTTTCAGCGGCTTCGCCACATCAAACAACTGGGTTTAACCCATTATGTTTACCCGGGGGCTTTGCATACGCGCTTTCAACATGCTTTGGGCGCCATGCATCTCATGGGCAAAGTGCTCGATAACCTGCGCCTAAAAGGTGTCGAAATTTCCAATGAAGAATACGAAGCCTCGCAAATCTCGATTTTACTTCATGATATCGGGCACGGACCTTTTTCCCACACCTTGGAAAATGTATTGTTGTCGGGAATAAAACATGAAAGCTTGTCCTATCTTTTTATTGACAAGCTTAACGACCAATTGAACGATGCCCTGCATCTTACGCTTCAGATTTTCCGAAACAGCTACAAACGGAAATTCTTTCATCAGCTTATCTCCAGTCAACTGGATATTGATCGGCTTGATTATCTGAAACGTGATTGTTTTTTTACAGGTGTCCAGGAAGGTACCATTGGCGTGGATCGCATCATCGCCATGCTCACCGTGCATCGCGATCAGCTTGTGGTCGAAGAAAAAGGAATTTATAGCATTGAAAATTTTCTTAATGCCAGAAGGTTAATGTACTGGCAAGTTTACCTGCATAAAACTTCCGTAAGTGCCGAACGAATGCTGGTGAATATTATCAGGAGGGCCCAGGCATTGGTGCGTGCAGAGGAAACGTTGCCTGCCAGCGATTCATTATGGCTATTCTTAGAAAAAAATTTAACGCTACATGATTTCAAAGAAAACGACAAACTTTTGGAAAACTTTGGATGCCTGGATGACAATGACATCTGGGGAGCTTGAAATGCTGGAAAAATCATAGCGACAATATTCTTTCGTTGTTATCAAAGATGTTGCTTGAACGTAAACTCTTCAAGGTTAGGCTTAGCGTTGACCCGATTAAGAAAACCGATATTGAAAAGATCCGGGATTCAATTATAAAAACATATAATACTTTAAGATCAGAAACCGCATACCTTTTTTCTCATGGGGTAGTGTCCAATGAAGCTTATGCAGAAGGACACCAGATAAATATTCTGATGCGAACGGGCGAATTACTTGATATTGCCCAGGCATCCGACCTTCCAAACATTAAGGCCATCAGCAAAATCGTCAAAAAAAACTATCTCTGCTGGCCTAAAAATGTATCTTTGTTAAATTCATAAGCATGTTATCGGTAATTTGTAATCCTTAAGGATTGGGCTTATAATCAGATAACAATAATCTTTAATGACACATTAGATATGGAATTTAGCGTCAATCAAATAGCTGCCATGTTGGGTGGGGAAGTAAAGGGCGACGGCAACGAAAAAATAAAAATGCTTGCCAAGATTCAAGATGCTAAAAAAGGACAGATCGCCTTTTTATCCAATCCTAAGTACGAACAATTCATTTATTCAACGCAGGCGACTGCTGTTATCGTAAAAAAAGACTTTATAGCCCGGAAAGAAATATCAGCCACGCTCATTCTGGTCGATGACCCATACATCAGCTTTACCCGGTTGCTGGAAGAATATCACAAGCTGATTAGTTTCCAAAAAACGGGTGTCGAACAACCTAGTTTCATGCATGAAACTGCGACGGTGGGGAAAAATATTTACCGCGGAGCCTTCTCGTATATCGGAAGTAACGCGCGGCTTGGCAACAACGTCAAAATATATCCTCATTCTTATGTCGGCGATAATGTTGTCATCGGCGATAATACTATTATCCATCCGGGAGTTAAGATCTATGCGGATACGAAAATTGGTAACAATTGTGTTATCCATTCGGGTGCGGTTATCGGAAGTGATGGGTTCGGATTTGCCCCGCAGGAAGACGGATCATATAAAACAATTCCTCAACTGGGCAATGTGATGATAGAAGACAATGTAGCCATCGGCGGCAATACAGTGATTGACTGCGCCACTTTATTTGGCGATTCAACACTCATTCGCCAGGGTGTTAAACTCGATAATCTTATTCAGATTGCCCATAATGTTGAAATTGGCAAAAACACCGTATAGCTGCGCAGGCAGGTGTTTCGGGTTCCACCAAGATTGGCGAAAATTGTATGCTAGCTGGCCAGGTAGGCGTTGCAGGCCATTTAACAATTGCAAATTACACTGGCATCGGCGCCCAAAGCGGTATTTCAAAATCAATAAAAGAGGAAGGACTCAAACTCATGGGATCTCCTGCCGTTGATGTTGGATCATTTTACAAGTCCTACGCCGTTTTCAAGAAACTTCCTGATATCCACAACCGCCTCAAAGAGTTGGAGAATAAAATCCAGGCAACTCAAAATGAGTCTATGTCCAGGGACTAAAAACCCATCATACGCGACAAAATTGGATAATCTGAGGATTTGAGCTTAAATTTGCGCACTTTTGCAATTCCATGCTCAATATCAAACAGCAAACTATTCAGAAATCGGTTGCCCTCTCGGGTGTAGGACTTCATACAGGTGTACAAACGAACATGACATTTGTACCAGCAAAACCGAATCATGGTATCAAATTCCAACGCATTGATATTCCAGGCTCCCCAATAATTGATGCAGACTGCGATAATGTGGTTGATGTATCTCGCGGTACTACCATCGAACAAAGCGGTGCCCGGGTCAGCACCATTGAACATACGCTGGCAGCATTAACAGGTTTGGAAATCGATAACGTGATGATTCAGCTTGATGGTCCGGAATGTCCTATTATGGATGGAAGTTCCATCGAATTTGTCGAAACGTTAAAAGGTGCCGGCACCGAAGAACAAAATGCCTTGCGTGATTTCTTTGAAGTTCAGGAACCATTATTCTATCGTGAAGCTGCGCGAAATGTAGAAATTGCAGCCCTTCCGTTGGATGACTATCGCGTCACGGTAATGATCGACTATAACTCGCCAGTGCTTGGGAAGTCAGCATGCTTCGATCACCGACATCCGTCAATTTGAAAAAGAAATTGCTTCCTGCCGAACATTTTGTTTCCTGCACGAATTGGAAATGTTGTATAAAAACAACCTCATTCGCGGTGGCGATCTTAACAATGCCATTGTCATTGTCGATCGCGTCGTGCAGGAAAATGAATTGGACAACATTGCTAAAATGCTTGGCAAACCAAAAGTTGCTATTAAGCAGGAAGGCATTTTAAACAATATAGAGCTACGTTATAAAAATGAACCTGCACGTCATAAACTGCTTGACATTGTAGGCGACCTTACCTTGGCGGGAAGACCATTAAAAGCGCAGGTGCTTGCAGCCCGCCCCGGGCACGCAGCTAACGTTGCGTTTGCCAAGAAGCTGAAAAAAGCGATGCAGGAGTCAGATAAAAAGGGCAAGCCTAAATACAATCCAAGCCTGCCTCCTGTCATGGACATCAATAAGGTGGCAGCAACGCTTCCGCACCGATATCCATTCCTGCTGATTGATAAAATTATTTACCTCGATAATGAAAGTGTATCCGGTGTTAAGAATGTAACGGCGAATGAATATTTCTTCCAGGGACATTTTCCCGGCAATCCAGTAATGCCAGGTGTTCTTCAAATTGAAGCGATGGCACAAATCGGAGGTATACTGGTATTGAATACCGTTCCCGATCCTGAAAATTACTGGACATATTTTTTAGGGATAGAAAATTTCAGATTTAGAAAAATGGTACTTCCGGGTGATACCCTGGTGATACAATGCGACCTTCTCGCGCCGATCAAGAGAGGGATCGCTAAGATGACGGGCCGTGCGTATGTGGGTAATACATTGGTGTGTGAAGGAACCATGACTGCCAGCATAGTTCGAAAAGATTCATGAGTAGATTTCCCCAAGCCAACGTGCACCCTGATGCTCAAATTGGTAACAACGTTATCATTGAGCCATTTGCCACCGTCCAGAAAGATGTTATCATTGATGATGACTGCTGGATTGGACCCAATGCGATCATTTGGGATGGATCAAGATTAGGAAAGAATGTAAAAGTATTTCCTGGTGCGTCCGTGTCTTCAATCCCGCAAGATCTGAAATTCGCCGGAGAAAAAACACAAACCGTTATTGGCGATAATACCGTGATCCGTGAAGCTGTTACCATCAGCCGCGGAACAACGGATAAATTCAAAACCGTGATCGGTAAAAATTGCCTGCTCATGGCTTATGTTCACGTTGCCCATGATTGCATTGTGGGTAACAATTGTATTCTGGTAAATACAGTCCAGGTTGCCGGACACGTAACCATTGATGATTGGGCAATTATCGGAGGGGCTAGTGCATTGCATCAATTTGTTAAAGTAGGAGCACACGTGATGTTATCAGGAGGTTCGCTGGTCCGCAAGGATGTTCCTCCTTTTACCAAAGCTGCGCGTGAGCCACTGACGTATGCTGGAATTAATACCGTTGGACTGAGAAGACGTGGATTTGCTTCTGAAAAGATCAGCGAGATCCAGGAAATTTACCGATATATTTTCCTGAAAGGATTGAATAACTCGAAAGCGCTGGACATCGTTGAGAAAGAAGTGCCTGCCAGTCCTGAAAAAGATTATATCGTAGAATTCATAAGAACGTCTGAGAGAGGCATTATGAAGGGATACGGGGGAAATGATTGAGCTACATTTCGTGGATATTTGATGATCTCCGATAGCAAATTTTAACCCGACACTTCGCAATCTTTGGGAATGGCATGCCACCACTAATCGCTATACATTAACGGAATACATGCCCGTCACAGAAAGAAATTCCGACTCAAATCTTGTCATTACCGTTAGTGGGCTAGGCAAAAGATTCAACCGCGAATGGATCTTCCGAAATCTTGATTATACATTTCAACCCGCGAATATTTATGCCATAACGGGTCCAAACGGTTCAGGAAAATCAACCCTTCTCCAGGTTCTATGGGGACAGTTGCCTCAAAGCAAAGGTGAATTAAAGTATAGTCACGACAACAAAGAAATACCTGTCGATGAGATTTATCAATCACCTAACGGTTGCCACACCGTACCTCGATTTAATTGAGGAATTTACATTATCGGAACACCTTCGGTTTCATTTCAAACTTAGACCGAGCAGAAACCAAATGGGAGAAGAAGAGATCCTTGACCGACTCAAACTCCGGCATGCCAAAGACAAACCTATAGCAAATTTTTCTTCCGGAATGAAACAACGCTTGAAGCTTGGACTTGCTTTCTTTACCCAGGCTGATTTAATATTCCTCGATGAACCCACCACCAACCTGGACCAGGAAGCTACGGCATGGTATCATGAACAACTTCAAAATCTGCCTCCCCGCTGTACTATTTTTATTGCGTCGAACCAACAGAGTGAATACCCATCGGACGCACACCTTATCAATATTCTGAATTACAAATAATTGCTGCCTCGTTGACCTGAAAGAACGCGTCGGTGTTTATTTATTGGTTAAAAACGCTTTTTTCAAGGTTAAAAATGATCATTGCTCGATAAATAGTAAGTTAAATGCAACGAGCGAAGGTTACAACCCGTTATTCTGACAGATTAAGGCTTGTGGATCATTGTTTTATGCGTTTGTCCACCGATAGTTAGTTTGATTTCAAGATTTTTAGCAGCATATTCGCAATATTAAAATCATTAAAATGAACCTTATAACCCGAATTTTTTCCCTCTTTTTACTCGTTAGCGCTGTGGTATTTTTTAGCAACTGTGGAGGTGGTGATGATCCTGAAAAATCAGAAGAAGAAATACAACTCGATAAATTAAAGGCTGGCACGTGGACACTCATATCTGCCAGCGACGGCTCAGACCGTACATCTGAATATCCTGGAATGACATTGACATATTCCGGAACATTTAGTGCAGGCGGTACTTATAGCTACTCCAGTACAGCAACTTCATGGCCTTCAATAAGCCCATGGGAAGATACAGGAACCTGGAAGTTTGTATCCGGAAGCGTCTCTACTAAATTTATCCGCCTGTCTGACGATGAAGAAATGACGTATACCTTGTCGAACTCTGACAAGCAACTCACCATTTCTTTTAACTATACCGGCCCTGGATTTAACAATGGTCAGAGTTGAGTCCGTAGAAGGAAACTGGGTATTTACCTTTACAAGACCGTAACGATAAATAATAACATCAAATGAAGAAGGACCTTAAAGGGTCCTTTTTTATTTTGTATTGCCTACGAAATTTAAGGCCTGCTATTTTAATACAACCACGGTAATTCCATCGCCTCCACGCTCAACATGCTCATCCTTCACAGAAGCCACTTCCTTGTAACGCTTTAAATGATCACGAACAACCTTTCGAAGCACCCCCTCTCCTTTTCCGTGCAAAATTCTCAAGCTCACCCTGGCCCAATAGAATAGCCGTGTCAAGATATTGCTCGAGAATTCCTATCACTTCATCAACCCGCTTACCGCGTATATCCAGCGTCTGATTAAAATTTGCCCGTTTCTCAATCACATTAATACCAGCAGAACGAAGCCTGGCACTGATCTCTTTTTCTACCGCCGCTGTTATTTTTTCAAGTTTGTTCAAGTTGGTCACCGATTTCAGCAATCCAAATTGTACAGTTGCATTTTTACCTTGAATGGAAAGGACCACCCCACTTCCTTCTTGTCCAATAATTCTAACACGATCACCTTCTTTCAGCCCTTCTTGTGGCGGTCGCTCTTTTTGTGGCGGAGCTGCAACCTTGTGGGTAAGCGTTTCCAGGTTTTTCCGAACTTTTAACGTTTCTTTCTTTTCAGCCTTGTTCTCCTTGATATGTCGAATCGTTTTTTCAATCTCACGATTTGTTTCCTTCAATAAATTCGATGCATCCTCTTTCGCTTTATTAATAATAGCTTTCTTTTTAGTTTCCAGTTCCGTGGACAAGGACTGGTATCGCGCGAGCGACTGCTTTAATTCGGATTCTTGTTTTTCGAGCTTAGTAATTTTTATACTTAATTCCTGTCTTTCTTTTTCCAACGATCTCACCAGGGTTTCAAAACCGGCCAGATCCTTGCCTACCAATTTTTGCGCTTCCTCAATGGTAGCCTGCGGAAGTCCGGTCTTCTTTGCTATTTCCAATGCAAATGAACTCCCCGGTTTTCCGATCTCCAAAACGTATAACGGAATAAGATTTTTGTCATCAAAACGCATGGCAGCATTTCTGATACCAGTATGTTGACTTGCAAATAATTTTAAATTGTAATAATGTGTCGTGGCTACACCCCACACTTTCTTTTGCAACAGAGATTCTAAAATAGCCTGGGCAATCGCACCGCCAAAATTTGGATCCGTTCCAGATCCCAACTCATCCAGTAGCACCAGCGATTTGTCAGTTGCAGAATGGATAAACACGGTCATATTCCGAAGGTGACTGCTATAAGTGCTCAAGTCATTTTCAATTGACTGTTGATCACCAATGTCCAAAAATATATTTTGAAAGATGCCCACTCTTGACCGGTCTGATACAGGGATCAACAATCCGCATTGCACCATGTATTGAAGCAGGCCCACGGTTTTTAAACAAACTGATTTTCCACCCGCATTGGGTCCTGACACCAGTAGCATTCTATCCTTGGGATTCAATTCAATAGAAAGCGGGACCACATCACGTTTACCCTTCAAACTCAAATACAACAAGGGATGTTTTGCATTGTACCAGGTAAGCTCCGGTTGCTTTTCAAGTATGGGCTTGTCAGCTTCTATCTCCAGAGAAAACTTTGCTTTTGCCCGGATGAAATCGATCTGCGCCAGGAATCGAAAGGATATTTTTAAAACCGGCAATTGCATCCTGAACTCATCGGTTAATGCTTTCAATATGCGGATGACTTCACGCTTCTCCTCGTGTTCCAACTCGCGAATCTCGTTGTTGGCATCCAGCATTTCCGTTGGCTCCATAAAAACCGTCTGGCCGGTAGCTGACTCGTCCAGGATAAATCCTTTTAATTTTCGTTTGTGTTCGGCTTGAATGGGAATAACCACTCGGCCATCGCGAATAGTCGGTAATGCGCCCTCAGGCACCCAGTTAGCGCTGACAGCATTTTTAAAAATCTGATCAGCAAGTTTTCTTAGCCTGCTCTGCTCATCCCGGAGCCGCTTACGGATCCTGGCAAGCTCCGGGCTGGCTGAATCTTTTACCAGAGCTTTGTCGTCAATTTTGGCAAAAACTTGCAGTGATAACTGGCTGGTAGCCGTAACGGATTGTGACAGCAAATAAAGTTGAGGGTATGCTTCAGCGTTTTTGGTGAGAAATACTTTGCATGCCAATATTGCTTCGATACCATAGGCAAGATTTAAAAATTCTTCCGCTTCTAACCAATTCCCCTCCAGCGCAATTTTTTTTATCCATTCCGCAGGGTCAAAAAAATGTTGTGATGGAAAACTTTCGCCCTTTTCCAGTATAAGCCGAAACTCGAGGTTTTGACTCAGTAAAATGTTTACGAATTCAAATTCTGTACTAAACCTCATGTTGTCAACCCAGCTTTGTCCAGCCGTGGAAAGACAATAATGTTTTAGCTTAGCCCGAATTTGATCGAAGCCTAATTTCGCTTCAAAGGTATCCGGATAGATCATTTACTTGGAAGATTCTATGCGCTGTTCCATAAGGCTTAATGAATCGACGAGCGCCGTGAAGATGATCTCCATCTCCTTGGGTCGATCCATGTAGTAATCAAAAGATCTTTTGAAAACAGAATCTGAAACCTCAATTTTTTCAAAAACGAGCTGTTTAAAACGTTCGAATTCGCGTTCAGCGGAATCTCGTGGCAAGCCAAGCCTGTTTATTTTTTGCTCTGCCAAATAAATTTCAGTCAATGCCTTTACCATTTGTTCCCGCGTAAGAATATCTTTGTTGTTCCTATCGCTGTCGCTGCAGGAACAGCACAGGATTAACATGCAGATCGCCCCGCGCAGAATAAATCGAGTCATCCAGCCTTTTGCATTCATTATAAACCTAAACTCATTTTGGGTGGGGCAAAATACTCATAATTGTTCTATTTTTGGCCCTTGTGGTACCCGTTAATGCCTCATTCAGCATTCATATGACAATAATTTTGCCAATGATAAGTTGACAAAACAGCTAACGACTCCCGAGAGATGAAAGAACTCTTAAAAAAATTACGGAAATACGAGATCCAAATCCGCAAGGCTATCAATAGCCAGATGCAGGGAGACTTCCATTCCATTTTTAAAGGGTCAGGGCTTGAGTTTGATGATGTGCGGCCTTATCAGTATGGCGACGATATCCGGACCATTGACTGGAATGTATCCGCGAAAGGACACGGTACGTTTGTCAAGACTTTCAGGGAAGAGAAAGAACAAACTGTTTTTTTTATCCTCGATGTCAGCGCATCGGAAAATATTGGAAGCGCAGGGAGCACGAAAGCCGATATCGGCAAAGAAATTTGTGGCGTTTTAGCCTTGTCCGCTACCAAAGAATCTGGTCATGTGGGACTTATTTGTTTTTCTGATGTTAAAGAAAAATATATTAAACCGGTAAAAGGACATTTGCAGGCCTATGAAATCATCAGTACATTGGTCAAACTAAATCCACGATCCTTAAAAACGAATCTGACGAAAGCCATTGCTTTTGCACTCAACGCTATCAAAAGAAGAAGTGTAGTTATTCTTATCTCTGATTTTATTGACGATGGATATTTTCACAATCTCAAAGCCTTGGCCAGGCGACATGACCTCGTCATCATTCATATCAGCGACAAAAGAGAAACCCGTCTACCAAAACTCGGAATCATCCCGATAATTGACAAGGAAACACAACGGACATTGTGGGTCAATACGTCTTTCGGTGATTTCAGAAAAAAAATAAGCGACCGACTAATCACACGAAAACAAGAACTGGAAAAGTTTAGTCGTAAACATCAAATCAATTTTATTTCCCTGGATACCGATGAGGATTATGTTCCCAAGCTATTACGCTTATTTAAAGTAAGAAACCAATCGTTGAAAAGTTAAGACGGATGAGATCGAGCTTCATTTTTAAATTACGGGTTGGCGACTTGGGCTATTGCTGGGTTCTTTTGGCGTTTCCGTCGGCCAGGAAGTAGCTGTTCGTGGTGGTTTTTTTTTAGATAGTCTGAGGGTTGGCGATGAAACAGGGTTTTTCCTCTCGGCCACCTATCCCAGTAATGTAAATGTTATCTTCCCCGATTCGACTTTTGATTACCATCCTTTTGAATTTAATAGGAAACGGTATTTTCCTACACAAACAACCAATGGCAAAAGTTACGATAGCGTGATATACTATCTTTCGACGTTTGAAGTCGATCGCATACAACAACTAAGCCTTCCGGTATTTCAACTCAACCCACAGGATTGCACCATCTTACACTTCCAATGTTGACACGGTATTATTGACGGAGCTTGTTAAAAATATTCCTGATACGTTAACAGCTCAAAATCTCCCATTGAAAGTCAACACCATTTACGAAGACGTACCGTACCTTTTTAATTACCCTATACTGTTCATTTCAATTGCTGTTTTACTTGTCGTCATTTCTGTAGGATGGATATTTTTTGGAAAAAAAATCAGAAGACATTTCAAGTTGAAAAAGATGTCAAAAGCACATCAACGTTTTTTAGAAACATACAATCAACAGGTGGAGACCATCAAGTCGGCTTTTTCTTCCACCCACACCGAACATGCGTTGGCGCACTGGAAAAAATACATGGAGCAGTTGGAATCAAGACCCTATACAAAGCTTACCTCACGCGAAACCACACAATTGGAAAACAATGAAGTGCTGGGAAGAAACCTTCATTCTATTGATGGTGCTATCTATGGGCACAACACGACAGTGCTTGAACCGCTTGAAAATTTAAGGCAATATGCCGATCAGCGCTTTGCCAAAAAATTAGAGGAGGTGAAGCATGGATAAAGATCTGACACCCTGGTACATGCCGGAATGGTTCAGCCTTTCGACACTTCGTTCTTTTACGTGGGAAAATGAGGTCTACCTATACGTTATAATAGGCATACCGTTGGTGTTTGCACTTCGTTGGCTGTGGCGGTATAAGTTCAATCAAAAACTGCCGGTTGCCGTCGCACAAAAAGATCTGCACGTTTCACCGGTCAATCTCATTCGGCTGATCCCTGAATTATTAATGATGCTGGTGCTGGCATTTACCTGCATGGCTTTGGCGCGGCCCCAAAAAACAAATGAAAAAGTAGAGCAATGGACTGAAGGAATTGATATTATGATTGCGCTGGATATTTCTCAGTCCATGCAGATTGAAGATTTTCTTCCCAATCGGTTAGAGGCAGCAAAAAAAGTGCGCGGGATTTTATTAATGGAAGAGTTCAGGATCGCATCGGCCTCGTCGTATTTTCGGGCGACGCATTTTCATTGTCACCGCTGACAACCGACTATGATCTTTTGAAATCATATCTGGACGAAATCAACTTTGAAATGATCGAAAACAGAGGAACCGCGATAGGAAGTGCGTTGGCCGTTGTTACCAATCGGATGAGTGAATCCGAAACAAAATCAAAAGTCTGTATTTTATTAAGCGATGGCGATAATACCGCAGGAAATATCGACCCCATCACAGCCGCTGAACTGGCAGAAGCGTATGGAATAAAGATCTATACAATCGTCGTGGGAAAAGAAGGTCTCGTTCCATTTGGAAAAGATTTTTTTGGCAGGCCAAACATGATTGAAAATACCATCGACGAATCAACGATGCGCAAAATTGCTGAGATCGGAGGCGGCGAATTTTTTAGAGCTGCAGATGACCAGGCACTGAAGCAAGTATTTGCCAAAATTGATCAATTTGAAAAAGCAGAAATAAAAGAGACGCGCTTCAAAGATACCTCCGACTACTATTTCATTTACCTGCAATGGGGCGTTTCATTCTTCCTGCTTTGGCTGTTGTTGAAATCCACTTTTGTGACAAACGTTTTGCAGGATTGACCTTGCGAACCGCTTAATACCATAGATCATGCTTAGCGAAACTTAATGCGCCTATTGCAGTACAGAGATATTAAGAAGGCATCAGACGTTATCCGGAAACAGGATCAGTTTTCCCGCAAAGACCACCATAACAACTCCCAACACAATATTCATGATCCGAATAACCTTTGGCGTAATTAACGTTCGAAGCTTATCAGCCAGCTTGGCCTTAATGATATCGGTTGTAAAAACTGTTGCCACGATCGATGCAAAAAAGATCAGGGCATTTTTGTGTGAATCATAGCCTAGCTGGCTTGTGGCTACACTTACCGTAGCAAGCCAAAAAAATAATACCATGGGACTCAAACCATTGATAAGAAAACCTTTCGCCGCCAAGCGAAGTCCGCTGGCATTTTCAACTTTTTGAGGATCATACTGTGCCAGTTTCCGGCTTTTAATAAGCAGATAATACAATCCAAAAAGCAACAGAATGACGCCGCCTCCATACGCCATATAATGACGGAAATTTGGCGTCGACATGAATTGGGTTAAACCGAAATAAGAGATGAGGATGTAAAATGAATCACTTAAAGAAATACCGATTGCTACAAATACGCCGCTCGAAAATCCCCGTTCAATACTTGTTTGAAGCAACGTAAAGAATACCGGTCCGATAAGAAAGGCAAGTACAATTCCCGAAACGATTCCTTTAACGATGATTTCCATTCGAGTGATGTTGAAGGAATTTTTTCCAATCCTCCAGTTGGGCATTTTTCATTACACGGGGAAATTTATTTTGTCCACCCACTTTTCCTTTGGATTCCATCCAATCATAAAATGTTTTGACGGGGAGAACATCCACAAAAATTTCTTTTAAGGCAGCACTTCGCTCCACTGCATAATCATCGTTAAGCTTTTTGAGATGCTCATCTATTTTTTCTTTTAATTGCTTCCGATCTACGTTGTCATCCGTTCCCACGAACCAGTGGTGCGCAAAAAGAGATTCAAAGGGAATACCGGCAACTGCAAACTCCGGGATATTGATATTAAAGTCGTTTGCAACCAACTCAATTGCTTTATTCATATTGTCCACGGAAAGGTGCTCACCACAAAGACTTAAAAAATGCTTAGTCCTCCCAGTGATGGCTATTTCGCATTCTTCCAGGGAAGTAAACTTAATGACATCACCAATGAGATAACGCCAGGCACCAGCACAAGTGGAGAGCAAAATCGCATACTCCTTCCCTTCTTCCACTTCATCAATAAGAAGCGATTCTGCATCCGGTGCAATCTCACCATTCGAATTGAAATTCTTCGCTTCAAAAGGCACAAACTCATAAAAAATTCCATTGTTAAGTACCAGGCGCATAGTGCGACGGTTGGGATAGGCTTGAAAAGCAATAAATCCTTCAGAAGCAAGATAGGTTTCTATATAATGAATGGGACGCCCTAACAATTTTTCAAACCCCTTGCGATAGGGATCAAAAGAAACACCTCCGTGAACATAGACTTCCAGATTCGGCCATATTTCGTGAATGTTCTTGAGCTTATGGAATTTTATGATCTTTTCCATTAGGATCTGTATCCACGCAGGTACGCCCACGATGATTCCAATGTCCCACTCCCACGCTTTTCTGGCGATCTCATTTAGTTTCGAATCCCAGTTTACCGTCTTTGCGATTTTTTTTCCAGGCTTATAAAAATGCTGAAACCAAAAAGGCAGACGCGCCGCCTGGATTCCGCTCAGATCACCTTCGAAAAAACTTCCTCGTTTATTCAAGTGTGTACTTCCTCCCAGCATTAAAATTCCTGATTCAAACATCTCAGGCTTAAGATCATACTTTGACAGCGTCAGAATCTGACGAATACTTGTCTTCTGGATGGCTTTCGTCATTTCCTTCGTGACAGGAATATATTTCGAGGACGCTTCTGAGGTTCCAGAACTTAACGCAAAATATTTGACACGCCCCGGCCAGCAAACATTCTTCACACCTCGTAGCGCCAGCTTCCACCAGTCGGTGTATATTCGGTTATAGGTATGGATGGGAATATTGGTTCTTGAAGCGCTTATAAAACTCCTTATCCCCTTTTCGAAAGCCATTTAAGATATCAGCGAAGTTGTGGTATTTGCCGAATTCTGTCTGACTGGCTGTGATCAATAATTCCTTTAATTCATTCTTTTGCAAATCGAATGGCGACGTGTATTCCTGCTCCAACATCTCGCGAAGTCGAATTCCTTTCTTCAGCAGTTTTCCGAGGATCGCCATATTTGCTTTAATTTGATGGAATTTGGGCTAAAAATAGACAATGAATATTAAAAATAACATAAATAATCTTCGGCAGAGCATACCACCCAATTGCAGACTAATCGCTGTCAGCAAAACTAATCCTGTCGAAAAGATAAAAGAGGCCTACGACGCTGGCCAACGGGCTTTTGGAGAAAATCGAGTTCAAGAATTGACACCAAAATTTGAGGCGCTTCCGAAAGATATTGAATGGCACATGATTGGCCACATGCAATCGAACAAGGTAAAATACATAGCGCCTTTTATTCACTTGATTCATTCCGTTGACAGCTATAATCTGCTGGAAGAGATCAACAAACAAGCGACAAAAGTTAAACGAACAATTTCATGCCTCCTGCAAATTCATATTGCAGAGGAAGAATCAAAATTTGGATTTTCAGAACAAGAAGCTTTCGACCTGTTACACTCGGACGGTATTAAAAATCTTGATCACATCTCCATCGTTGGCCTGATGGGTATGGCTACTTTTACTGATGACAAGAACCAAGTGCGCAAAGAATTCAAGGGACTAAAAACTTTCTTCGAAAAACTCAAATCATCGAACCTACCCTCAAATGTTGTAATGAAAGAACTTTCCATGGGAATGAGTGGAGATTATCAAATCGCCCTTGAAGAGGGAAGTACCATGGTACGGGTTGGATCAGCTATTTTTGGCGAACGGGTATGACGAAGAATTTCATCCGCTCATAAAAGAAAATTTATGCAGAAACAAACATCACTTCTTATTGGGTGCCATTATCAGGAGGCCTTGCCGTGGCCATCGGAGCATTTGGCGCACATGCACTCAAACCCTTTCTCATGGAAGCCGGAAGGGAAGCGACCTTTGAACTCGCCGTTCGCTACCAGTTTTATCATGCGCTGGCTCTTACTTGCGACGGGCATCTTAACAAGTGAAACAAGCCGCAAGGCACTGCATTATAGCGGCCTGTTCTTTTTCCTCGGGATTATCTTTTTCTCAGGAAGCTTATATGTGCTGTGCTTTACGGGAATCACGATGTTGGGTGCAGTCACGCCATTCGGTGGAGTGTTTTTTATCCTCGGATGGGTTCTGTTAGGTGTCGGGGTGTACAAAAAATAAAAGCCTCTTTGAAGAGAGGCTTTTATTTTTTAAGCGGTTAAAACTTATTGAGTCTGCGCTTTCTTTTCCAGCACATTCGTTGTAAAGGAAATCTGAGCACCGTCGGCGTTAACCGCATTTGAAACGACAGTTACGACCTTGTTTTGTTTGCCCATTTTACCGGCACTGTTAAATGCAACTGTGAGTTCACCCTTACCACCTGGCATGATGGGATCGCGAGGCCATCCCTTTGGCGTTGTACAACCGCACGTTACCTGCACATTCGTAATAATCAAAGGCTCTGTGCCTGTGTTGGCGAACTTAAATGTCTCCTCCACCTTATCGCCTTGAAAAATATCCCCAAAATCATGGGTCTTCTTCTCAAATGTAATTACTGGACCTGTTTGGTTGGCAGGTTGTTGCGCAAATCCCTGTGCGGCAAACCCTAACACAACGATCAAAAACAAATATTTCTTCATACCTTAATTTTTTTCAAATTTAAAACCTTCATTCAACAATTTTGCCAGAAATATCAATTTTCTGACGAGAGGATTGTGACTTTGTCTTCGATCTGGAATTAATGCCTACGGTAACCCTCAAATGACTCCTGAAATCGCCGAAATCTACGGAAACAAGGTTAGGCTGAGGGTTTGTGGTCTTTGCTGGCAGGAGGACGTCTCTACTGCTGATTATGCATAGCATGGGCAACAACGACTTTTGGGCCCCTCCAGGTGGCGGGGTGGAATACGGGGAAGCCCTGGAAGATGCCCTCAAGCGGGAATTTTTAGAGGAAACCGGACTTGACGGTCGAAGTCGGCAAATTTCGTCTTTGGATGTGAATTCATTAAGAATCCACTGCATGCCGTGGAATTATTTTTTGAAGTGAAAAAAGTGGCTGGAGTGTTAAAGAGTGGATACGATCCTGAATTACAGCTTATTGAAAGAGCTCAGTTTTTATCCTGGAAGGAGATCAAAGCATATTCCCGAGAAATCCCTTCATGGCATCATCAACAAATGCGCAGACTTAGACAGTTTGCGCCAATTGCGTGGATTTTACAGCATTTAATTTTTAGTATTCTGTAAAATCTAGCTTGTTATTTACCCTGTAAAATAAGTATTATTGCACACTAAACCTTCAACAATGAACCTGACGAAAATTTTATCCATTGTCCTTTTCGTAGTCAGCTTGGGCCTGGCTTATGTGCTGTATGATAGCATTCACTCAACGATCGAATTCAGAGAATCCATCGCAAACACCGAAAAGCAGATTACCGATAAACTCGCCGTTATTAGAGAAGCAGAAAAAGCTTTTTTGGAACAACACGGACATTATACTTCCAATTGGGATTCACTTATCAATTTCATTGAAAATGGTAGAGTGCCCATTACCCTCAGAACGGAGAAGATAACACAGCTGAGTTACGGCGAAGAAAAGGTTGAGGTTAAAGGTGACACGATAGGCTTTATGCCCGCACGCGATCGGATTTTCAAAAAGAATTATAATACCAACGCAGCGGCCGATGGCATTTTCCATGGATTTATAGCTAAAGTCAGGAGACTATGTTGTTAAAGGGTGCTCCTGCCTATCGGTTGAAAGCTAAAGATCGCGAAAAAGCCGAAGTTTATACTTTTATTGAACAAGGAACAATTCTTACTTTGGCAAATGTGAAACCTGGTGATGAAGTCAAGAGGGGTCAAAGTTTGATCAACCTTGTGGGACTATCACCTTGAATCCCAATGTCGATATCAAGAACCTGGGCGCTGTTCCTGGTTCCGAGGGAAAAATGTTTGATATTTTTGTTGGTAAAATTGATCGTAACGGAACCATGGTAAGTGTGATTGAAGTGAAAGATCCTGCACCCATCAATCCTGACAGAAAAGCAAGTAACGAAGCTAAAACTCGCCAACCTCTGGGTTTTGGGTCCCGAATAGATGTAGGTACAGCTGGTAACTGGGAATAAATTGCAAACTACCGGGTTGCAATATAAGCTGATCAGAAAAACGAAGGATGAACTTTTTGATGAAGAATTCATTCATCAGTATCATTTGTTGCTCAATATCGGCACCCGCGATTTTCAACTTTTAGTCATTGAGCCCGAATCAAATAAAGTACTCCTGCTAGAAGATTTTGTTCTTCCTTCGTTGACGTCTAACGAAGAACTTCTGCATATTCTTGATCAACTTTTTGACTCCCATGCTTTCCTGAAAGCAGGATTCTGGAAGAAAATTAAAGTGTCCATCAAGAATCAAAAATTTGTTCAGGTTCCACAGGCGCTTTTTGCTGAAGACTCTTTGGGTGAATATCTAAAATTCAATGCCCATATCGATTCAGCCACATGAAAGTTTTATTGCTTCCTTTAATAAACGATCGCAGGCTGTTACCGTCTTTGCCATAAACAACGAATTAAAAAAATGGCTGACAAATGTCTACCCGAACAATCCGCCAACTTTTACACATCAGTCGGCGGCACTGATTGAAGGGACGATGGACTTTGCCAAAAGCAGGACTGATAATCCGCTATACATTTATGTGGATCGCTTTAAGCTTCATATCATAGCTTGTGACGCGGAAAAATTGATCTACTACAATCAGTTTGCCATCAAGCAATTTTCTGATTACATAAAATACATAATGCTTGTGATGAAGTCGTTAAGCATGGATCAGCAATCCAGTCAAATTGTCTTGTGGGGATATATTGGAAAAAATTCACCGCATTATCACGAATTTTATAAATACATAAGCAACGTGACGTTTGGAAGTCAACCTGGATATTTGAACTTTAGCTATGTATTTGATGAAGTTCAGGATCATCATTTCTTTGATTTGTATAGCATTCATCTTCTTGACTAAGACTTTCGGAGGTCTATCACGCGCGCACTAGATGGCAAAACGTATTGCATTATTCCCAGGCTCTTTTGATCCCTTTACGAAAGGCCATGAAGACATTGTTCTTCGTGGACTTATATTATTTGATGAAATAATCATTGCATTGGGTTACAACACTCAGAAAAGCTCGCGGTATTTTGAAATCGATATGATGATTGAACTCATACAAAGTGCGTTCGAAAAATATCCAAACATTAAAGTCGTAAAGTTTTCGGAGTTAACGGCTGAATTTGCCCGGAAGAATGGAGCGCGATTCTTATTGCGTGGCTTCAGGAATACAACGGATTTTGAATATGAGAATAGCATTTCCCAGGTCAACCGGCAACTTTATCCTGAGTTGGAATCTGTTTTTCTTATTACCACTCCGAAGCTGGCGTGGATAAGCTCGTCTATCGTTAGGGAAGTTCATCGATACGGTGGCGATGTCTCCGGTTTGCTGCCCTATAAGTTGATAAGTTGAACGTTTAGAAACGTTACTTCGCGGGTTTTATTTCCATCATCTCATAGTACTGTTCAAACACATAGCTGATGGATTTGTAGGAATGCTCCAATGCATGATAGACTTCTTTGCCATTCATCCAACGCGTCTCTTCAATATCTTCTGCTACTGCCGGACGCATTTTTGAATCATCAACAACGTCCATGATATACCAACGCGTCTTTTTTATCATGGCTCTTTTGTTCATGGTATAGGTATGCCAGGTGGTGCAAATTTTACCGTCAACGTTGACAATTACATTGCATTCCTCTTCTACTTCACGCGCCGCAGCCTTTCGATTCTTTTCCCCTTTCTCAATTTTTCCCTTTGGGAGATCCCACTTTTTCATCCGATAAATCATCAGGAACTTTTCCTTTTTCCGAACCAATCCGCCGGCTGCTTTTACAACCTTAAATTTATTTCTTAAATACTGCTTTATCGTGTCGTAATTGATGACTGACAAGTAAAGCGAAAGCAAATTTGTCGGAACTTTGGAATCCAAAAAGTTAAAAAGGATGCCGAGATCATCTTCACTCACTTTTTGTATCCAAACGTGATGAATAAGTTTGGATTGCGTCAAGGGTCCCTCAGAAGCATCGATAATCACATTTACCCTTCCTTGATCCGGTTGCTCATCAGCCTTTAAAATCCGCACAGGAACGTCGTTGATAAAAATAATCATGACCAATAGGTTTAAGGCTTATCCATGATCGCAAAAGAATAAATAATTTTCATGCCGAGCAAGCAGATTTAATAACTTTTTGAATTTTACTGAATAATATCATCACAGGATAGTAAAAAGTTAAAGTTAACAGTATAGACTATTAACTTTAACGGGCTCAAGGGAAACCGATGAATTTTTAAACCTACCTTTCGAAATTATGCCAATTATCAAAGTACAAGAAGAAACCGCAGGAAAAATAGCGGGAATGTTACTTCAGATTCAAGCTATAAAGCTTAATACAGAAAAACCATTTTCATGGAGTTCGGGCTGGAAATCGCCAATCTATTGTGACAATCGACTTTCGTTATCCTATCCTCATAATAAGGAATACCATCAAACATGCATTGGTACAAGCCATACGTGAAAACTTTTTTACAGTCGAATCCATCTGCCGGCGTTGCTACCGCTGGCATCGCACAGGGGGCTTTGGTAGCCGACATTTTAGATTTACCATTCTTGTATGTCCGACCGAAACCTAAGGACCATGGAATGGAAAATCTTATTGAAGGAAAAGTAGTTAGGGGTCAAAAGACTGTTGTTGTTGAAGACCTGGTTTCTACGGGTGGAAGTTCTTTAAAAGCAACACAGGCCCTACGCGAAGCGGGACTTGAAGTGTTGGGAATGGTTTCTATTTTTAATTACGGATTTGATATAGCAACGCGAAATTTTTATGATGCGAATACTTCTCTCATCAGCCTATGTGACTATACGAATTTATTGAAGTACGCATTGGAACAACAATATATTTCAGAGGACCAGATGATTTCGTTAAAAGCCTGGCGCGTGGATCCTGCAAATTGGAAAAAGTAAAAACTTGAGTGTCGCTTCCCAATTTAAATACGTTCTCACCGAAAAACCTTTCGCAAGAAATCGCGGAGAATTTTTTTCCATCCTTTACCAAAGGCGCGAGCATTGTTGTGGTGGGCGCCGGAGCTTTTGGCTCATGGACCGCGCTCTACCTCCTGCGAAATGGATTTAAAGTTACACTTATCGATGCATGGGGTCCGGGGAATGCTCGTTCTAGCTCAGGGGATGAAACACGTGTGATCCGTTCTACCTATGGCGCGAATGAAATTTATTTTGATTTGAATGTACACGCGTTATCACTTTGGAAGGAAAATCAGCGTCACTTCGGAAAGCAATTATTTTTTAACACAGGTGTGCTCTGGTTTTGTTATGACAAGAACACGCCGTTGGTAGACGATTCGATTCCATTCGCCAATAAACACGGAATGGAATATGAATACCTGACTCCTGCAGAACTTAAAAATAGATTTCCCAGATCCATGTCGAAGATTTACACCACGCTTACTTTGATCCTTTTGGAGGCTATTTAAAAGCCAGAGAATCTGTTCAGCTTGTGGGTGAAGCGTTTATAAAAGAAGGCGGGACTTACCTACAGTCGCAGGTGAAGCCAGGAAAAATCAATGCATCAACGAACTGACCAATATTATTTTTTCAAATGGAAATAGCTTGCAGGCTGATGCCTATATTTTTGCCTGTGGATCCTGGCTTGGGAAAATGTTTCCTGAATTCCTTAATAATGTAATCACCTGTACAAAACAGGAAGTGTATTATTTTGGCGTACCCGCAGCCGAATCTTTAGCGTTTGAAAATATACCGGTATGGGTAGACGTTGATGGTAAAGACTTTTACTATGGCATCCCAGGGAATGCACACAGGGGTTTTAAAATTGGTGTGGATATTCGTGGCGAAACGTTTGATCCAACATCCGGAGATCATCTGTATACCGCCAGCACATTAACCAAAGCAAGAGAATTCATCGCCCACCGTTTTCCGGATCTCAAAAATGCTCCATTATCAGAAAGCCGAGTTTGCCCTTATGAAAATTCCCCAGATGGAAATTTTATTTTTGATTTGGTTCCAGAAACAAAAAATGCGTTTGTCTTAGGCGGCGGTTCGGGTCATGGATTTAAACATACGTCCTGCACTGGGCAAGCTGGTTGCAGAGGTACTATCCGGGAAGGAAAAAATTCCATCGCTTTTTCTTCTGAATTCGAAAAGAAATTAACTACCTGGAAACCCGTTCTGTTTTCAGCCAGGATGAAGTTACTTCATTTAGGACTTTTACTTTGTGATTGAAATCACCTTTGATCTGCTCTCTTATTTTGTTCATGTTATCCAGCAGCTCATTGGTTTCTTCCGGCAGCGCCTCTTCCAGGTATTCGCGCATACGTTTAGAAATGGTGGGGGACTTTCCATTGGTGGAAATTCCTATTTTCAAATTGCCTTTGGTTACAACAGAGCCCAGGTAAAAATCACATAAATCTGGTGTATCGGCGACGTTAATGAGCACGCGCCGCGTGCGAGCAAACTTGCGAATGGTTTCATGAAGGCTTCGATTGTTCGCAGCCAGAATGAGCAGATCCTTATTCCAGAGATCCCATAGTTTGAAATTGCGCTCAAACAATGTAACGTTTGGATGCTGTGCAGCAAGTGTCTTTTATGGGCTCTTGTATTGTTCTTGCAACCAAAGAAACCTTCGCAGTAGGACTATTCTTTAAAATGGCGGTCAATTTTTCAAGCCCTACGTGACCCCCTCCTACAATCAACGTCTCCAGTGATTCTAATTTTAAAAAGACCGGGAATAAATTATTGCGTTCCATTGTATTGAAATTGACCTACAGCCTGTCTGCCGCCAGGCAGGCTTCTCTCGTGATTTCGCTTAATGCGTTTGCGTACCGCACCACTTCGCCGACGACTATCAGTGCGGGTGGTCCCAACCTGCTCGACCGACGTCAATCCGGAAATCGTCGAAACAGTTCCTATCACATTTTTTTGATTCGGCAACGTACCGTTTTGAATTACTGCAACAGGCGTTTCACTTTTTCCGTGCGCAGCAAACAACTTCATGATCTCGCTGATCCTATTAAGTCCCATTAAGATCACTACCGTAGCCGTTGATTGAGCCGCCAAAGCGACGTCGCCCGAGACTTCACCCAATTTGGTTGTACCGGTAACCACCCAAAAACTTTCACTCACGCCACGGGCAGTAACGGGAATATTTAAACTTGCGGGGACCGCTATCGCGCTGCTTATTCCAGGCACAACGGATGTCCGAACACCATGTGACTCGGCATATGCAATCTCTTCGGCACCTCTGCCAAAGACAAAGGAATCGCCACCTTTCAAGCGCACAACATGACCATATAAGTACGCAAACTCAACAATCAATTCGTTTATGTTTTCCTGAGAATACTCATGAGACCCAGCTCTTTTGCCAACGGAGAGGGCAGGGACACCTGGTGGAATCAATTGAAGAATTTCTGCTGACACAAGAGCATCATACAAAACAACATCTGCTGCTTTAATGGCCTTGATACCTTTCAAGGTTATCAATTCAGGATCACCAGGTCCTGCACCCACCAGCGTGAGACTTGGAGATCGATGCAAGGTAAAAATTGGTGGTATCATTTTTCCATTACCTCTTTTTCCGTAGAACGATAGGCCAATACCTCGTCGAGGAATTTTGCGGATTCTGTTAAATAGGAAAGCGCAAAACTATCCGAAGGCTCATTCTTATTGATGCTGAGCACATAGTCCTTAAAGTTTCCTGAAAATTCAAAAGAACCCGTGTCAATAAACTCCCTTTGAAAATCAAGAATTGTCTGGATCTGTGTGCTTGGTTTGATTTCACGAACCAGCAACAACGATTTTGCTGTATTGATAAACGCACTATAGCTGTGATAAATAGAATCCGCATACTGTTTCTTATCGTACGCTTCCTTCGACCACTTCAGTTTATCTTCAGAATCGTTTAATAAAGTAGCGACCAGGTCAATCATTACGCCCGCGCACTCACCTACAGCAGTATGTAAAATGAAATTATTATCCTGACCCCAGTCGATATATTCATCCGGAACAGTTGAAGTGATATCGCCCAGTGGCTTAAGCAACTGATAAAAATGATTTCTGCCCAATCTTTTAAAATAGTCATGGTAGTATTCACCATCAAAACTATTTTCTTCATAATCATTCAACAAAAGACGCAACGCCTGCGGCCCACGCTTGCTGGGTATCTTGATAATCTTGTCGGAGATAATCCCCTCTCCACCCTTTAACTTTCCGCCGCCAAGTAATACTACCAACGCAGGCATCATTTTACCTTGTTTGTCTTTGATAGTACTTCCATGAAGGCCAATGCTGGCAAGTCCATGCTGCCCGCAAGAGTTAGGGCAACCGCTGATCTTAATTTTTATATCCTGATTAGAAAGTAGGCCAGGAAATTCTTCACGAACGACTTTTTCAAGCTCTACTGAAATGGCAGTGCTGTCGGAAATACCCAAGATTACAGGAATCAGTTCCAGGGCAAGCGGTAACATCAGCAACGCTGTCAAAGCCAGGCTCCGCCAGTCCCAACTTATCCAATGCCAGGTATAACAGTTTTAAAGCTTCAGGACGAACGTAACGAAGGAGATAACCTTGATTAACCGTAATCCTGAATTCCGGGGATGCATATAAGTCAATAACATCAGCAAATTGTCGCGCTAACTTCGACGACATATTTCCCAATGTAAGTTTGACATAAACTCCAAAGAAACCTTTTTGCTTCTGTTCAAACACGTTGGTCTCCTTCCACAATTGATATTTGTGTTCGTTAGGAATGACAACTTCTTCTGCTACAATAACAGGAGGAAGGCTTGGTTCCTGCAAAGCATTGGTGTCAATTTTATAGGACTTATTTTTTAATGCAATTCTTTCTTCATGAACTAACGCCATCAATTTTTCCAATCCGATATCGTTCAACAGGAATTTCATCCTGGCCTTCATCCGGCGATTGCGTTCTCCATAACGATCAAATACCCGAAGCACTGCTTCCGATAAAGGAATGATTTGATCCTCTTCCAAAAACTCATAAGCCAGTTGCGCTAATGTTGGATTTGCACCCAAGCCACCACCGATCACGACCTTAAAGCCACGTTTACCATCTACGATACGAGGAATAAAACCTAAGTCATGTATAAATGCAAAAGCGGTATCGTCATCGCTGGATGAAAAAGCGATCTTGAATTTACGTCCCATCTCCTGGCAGATAGGGTTACGTAAAAAATATTTAAACGTCTCGTGCGCATAGGGCGACACGTCGAAAAGTTCTTTGGGATCTATCCCCGCAGTATCCGATGCCGTTACATTACGAACCGTATTACCGCAGGCCTCACGCGTTGTGATTTCATCTTTTTCCAATTTAGCCCAGAGTTCCGGCGTTTTGTCCAGGCTTACAAAGTGGATCTGAATATCTTGTCGCGTGGTTGCGTGAAGATTGCTGCTTGCATATTCATCGGAGATGTCGGCAACTCTTCGGATTTGTTTTGTCGTAATCCGCCCGAAAGGAAATTTGATACGCACCATTTGGACGCCAGACTGACGCTGACCATATATACCCCGGACTAGACGAAGGCTTCTAAATTTTTCCTCATCGATTTTGCCATCGCGGAAGAGTTTAATCTTGTTCTCAAGATCAATGATATCACGTGCAACGATAGGGTTGTTTAAATCTTCTAGTTCTGAGCGGAAGCTTTCCATGTTTATTTGGTGGTATAGTAGTTAGTTCAAAAAAAAAAGCCTTTCCGGTTCTGCAGGAAAGGCTCGTTATGTTCTATGTGTTTTCAGTACTTTTTAGACCATTACGTATCCAGGAATCCTGCACGATCCAACAGGTGCTTACAGCAGCAGCAACACACTGTTGAAATACAATTTTTACAAATACAAGCTAAATACTTGGTCATATTAATAGCGAAATTAGGGCAATGGTAACAATTATCAAATCGATCTTATTTAAAAAAGATAGATATTTAGCCTTAACAACCGTTCGTACATTCGCGCAAACGATGGAAATCAAGCATTATTGGTACATACTGGACTTAAACGCGATTTCGGAACGTTGAGGTTTTTATGTCAACGGTCCTTTGTCCTGTAAACGAATTTAAGCCCCGACCATATCTCGTCCACCGCACAGACTTTTACATCCACCAATCCTTGCAACAAGCCGAAATCGCGGATTATATTTTCGTCCAAATCGGTCGGAACTTTAGAAGACTTTTTAGGCCAGGAAACCCAAAGCATTCCGGTTTTTTTTAAATGCTTTTTAGCTTTTCAGAAATTCCTTTTGGAATGCCTTCACCTGGTCTACAAAAAGGTGAATAAAGTCAAACTCGCCAGCTAATTTCTCCTTCACGACTAAGGCCTTTCGGCAGCGGGCTTATCCAGTCAAAATAAGCCGCCGGCGGATCGCTAACGAAGATCACAAGCCCCTCCGTTAGACCTAATTTTTTTACTAACGGTGTACCGGAATATCCAGCCATAAATTGATTTCAATAAAAAATGCCCCGATTGTATCGGGGCATTTTAATGCGTGTTCAATGTTTAGTTTTCCTTACCCATCTTTTCCATCTCTTGTTCAAACGTTTCTTTGAACTTTTCATAGTCATAATCGATCTTCAGACGATCATCCTTTGAAAGCCGTTCATTGTACGTTGCAACCAACTCATCAGCCGACAACTCGATCGCGATATAGGTTTTATAAGTTGTTTGATCTGTTTTCATCAGTTTCTCGCAGATGGTCTTGATCCCTGTTAATTTCTGATCAACGATTTCCCTGTTAAGCTGTTCAAAGCGTTCTTCCACCTGTTCTTTGTTATTCATCTCACGTGAATTGGTGTAGTTATCGGTGACAGCTTTCACGGTTGTTTGGATGCTGGCAGCAAGCTCAGCACGCGCATTCGCCAACGCCTTCTTTTTAGACGTTACCTGATCCTGACTCTCACCAATAGAGTTTGCACGGAAATATTTATTACTGGTGAAAAAATCCGGACCGGAGCAAGGAACCACTACTTCAGTCTCACCCTTTGGAGTCTTTTCTTTTCCTTTACAGCCGACCAGAAAAACTCCACCAAGCAAGACAAGCATCAACGTAGAACAGTTCAAGTGTTTCATAATTCAATTGGAAATTTGGTTAATAATATATATTAGGCAATTTAAATACCAAACTCAAGTGCCTTATTTAAAGGCTATTGCAGGACGGTATTCAATAATTCACTCATTTTTTCCTTCTCCAGCGTTTCTACTGCTTTGTTATAAGCATCAACACTGGATTTGTCATAATCAAGGCCATATCCTTTTACCCGATCAAGGGTTGTAGCGTATATCTCCTTGCCTTCTTTTACCGCAAGTACTTTGATCACGCTGGTTAGGTAAGTTACATAAATGCTCCCAGTAATGGATCCCTTTTCAGCATCTGATTTTACATCAAACCATAGGTCGGCAGCACCCCTGCTCTCGGTAAATTCAAAACCATTATTGGCTAAAAGATTTTTCAATTTATTCGTGATCTGATCATTGCTTTTACTATAGCCAAAACTTTTTTCTTCTGACGTTAAATAAACGATCGGGCGTTGAACCTTTAGCACAACGTTGGCACTAGGCAAACGAAGCGTTTTCGCAACCAATGTATAAATCGGCGAAGGCAGCTGATCCGCTCAAAGCATCGATGTCAACTTTGACTTCAATGGTTTGCTCCAGATCCTTCGAACCGATTTTGTTAAGAAGTATTTTTGCTTGCCCACTTTCATTAGTCTTATAAGTCGGAAAAATATCTCCAGCTCCTTTTTCAAAACCGGCATGGAGCGGAAGGGCAACAGCAGGCTTGGCAAGGTCGCTATAAATCGATTTTGCAATTACAGTTTGCGCAGACTGATTCACCCTGCGATTGACTAAAATTTCGGACGGGTTCTAGATGAATATTAATTTTATTTAGGATCGTTTGCAGCGATGCATAAATCTCATTGCCCAATAAAACTTCCCGGTCTTCCATGGTCACACGGATGGGTTCCCCTAAATATTTTTCGATGGAACGAAGCGCCTGAAAATAAAAGCTGATGGCCTGCAACCGTTCATTATTTTTTTCCGCCTGCTTTCCTTTCAGTAAATAATCGGTAGCCAATATCGTAGCATTCTTTTTTTGCTCCTCTTTTATTTGCCGGTATCGTGCGATCGATAGACGGTAATACACCCAATAATTTGCTGGCATCCTCCCAGGCATCTACCAATTCAAATTCTTCAATCTCATCCGCCGCGGTAGTTTGAATGATTTGTTCGTATTGCTCGGAAAGTTTTTGGTCGACTTCAATCTGATTTAATATCGAGGTGCTGGATACCGTTACTTTAATTTCAGAGACAAGGTCATCGAGGGCGCTTTTCTTTGCAGCTTGAACATAATTATTCGAGCCGTTTTTTATGCTGTGGCCAATACCTGTATAGTATCCATCCTGATAGGGAGTTGTTTTCAGCCAGGAAGGCTTTAACGATTCAGGATCGGGAGTGTGAACCTTGGGGCTACAACTCGCGAGGATGAAAAGAATAATGTAAAATCTCTTCACAAACTAATCGTTAGGGATTTCAGGAGGACAATTGCCACATTCGTGCCAATTTGAACTAAGACAAATCTACGCTTGCGTTGGCTATGAATAAGGACAAAAGCCTATTCTTTATTACATCGCAACAAAATAAGCCAATGATGAGTGCGGATTTGTAAATCTTAAGTCGTCACTAGCTTCAACAGATAATAACGTAGTTAAAAAATTTTCGGATGATCAGTCTCCTTTTGTCACTACCTCATATGAGGAAAGCGAAGCCGCGAAGTATTCCCTATTCATGCGGGCAATGTTTGTTAAACTAATGGCTTTCGGGCACTCCGCTTCGCAAGCTCCTGTGTTCGTGCAGGCTCCAAATCCTTCTGCATCCATTTGCGCCACCATTTTTTCGACTCGTTCCTTTCGCTCGGGTTTGCCTTGTGGTAATAATGCCAACTGAGAAACTTTTGCGCTCACGAATAACATCGCTGATGCATTCTTACATGCGGCTACGCAGGCGCCACATCCAATACAAGCGGCGGCATCAAACGCTTCGTCAGCCACTTTCTTCGGAATGGGTATTTCATTTGCGTCGGGTACGCCGCCAGTATTAACAGAAACATACCCACCAGCCTGTTGAATTCGTTCGAAAGCGGTGCGATCTACAACCAGGTCTCTTATTACGGGAAAAGCTTTCGCGCGCCAAGGCTCAATAACAATTTTATCGCCGTCATTAAAGCTTCGCATATGAAGCTGGCAAGTCGTGGTTTGCAGCGGTCCGTGAGGCCTGCCATTGATGTATAGACTACAGGTTCCACAAATACCCTCGCGGCAATCATGATCGAATGCTATAGACTCCTCCCCTTTCAAAATCAGCTCATTGTTCAGTACATCGAGCATTTCGAGAAAAGACATGTCGGGGGAAACATGATCCAATTTATAGTCTTTAAAAGAACCTTTGGTCTGCTTGATTTTTCTGGCGCCAAATCTTTAGTGCAATCTTCATATTACTTATAGCTTCTTTGAGTCAACTTAACATTCTCAAATAATAGTTCTTCTTTATGGAGGACTTCTGGTTGGTTGTCACCTTTGTATTCCCAGGCTGCTGCGTATGTGAACAGATCATCCTTCCGCTGCGCTTCGCCTTCAGGGGTCTGTGATTCTTCTCTGAAATGCCCGCCGCAGGATTCATCACGGTTCAAGGCATCGTCGACCATAAGCTCACCTAACTCCATAAAATCAGCCACACGCATCGCTTTTTCCAATTCCTGGTTAAGCTCGTTGGCAGATCCCAAAACATTCACATTCTGCCAGAATTCGGCCCGCAATTGTTGAATTTTAATTTTTGCTTTTTTAAGCCCTTCAGCATTTCGAGCCATGCCGCAATAGTCCCACATGGTTAGTCCCAGCTCACGGTGAAATTGGTCAACGGTTTTCTTGCCTTTGATCGAAAGAAATTTCTGGATCGTTGCGTTTACATTTGTCAAGGCTTCCTTGAATTCCGGACGATCTGTGCCGACCTTTTCCGACGAAAGTCCGGCCAAGTAATCCCCAATAGTATATGGAATCACAAAGTATCCATCTGCCAGTCCTTGCATCAAGGCACTCGCCCCCAAACGGTTTGCGCCATGGTCGGAAAAATTGGCTTCACCCAATGCATATAATCCAGGAACAGTAGTCATCAGGTTGTAGTCGACCCAAAGCCCACCCATTGTGTAATGCACCGCAGGATAGATCATCATCGGCGCTTCATAGGGATCATCACCGGTGATTTGTTTGTACATATCAAACAAGTTTCCATATTTAGCCTCAATGGTTTTTCTTCCGTCGCGTTTTATTGCATCGGCAAAATCCAGGAACACCGCCAACCCTGAGCCTACACCTCGGCCTTCATCACACATATTTTTTGCATTTCTCGATGCCACATCGCGTGGCACCAGATTTCCGAATGAAGGATATCTTCGTTCCAGAAAATAATCGCGCTCTTCCTCAGGAATATTCACGGCATCTTTTGCTTTCAAACCCGGCCTCGCCGTTTTTGGAACCCATACTCGTCCATCGTTTCGCAACGATTCTGACATCAATGTTAGTTTCGACTGATGATCACCTGAAACAGGAATACAGGTAGGGTGAATTTGAGTGAAGCAAGGATTTCCGAACAAAGCGCCTTTTTTGTGCGCTCTCCAAATCGCCGTAGCGTTACATCCTTTTGCATTGGTTGAAAGGAAGAAAACATTTCCATATCCGCCCGTGCAAAGCAACACCGCGTGCGCGCTATGCGCTTCAATTTTTCCAGTTACCAAATCCCGCGTAATGATACCTCTTGCCTTTCCGTCCACCAGGACAACGTCGAGCATTTCTGTTCGTGGAAACATCTTGACTTTGCCGTTTGCGATCTGACGATTCAGCGCTGAGTAGGCTCCCAATAAAAGTTGTTGCCCGGTTTGACCGCGTGCATAAAATGTCCTCGACACCTGTGCGCCACCAAAAGAACGGTTTGCTAATAATCCACCATATTCACGGGCAAAGGGAACACCCTGCGCTACACATTGATCTATGATATTGACACTGACCTGTGCCAGACGATAAACATTTCCTTCCCGCGCACGGTAGTCGCCACCTTTGATCGTATCATAAAAAAGCCGGTACACGCTATCTCCATCATTCTGATAATTTTTAGCAGCATTTATACCTCCCTGCGCCGCGATGCTATGTGCCCGGCGAGCACTGTCTTGAAAACAAAACGCTTTTACATTGTATCCAAGTTCACCCAGAGATGCTGCGGCAGAAGCACCTGCAAGTCCAGTTCCTACAACTATGATGTCGTACTTTCGCTTATTGGCAGGGTTGACGAGCTTAAGGTTGAACTTGTGTTTTGTCCATTTTTCTGCCAAAGGGCCTTCAGGTATTTTTGAATCTAACTTCATATAATAAAGTAACTGAAAATTTAATCTAAGTACATCCAGATCGGAATAAGCGCAAATAGTGCTGGAACGATAATAGCAAACGCTTTACCGACGAACGCAATCAAAGGATTGTATTTTGGATGATTTAATCCTAGCGTTTGAAAAGAGCTTACAAATCCATGCCACAAGTGAAATGCCAGCACGAGCATGCTGAATACATAGAGGGCAACATACCACAGTTGAGCGTATGCAGCCTCCACGTAGCATAAAGATTCTTCACTTCTTCGCCATCATAATTAACGGTGGGTATACCGCCCCAATGCATTTCATACCAAAAGCCCTTTAAGTGAATTACCAGGAAAATTAAAATGAGGGTTCCCAGAATACCCATGTTGCGTGACGTCCAGGGAGAAGAATTTTTTATCACTGCATACCTTGATTACCACGAGCCCTTCTATTTCCAATAGTCAGGAAAAGCGCCCAAATCACATGAATTAAAATGCAAGCATAGTTCACATAAGATATGGTCACAATGACCGGATTGCTGGTCATGAACTTAGCGTAGACGTTAAACGCCTCGCCACCATCATTTTTCAACAACTGAAGATTTCCGATTAAATGAACAACTAAAAAGAGAATGAGAAAAAGACCGGTTAAAGCCAGAGAAGTTTTCTGCCTAGCGTGCTAGACAGAAGCTTATTAAACCAATTCATACACGGGGTTTAGAATTTTTACGAAAAATAGTTCCCAAACCCTAGTCTACCAAGTGTAGAACTACTTTAGAAAAGGTTTAAATAAGGTTTTCATTTCTTAGAACAATTCAAACAATAAAATGATGGTTGCAATGGCTGCAATTGTGACTAATAAAAACCACTCCTTTTGAATGAATTTCCGAATGGCTTTAAATGACTGTTTCATCTTATGTTTAAAGTTTGAAACAGGTTTACCAACAATTATGCTAGATCACTAAATACTTGATTATCAACTGAATAAATAAGGTATGACCATTCTAATACTCAAACAAGGCTCAAAACTGTATGAAGATTCCCAAAATGAAATACCTTAAAATCGACGCCGTTTTCTTAGACGTCGTGAGCAAATAGCCGGAGTTTTTTGACTGTTATTTCGAAAATTTTTGTTGGCGATAGAGGAGACCAAATTAACTTTACACGAACCACTGATTAATTTTTTTGATGTATTTAATTTTTGACACGGAGACCACCGGACTCCCCCACAACAAAACCGCTCCGATTACTGACCTTGAAAACTGGCCTCGGCTGGTTCAAATTGCGTGGCAACTGCACGGTGAAAAGGGAAATCTTCTTTCGCAACAAAATTATCTCGTAAAACCTGATGGCTTTGATATCCCCTTCAAGGCAGAACAAGTGCATGGGATTTCAACAAAGCGGGCGCTTGAAGAAGGACAAGATCTGAATAAAGTACTGGAATTGTTACTCAAAGATCTCTCACGCACATCTCTCGTCGTCGGACATAATATAGAGTTTGACATTAATATCATTGGGGCCGAGTTTATTCGTCAAAAATTTGACCCGGAACTATTGCTGAAATTAAGCAAGCTCGACACCGGACTTTCATCAACCGAGTTCTGTCAACTTTCGGGTGGACTAGGCGGCAAACTCAAAATGCCCACCCTCCTGGAGCTGCATAAAAAGCTTTTTAACAAAGACTTTGGTGATGCACACGATGCATCGTATGATGTTGCCGCGACAGCACGATGTTTTTTTGGATTGCTGAAACAAAACGTCGCGAAGCCGTTCGACTCCACTCCCCTTGAAGAAATTGTATATGAAGAGCCTAACCTTGAAGCGGCTAACTTCACTAAACGCGAAAAATTAAAAGAAGCTGGTACAAGTTGGGCGAAAAGGACCTGATCCTAACAGACAAGCCATTTGTACATCTTCATGCCCACTCTCAATTCTCCGTGCTCCAGGCAACTCCGGAAATTAAGGCTATGGTGACGAAAGCCAAGGCATTAGGAATGCCAGCCGTGGCTTTGACGGATTTGGGAAATATGTACGGTGCTTTCAAATTTGTCCGTGAGGCGATTAATCATGAAATAAAACCGATTGTTGGTTGTGAATTTTATATTGCCGATGAACGAAAAAAACTAAAATTCACCAAAGACAATCCAGACAAGCGATTTACACAGGTACTGCTGGCGAAAAATAAAAACGGCTATCATAACCTGGCAAAACTTGAGCTCCTTCGGATTCACGGAGGGCCTATACGGAATACATCCGCGTATCGACAAAGCACTGGTAGAAGAATTTAAGCAAGATCTGATCGCAACAACCGGTTCTCTTACCAGCGAAATACCTTACCTGATTTTAAGCGTCGGGGAAAAGCAGGCAGAGGAGGCATTTAAATGGTGGCACACTTTATTCGGAGAAGACTTCTATGTAGAATTAAACCGGCATGGAATACGAGAAGAGGATCACGTGAACGAAACACTTTTGCGCTTCGCAAAAAAATATGGCGTGAAATATTTCGCCGCCAACGAATCATTCTATATCGACAAGGAGGAAGCCAATGCACACGATGTTTTGCTTTGTATAAAAGAAGGAGAATTTAAATCCACGCCGATAGGTTATGGCCGCGGTACGCGCTTTGGACTTTCTAATTCAGAATATTATTTCAAATCGCAGGAAGAAATGAAATCAATCTTTCGCGATTTGCCCGAAGCGATTGAGACCGTTGGTGAGATCATCGATAAAATCGAAAGCTATACCCTTGAGCGCAATGTCGTGCTTCCAAAATTTGATATTCCGAAGGAGTTTAATACGGAAGACGAATATCTGCGTCACCTCACGTACGAAGGAGCGCAGAAAAAGTATGGCGAAATTTCACAATCGCTTCGTGAACGTCTTGATTTCGAATTGGACACCATTCAGAAAACAGGATATCCCGGGATATTTCCTCATCGTTCAGGACTTTACTTCCAAAGCGCGTGAAATTGGAGTGTCCGTGGGTCCAGGACGTGGGTCTGCAGCGGGATCTGCCGTTGCCTACAGTATTGGTATCACAAATGTCGACCCGATTAAATACGATCTGCTGTTTGAACGTTTTCTCAACCCGGATCGGGTATCGCTTCCAGATATTGACATTGACTTTGATGATGAAGGTCGCGATAAGGTATTGAAATATGTAATCGACAAGTATGGTAAAAACCAGGTAGCACAGATCATTACTTATGGCACGATGGCCGCCAAGTCTTCCATCCGCGACTGTGCCAGAGTAATGGAGTTGCCGCTAGCGGATGCGAACTTACTGGCTAAGATGGTTCCTGAAAGACCAGGTACTTCCCTTGACATGGCTTTTTCAGAAGTGAAAGAACTTGCTGAAATAAAAAAGGGAACGGACTTAAAAGCTCAGGTTCTTCAACAAGCCGTAATTCTGGAAGGTTCTGTTCGAAACACGGGAACGCATGCCTGCGGCGTGATCATCACGCCCGATGACCTGACCAAATTTGTTCCAGTGTCGACAGCAAGAGATTCCGACATGTTGGTAACACAATTTGACAACAGTGTGGTTGAAAGTGCTGGCATGTTGAAGATGGACTTTCTTGGTCTTACCACCCTTTCCATTATTAATACAGCATTAAAGAATATCAAAAAGAGTAAGGGTATCCTGATCGATATTGATACCATTCCCCTTGACGATGTAAAAACGTACCAACTTTTTCAACGCGGTGAAACGACGGGAACATTCCAGTTTGAAAGTGTGGGGATGCAAAAATATTTGCGTCAGCTTAAGCCCGATAAGTTTGAAGACCTGATCGCGATGAACGCATTGTATCGCCCAGGGCCGATGGAATACATTCCGACCTTCATCAATCGAAAACATGGTCGCGAACCAATCAAATATGACTTACCAGCAACGGAAGAATTTTTAGCTGAAACGTATGGCATTACCGTTTATCAGGAACAGGTGATGCTGTTGTCCCAGAAGTTGGCCGGCTTCAGTAAAGGTGATGCCGATGTGCTTCGAAAGGCCATGGGTAAAAAGCAAAAAGCGGTGCTTGATAAGATGAAAGGCAAATTCGTCGAGGGCTGCAAAAAAAATGGACATGCGCCGGAGATCTGCGAAAAGATCTGGACAGACTGGGAAGCATTTGCACAATATGCATTTAACAAATCACATTCTACTTGTTACTCACTCGTTGCCTATCATACCGCGTATCTGAAAGCAAACTATCCTGCCGAGTATATGGCGGCGGTATTGACGCATTCACAAAGCAACCTCGAGAATGTTACATTCTTTATTGAAGAATGTAGGAGTCTTGGAATAAAAGTACTTGGACCACACGTCAACGAATCGGGGATTTATTTCGCGGTTAACAAAGACGGCGAAATCCGTTTTGGATTAGGCGCAATAAAAGGTGCAGGTGATGCTGCTGTTGAAGCTATTATTCAGGAACGGGAAGCGAATGGATTGTTTGTAGACATTTTTGATTTTGCCAAACGATTGACGCAGCGAAGCGTAAACAAAAAAACATTTGAGTGCCTCGCCCTTTCAGGTGCCTTCGACTGTTTTAGCGGTGTTCACAGAAGACAATATGTGTTTGCCAAAGATGGCGAAGTTAATCTTTTGGAAAAGGCCATCAAGTATGCTGCAAAGACCCAACAAGATGAGCAAAGCGCGCAGGTAAGCTTGTTCGGTGGAAGCTCAGGCATTGTCATGCCTAAACCAAAAATAGATTATGTCGAGCCCTTCACAGAAATTGAAAAATTAAACCTTGAAAAGGAAGTAGTCGGCATTTACATCTCTGGGCATCCGCTGGACAATTTTAAGTTTGAGATGAATGGTTTTTGCAAAACTTCCTGCAGTGAACTAGTCGACCTTGATAGCATTCTCGGGCGTGAAATAAAACTAGGAGGTATTGTATCCGGTGTTGAACATCGCACGACCAAGACAGGCAAGCCTTTTGGAAAGTTTACCTTGGAAGATTACACCGGTAACTATACATTCACTTTGTTTGGAGAAGACTATCTGAAGTTCAAGAATTTTATGAACATCGGTTGGTTTCTTTTTGTCGAAGGCGGCGTCATTAAAAATACCTGGGGCCAGCAAAATGTAGAAATTAAGATCAGGAATATCGATTTGCTGAATGAACTGGGAGTAAAACGCAGCAAAGGGGTGCAACTGAAAATAAATTCCATAGATCTTACAGAAGACATGATTACCGTTATAGAAGGTGTCTGTCAAACGTTTGCAGGAAGTACACCACTCTTTCTGAAAATTCAGGATGACAAGGAAAACATTAACCTGGAACTTTTGTCAAGAAAATTCCGGGTTAATCCTATCAACGATATGGCCATTCAGATGAAGAAAGCAGGAGCGTTGGAGGTAGAAATCAAATAGACACAAACCACAGTAAATGGTACACCAAAAGAAACTGCAGCTAAAATGGCAGACTATAGATTATGAACTAAAAAATATACCTTTGCGTTGGGTAGATGAACTCGTAACTAAAAAATTTAAAATAATAAGCCAATGGGAAAAGCAATTGAACTTAATGATGCCAATTTTGATCAGATTATCAACTCCGATAAACCTGTCCTTGTGGACTTTTGGGCAGAATGGTGCGGACCTTGTAAAATGATCGGACCTGTAGTCGAAGAACTTGCACACGACTATGAAGGCAAAGCTGTCATTGGCAAACTGAATGTGGATGATAACCCAGGCGTTACTGCCCGTTTTGGCGTTCGTAACATTCCGACGTTATTGGTTTTCAAAGGTGGACAAATCGTTGACAAACAAGTTGGCGCAGTACCCAAATCTGTATTGAATCAAAAACTGGCTGCGCAAGTAGCTTAAGAGCTGAAAGCTTAAAGCAGAAAGCTTAAAGCTAATGACGATAAGTAAAAAGTGCCACTGACATTCAGTGGCACTTTTTATTTGGAATAATTCAGAGTCCTTACCGAGTGGGATTAATGGCTCGTTGTCCAGGTGTCAGTGCGGAAGGATGGAACAGGAAGCCCCTCGCTGCTGAATAGGTTTGGAATTGAACCATTGCTCCAGGCAAATCGCACCGCCACAGGATTCTTGACCTCTTTTGCAGAAACGACTACCGTCCCTTTGTCGATCTTTGCTTTCGCGGGATAAAATTTTTGATCCTCTCCTGCTATTAAAAACTCTGTCAGGTCGCCGCCTTTTGCCAGCAATCCGGTGGTAACGTGATCGAAAGAAATTCTGATTTTACTTTTTTCAACTTTCATCGATTTATACAATGGACTTTGATACGTGATGCCTTGTTTGCCATACGTATCCGCCAATGCAACATCCGCCAACCGTTCGCCTACTGTTTTTTTATACTGCGGATGAATGTCTTTTACGTCGTCAACCAGGTCGGAAATCACCACCATGCCCGTTTTAGGAATTTCTAACATTTTTACCTGTTGCTCCCGAATCAACGTACCGGACTCGCCTCCGTATCCACTGTAGGGTGCAATCTGCACGTAATAAAAAGGCAAGTCAGATTGGAACTGTTTACGCCACTCCATAATCAAGGTTTCCATCAGGTCTTTATAAGTCGAAGGTGCAGCCGCATTGGCCTCACCCTGATACCATATCGCGCCGGCAATCCGGAAAGGGATCAATGGATTGATCATAGCATTAAATAGGACGCCGGGCTTCACAGGAGCCCACGGCTGTTCATTATTTAGTTTTGATGCAGACTCGACCAGTTGCGGCTTGCTTTCCACAGCCTCCTTTGGTGTCCATGCTTCTGCAGGTGATCCGCCCCAACTGGAATTGATTAATCCGATAGGAATATTTAAGTTTTGATTCAGTTTCTTTCCAAAGAAATAAGCGACCGCGCTAAAACTTCCAACACTTTCTTTGTTACACACTACCCACTCACCTTCACCCTTTTCCTGCAACGTGGCGGCTGAAGCGCGGGGCACCGTGAATAATCTGATGTTGGGATCGTTAATCTGTTCAACGAGTGGCTTTCCATCCGCCGAAGAATTCATGCTCCATTCCATATTAGATTGCCCGGACGCAATCCATACTTCCCCCGACATAACATCCTCCAGTGTACGAGCATCATTTCCGGCTTTGATGGTGATGGTATGAGGCCCTCCGGCCGGCGGAGTCTTGATAGTGGTTTTCCAGAAAGTACCGTTGTCTGATTTTGTTCGAATGGTCGTAGTATCCCAACTCATTTTTATGGTTATATCCTGTGAAGGCTGTGCCCACCCCCAGATTGGAACGGTTGCTTGTTGTTGAATGACCATATGATCGTCGAAGATCACGGGCAATTTTATTTGAGCCTTCAAGTCGATTGAGACCAGAAGTACGATGAGCGTGGCTAATATTCGCATCCTGAAATTTTTGATTTGGCCGTCAATGTATTAAATCTTAGAGATTTTTTTCAACCGCTCCACCATCTCTAATACCGCTGGACAAACTAAAGTGTTCTTGTGAGTCAGGTCCATGATCTGGACCATCTTTTTTCGGTTGGTATGGGGATATTCGCGGCAAGCTTTCGGCCTTGCTTCGTAAATTGAACAATAATTTTCGGAATCGAGAAAGGCACATGGTGACGATTTCAAAACATAGTCGCGGTCTTCGTCTACGCGAAGATACTTTTCCACAAAATCACCGGGTTTCATGCGCAGGAATTTCGCGATACGTTCAATATCATTTTGATAAAAAATCGGACTTGTAGTCTTGCAACAGTTGGCGCACGTAAGGCAGTCAATCTCCTCAAAAACTTTTTCATGAACCGAATGAAACGCATCATCCACCAGGCGTGGATCTTTTTTCCCCAGTCGCTGCAAAAATTTCTTATTCTCCGGAGATTGCTTTTTGGATTCTATATTGAATTGCTCCAGGTCCAACAGGTTGATTTAAAAGTCAGCAATAATAAAAGTCTTAACGCTCGATGGCCTGCGTTTGGTAATGGAAATTTAATTCCTCCAACAATTCCGAGATGATTTCCTTTGCTTTTTCCGGTTGTTCAATGGTTACCGCGTTGCCAAACATCAACAACCATCTACACAAAGATTTGAGATAGCCAGTCAGGAAAGTCATTCTCACTTTTGTTTCTAATTCTTCCTCGGAAGCGAAGCCATGCATATATTTTGTACTTCCCATAAATTTCGCATGGGCTTTATCAAACAGCACAACCACTTTTTCCATCTCTCTATTACCTTGCACCACTGTCGCCAGATACTCTTGCAATGAGAGTAAATTCCGTGAGTCAAATTTTGTTCCCGTTTGTTTTAATGTTTTGATCCGGTCAGTTCGGAAATCACGATAGCCAGACCGTAGCCGGCACCAGGCAATTAAATGCCAGGCGTTGCTATAAAAAAACAATCCAATAGGTTCGACTTCACGCCATGTGATTTCGTCCGAATAGTTGGTGGAGTATTCGATTTTCAGAACCTCTTTGTCCACGGCAGCTTTTTGAATGGTAGTCAAAAAGTGATTGGGAAAAGGATTTTCTGGCTGAGGAGCCCGCATAACTTCGATATGCGAATGCAAGTTTTCCAAATGATCCTTTTCGGATTCATTTAGCACGGCCTTAATTTTCAACAGCGCGGACTCAAATTCTTTTCGAATGGATTTGTCCGTCATCTTCTCAACCAGTTTTCCTGCAAATAGCATTGCACTTCCTTCCTCCTGCGTAAACATGACTGGGGGAAGATGATATCCATCCACAATAAAATATCCTTTACCGGCCTCTGAGCCTATTGGCACACCCGCTTCCATCAACGCTTTTACATCGCGATAGACCGTTCGCAAGCTGATCTCAAAACGGTCGGCAATTTCCTCTGCCTTCACCACGCGTTTGGTCTGCATTTGAATTAGGATGGCCGTTAGACGATCAATGCGATTCATACCCTAAAAATAAAAAAGCCACAGCATTAACTATGGCTTTTCTTAGGAATAAAGTTGCTGTGTTACCAATAGACGGTGTAAAGGGCAACCAAAATTCCAAGTACCAGCAAGCAGCCAGCGGCAAATCCCGGTGAAAGTTTAAACAAGCTTTTATCAACGATAAGGCCATTTGGCTTAATACCTTTTCTATTTTCAATATTTGTAATGATGCTCATTCCTATCACGCAGAAAATGAATACGAATCCCATACGATCGAGGAATGGGATTTCATACACGCCATCAGCATTTAGTTTGGCAAAGTTGATGGGTTCAAGGAATGACAAATCTGCAAATCGAGGTAAAACTTTCAAGATGAGTGAAAATACAAATCCTCCAATGGTAGCGAACAACGCAGCATTGGAAGTCGTGCGTTTCCAAAAGAATCCTAAAATAAACATGGCAAAAATTCCAGGTGAAACGAAGCCTGTGTATTCCTGGATATACTGAAAGCCTTGTTTTCCTTCGCCCATTAATTTCTCACCTACTAACAAGGAGAGCAGCACCGCCAGGAACATCGACACAATCACCGAAATTCTTCCCAACACCACCAATTTTCTTTCATTGGCGTCTTTGTTAATTGCTTTTTTATATATGTCCAATGTAAAAATGGTGGCAATACTATTTGCTTTACCCGCGAGCGACGCAACGATCGCGGCGGTTAACGCGGCAAAGGCAAGTCCCTTTAATCCAATCGGCAACAGGTTAAGCAATGATGGATATGCCTTGTTTACATCGATCACTCCTTTTGAGTCCAGCATCTCCGTTGCAAAATATCCTTTCTGGTGCAGAACAAAAGCGGCGATACCAGGCAATACCACAATAACCGGCATGAGAAGTTTCAGGAAAGCCGCGAACAGAATACCATTGCGTGCCGTTTTTAAATCTGCGCCTAGGGCACGTTGTGTAATGTACTGATTACATCCCCAGTAGTTAAGATTGGTTATCCACATCCCTCCTATCAATACGGTGAGCCCAGGCAGATCCATATAATTGGCATTTTCCCGATCGAAGATCATGTGAAAATGATCGTCGGCTTGTGCCTTCAATAAATTAAAACCATTTAGAATACCTTCCTGGCCAGCTTCTTTTGACACCAGATTCAGCGCAATATAGGTCGCGACCAATCCACCCAATACGAGGAAAAAAACCTGGATCACGTCGGTGTATCCGATTACCTTCATTCCGCCGAGTGTGATCAAAATGGCGAATATGGCAAGCAGGAAAATACACAAGTAAGTATCGAATCCTGTGATACCTGCGATCGCCAATGCGCCCAAATAAAGTATTGACATCAGGTTAACGACAATGTAAAGTAAAAGCCAGAACACCGCCATGATCATTGCCACGGTACCGTTATACCGCTGATTCAAGAACTGCGGCATCGTGTAAATTTTATTCTTTAAATAAACAGGAATAAAAAATATCGCCACGATTAAAAGGGTTGCCGCAGCCATCCATTCGTATGTTGAAATGGCTAATCCCATCTTAAAACCGGATCCTGACATTCCTATGAATTGCTCTGCCGAAATATTGGAAGCAATCAAAGAAGCTCCAATTGCCCACCAGGTGAGCGCCCCCTCTGCAAGAAAAAAGTCTTTAGAATCAGTCTGGGCTTTCTTCTTTCGGTTATAGATCCAGTAGCCATAGCCGGCTACAATGACAAAGTAAATCAGAAAGACTACGTAGTCAGTTAGTTGTAATTTTTGCATTGGGTTTTAAAGATTAGGATTAGGGGTAAATGGTTGTTTAATACAGGCCCTGAACAGAAATTCTTGCGTTGACATCCAGGACTCATGTGGTATAAGCTATAATTGGTTCGGTTTAACAGATAAAAGTCAGGTTCTTTTTTGAAACTAACAAAGAAAAATGTGTAAGGACACAAGATTTTGTGTCCCTACGCGAATGTTTTTTACATTGCATAGACGAAATTATTCTTATTCCCAATGAAAAATGGACTTTTGATCGATATGGACGGGGTAATTTATGGTGGTGACATCATGATTCCCGGTGCCGACGCATTTATTGCGAAGCTTGTGAAGGAAAAAATTCCCTTTACGTTTATGACTAACAATAGTCAGCGTACCCCGCTGGAAACCGTGCGCAAGCTAAAAAAGCTGGGCATTGCGGTGACCGAGGATCATGTATACACCAGCGCCATGGCAACAGCAAAATTTTTGGCGAGTCAAAGTACGAAAGGGACTGCCTACGTATTGGGTGAAGGAGGACTGCTTAGCAGTCTGCACGACCATGGCTTAACGCTTGTGGAAACTGATCCTGATTTTGTTGTTCTTGGCGAAGGAAGAAATTTCACGTTAGAAATGGTTCAACGTTCCGTCGACATGATTTTGGCGGGCGCAAAATTTATAACCACCAATCGCGATCCATCGCCAAAACGAACGGGATGGAATAATTTGGGCATTGCTGCAACGACCGCCATGATCGAAGAAGCAACGGGAATCAAAGCCTTCGTCGTCGGAAAACCAGGACCTGTCATGATGCGATCGGCAAGGAAATTTATTGGATTAGAAACCGCAGAAACAACGGTGATTGGTGACACTATGGATACGGATATCCAAGGCGGAGTACAGATGGGTTATAAAACAATTTTAGTTTTGTCGGGCGTATCCAGAAGAGAAGATATTCATCATTATGCCTTTAAGCCCGATTTGATTGTGCCATCGGTAAAGGAATTGGAATTGCCATTGCCGTGGTGGGCTAAGGCTTAGTGTAAGAGGTAATCAGTAATCAGGTAATCGGTAATCGGTGGCCCTTCGTAGGAAAGCGTAGTTAGCAAAGTGTAGTTGGTAAGAAGTAGTTAGTAAGAAGTGATAGTTGTGATTCGCCGCTTTGTGAAACTTTGTGTCTTGGTGCCTTTGTGGCATTTGGATTTATAGATTGAGCACTAAGACACCAATTGACTGATGAGTATGCACAAGGCCAATGTTGCTTCCTCACTGATCAATGATTTAAACATCGCAGATCATGACTCCTTGTTTCAGCGATGCGATTTTATCCGGGCGTTTTGGAATAAATTCCTGCGCAACATATCCCTTAAATCCAGTCTCAACGATCGCTTTCATGATGGCAGGATAGTTCAGTTCCTGTGTTTCATCAATTTCATTCCGGCCGGGTACCCCACCCGTATGATAGTGCGAAATGTATTTCTGATATTTTTGAATGGTGGCAATCACATCACCCTCCATGATCTGCATGTGGTAAATGTCATAAAGCAGTTTGAAGCGGTCTGATCCTACTTTGTCACAAAGTGCTGCACCCCACGGCGTGCGATCGCATTGGTAATCTTTGTGGTTCACTTTGCTATTCAGCAATTCCATCACCATCGTGACTTTGTATTGCTCAGCAATAGGCATCAATCTCTTTAATCCTATGGCACAATTTTCAATACCCTTTTCATCATCCAGGCCCTTTCTGTTTCCTGAAAAACAGATGATCTGAGTCAACCCTGCAGCAGCTGCTTTTGGAATAACTTCGGAATAACTTTTTACCAGTTCATCATGAAGATCCGGGTTGTTAAACCCATCAACGATACCTTTACCCGCACCATTTGGCATGGCTGCGGTAAGACCGTATTTTTTAAGCAATGGCCAATCATCCGGTCCGGTGAGTTCTATTGACGTTAAGCCAATCTGGTTGGCTGCTTTGCATAAATCTTCCAGCGGAATATCATTATAGCACCAGCGGCAAACAGAGTGATTTACTTTGCCTTTTAATTTTTCTTCAAGCACAGATTCTGCTGCATTGAATACGGTGGGATAAAGAAGCACCTGCCATAGCGACTGCGGTTGTTCCGGCAATTTTTTTCAAGACATTTCTTCGGGAGGAAGTGTTGTTTATCATAAAGTTTTGAAGCGTTAAGATCAGACATCACAAATCTGCACCCCTTGTTTGAGAGATGCGATTTTATCCGGGCGTTTTGGAATAAATTCCTGTGCAACATATCCTTTAAATCCCGTGTCAACGATGGCTTTCATGATGGCAGGGTAATTTAGCTCTTGTGTTTCATCAATTTCATTCCGGCCGGGTACCCCACCCGTATGATAGTGCGAAATGTATTTCTGATATTTTTGAATGGTGGCAATCACGTCACCCTCCATGATCTGCATGTGGTAAATATCATATAAGTAGTTTGAAGCGGTCCGATCCTACTTTATCACAAAGTGCTGCTCCCCATGGCGTGCGATCGCATTGATAGTCCTTGTGATTTACTTTGCTATTCAGCAATTCCATGGCCACCGTGACTTTGTATTTTTCAGCGATAGGCATCAACCTTTTTAGACCGACAGCGCAGTTTTCGATACCTTTTTCGTCGTCTAATCCCTTTCTATTTCCGGAGAAACAAATGATCTGCGTCAACCCTGCGGCTGCAGCTTTCGGAATAACTTCAGTATAACTTTTTACCAGTTCATCATGTAGGTTAGGATCGTTAAAACCATCAACGATACCTTTACCCGCACCCCAGGGCATTGCAGACGTGAGGCCGTATTTTTTTAGCACTGGCCATTCATCCGGCCCGGTAAGTTCAATTGAAGTTAAGCCGATCTGGTTCGCTGCCTTGCATAAATCTTCCAACGGAATATCATTATAACACCAGCGACAAACTGAGTGGTTTACTTTGCCCTTTAACTTTTCTTCAAGCACAGATTCTGCTGCATTGATGCGGTGCGACAAAGAAGCACCTGCTATTGTTACTGCGGCGGTACCGGCGATCTTTTTTAAGGCACTGCGGCGGCTGGAAGACTGATTTGTATTTTTCATTTCTTGGACATGTTGTGGTTCTATTATTGAAATACTAAAATCGCATTTTGTATTTTAATTCGCATCCTGTTCTTTGAAATTATCTCGTTATGATCAAACCTCAATCCAAATTTTCTACCGCTTGATCATTCATTTTTCTCCTTCATCGATTTAATGCTTTACTAAAAAGACACTTGCTGAATCGTTATTTCTTGATACAACCACTCGCCGTTCGCCATTTTTGAATCGCAGAAGCGCAATGTCCCGGATATCGCCAGTCAACCAAACATTGGAAATTGCACCGCTTTCCTGAAGATTACCATTTTCGTAATTAAGAATAATCCCTGTCGACGCATCGCTCCTACCCAACTGCGATTTAAAAGGAAAAAAATTTCCCACAGCCAATAAATCATTTTTTCCATTTCCATCGAAGTCATCCAGACACAAATCCATTTACGCTGGAAAACTGTGCCATTTCAGGCAGATATTTTAGATTGAATTTTCTACCCTCGATATTTTCCAACCAGCAAGACTGCAGCGTTGTGGCTTTGAAGCGATAAGCTTTTTTTAATTGCTCTTCCGTTGCAATATCCTGAATCGTCGCACTCGCATAGTCCTCATACTTGATGAATTTTTTCCGGAGAGAAGTTATTTGTTCCAATAGCTCATCGCGGCTCGCCAATGGGTACTTTTCCCCCTTAATAAAGTAGGTCACAATAGGATCCAGGACGCCATCATTGTTAAAGTCCCCTGCTGTCAGTTCGACGGGCTCTTTTTCAGTCGCTTTGAATTGAAGGTTTGTTCCTGCATTCCCCAGGAAATAATCCATGTCCCCATCCTGGTCTATATCTGCAGGGAATATACTGCACCACCATCCACTACTTTCTTTCTCAGGAAGGAGGTCTTCCCGTAATACCAATTTTCCATTTTTGTTTTCAAAAATACTTTATCGGCATCCATTCTCCTATTACGATCAAATCGGGCCAGGTATCATTATTGAAGTCCGTCCATATTGCGGCCGTAACCATTCCAACGTTGGATAATTCGGCGTTGATTTGACTGGTTACATCAGAAAACTTGATTGTCGTCTTGTCAGAATTATTTTGAAAGAGAAAACTTCTTGGAATAACGGCATAATTTGCCGGAGAATGTCGTCCACCTACAAATAGGTCCAAGTCACCATCTTTGTCAAAATCCGCTGCCGCAACACAACTTCCACTCGTCGCTTCTTCCGGAATAGTATTTGTCGTTTTACTGAAAACTCCTTTTCCATTGTTGCTATACAATCGATCCTGATACATGGGTGCACCAGGGATATATTCACTACCCCCACTCACCACATAAAGATCCTCGTCTCCGTCTTTATCTGCATCAAAAAATATTGCGTCGATATCTTCACAGAGTGAATCCAACTTCCAAGGCTGTGTTGGAGAACTTACAAATGTTGCGTCATCCTGGCCTAGAAAAAGTTGTCCCGCCTTGACCGGCAGGTCCACCAAAAAAAATATCATCATTCCCATCTTTATTGACATCTCCCGTGGCAAGCTTCCCACCCAATCTTGAAAGCTGATAATAGAGCAGCCGTTGCATTTTGAAGTCAATAAATTTATTCTCCCGATGTTTAAAGTTTAGTCCAGCGCTTTCCGTCACATCTTGCAAAAGAGTTTTATTAGGCGATGCACTCCACTTTTCCTTTGCCGCTTGCGCGTCGGCTTGTTGTATTTTGATCAATTGATTAGGCTGAACGTCTGTCAATCTGGATTCCAATCCATCAGGCCATTGTACTTTGAGTTCTTTAATTTGGTTTGATTTTCCTATGCCAACCAACAAGACCGGTTCAACACTGGACGCATACCCACGGGTAAAAAATACCTCTTGAAAGATCGTTGCAGAGTCTGTTATGATTTGAACTTTAGCACCTATACCCTGCGTATTGGGTGCTTTTCCTTCCAATTTGATTTTTAGATAGTTGTTCTTTTGTATCTCGTTTTCATTATTTTTCAGGACAGTAACGTTATCATTCAGATTATTTGTCACCAGATCATAGTCTCCATCGTTATCCAAGTCAGCATATACTGCACCGTTAGAAACTGTTTCATCAATCATACCCCAAGCATCTGTTACGTTTTCGAATTGGATACCATTTTTGTTTTTAAACGCATAATTTTTTAGCCGTGTAGTGGGCAATTGTTGAATAATGTTCAGATAGTCAACTTGTTTATTCGCGACCTTGGCTTCTTCATAAACCGTACTGGTATATTTCATAAAATCCAGATTGGTGAAATCGCGAAGGTATCCGTTTGTAATAAAGATATCTTTCAGGCCATCATTGTCGAGATCTACAAAAAAAGGAGTCCAACTCCAGTCAGTATTAGATATCCCGGCGAGTTGTCCAATCTCGCTAAATCTTGGAAGTGTATCGGAAGCGAATCCACGGTTGAGCTGAAGCGTATTGCGCATATACTGATGGTGATATCCGCTATCTACAGCCACCGTATAACGATCATATTCGTCGGGACCTTTTAACAATTTCTGCCTGCGATTGTCTTCCGGAAGCATGTCGAGCACCAGGATATCCTGGAGACCATCGTTGTTCATGTCGGCGATGTCCGATCCCATTCCAAACTTGGACAGGTGACCAAACATGGTATGTGATGCCTCGCGAAAAGTTCCATCGCGATTGTTGATGTAGCAAAAATCCTGCTCTTCGTAATCATTTGTTACATAAATATCCGGCCAGTCGTCAAAGTTCAGATCGCTGATGGCAGCGCTTAGACCAAAGTTAAGACCACTTCCATGAAAGCCGGCCATTTTGCTTACATCGGTGAATACAATCTTACCCCCATCCGTATCGTTGCGATACAGCCGATTTCCAAAATAAGGATGTCTTAAATTTCTAAGACGCTTGGTATTGAAGAAAGCCGCGTAGAACATGTTAGCATGATTGACCAGGAACATGTCGAGATCCCCATCAATATCATAGTCAAAAAAATAAGCCTGTGTAGAAAATGTACCGATGGCATCCAGCCCATATTCTTTAGCCCGTTCCGTAAAAGTAGGTACTCCGCCCGGGTCACAGCCATTGTTAATAAAAAGTTGATTGGCACGATTGGCATAATCTTTCACAACTGGCAAATTATATCCCTCGCCCGGAGCATTGCCGGAGTAACAAACATAAATATCTAACCAACCGTCACCGTTTACATCCGCCATCGTTACACCGGTTTTCCAATCTGCTCGCCCGGCGGTACCCGAGCTAGCTGTTATGTCTTCAAAACGCCATTTACCTTTATTAAGAAATAACTTATTGGGAACAGAATTTCCGGAAAAATACAGATCAGCAAACCCATCGTTGTTAACGTCACCTGCCGCAATACCCGCCCCGTTGTAAGCGTATTCGTACGTCATGATGTTTGTGTGCTGGGTCTCAACAATATCATTTCGAAAGTTTAATCCCACCTCATCACGGCAGAGACTTCAGTAAATTGTTTTTGTGACGGTGTACACTGAAAAAAAATTAGGCTTACAGCAATGCAATGAAAATAGACGCGCTTAATACCCTTCAAAATGAATCCTATTTAAAGTAAATACCTAATTATCTTGCTCTAAAGCCAATTGACTGTATTCCAAATTTCTCTGGTTCCCGCTATAATCGTAAATCTTTATTGCCGTTACCGTTGAAGGCACCACTATACTTCTCGTTGATTGAGAAAGATATCCCGAACCATAATAAAATTCAACTTTTTCTTTCTTTCCGTTTTCATGGTGGAGTTCAGCATAACTGTCCATCGCAAGGGGCTGAAATGATCGGTTTGATTTTAAGGTTCTCCTTGAACTTAAATACACGAACACTATCAAGGTTTTGAGTTGCAATAAAAAATTCCTCGCCAACTGCATTCTTCAACTTACCCAAAGCTTTCGCATCGCCATCGACTTTGAAACCACTTTTTACAGAAGGTATTGCAATAAAATTTCCTTTGCCATCGCCCAGCAACACGGCACCGGTTCCAGCATCATATTTACCAGAAAAAACTTCGTTACCATAGTCGTTTCCAATCATAAGTGCATCAAGGTTTCCATCGAAATTTACATCGCCCACAACAATCCCATTTACAGGCGAGCGCTGCACTAATTTAGGCAACGGCTTCAGGGAAAACTTCCCGTTACCTTCATTCTCTGCATAACTTGTTTGCGAATAGTTCGCCTTCAAAACCAACATACCCGTCGTGTCATAAGGCTTTAATAAACCTTCCAGCGTTACCCCTCCATATTGCTTGTAGCTGCTGAATTGATTTCTGAATTTAGGACTCTGTGCATTAAGTTCATCCCAAAAATGAACGGGATATTCCCGCATGTCCCCAGCCTCGGATTTGAAATAGCAACTTAAAATGGCATCGGTGCTTTCATTAAGATCAAAGTCTTTTGCGTATACCCGCAGCGGTTGCTGCTCTGAAATATTGTAATAATTATTCAATCCCAAATTTCCTATCAGGTAATCAGTATCCCCGTCCTTGTCAAAGTCGGCGCCAGTAATACTGTTCCACCATCCTGAGTATTTTTCAAAACCAGAATTTTTAACACGCGTAAGTTTACCTGCTGTATTCTTGAATGGCAGTATCTCCATAAATTCACCCACAACAATCAAATCGAGTTTGCCATCACCATCAAAATCCGTCCAAAGCGCATCGGTAATCATTCCAGCATTCTTTAATTCACGACCAACTTCTTCTATGACGTTTGTGAATTTACCTTGATCATTTCGCAGTAAATAACTTTCCGGTGCAAGGGGATATGATCCTACCACCACTCTTCCACCGACAAATAAGTCGAGGTCACCATCTGCATCAAAATCGGCTGCCCTGACACAGGAACCGCTCGCTCCTGTTGAAGGCAATGCATCGTTGTTTCGGTAAACCTACCTTTGCCATCATTGCTGTATAATCGATCTTCATAACGATCCACATCAGCATCTCCTTCATAACTTCCGCTGACCACATAGAGATCCAGATCTTTGTCGTTGTCGGCATCGAAAAGCAATAATCCCTCATCTTCCGATTTTTTTTCTGTGGTCTTAACGATCGATGACATCGTAAAAGAACCGTTTAGCCTCTGCGTATAAATCGTTGCATCGTAGAGGGAAGATCCGCCGATGATGAAATCCTCGAGATCATCACCATTTATATCACCAATGGCAATTGCCGGCCCTGCTTGTGAAAATTTATGAGGAAGGGTACGTTGTTTGTAGAAATCAATTTTGTCCCATTCCTTATGTTTAAATTTTATATCCAACAGTCGTGAGACTTCCTGGACATACACCTGCGAAGGCGGCGATGTATCCGGATCAGAATTTTTCTGAGAATCACTGTACTTCGCTTCTAACACTTGATTCACCTTCGTGTTGTAAAACGTTTGATTATTGCCATCCGGCCATTCAATCAGAATAGTATCGATGACCTGAGTTTTGCCGATACCAAAGTGAACAATATCTCTCCATCGGTCGACAAGTACCCGCGATAAATCGAATGATCCTGAAATTGGGTTTTACCATCGTATTTTATCGTTACTTTGGCATTCAGACCAGCGCTGTTCTTTGAAGGACCTGTTAATTTTATTCTTAAGAAATTATTTTCAGTTTTAAGTTCACCCTCGTCATACAAAGTATTCTCATATAAAAAGGCAACATCATTTATATTATTTACAACATAATCCAGGTCACCATCATTGTCGAGGTCCGCGAAAGCAGCACCGTTAGAAAATGAAGGACGGAACATTCCCCATTCTTTTGTTTTGTCTGAGAACGAAAAATCGCCCTGATTCTGAAAGGCATAATTAGACACTTTCAAAACGGGAATCGAGTCTATCAAAGACCGCTGATTATTGAATGCGCCAACTTCTCGTTTAAACATCACGTAATCTTTGTCGGTGACATCTTTTGGAAAACCATTGGTTATCATGAGATCACGATTCCCATCATTATCCACATCCATAAACAAAGAAGACCAACTCCATTCTGTTTGATGTATCCCAGCCATCTGCCCTATTTCACTAAACGTACCATCACCGTTGTTTGCATGAAGCATATTGCGCATGTATTGAAATTCATAACCATACTCAACGTTATTGATATACGAATAGTAAGTCGCGCCAGCACCCGAGACAGTTTTCCGGCGAAGATTATTTTCCGGGAGCATATCTAATGTGACGATGTCGAGGTGACTATCATTGTTAACATCGGAAATATCAATGCCCATTGAAAAAAGCGACTGATGTTTTAGACGATCTTTTATTTCATTGGTAAAGGTGCCATCACGGTTATTGATATATAAAATATCATTGGATACATAGTCATTTCCTATGTAAATATCGGGCCAGTCGTCATCATTGATGTCGGCTATTCCAATTCCTAAGCCATAACCTTCGATGAGTATTCCTGCTTGCAGTGTAACGTCAGTAAAAGTATTATCACCGTTGTTTCGATACAACCGGTCATTGTTCAGCGCCGAGCCATCCATGATCCGTGGTCTGTAGTTGCTGGGTATTTTATCACTTTCGAGGTTGGTGAGAACATAAAGATCGAGGTCCCCATCTTTATCGTAATCCAGGAAAGCCGCATTCTGACTGATATCCTGTATCGGCTACGCCATACGCCTGGGCCTCGTCTTTAAAAGTTGGAATACCATCATCCTGAATTCCTTTATTTATAAATAATGTATTGGCACGTTTTGCCGGATCGTCACTGATCGTTGCGCATACATAGATGTCAAGCCATCCATCAGCATTGACATCGGCAAGTGCCACCCCCGAATTCCATTTTTCGATTCCACCTATTCCAGACGTTTCCGTAGCGTCTTCAAATTTCATTTGACCTTTGTTCAGGTAAAGTCTGTTAGGCGCCATGTTCCCACTAAAAAAAATATCACTGAGGCTATCGTTGTTAAAATCTCCAATAGCAACAGCGCCTCCGTGATACATATATTGCACGGTCAATATATTGATCGTGTCCTTTTCTTCTACCGTATTTATGAAATCTATGCCGGATTCCCCGGGCGGAACAAGTCTAAACAGCGAGTCTTTCTCATGACTACATCTCATGAAAAGAGAAAACAGCAGCAAAAGAAAAAAAACCCTGGCACACATGTTCAATTATTTTTAGGTAAAAATAAAAAAAGCCATCTGTTTCCAGATGGCTTTTTTTTAAGCATAGTGATTAATACAATGGGTTTTGAACCAGATTTTGATTTCGATTAATTTCATCCAGAACGATCGGGAGGAAATACATCTTGTTATTCCAAGCACGATCTTGAACCTTGTTTCTTGTGTAGGTTATCGGGCCTGAGAGTGGATCAGCGATCACGATACCATTACCGTTTCTGCCCATCGCTTGCGGAGCAATCATCCATCTTCTGATATCGAAGTAACGATGTTGTTCAAAGACAAGCTCGACGCGTCGCTCATTGCGATACTTATCAACTAACGCTTGACCTGACTCAGTAATCGGGGGCATACCTGCCCTTGTTCGGAGCATATTCAAATAAGTCTTTGCTTCGGCTTCTTCTCCCAGTCCGATACAAGCTTCTGCATAGTTTAACAGAAT
>CAWJXE010000013.1:0-207258 GCA_963846745.1 uncultured Bacteroidota bacterium | reverse complement strand
GAAAGCCTGTCGAAGAGAAAACCAGATGGGTTAGAGAATAATTTGCCCTGCCTTTTTTATAACCGGTTAAAGGTATAAAATGCAACTCAGCCGGCATTGGCGCTTACAACTTCCATTTCGTATCGGTAATTTCTAAGCCCAATTTTTCTGGTGTCGTTTTTGTAACTTTAGGATCATAAAATTTAATGAGGTATGAAAAGAATAGGCCTGCTGATGTTTGCTACAGTTTTAACGTTGAGCGCTGTAGCGCAAGTTACCGGTAAAATGTTTCCAGCGATGGAGGTAGAAACTGTGGAGGATAAAAAAGTCAATTTACCTCAGGATGTAAAAGGTAAATACACGCTATTGGGTCTGGCTTATTCAAAAAAATCAGAAGATGAATTGAATTCCTGGTTTCAGCCTGTATTCGAAAAATACATCCAAAAAACAAAAGGCTTGCTGTCGGGGTTTACATACGATGTGAATGTTTATTTTATTCCGATGTTTACTGGTATTAACGCTGCCGCTACTGGCACGGCGAAACGCAAAGCCCTTAAAAATATCGACCCTCAATTGTTGCCTTATGTTCTTTTTTACAAGGGAGAATTAAAACCTTACAAAGAGGCTCTGGAATTTGATAAAAAAGATGTGCCTTATTTTTTCGTATTGGACCCGACCGGCAAAATAGTACATGCCACGATGGGTAAATATACCGAAGATAAAATGGATGAAATCGAAGGCGTTATCGAGTAGGACGCAGAGATTTTTAGGAAGATGGTCGATTATTTTTATCTTCGATCGTCAATTTTCCGTTCATGCATGCTATTAGTTTATTTGCATTGGCGCTGGCTCCAGGGGCAGCCATCATGGTTTACATTTACCTGAGAGATAAGCACGAACGCGAGCCTCTTGGACTACTGACCATCAGCTTCCTCTATGGCGGGCTGAGCACAATCCTAACAATGTTCATTAGCTGGCCGGTTAACGCATTGATCTTAACGAAGGAAGACGACGTCGCTCACCAGTTTTTCAATGCCTTTTTCAAGGTTGCGTTGGTGGAGGAATTCAGCAAATTCTTTTTTGTGCGCTTCATCCTGTTTTACAATAAAAACTTTAATGAACCTTTTGATGGCATCGTCTACGCGATTATGGTGGGCATGGGCTTTGCGACTTTGGAAAATGTATTGTACGTCTATCAATACGGCTTAGCTACGGGCATACTGCGGATGTTTACCGCCGTTCCGGCACATGCCACTTTCGCGATCCTCATGGGTTTCTTTCTCGGAAAAGCAAAATTCACCCATCGAAAGGTTTTTTATTTCAGTGTCATCTCATTGCTCGCTGCGGCCATATTTCATGGATCTTATGATTATTTCTTGTTCATTTCTTTTATTCCCGGAATATGGACTGGCGCTGGTGTTTCTCTAATTATAGGATTTATGTTGTCCCGAAAAGCGATAAGATTGCATCAACAGGTATCGCCGTTCATTGAGGAAGAAGCCAAATAATTTTAAGCTTCCTGATCATATTCTTTTATAAGCCCCAATAGATTTGTAGCTTTCTATAATAACATCATTCAAATATATGGTACGTGAGGCATTGGGTAAGCACTACATCGGAATGAATAAGGAATTCCGTTTCCGGGGAGAAGAACCGGGCAGATTAGAAAATCTTAGTGACGGCGTTTTTGCATTAGCGATCACGCTCCTCCTGATATCAACAAACGCACCTTCCAATTTTGATCAGATTAAGAAATTTGTCTGGGAGCTTATTCCCTTCTGCGCTTGTATTGTACTCATTGTTCTGATCTGGCACGAACATTTCGTTTTCTATTATCGATATGGGTTTAGAAACACCAAAGTGATTGTTCTAAATACGCTATTTCTGATCATTGTCTTGTTTTACGTATACCCATTAAAATTTCTTTGTAAGCTACTTCTGTTATATCCTCTGGCGCTAGTCTTCAATCAGGAAAGCATCCTTATTGAGCTTTCACAAATGGCTAAACCAGAAGATACGGCACCACTCATGATTATTTATGGCATGGGAGCCGCAAGCATTTTTTTTATATTGATGTTAATGTATCGTTATGCGCTAAAGAATGCGCATCTGCTCAATCTTAACAAAATCGAGGAATTCGATACGAGAATGAGCATGACAACTAATTTCCTTATGGCCACCGTGCCGATGCTTTCAGTTATCCTGGCTTTTCTCTTTAGAAACAGTCCATGGGGAGGCCCGATTTCAGGCTTCACTTACTTTTTATACATGCCGCTCATGCTCATCTACAGCTCTAGAAAAATCAAGCAACGGAAAAAAATCCTCGAGGACCTACTATAATTACTTGAGCCTCTTAAGGGTGATAGTTTTTTTGAAATATCCTTTCTCTATTAAAGAGATGAGCGTTTTGGGAGACGGGTCAATTTGATATAGTTTTTCGTTCTTCACTCCGACTGAATCAATTTCAATCTCTTTATTCAACGTTAAGAGGAATTCATTAAATGACTTCTCTGCCGGTTCCATCAACATATAGGACAGATCACCATTCGGCTCTCTTTTGATAACTCTCAAAAGCCATTCTGGATTTTCATTGTCATTAAAAAAATAGTATCCGTTGTATTTTTTCAAAACAAGACTGTCCCCTAATTCTCCCTTGGATGAATCGCTCGGAATATAATATCCCTTTTCTGTAACGACCAATGTGTCTTTACTATCTCCCCCTTTTTCCTCAACTACCAAATAACTTCCTAACAATTCGCGAGGGACTTCGCGACAGGCTCTTTTTCCCCTTTGGCTGAGGTTCTTTGAATGAAATTTCCTTGCAGGCAAACAGCGACAGAATGAGAATTGCAGCGAGTAACCTATGCATGTACAATGATTGTACAAGCTAATATAACAATAACTTTCAAAGGTTAATGGATGCGCAATGCTTCCTGAACGTCCTGCAGCAAACTTTCCTGGGACTGCTGTTCCTTGCCATCAGATGCGATTTGCATGCGTAGTGCTTTCAATCCCGTTGCACCGGGAAGTTCTTCCAGTTCAACTACTTCTAGTTTTCCAGTGACCAATTTTTTCCCGAGAAGGTAGCGGAAGTATCGCTTGTATTCCTCTTCAACTTTGCTTTGATTGTAGACCACCGCTATTTTACCAGGCTGGGTTAATCGCTCTCCTGTATTTTTAATATAAGCCTTGTCGATTCGTTTTTTAACGATCTCATACCGGATATCGTAAGCACCATCTACATCAAATTGCTTTTCATCGGCCCGGAACCGGATAGAGATCGGTTGGTCATGCACGAAAATCAATTGGGTTATATCCAAATCATTTTCAAGTGTAGGTTTTAAGATTTCCATTTTTTGATGGATCCCTATCATGGTCATCAATTGCCACAAGTGAAAATTTTTAAGATGAAAGGCATCGAATGTTTGATCCTTCACCAGGGAATTACCAACATATAAAGTAAACTCCACACCATCCGTTTTATACTTTTCGAAATAATGAGGAAACATTTTCTGCGCTTCTGCCTCCGCTTCATCCAGGTGGCTTCCGATGGCTTGATTGATTAATGCCAGACTTTTCTCAAAAGATTTTCGCCTTTTGTAAACCACACCAAACTGAGGATCCAAATGTTCCCTGTACTCATCAATTAATTTTTTTAGGAATTCATCTGATTCAAATTGTTCGATAAGCGGATTGATTTCCAACTTTAGAAATTCCAATACATTACTTTCATCTCCTGATGCAAGGCCACCTTTGATTTTCTTTGATTGCTCATCGGTCTTAAAAATTACTTCTTCAATCAATGGGAATCTCTTGGCCGAATAAATTTTTTGCAAAAGTCCTTTCGCCAATTTAAGATTTTCCTGCAAGTCATTTTGAATTGCCGTATTTCGTTCCAAAGAAGAATTTCGAACATCAGACATGCCATACATTGGATATACATCCTTAAAAACAATTTCCTCCATGGATGCCTTTGCATCTGCTCTTCGCCTGTTCAATAGATTCATCCCCGCTTGAAAGAAACGCCACTGAACGCTTGGGTGTATCGCTGTGCATTCTTCCTGAATGATCGCGCGAACCTCCGTTGCCATTTCTTCCTTTACTCGTTTTACAGCGGCCGTAAACAACGGAAGTACATTCTCTACTTTATGCGCACTAATTGGATTCAACGTACCTGGTGTTGGTGTAGCGAGCTCCAGCATACCAATTGTTTCTTCACCATCAATGAGGGGTGCCAACAAAATGTTCTTGACTCCATTGGCGAGCAACGCTTCCTCGATTTTTGATTTGTACGGATACTCACTCAAATTTTCGACGGTGATATACCTTTTTTCCGTCCAGCTTCTTTCGTAAACAGAGCCGGTATAATTGTGGCAAGGTGAGCCCTCGCTCGTCGTTCTGCGTCAAGCTTTTCCACTCCTCGGAAGCTGAGCTTGTAATAATAAGATTGTTGGCGGTGTCACAATAAGCAAGACCTAATTGAATTTCCTGTATGCCAAAAAGAGATCTTAACTTTATGTTGAATGGTTGTGAAGCTTGCTTCTTCTGAAACTGCATTTTTTTTCAGTAAATCATATTTGATAGACGAAAGCATTTCTTGTTCGGTAACATCGACCAATCTCATCACCATGAATCCTTGAAATTCAAAATCGTCGGGCCGGATGTACTGCATCCACAGATCTACATCATAAATCTTTTCAGTTAAAAATTTTAGAACATGTTTTTCGATGGGCTTTATTGTCCCCTTAGAAATGATTTCGCAAAACTGATGATTTATTTCAACGCGATAGACTCTGTCAAGTCCTGTATTGGCATTTCGCAGCGTGAAAAGGATGGGCTTTTCCAATCCGATTCTTACGCCGTAAAATTTTTCGAGAATTAACAAACAGGCCTTAACCGTCTTCCCTAACATCATCTGATTATTCGGCAGGTTGGTCGTGACACAGTTCTCCATGTCATTTAAATCAAGCGTCCGCTCAAATGCTTTTGTACTGTATAAAGCTTTAAAATCAAACGGGAAGATTGCCGCGGCGATCTCAGTCTCCTGGTTTGCCGCAGGGATTACCGCGGTTATTAGAAACTTAATTAATGATCTCATGTTTTTCAAGGAGCGAGAGGTCATAGATAGGCTCTCTTAACTCAGGAGCCTCGTTAATTGCATCTATTAAACCCTGGCTAAAACCAGGCACATTTCCCTGGGCAATACTTTTTTCCCAATGTTCAATCAGCAATCGGAGATTGAGGACTGAATTGAATGGAAACTTATTATGGGTAGAAATATCCATCATCTAGGGTTTTAAAAGGTGAACGAAAGAACAACCAAGAGGTTCCACTAACAAGGACGTAAATGCATAAAATATATTCTTATTCTTGATTTTTTTTGAAAAAATCAAGCGTTAGTCTCTTGACAAGCCAACCGTCGAAACTTTCCAACTTTTATAGGAACTTGGGTGTCTAAAGACCTAAAATCGTTTGCGAATATGTGCAGCAGGATTATTGTATTCGTTTGTATAATGTTATTGTGCAGTTGTTCCCTTTCCGATGACGATAAGGGGATTTCCGTTTTTTCTGTTTCGTTTGATTTCAGCCAATCGGAGGAGGGCTGGACAGCCGACTTTGCGGATTTGCCCGTCGAATGCCGAAGATTCAAGCTTTTACGAGTTGAAGTATGATTACACAAATCTTCCCGCGAACCTTGGTACGCAGAAAGCCATTATGCTCTCGGGCAACAATCACAGTGACGATCTTTTTATGTTCATAAAAAGAAAAGTCACTGGGATTGAATCCAAACACGTCTTATACGCTTGTTTTTGAAGTTGAGTTGGCTTCAAATGCACCCAAAGGGTCAGTTGGAGCCGGAGGATCACCGGGTGAAAGTGTATATCTAAAAGCGGGTGCCAGTGAAATTGAACCTGTAAAGAATGTTCAAGGTGATCAATATGTGCTGAATATCGATAAAGGTAATCAAAGTGAAGCGGGTTCGAATGCCACGGTCCTCGGCGATATTGCAACCCCGTTAACAGTTGCTGAATACACGCTCATCACCCGAAATAATGCGTCGCCGTCAGCGCAGCCTTTAATAGCCCAAAGTAATAGCAATGGTGACATTTGGTTAATGATCGGAACTGATTCAGGCTTTGAGGGTACTACAACGGTATACTACACGAAAGTTAAAGTGCTGTTTAGCCGCCCTAATTAATTAAGCTTTTTTTATACGCGTCGCTTTGGTATTTTTCCAATCCGCGGATCTCCCTTCAAAATCAAGTTACACGCCTTCATCACCTCCTCTTCAAAATGCTCGCTGTCAGCCGGTAAATTTTGCCAGCCACTTTCTGCTCCTCCAAAGACGCGCAATGGTACGCATACTGCGAAAGTTTTTTCTGAGACTATCGTGATGCTCCCGAGTTGTCGCAAGCCAAACTCCATTATCTTCCGGGTAGCTCTCTTTTCGCCGAAGAATTAAAACAATTTTTTCCTTAACGTACACCGCATGGCAGCCAAACATAGGCTTTACCGTCGGTTCCAATGAATAAAGTTCTTCCAACACAAAATCAAATGCAACCGCTTTTTTCTTCGTTTCACTTTTCATTGCGCGCTTCAAAAGAGTTCTAGTTGTTGATTTTTCTTCGAACGTGGCGGTTGTGCTTTACCCATCACGGTCATCCCGTCGTATTTGTATGACTCTTCGCGCTCCTTCCTTACAACATCCTCAAAAAAAGGTTTGGGTGTGAATGATTTCTCCACATCCTGAGCAAGTATCGTAAGTTGTTTGATCGCTTGTTGCTTTTCGTTCGCGCCAAGTTTAGCCTTTTCAATGGATGTTCTCAATACGCCAATAGTCTCGTCATACACTTTTAAGGGCACGGGAAATGGATGGCCATCCTTCCCACCATGGGCAAACGAGTATCGCGCAGGATCCGTGAAACGGGAAGGTGTTCCATAAATGACTTCGCTTACCAATGTCAATGATTGAATTGTCCGGGGTCCGGCGCCTTCCAGCAAAAGCAAGGACTCAAAATTTTTGTGTTGCATCTCATGCGCAACGGTGAGGATAGCGCCTAGTCGTTTCAAATTAACATCACTGAGGGTTACTTCGTGATGCCGTGGCAACACGATTTTGCGAATCTCTCCCAACATCCTATCAGGATTTTCCGCTGTGATATCAACAATGCTGTTACGTGTATTCACAGCGTTGCGATCTGTTAAGTTTAATATCAGTCCTTGATTTTCACCGCAGACACCTACATGCGGTTCATTGAGAAATGATTCGAGCTGCGTTGAGTGCCAATGGTAGCGACGGGCCATACCAGTCGCATCATTCAATCCCTGTTGCACGACCGCCCATTCACCATTATCGGTGAGAATAAAATTGTGGAGATACAGTTGGAATCCATCCTGAACGGCAGTGTTATCAATTTTGGCCGAAAGTTTACTCGATCGTACCAAGTGCATCACCATTTAACCCGGTTTGCGCTGCAATTTTTAATAGTTCGTTAGGCGTTTGACGTGAATGCTTGCCTCGTCCTCCACAAATATAGATCCCTATCTCTTTTGAAATTGGATTGATGGCTCGTTTCAATGCTCCCATTACGGACGTGGTAATGCCCGACGAATGCCAATCCATTCCCAATACACAACCAAATGCCTGGAACCACATTGGATCGCTGAGACGTTTCAGCACTTCTGATTTTCCGTACTCAATCACTAATGCCTCGACAATAGCACCTCCCAATTTCGTCATGCGTTCAGCAAGCCAAACCGGCACACGTCCATAATGAAGCGGAAGATCGGCGTAACCTGAACGAGGCATAAATTTTTTTTAACAATATAACGATAGACGAACAATTCTAAGTGACGAAGAATTCACTTCCCGCCAACTCTCTTCCATTCGCCAAAATTCGAAGGTAGTGTCGTCCCTTGAAATGCTTCCGTGTGGTCAAATCCTTGAATGATTGTTTGCGCAGAATCTGAATAGGTTCAAAGGGTTCAAAAGTGTTTTCCGTTAGTTTAAAAATCTTTCGTGATACTTTTCCAGATCGTGTTTGATAATCAATGGCATATTCCAGTCGAAAACGGGTTGATTTTTTTTCCCGACTAAGAAAAGTAAAACCAAAATCCAAACGGTCACCAATCGCAACTTTTCCGGAAAGGGTAAATTCCTTCACGGAGGCTTTCGCCTTGGGATCAAAACCGTTAAGGTTCAGCGCCGCCTCATGCCCTCGTTTCAAAAGTGTGCGACATCCGTGCTTAATAATCCAGTCGGTCTCCGGACTTATTCCTTTCCACTCTCTGGCAATTTGCAATGCTATCTCGGGATGATCCTTGCCTATGTCGTTCAGATTATTGGCCACACTGCGTCGAACATATTCCGAGGGATCGGCTTTGAGATTTTCCAGTATTGGTAAAATTGGAGAGGGGTCTTTCTTAAAATCAGGCAACCCCATCGCCCAGGGCAACCGTGGTCTGCACCCTTCAGATGAAAGACGTCTCACGGAAGCGTCAGGATGTTTAGACCAGGCTACCATGTACTTCATGGTCTCCTGTGGATAGTGAAGGATAAATGGGCGAATGGCAAATTCCGCACTAACGAGTTTTGTACTTTCCTCCAGGGCTTTCATAGAAAGGGAAAAATGATTGAGTCCATAGAGCTCAATGTATTCTGGAAGGAAGACGAAAGGATAGCTTTGTTCCTTTTCTTTTTCCCGTAGCAAGCTGGCAATAGATACCACCAATTCTACTGCTTTCGGATATTCTGTGGGAAGACACTTGTTCAACGCTTTTGTTATCTGCCGCGTCCGCTGCTTGAGTTCAAGATCAGGCCATTCCGTATCAAAAACAGAATACACAAATTTGCGTTCTTCAAAGCCCGGGATTACCGACTTCAGCACAGGGTAAAGCCGCTCGAAGAAATTCACATTGTACATATACTTGAGAGGTTCGCTCATATTTTTTTATATTTTTTTCTCTGCAGGTGCAAATCATCAACGATCAGCGCTTCCTGAATAATTTCGAGAAGTAGTTTTTCATCAATTTCATTTATTGATGAGAAGCGGGCGATGTAGACCTGTTTTCGCCCTTCCTTTAAAAGGATTCCTTGTACATTGGAAAGAAGATTCGCGTAACAAAAACCGAATGAAACTTTGGCATTTATTGGTCCCAACGGAGCGGACGCTGGCCAAATGAAACACACCCTTCGGTTTCGTGAGAAGTAAGGCACCCCATAAGAAAGTTTCTCACGAAAACGCGGTTCTGTTTCAATTAATAAGTCTCGCAACCTTGAAACAATAACGCGTTCTTCTTTTGGCAGATTTATAATAAAGTCATTAACGTCCATTAGAATTAGAATTGAATTCTAAATTCGAATAGAATGATGACAGCCTTATGTCAGTAGAAAAAATTAAATAGTCAAATATGAGTTTTAATGCCAGGGTTGGCGGGAAGGGATTAATCAATTCTCAATTCCAGTTTCATACCCTTGATCTGATTGAGCAGCGCCTGCTGCCAGGTAACATCGGCATCCCACTTGGTTCCAAGAAATACATTCCCGGAATCAATATGTTTGAAATAGAATTTAAAGACCGGTGTATTGGATGGAATATTTTTTAGCTGCGGCTGACCATTCGTGAATGTTACCGAAAGGAGCGCGCTTTCCGATTTTGTCATGTCGTACCCTAACAATTCTTTAGCAACGGAACCACGCGCATGGATAAAACCCAGCACATATAACTGCCCTTGCTTTCGAAGTTCCTTCTCGGGAATTCCCGCCTCTGTCATTTTAAATTTTAGCGGGTAATTGAGCTTAAAAATTTCCTCCAACTCTTTATCAATTGCTTCATCTCCTGTTTTTGGAACAGCCAGGGGATCAACTTTTAAATCGGTGGCAAAGAATTCATTTCGTTTGCCGAGAATAAATTCAATTTTTGCGTCTGTTTCAGGTGCGTCGTTAATTAAAAGATTTTGTTTCTTTTGCTGATTGGCGGCTGTTGTATGAACCGTTTTTAGTACTTCGGTCAGAAGGCGATTTGTGGCCGACCATGCGGCCTGTTTTGGCTCCATCACATTTTCTTTGCCTGAAAAGGGGGTAATGGTTATTCTGTAGCCTTGATCATTTTTATCGATAAAAACTAAGTTGGTTATTTCGCGCTTCAGCAGATAATCTCCAAAACCTTTCATTACGTCTTTGCTGGCAAAGAGTTTATCCATTTCGAAGTATATAATGGCGTCTATTCCTGTCCGTTGAAATGCTAATTGCACTTCCGCTAATTCTTTCGTTGTCAGGGTATAATTGTAAAACGCCGCGCTGCGTGTGCTGAGTAATTTGTCGGGCAATGCACTTTGCAAATTTAGCTGTTCACGCCATCCATCTTCTGAAACAACAAATTGGCCCACTACTGGATGATATCCTGCCAGAAATAAGAGTAAAACTAATTTGATGTTTGACATTCGTAGCGAAGCTTGAATTGTTTAGCTGAGTTTAAAAAAACGAAAATAAGGATTAATCATTTTCATAGCCCAATAAAAAATCCGCTATCGTCCGATTTAATGGGATAAGTCGTTAAATCGTGGCTTGCAGAATCGCAGGCCATGCCACCATTAAGATCAAATCTAAATCCGTGGAAAGGGCACACGATTTCTCCTCTGTAGTTAATTCGTCCTTTACTGAGCGATTCACCATTATGCGTGCATTTGTCCTGAACGGCAAAAAATTTTCCTTCGTGCAACGCCAGACAAATTCGTTTGCCTGCCACAATAACTAACTGCGGTATATGTTCTTGAATGGTTGTCCGTGCGACCGTCTCGTTTGGAAATATTTTTATCCATTCCATAATTTAAGTTTTGGTCCCGGCGTGTAAATATTTACCTTGTTTTGACTCAAATTAACAAAAGACATGAAGACATTGTGTGTCACCCTGCTTAGCATTTTAATTTTTGGGAATGCATTTGCGCAGATGAATTCTAAATTACAGGCCAAAATTGATCAACAGGCTCAAGAGATAGAAGGGAAAGTCATTGAGTGGCGAAGACATTTTCATCAATATCCAGAACTTTCGAACCGTGAAGTTAAGACTGCAGCGATTGTCGCTGATCATTTAAAAAAGCTCGGAATTGAGGTTCAAACAGGCGTTGCAAAAACTGGCGTAGTCGGACTCCTAAAAACTGGCAAGCCTGGACCCGTGATCGCGCTGCGCGCAGATATGGATGCCCTTCCTGTAACGGAGCGAAATTCATTACCCTATGCTTCCAAAGAAAAAGCCGTTTTTAATGACCAGGAAACGGGCGTGATGCATGCCTGCGGTCATGATACACATGTGGCCATCTTGATGGGCGTTGCCGAAATACTATCAAAAAATAAAAGTGATTTAAAGGGTACCGTAAAATTCATTTTTCAACCTGCAGAAGAAGGTCCACCTGCTGGTGAAGAAGGGGGCGCAGGCTTAATGGTAAGAGAGGGCGTACTGGAGAATCCAAAAGTCGATGTTATTTTTGGTATGCATATCCAGTCCATTAGCCCCTTAGGAAGAATTACCTATAGGCCAGCCGGTATGATGGCTGCTTCCGATTGGTTTACCATTAAAGTAAAAGGAAAACAAAGTCATGGTGCAGCACCCTGGATGGGAGTAGACCCTATCGCGATCTCAGCGCAAATTATCAACGGACTTCAAACGATTGTAAGTCGTCAAACAGAGCTCACCAAAGAAGCAGCGGTAATCAGCGTAGGAAGAATTAATGCAGGCATTCGCGAAAATATTATTCCCGAAGAAGCCGTGATGGCAGGAACCATCCGAACACTTGACAATGACATGCGAACCAAAATCCATGAAAAAATAAAATTGACGGCTACAAAAATTGCAGAAAGTGGTGGGGCAACAGCAGAAGTTACCATTGAAAACAAAACGCCTGTGACTTATAATGACCCGGAGCTCACGGAGAAAGTGATTGGCAGTCTTGAAAAAGCGGCAGGTAAAGAAAATGTCATGCTCATTAATGCAGTGACGGGAGCGGAAGACTTTGCGTTCTTCCAGCAGAAGGTACCCGGTTTCTTTTTCTTTGTGGGGGCCATGATGGCTAATCAGGACCCTAAACGTGGTTCCCTCACATCATACGCCAGATTTTATGATCGATGAAACTGGAATGCTTACCGGGCTAAAAGCAATGCTCAATGTAACGCTTGATTATATGCACATGTCGAAACGGTAAGGTCATGTAATTAAGGGCTCTGATCACGCTGTTTTTCCTTTTATAATATTTCACCTAAACGATGTGTAGCAAACCATTAGTTTTTCACCTTCAGGTATCACATGCGTCTTTCGTTTTTCCTCGGAGATATGCATTGTGGTTTAAATCGTGTAACATAAACGCATGACATGAAAACGAGACGTGATTTTTTTAAAACAGCAGGAGGCTTAGCGGTGGGTGCATTAGTTATTCCAAGGCTTACGAAAGCTGAAAAGGTAAAAAATATTGGCATTCAACTTTACAGTGTACGGAAGGAAATGCTTGCCGATGCAGTCGGCACTTTAAAACAATTGGCAAAGATTGGATATAAGGAATTAGAGTCTGCGCGAAGCGAGAAAGGAAATTATTATGGCCTTCAACCGAAAGAAATAAAGAAAATAGCGTCGGACCTGGGGATGACCTTGCGAAGCGGCCACGTTCATGTGGACAAAGATTGGCAACGATCGATCGACAGCGCGGCCGAAGCCGGGCAGGATTATTTAGTTTGTTCGTCGCTTCCTTCCAAGGGTCAAACGGTCGACAATTACAAAAGCGTGGCCGAAACCTTCTCGAAAGCGGGGGAGGATTGTAAAAAATCAAATATCATATTTGGCTATCACAACCATGAATATGAGTTTGAAAAGGAAAATGGCCAGGTATTGTATGATGTTTTATTAAACAACACAGACCCGAATCTGGTGACCTGGGAACTTGATCTAGGGTGGGTGGTGGCCTCAGGCAATGACCCACTGGCATATTTTAATAAGTATCCAGGAAGATTCCCCCTATGGCATTTAAAGGATATGGATGTTGCCAAACAACGAAGCACTGAATTCGGAAAAGGTCAAATCAAAGTGCTGGAAATACTCAAAAACGCAAAAAAATCAGGCGTAAAACACATATTTGTTGAACAGGAAGAGTACGCCAGTACAGCCCTGGAAAGCATGAAATATGACTTCGACTACCTTCAAAAACTGGATTTTTAGAAATCTCATAAATACGGTTTCACGTTTATAAAATGCCCGGCAGTTACCGGGCATTTTTTTAAAAAGCCATCCGAGTAATAAAACACCGATTGAATATATCCGCGATAAAAAAATAACCTCATTTACATTATCTTGGCCCTTAATTTTATTTTGCCATTTCATGATTCGTTGGTGCTTGATCTTATTCCTATTGCCTGCTATCCTAAAAGCACAATCTCCAGAGGAGCTAACCGTAGAAAAAATAATGCGGCATCCCAAATGGATTGGAATAGCCCCCAATAACATTTTCTGGTCGCCTGATAGCAAGACGCTCAACTTTTATTGGAATCCTGAAGGTGCCCATCTCTGATTCCTTATATTCTATCACCCTTCAAAATACCGTTCCCCGTAAAACTACACGGGAGGAACGACGGAACTCGCCCGCACGATTTGGCAGGTGTAACAAGGCGAATACACAAATGACCTACGAAAAGAATGGCGACATTTTTTTGTATGACATTCCTTCCGGAAAGATTTCGCCGATTACGAATACCGTTTCTCAAGAATTCGGACCATACTTTTCGGGCGATGAAAAGAAGATCATTTTCACCATTGGCCACGATGCCTATAGCTGGGAAATAAGCACGGGAAAATTTACGCAGCTGACAAATTTCGAAAAAGGAAGCAAGCCTGCTCACGATCAGTTTCAGAACAAGAGAAATGGTTAAAAAAAGATCAGCTTGCCCATTTCCAGGTTTTGAAAGAAAGGAATACGAAACACGAACTCAAACGAAAGAATAAGGCAGCCGAACAGCCCAAGAAACCTAAAGTGATTTACCTGGACGACAAGATTGTGGAAATGGTTCAAGTAAGCCCAGATGAGAAATTCGTTTTGTATGAAATTGCCAAAAACACCAATCCAAAGAAAACCATTGTTCCAAATTATGTAACGACGTCGGGGTTTACGGAAGACATCAACGCACGAACTAAAGTTGGAGAACCAGTAGCTTCCAGTGAGCTTTATGTTTATGATATCGCAAGAGATACGGTCTTCAATGTCAATACGGATCATATTCCTGGCATAACCGATGCGCCAACGTATTCACGCGAAAATTCAAAAGTTGAAAAACACGAAATACGTCCCATAAATTTTTCAGTAGTCAACTGGTCTGACAACGGCGCATATTGCGTAGTCATCATACGCTCGTTGGATTTTAAAGATTGCTGGATCATGCTTTTGGATCCTGTGACACAAAAGCTTACTCCTCTCGATCGTGAACACGATGACGCATGGGTTGGCGGGCCAACCACGAAAGGGTTTGGAGAAATTTCACCTATGGGCTGGCTGCCTGACAACAAAAGAATTTGGTTTACTTCTGAAGAAACCGGTTACTCCCACTTGTACACCATCGATGTTACGACTGGTGCAAAGCAAGCTTTGACCAAGGGGAAATTTGAAGTACAGCATGTGAAACTATGCAATAGCAAAAAATATTTTTACCTCACTACGAATGAAGTTCATCCAGGGGAAAAACACCTTTACCGCTTACCGGTGAATGGCGGCAAAGCTGGAACGTCTAACCACGATGACAGGTGCGCATGAAGCTGAAATTTCACCCGACGAAAAGACAATTGCCTTTCGCTACTCTTACAGCAATAAGCCTTGGGAACTATTCATCATGGAAAATAAACCCGGGGCCAAAGCAAAACAAATCACAAACTCGTTGACCGATGAATTTAAATCATATCCCTGGCGTGATCCTGAGATCATAACATTTAAAGCACGTGACAATGCCGAAGTGTATGGAAGAATCTATAAACCTGCACAACCCAACGGAGCGGCTGTGGTTTTTGTACATGGCGCGGGCTACCTTCAAAATGCGCACAAGTGGTGGAGCAATTATTATAAGGAATACATGTTTCATAACCTTTTGGCGGACAAGGGATATACTGTCTTAGACATTGATTATCGTGCCAGTTCAGGGTATGGCAGAGACTGGCGAACGGGAATTTACAGACATATGGGTGGCAAAGATCTTACAGACAACCTTGATGCGGCAAAACTATTGGTGGATGAATATGGCATTGATCCGAAACGCATCGGAATTTATGGTGGATCCTATGGAGGTTTCATTACGCTCATGGCAATGTTTACCGCACCCGATGTTTTTGCTGCCGGTGCAGCACTACGCCCGGTAACGGATTGGGCACACTACAATCATGCCTACACAGGATGTATTTTAAACATGCCCTATGAAGACAGTGTTGCGTATGCCAGCAGCTCACCCATATATTTTGCCGAAGGTCTAAAAGGTGCTTTGCTTATTTGTCATGGCATGGTTGATACGAACGTTCATTTTCAGGATGTCGTTCGGTTGTCACAGCGACTGATCGAATTAGGAAAGGATAATTGGGAACTGGCGATATATCCAATGGAAGATCACGGATTTGTTGAGCCCAGCAGCTGGACCGATGAGTATAAACGAATCTTAAAACTGTTTGAGGAAAATCTAAAGCCCAACAAGACGCCGTAGCATAGGCCTCAGGCTAGATCGTCAACCCCTGATTTTTAACTTTTCGCTTTTCGCTTCTTTTTCTTTTTCTTAGACTCATCTTGCGATTGTAATTGCTTATCAAACGCTGCTTGTTGACTTGCTAATGCTTGCTCGCGCTGCTTCCAATTCACGATTCGATTTTTCCAATGCTTGCTGATAGTAAATGTTTTGATCGGCCTGTTCCAAGCGACCCTTCAGCTTCATGATCCGGGCAAAACTTTCATCAATTCGTTCTTTTTTTATCACGCCTTTTTTGACGAATTCCTTAATAATCGAATGAACTTTGTCCACCGTGCGTTCGTCGCTGCCTTGTATATTATTAGAGAACGTCATGATGTCAACACCACCGTTTATAGCAAGTTTGATAGCATCTTCCAAACCGTAGTGTTTTGTGATGGCATGCATTTGCATATCGTCCGTAAAAATCACGCCATTAAATTTTAAACGTTTACGAAGTATTCCGTCCAGGATATTGGCGGAAAGCGTACCGGGATTTCCTTCTTGGTCTAATTTTCTGTTGACGATATGTGACGTCATAACAGCGTCGACATATCCCGAATCAATGAGACTTTTATAAGGTTTAAGCTCTCTTTCTTCCCAGGTGTTGGTGACATCGGCAATTCCCAGATGGGTATCATCTTTGGAACTTCCATGACCTGGAAAATGCTTGAGCGATGTCAACACATTGTAACGGTGATGTTGCTTTATAAACTCTTTCGCAAATAGGATGACGGAATCTTCATTTGCCGAAAATGCCCTTCCATATTTAGCAATGATGGGGTTGTCAGGATTTGAAGCGAGGTCTACAACTGGTCCGAAATTAATGTTAATACCCAGCCCCGATAACGTGGAGGCTGTTGCTTCGGCATAAAATCGCACAGAGTCCAGGGTGGGTGATTTCCCCATAGCCGCAGCGGTGATCGACTTTGGAAAACCATATTTATCCTTCAATCGGTTTACTCTGCCTCCTTCCTGGTCGATACCAATAAGAAGTGGAATGGGCGCTGCTTGCTGATAAGTCCAGATGATTTTTTTGAGCGCAACAAAGGAATTGGCAGGTGGAATGTTTTTTTCAAAAAGGATGATAGAACCCACTTTTCCATCACGTACCTCTTCCAGCACTTTTGGATCCACTGCAGGCCCTGGAAATCCAATCAGTATCATTTGGCCAATTTTGATGTCCAGGCTATCCAGTGCTTGTGCCTCGCTTTGAACGTGGGTGAAGGCCGTTCCTATGAAGAGGAGCAAGCAGAACCTAATAGCTTTCATAAATCGATCTTAAAATATTTTCCATGTTTCGCCTGATGTCATTAACGGTAGCGGTAAAATTGTTGTTCATGAACGCGAAAATCAGTGTCTTTCCTTTTTTTGTCACCAGATACCCGCTCAGACAGTGGTTATTACTTAATGACCCCGTTTTGCCAAAGATATAGGGCTCCTTACCATAATACCAATTTTTAATCGTTCCAGACTTACCTCCAGTCGCCAAAAGCGCAAAAAGACGTTCGCGCGGTACGCGTTGATAAATTTTTTCCCATAACTGCACAATCGAACGAGGTGTAAATAAATTATACCGCGACAAGCCCGATCCATCAACCCAGCGTGGTTCATCCTTCATGTCCTGAAGAAAGTTCTTCTTAATATACCGGATCGCTATCTCCGGTTGTAAAGTGTCGCTTATGGTCTGACTACACATCAGTAAAAGTTGTTCTGCAATGAAATTATCACTTTCCTGCATCATGACTTTGTAAAGCGTATCAACGGGCACGCTATACAATGTTTGCGCTGATTTAGACAACGGCTTTGGAACGAGCCTCACCATCTTCTTTAAAGTATCCGTAAGTAAGTTAGCTGTTAATTCGGGTGCTACTTTAAATGGAACATCGGCGTTAAATTCCTTTTGTGAGAAATTTGGATGAAAAACAAACTCATTGCTTTCGTATCGCCTGATTACCTTCGCTTTTTCCTCTTTGTTTTCAATTTTCAGGTAGTTTCTAAAATAGGGCGGTTGTACTCCGACTTTTTTTCGAATGGCTTTTACGGACAAAATATTACCGTAAATAGGAAATGGTGATCGCTCCGCAGAATAGTAGTCGTTGTAATCATCCCATGCCCACCCTGGACCAAAATTCGTGGTTTGAAAATTGCGATCTGAAAAATAGAGGGAGTGTGACGTTGATTTTAAAAAAGAAAAGACCCGAGTATTGTCATATACCTCCTTGTATAAGAACGACGGATCACCTGTCCCCCAAAATATCAAGGAATCATCATGCTGAATGTACTTAAGCGCTGGAACAGAATCCCCAAGGAGTGTCAGGCAAGAAAAAAAAGTAAAAATTTTGGTGTTTGAACCCGGCGTAAAATAGTGACTGGATTTGTATTCATATAACGATTTTTGTTTTTCCAGGTCGTACAGGGCAAAGCCGGTGTGGTCCTTAAAGTTTTCGTCCGTTAGCCGAAAGGTCTTATCAAGCGATTTTTTTGAAATAGGTGAACAAGCAGCAACACCAGGAAATAAAAAATAAAATAATAATCCAATTCCTCATGCTGGCTAGGACAAATAGCGTTCCTTCAATATGGTCCGATGATGGGATTCGTGACCAGAGATTATATATCCTAAATTCAAGACGGAAAGTTCCAGGTTATTGGCCAGTCCTTTTCGCTTTAACATCTCAGGAGTGAAATTTACAAATAGATCGATGGTTGTGATGCGCAGCCTCTCCATTTCATCTGCAATCTGTTTGATTTTTCGATTTTCAGCATTTGCCTCCGGGGCATAATCATTTTCTTCAAAGCCGGCCAAATTTGTTTTATCATTTCTGGCAAATCGAAGCGCACGATATGCTAATATCCGCTCAGTATCCATCATGTGACAAAGCAATTCTTTTATACTCCATTTGCCAGTCGCGTATCGGTGTTCTCCCTTTTCCTCTGGTATCGATCTCACCAATGCTAACGTTTCTTTGGAAGAAATTTTCATCGCTTCCAACAGATCATAATCTTTAACATGCTGGACATAACGTTTGTGAAATTCAGGAAGTGTGTTGAAATCGGGTCTTGTCATAAAGTTGTTTTGTTTATTTTCCGTTTGGCAAGATAATTTTTATTCGAGTACCCTCGCCATATTTACTATGAAGTGAAATAGTTCCATCGAGTTTTTCAACCGCCTGCTTCACAATATACATCCCTAACCCGGAGCCTTGAGAACGATCGGTGGCACGGTAAAACATATTAAAAATTTTATCCATGTGTTCTGGCTTGATGCCAATTCCGTTATCGCTGAACTCAATTTTTACTTTATCAATGCCAACATCAATTTTTATTTTCAAAAAACTCTCGCTGGCAGGATTGTAATATTTGTATGCGTTAGAAATAATGTTGCTAAAAATAATATTAATTCTCAGCTTGTCGGTCTTGTAAACCAGGTGATTTGTTTTTACAGACAGGTCTATTTTTACTTTGTTGAAATTTTCCAGATACTCTAATTCCTTAATTGAATTTTTGGCTATCTCCTCAAGATCAATTGGAATCATTTCCAGTTCTACACGGTTAACCCTTGCATAGTTTAACATGGAGTTTATAAAGTCATCCAATTTGTTGATCCGATCTTTTATCTTATCCAGGTAGAGTCGCGTGTTCGTGGGATCCTTATCCAGATTAGCCAGATTTAGTAAGCCCATAATGGAAGTGAGAGGCGAACGAAGGTCGTGCGAAGTCTTGTACATCAGCTGATCAAGTTCGAAGTTTCTTTCCGACAACTCGTTCAATGCATTCTTTAATTCTTCCTCCTGTGCTGCAAGTTGAGAATTTTGGGTCATGAGTTCCTCGTTCATGGCTTTCAGCCTATCCTCAATTCTCCTGCTTTCTGTAACGTCTCTTACAAACAAGGCTGACCCGGTGACCTTCCCCTGTTCATTATAAATCGGATTGTAAGAAGTTTCCAAAATGGTTTTATTGGGCAGCTGTAAATGGCTTTTAAATCTTTTTCCTGCCAAAGCCTTGGCATTTTCCCGCTTTGTAATCTGTGAAATTGAAGGCGGAAGGGCGTCCAACACGCTATCACCTGCTTTAATACTTTTGCCAAATAGATTTCGCATGCTTTCCGCGTGCGACTGATTAAAGGTGATGTACCGGTAGTTTCTGTCAAGCGCAAGAATTCTGTCAGCGGTGCTTTCCATGACGGCTTGCAAATTTGAATTGATGGATTTTATAGTTGCTTCGAACTGCTTCTGTTGGGTTATGTCTTGAACAAACACGGCAACGCCCTTCACTCTGGCATTGTCATCCATAATAGGATGGTATGTAGTTTGAATGTATCCATTGTAGGGGTGGCCAAGGCCATGTTCGCTGTAATAGCGATTCCCTTTCAATGCTTTTTGAAGCTCAGATTTAACCCAGGATGCTTCTTTCGATTTTTGTAAATATTGAATTTTATTTGCCCCTATTTTTATATCGGCGTCATACAGCTCCTTCATTACCTTCTGATGATGCTTGTTAAAAGCTGTATAATTTAATTTCTGATCAACGGCAAAGATCGATTCATTTGCACTTTCCATTACCGCTTCCAGGTTCGCATGAAGCTGTTTAATTTTTTCTTGCGCTTTTTTTATTTCAGTGATCTCTGTGATAAAGCCAATAATAAATTTTTTTCCATTTTCATTTTTATAAATCGATTTTACCGTCAGGAGCTCATGCACTTTCCCATTCGGAGGGGTAACTTTTTCTTCATTAACAATGGTGCGTCCTGTTCGAAGCACTTCTTTGTCCACCTTAATAAATATTTTCGCTTCATCAGCCGGCCAGAAATCGAAATCAGATTTTCCAATGAGTTCCTCTTTTGTACTGCCTGTAAGCTTGCAAAATTCCTGATTGACCAGTACCAATCGGTGGTTCGAATCTTTTACAAAGATTGGTGCCGCTACTGTGTTAATAATGTTGTCTAAAAAATTTCTGGATTCAATTTTCTCGCGCTCAGCGATTTTTTCGTTCGTGATATCCCGTATAGAACCAACAAAGTAGTCTGCTCGCCCTTCGTTTTTTAACAGGCTAATGTTAATCACCCCCAGAAACGATTCACCATTCTTTTTTCGGAACCATGCTTCAACTCCCTTTAATGTTAAAGAGGCTTTGAGATTTTTGGCAATCTGGAGACGATGTTTATTATCCTTGTAAAAATCCTTCAGTTTTATTTTTAGAACTTCGTTCATGGATTTATATCCTGTCAGTCTCAAAAATGCTTCATTAACATATAAGAATTTAGACTCCAGGATCCCCATGAAAATTCCTTCGGATAAATTTTCAGTGATTGATTCCAACAATTGTTTTGTCTTTCGAATCTTTTCCTCTGCTAATTTTTTTTCTGTTATGTCTCGAAAGTTTGAAACAATGCCGCGAATTTCGGGAACATTATTGAAGTTTGTAAGGAGTGCCTCAGACCAAATGTAACTGCCATTTTTATGTCTGATACGCTGAAAAAGCGTTATCGTTTTGCGGGGCTTTTTCAGGAGTGCGTAAAATAACTTGCTTGTTTGTTCAATGTCATCGGGATGAACAAAGTGAGTACCGAATCGACCCACTACTTCCCGGACGTTGAATCCCAGAATCTTTTTTACCGACTTACTCGCATATTTGATTCTACCGGAAGAATCATAAACCACAATCGCGTCATGAGCGTTTTCAATTAGTGCCTGAAAATGCCCCTCGTTAATAGTGTCTGCCTGCCTTTTTTGTGTGCTTTGACCCCATGCTTGAATAGGTCCATATCACTCCAACTCAGTAAAAATCTTATCGCTCAAGCTACTGCCTACCGACACGCCTACCGGCCCACTACCCTCGGAGCGATCCGCGGAAAGTAGAATGTTCCCATACTTTTTATAATTATCCCAGGGAAGAACAAAGGTTGCAGAGTCTTGATTAGCATTGCTGTAGTACGCCCACTGCTTGACCAGATTGTCAGTTAAATCAACATAGACATGATATTTAGTGCGTGGCATATCGCCATCATTATTATAGGTGATTTGAAGAACGTTACATCGATCACCGGTTCTAAGTTTATCTTCGCCAAGATACTTTAAAGTTACTCCGCTGTCTTTTAGTTTAAAAGGCATGACAAGCCAATATGCATCACTACTCAACATATTTTTCGCCCGGCTCAACATGTTTTTCAGGGAATCACTTCTTGTAACCTCTTCTCCTTTTATGAAGACCTTGCCAGTTAATGTTTTTAAATCGACAAGATAGGTGGTGGAATCCTTGAGAGATTCAATTCGTGCACGCTCTTCTTTTTTATCCCATACCAGATTTCTGATACCAAACGAGTTCCAGGAAATGAAACGCGTGTTGTCCCAGTTTTCCCAACCGCCCATAGCCACCATGATGCTATCAGCCAGTTCAACGGCGGCAGGATCAGAATTGGCAAGATCAAACCCTTCCGAAGCTGGATTTTCGAACCCGGTCGTTTCATTAAGTCTATTGCACGCGTAAAGGGATACAACCATCGCGAGCAATCCAATAGTAGTTTTACAACTCATCACCTCAGCCGGGGTTAATAGGTGAAATTAATAAATTACGACGAATGTTGACCACTAGCTTATTCGGCTCCAGTTAACAGCAGTCTTTCTTCATCGAGTCGATCTGGATGCGTATCACCTGATTTTCGGGTTTCACCAATTCCGGATCATCGGTCAATACCTCTATTGCTTTTTCACGCGCACGCTGAAGAAGGTTGCCATCTTTGCCAAGGTCTGCGATGAGCAGATCTAACACCCCACTTTGTTGTGTACCAAGCAAGTCACCCGGACCGCGAAGTTTGAGGTCGGTTTCTGCAATTTCAAAACCATTGTTGGTTTTTACCATCGTGTCGATCCTGATTTTTGAATCCGCACCAAGCTTGTAACTAGTCATTAATATACAATACGATTGATCTGCGCCTCTTCCGACGCGGCCACGAAGTTGATGTAGCTGCGAGAGTCCAAAACGTTCCGCATTTTCAATAACCATAACGGAAGCGTTAGGCACATCCACACCAACCTCGATTACGGTTGTGGCCACCATTATTTTGGTTTCACCCGTAGAAAATCTTTTCATTTCATAACTCTTTGCCTCGGCCTTCATCTTTCCATGCACGATGCTGACAGGTATATCTGGAAAAGCTCGTACCACACTTTCGTACCCATCCATTAAATGCTTGAGATCCAACTTTTCGGATTCCTCTATTAAGGGATATACGCAGTATACTTGTCGTCCACTTTCGATCTGATCTTTGATGAACTGGTTAACCTGTAGGCGGTGTGCGTCATATCGATGGATGGTCTTGATAGGCTTTCGGCCAACGGGCAGCTCATCGATAACAGAAATTTCCAGATCGCCGTATAACGTCATGGCTAGTGTCCTGGGAATCGGGGTTGCAGTCATCACCAATATGTGCGGATAAACATCTTTGTTTTTTTGCCAAAGTTTTGAGCGTTGAGCCACTCCAAATCGGTGCTGTTCGTCTATGATTGAAAGTCCTAAATTGTGAAACTTTACTTCCTCCTCCAGGAGGGCGTGCGTTCCAATAAGAATTTGTAAATCGCCATTTTGTAATTTCTCGTGAATTAAAGTTCTCTCCGATTTTTTTGTTGATCCGGTTAAAAGGGCGATTGAAATTTGCATGCGGTCCGCGTATGCCTTCAAATTTTTGAAATGTTGTTGAGCCAGTATTTCAGTAGGCGCCATCAATGCACACTGAGCAGAGCCACTCAAAATGATCAACATACAGATAAAGCTGACGATAGTTTTACCGCTGCCGACATCGCCCTGTAAAAGGCGATTCATTTGTTTCCCGGATCTTAAATCGGCATATATTTCTTTGATGACTTTTTTTTGGGCATCCGTAAGCGAAAATGGCAAATGATCTTTATAGAATTTGTTTAGAAGGGCTGTATTCTGAAATAGCTGGCCTTTAAACTTGTTTTGCCTGATTAGCTTCATCTTTAACAGGCGGAGTTGGATGTAAAACAACTCTTCAAATTTTAGCCGATGTTGGGCCCTGGCCAGCAACTCGAACGTTGTAGGTACATGAATACTATATAACGCGTCCTTTTTTGAAAGGAGGTTTTCTGAGTTAATAATTTGTGAAGATAATGTTTCGCGAATCTTATTGGCCGAGAGGGCAAGCAGCTCATGAATTAGTTTTGAAAATGTTTTGCTATCGAAATGTTTGGCCCTTAATTTTTCGGTAATGGAGTAGATGGGCTGTAGAAATCCTTCGTTACTATTCTTTGCCACAGCAACATCTAATTCTGGATGAGCAATATTGAATTTATTCCCAAAGCGGCTTGGTTTTCCGAATGCGATGTACTCTACGCCAGGCTTTAATTTTTCGTTGATCCAGTTGATTCCCTGAAACCAGACCAACTCTATTTCACCTGTTTCATCGGTCATCTGAGCTACGAGTCTTTTCTTAAATCCAACACCAATGAGTTCTTTCTTTTTGATAAAGCCCTTTATCTGGACAAACTGCATTTCATCGCTTATTGTACCGATGGTGTAAAACTTAGTACGATCTTCGTAACGGAAGGGATAATGCTGCATCAAATCACCAAATGTGAAAATGGATAACTCTTTATTCAGCAAGGCAGCACGCTGAGGTCCGACTCCCTTTAGAAATTCAATCGATGTAGTGAAGAATCCTGCCATTCAAAAACTTCCAATAACCAAAAAGTTAAAATTAATTCGCCATACCAACGTTTCTCGAAAATATTTCTCATTAAATTCGCCAACGAATTAAACCATAGAATACAAACGCTGTTTAAGTATTAATTTCCAACCTAACACTATGAAAGTTAATTCGACAATCTACAAAGGAATTGAGTTCGTTGAAATCTCTGCGTTACCCAACGAGCAGAAGACAAGTCTATTGCAAACCGTGAGTCCGGATCTCTTCATCAAGATTCTCGTGGATGGCAAATTAATGCCACGTTGTATTCAATATAAGGACTATGAAGAATGGTACGATAATTCATATCACCCCACTTCTAAAGAAGAGTCAAATGCTACAGCTGTCCCTGAATCCAGGGGTAAAGCGATTAGCGCTAACCTTCAAATCTAGTCCCAAATACCCTTATCTGGTACTATTTCAAGGACGTTGCCCTCAGGGTCTTCGAAGTAAAAAGATTCTTCGCCGCTCTTCCATATCACTTCGTCAATGATAACAATGCCCTTGGATTTTATCTCGGCTTTTGCAGCGCCATAATCGGACTTGCTGACTTCAAAAGCAACGTGTTGTTTGCCTCCTCCGAAATGAGCGGGTGGACTAACCTTTGTCTTTGAGTCGTCCGGGTTGAAGCATAGCAAAACGGAGCTTCCAAGTCTAAAAAAAATATGCTTCCCTGGATCGAAATGGATAACAGGTAATCCCAGGACTTCATGATAAAATTGTTTGATCCGTTCAAGATCATGTACATAAAGACACGTCTCCTTTATTTTTAGGAAGTTCATGAGCACAAAGCTTTTTTTACCGTCTCATATTCGCTCCATAGTTCCCTCAGGATTTCGGCAGCTGGCTGAATTTTTTTTATAGCGGAGGAGACCTGACCTATCTCCAATTCCCCTTCATCTATGTTGCCTTCAAATATTCCAAGTTTTGCTCTTCGCTTGCCCAGTAACTGGTGAAGTTCCTCTTTTGAGGCACCCCGGTATTCTGCCTCCTGGATGTGCTGAAAAAATTTGTTCTTGACCATTCGAACAGGAGTAAGTTGCTTTAAGGTCAAATAGGTATCGCCTTCGTTTAGTTCGGTCACTCGCTTTTTAAAATTTGGATGCGCCGACGATTCTTCGCTTACGGCAAACCGGCTGCCGATTTGAAATCCCTGCGCGCCTAATGCCTGTGCGGCAAGAATGGCCCCGCCGCTGGCAATCCCACCGGCAGCTATTAAGGGGACAGTGATCGCATCGCGTACCATCGGAAGCAACACGAACGTTGTGGTCTCCTCGCGTCCGTTGTGGCCTCCTGCTTCAAAACCTTCGGCGACGACAGCATCAACGCCGGCTTGCTCTGCTTTTTTTGCAAACTTGACGCTAGAGACGACATGCACCACGCGAACATTTCTTTCCTTTAAAAATCCAGTCCATAGATCAGGGTTCCCTGCAGACGTGAAAACGATACTGACTTTTTCATCATCAATCACGGTCATCAATTTTTCAATTTCCGGATAGAGCAAAGGAATGTTTACGCCAAAGGGTTTTGTTGTAGCCTGTTTACATTTTCGAATATGCTCCCGGAGAACTTCAGGGTACATGGAACCTGCGCCGATCAGTCCTAATCCACCCGCTTGACTTACGGCGGAAGCCAACCGCCAGCCGCTACACCATACCATTCCGGCTTGTATAATTGGAAAGGAGATATCGAAAAGTCGAGACACGGGATTTAGATTTGGACTCATATTTTGGTAAAATAAAAAATCAAGATTATTTTAAAAATCATCTTTAAAAACGCTAATTATTTTTAAAAGCTCGGATATCATTTTAAGTTGTCCACAAGAATCAATTGAAAAAATTCGTTGTAATTCATTGGTTCACTGATGTTTAAGTCTAGCTTGTCCCTCAATGTGGATAAGTGGCAAAATTTGTGGAATTCTTTTTGACTTAAATTTCTTTACTTTCTAAGTACTTGAATTATAATGGTTTTATATAAATGTTAAGTAATCGTTTCCTAAAAACACCGTAAAATATTAACCGATATGCAATTAAAATTTTGTCGTTTTATCACAGTGGTCGTAGTAGTAATCCTGTGTTCTTTACAGGGTGCCACTGCCCAAAAAGCAATTGTCGTAAAATTTGATGCCCTTCAAAAAATATTAAACACGAAATCAGATCAGATCCAAGTCATTAATTTTTGGGCAACCTGGTGTGCACCTTGTGTAAAGGAGCTTCCACTCCTGGAAAAAATAAACGCACAAAAAAATCTAAATGCTAAGATTACGCTTATTAACCTTGATTATGCCGACAAGCTAGACAAGGTAAACGAGTTTATGGTCCGAAAGAACATCCAATCGGACGTGTTGTTACTGGATGACATCGATTATAACAGCTGGATTGATAAAGTAGATAAGTCATGGAGCGGTGCTATACCGGCGACGCTCATTTTCAATCCAAGAACAGGGAAAAGGAAGTTTGTGGAGAAGGAACTAAAAGAAGGCGAGCTCGAAAATTTGATTGCTACGCTCAACTAGATGCATTGTCGTTGATCAACTAAAAAAACCTTATGAAAAAGATGAAACTTTTCAGTCTTATTGGCTTAGTGGTGGTTTTGATTTCTGGTAAACCATTGAAGTATGACATTGGAGACGTGGTGGCTGACTTCAGGTTAAAGAACGTGGACGGCAAAATGGTTGCTCTTTCTGATTACGCTTCTGCAAAAGGCGCGATCGTTATTTTTGACTGCAATACTTGTCCTTATTCCAGAGCTTATAATGACAGAATAATAGGACTTAACAAAAAGTATTCAGAGAAGGGATTCCCAGTGATAACGATCAATCCCAATGATCCTCAAATGTCCCCGGGAGATTCTTATGAAGAGATGGTGTCGCAGGCGAAGCGCAAAAAATATGATTTCCCCTATCTCGTTGATGAGTCCCAGGCCGTGGCAAGATCTTTTGGTGCGACCAACACGCCTCACGTGTTTGTGCTTCAAAAGCAAGGAAGTGATTTTAAAGTGGCGTATATCGGCACAATCGACAATAACAGTCGCGATGCTTCGTCAGCCACAAAAAAATACGTGGAGGATGCCGTGGATGCGTTGTTAGCAGGACAGGCTGTGCCCACTCAAAGTACCAAAGCTATCGGTTGTTCAATTAAGTGGAAGAATTCTTAGTCGGCTCTGCGAGGTTAATTCGAGACGAACTTTAAACCGATGATCGAACCGATAAGGAGGGTGATAAAAAAGACCCGCCAAAAAAATGCTGGTTCATGGAAAATGAAGATGCCAACAATGGCAGTTCCCACCGCGCCAATTCCTGTCCATACTGCATATCCGGTTCCCAGTGGAATTGTTTGAATTGCTTTATTCAGCAAATAAAAACTTAAGCTTATACTGATAAAAAACCCGGTCGACCACCACCGGTGAGTAAAGTTGTTAGAAAGCTTTAAACAAGTCGTAAAGGCCACTTCGAAGAGACCGGCAGAAACCAGATACAACCACGCCATAGTTAAAATCAAGAAGTTAGTGGACGAAAAGTTAGTTGGAATTCGCTTATGTAGATCATCAAGAAACTAAAATTTCAAACGAATGATGGCACGGAGGTTGCACTATTTAGGTGAAAAACAATCTTGCTATGAAAATGTTTGGGGCGGTGGCTTTGCTAATGATTAGCGCTAGTGTGTTAGCGTATGATTCAGGAATAGCAGTGCAAGTTGAGAAAGGCGCAACCATGCACGTCTATGTAAATGGAAAACTTTATAACAAACAGCCCGGGCATTTTTTACGAGTTCGGAGTACACCGGGTCTATTCCACTTGGAGGTCAAGGTTTTGAATCCCTGGAACAAACAATGGTATGTAGTAAAAAAAGATGTCAGGGTGCAGAAGGGTTACGAATTTCAATACAAGATTGTATTTGTGAATAAAGTCAAACCCGAGCTTCGCGAAGTCAAAAAGTATCCAACGTATTCAAAATATTTTTTGAACAACAACTTATACAATAAACATCCGATCGCGTGAGTTAGATTCTTCTTGATCGGCTAACCAGGACAACGAGCAGGACGATAATTAGAATCGGAAAAATCTTCCAATGGAAAAATCCATTGAAGGGCCAGCTCCAGTCAAAAATCCATCCGAAAATTCCTCCAATCACGCCAAAGATTGCTCCGAAAACGCCGGCGATCACGCCTATGACCGCGCCAAATACACCAACAACTATCCCGAAGAGTCCGCCCGCAAGTCCAATCCAAATCGGAAAGGTGAAAATGATGACCAATACAATCAATAAAGTCGAACCAGTACTTTTGGACTGCATAATTTTTTTTTCGAAAGGATTACCAAAAATCATGCGGCTTGAAAAAAGGGCTCATTTGATGCAAAAATCAACCTTCTGTTTTAATGGGCTGTTGAAAAATGAACAGTCTTAAGATTGCATCCGTACAATAAAAAAGGCCAGCCCTAAGATAGAACCGACCTTCTCAGTCTAGGTTAATAAACGTCTTTAGAAAGGATATTCTCCTTTTTCAATAACATAGTTTGCGACTTTTCTTCTTGCCTCTTTTAAGTTGTATGGATCAATCTTCGTAAATCGTTTTAAGCCCAAAAGCATTAATCTCAATTCATCACCTTCTGCAAATGCTGTTATAGCTTGTTTGGCAGAGGATGCAGCTTTTTCAACCGCGTAGTGTAGATAGATGAACGCCATCTCTTTTTGGATTGCCGTGGCTTGTTCACCCTGAAGGGCAATTAATTTTTCGACGCGCAACAAGGTTGATTCAGCCACATAACATTCGATTAAAATGTCTGCGAGGTTCATGAGGACCTCTTGTTCCTCGGAGAGCTTCATCATATATTTTTGCACAGCAGCGCCTGCCACCATTAGCCCTGCCTTCTTCAAGTTTGACAGCACTCTTTTTTCTTTACTAAAGATCCCTTCCTCTTCGGCTGCGCCAAAGTCAGGTATTGCAAGGAGCTCCTTTTGTACGGCCATCGCCGGGGTCATTAAATCAATGCTTCCTTTCATGGCTCTTTTGACCAGCATGTCCAGGGTGAGGATCCGATTGATTTCATTTGTTCCTTCAAAAATTCGGTTAATACGTGCGTCGCGATATGCCCTGTCCATTGGCCCTTCCGCTGAGTACCCCATACCACCATAGATTTGAACAGCCTCGTCGACGACGAAGTCCAGAACCTCCGACCCATGAACTTTTAGAATAGCACATTCAATGGCAAATTCTTCCAGAGATTTCAGTTTTGCCTTTGCTGGCTCGGTTCCTGCGCTTGCCAGCGCATTATAAGCATCATCAATATTTTGACCTGCGCGATAACATGCCGACTCGGATGCAAAAACCTTGGTGATCATTTCGGCAAGCTTGTGCTTGATGGCGCCAAAGTTCGAAATGGATGTTCCAAATTGCTTGCGTTCTTTTGCATAGTTGGTGGCAAGCGATATTGTTTTCTTGCAAGCTCCAATAGCGGCTACTCCAAGTTTAATCCGACCAACGTTCAAAATATTCACGGCTATCTTAAAACCATTTTCACGTTCGGATAACAGATTTTCTACGGGCACTTTACAATCATTAAAAAAAATCTGTCGGGTCGAAGATCCCTTGATGCCCATCTTGTGTTCTTCCTCATTCATGGTGATCCCACCAAAGGTTTTTTCTACGATGAACGCGCTAAGGTTTTTGTCATTATCAATTTTCGCAAAGACGATGTATACATCAGCAAACCCACCATTTGTAATCCACATCTTCTGGCCGGTGATGAGATAAGCTTTACCATCCGGTGTAAGGGTAGCCTTGGTCTTGCCAGAATTAGCGTCCGAGCCTGAGTCCGGCTCCGTCAAACAGTAGGCAGCCTTCCATTCTCCGCTAGCAAGTTTTGGAAGATATTTTTTCTTTTGATCTTCACTACCATAGTATACAATGGGCAATGTACCGATACCAGTATGAGCCGATAATGCCACGGCTAACGAATGCCCTGCTCCAATAACTTCCGCTACGAGCATGGTCGTGTTAAAGTCCATTCCAAATCCACCATATTCGGTGGGAACAGAAGTACCTAGCAATCCAAGTTCGCCAGCTTTATCAAGCAGTGATGGCATAAGTTTCGGATCCTTCATCGAATCAATTTCCTCCAGACGATTGAAAACTTCTTTGTCCAAAAAGTCCTTGCATTGCTGGCGAATCATTTTTTGCTCCTCGCTGAATTCTTCTGGTATAAAGATTTCACTGGCCAGCGTTTCCCGGATTAAAAACTCCCCTCCACGTATTGCTTTCTGAGTTGCTACTGTTTTGCTCATAATATTGTTTTCAGTCTGATCTGCACTTTCGTGCGTCACATTTTAATTCTTAATTCAACAATTCATAAATCCCAGCGACACCCTGCCCGCCGCCTACGCACGCGGTTACCATCCCGTATTTTTTTCCACTTCTTCTCAACTCATTAAACAACGTTAGCGATAATCGCGCGCCTGAACTTCCTAATGGATGACCAATTGCGATTGCGCCACCATTTACATTTAATTTAGCAGGATCAATATTGAGTTCACGCACTACAGCCAGCGACTGGGCTGCAAACGCCTCATTAAGTTCAATCCGGTCCAGGTCTGCCAATTTCATTCCAGCACGTTGCAAGGCTTTTGGAACCGCAGCTACCGGACCAATACCCATGATTTTCGGATCCACTCCCGCAACGGCATAGCTAAGCATTCTTGCGATTGGTTTTACATTGAGCTGCTTCACTAATTTTTCAGACATGACCACAGCGAAAGCTGCGCCATCTGTCGTGGGCGAAGAGTTTCCTGCTGTGACTGATCCACCCTGCGCAAAAACGGGTTTCAGTTTTGCAAGGGCCTCCAGATTCGTATCAGGTCGCGGTCCTTCATCGGTGTCGACGACGAAGTCGCGTGATTTCTTTTTCCCGTTTTCATCTACATAGATTTCCTGCAGCTTAATGGGATGAATCTCTTCTTTGAATTTTCCCTCTTGCTGCGCTTTGATAGCCTTCATGTGAGATTCGTACGCAAATCTGTCCTGATCTTCGCGAGAGATCTTGTATTGTTTTGCAACTGCTTCCGCTGTAAGACCCATGCTCGTGTAGTAGGAAGGGTTTTCTTTAGCAATTTTATAATTCAACGCCGTCTTCCAGCCCATAACGGGCACAAGCGACATTGATTCAGTCCCACCTGCGATGATACAGTCTGCCATGCCGGCCTGAATTTTCGCAGAGGCCAGGTGAATGGCTTCTACGCCTGATCCGCAGTAACGGTTTATTACCATACCTGCGTTATCGATCCCCAATGCGGTAAGGGCAATCATTCTACCCATTTGCATTCCCTGCTCTGCTTCCTGAACCGCATTGCCAACAATAAGATCGTCGACCATTTTATTTTCGAGGCCAGGTACTGACTTTACCAGTGCCTGTATCACCTCCGTTGCAAAATCATCCGGACGGGTGAATCGGAATCCTCCTCTTTTTGCCCGGGTATTTGCTGTACGTTTCGCCGCCACTACGTATGCGTCCATAGTTAATTTCTTAAGGGTTTTCCACCTGTTAGAATTGACTGAATCCGTTCCAATGTTTTCTTTTCACCCGTAAGCGAAACAAATGCTTCGCGCTCGAGGTCCAAAAGATATTGCTCACTTACTTCTTGAGGTGAGGTCAGGTCACCTCCACACATAACATTTGCTATTTTTAATGCAATTTTTTCATCATGATCCGAAATGTAATTTCCCATTCGCATGCCGTATACCCCGGCCGTGAACAGCGCCAGTCCGGCCCTTCCCTGGACCTTAATATTTTTTGACTGAACGGGCATGGTATAACCGCCTTCCGCCAGCTCGAGCACGGCCGACTTAGCATCCTTCAATTGACGATCTTTATTGATGGAAATACGATCACCTTTTCTCAGCACTCCCATTTCCCTTGCTTCTTCGGCCGAAAGAGCAACTTTGGCCGTCGCGATGTTCATAAATGCATTTTGTAACGCGTTCAGTTCAACGTCACCTTCTTCAAGGGACTCGCTGACGCGTTTTGTAAATTCTTTTGTGCCTCCTCCAGCGGGTATAAGGCCCACGCCTACTTCAACCAAGCCGACATAAGTTTCAGCAGCCGCCTGTACCAAATCTCCATGCATTGTCATTTCACACCCCCCTCCCAACGTTCGACCTTGCGGGCAAACCACGACCGGTATAGAGGAATAACGGATGCGCATTACCGAATTTTGAAATTGACGAACCATAAAATCAATTTCATCATATTCTTGTTCGATGGCATACATAAACACGAGCCCGAGATTTGCTCCAAGAGAAAAATCTGCGCCCTGATGACCGATCACCAATCCCGTATAATCCTTCTCGGCCAGTTCTATTGCTTTGTTCAAACCTTCAATAACCGGACTTCCGAGCGTATAGCTTTTACTGTGCCATCCAAAATTTATGACTCCGTCTCCCAAGTTTGTAATCTTCGACTCGGCATTTTTCCAGATTACTTTATCCGTTAGATTTTCAAGAATGATAAATTCTTCCTTGCCAGGGATAAGCTTATACGACTTTGAAGGAATGTCATAATATTTCCGCTGACCATTTTCTACTTTATAAAAAGATTTATTGCCGGAGCTTATCATTTCATAAACCCATTGATTGGGTTGTTTTCCCGCGGCTTCCATCGCTTTCAGACTTTTTTCAACACCTACAGCATCCCAGGTTTCAAAAGGTCCTAGCTCCCATCCAAAGCCAGCGCACACAGCATCATCAATCTTATAAAGTTCATCAGCGATTTCCGGGATCCGGTTCGATACATAACTGAAGATCGAATAGAATGAATCCCTGTAAAATTCTCCTGCCTTATCAGTTCCCGCTAACAAAACAGGAAAGCGCTGTTTCAGATTATCAATCGCTTTTGTTGATTCAAGCGTTGCAAATTTTGTTTTGGCCTTTGGCTTATACTCAAACGTGCTAAGGTCCAACGTAAGAATTTCAGTTTCTCCTTTAGCTGTTTTACTCTTTTTGTAAAATCCCTGCCCTGTTTTATCACCAAGCCATTTCTGTTGCTCCATCTTTAAAATGGGTGCTGGAACAACAAATCTCTCGCGTTCCTCATCCTTTGGTAATGCCTGTTGAAGGTTGGAGGAAACTTTTATCATCGTATCGAGTCCCACCAAATCGGTTGTCCGGAAAGTCGCTGACTTGGGGCGTCCGATTACCGGACCTGTAAGCTTGTCGACTTCGTCAATATTCAAATCCAGTTTTTTCATGGAATCAAGAACTTTCATGATGCCATAAACTCCAATGCGATTAGCGATAAACGCAGGCGTGTCCTTGCATAACACGGTGGTCTTGCCTAGGAATAGATCGCCATAGTGCATTAAAAATTTTACGGTTTCCGGATCTGTGAATGGGGTCGGTATTATTTCGAGGAGACGAAGGTACCGCGGAGGGTTAAAAAAATGCGTTCCGCAAAAATTCTTTTTAAAATCGTCGCTTCTGCCTTCGGCCATCAAATGAATTGGAATCCCGGAGGTATTTGAAGTTATGAGTGTCCCAGGCTTTCTGTACTTTTCAACTTCTTCGTAGACTTTCTTTTTTATGTCGAGATTTTCTACGACAACTTCAATCGTCCAGTCGCATTCTTTAACCTTCGCCATGTCATCGGTGAAGTTGCCGAGCGTAATTCTGGGAATAAATTTTTTACTGTATAAGGGCGCAGGATTCGATTTGATCGATCTTTCAAAAGAAGTCTGCACAATCCTGTTTTTTACAGCTTTATTGTCCAGCGATAGCCCCTTGGCCTTTTCCTCCTCTGTTAATTCTTTGGGGGCGATGTCCATGAGTAACACCTGACAACCGATATTGGCAAAGTGACAAGCAATGGCAGAGCCCATTACTCCGGAACCAAGAACAGCTACTTTACGAATTGAACGTTTCATAAGAAATTAGTCCTGAAGAATCTTTTAATTTTTGCCTGCCTTAATTTTAAACATTGAAGGATCAAACTTTTCATTGGTCGCCAACTGATTAATTTCGTTTATCACTTCAAAAAAGACCTTCAACTTGCTTTCTGATATCAATTCGCGAACCCGATTGTTAAACAGCAACACCGAGGCTCTGGAGAGTTCCTTTTTCTTTTTTCCTAGATCGGTCAAATAAATCCTAACAGATCGTTTATCAATCGGGTCAGGGTGGCGATAGATAAGCTTTTTTTCTTCCATAGTCTTAAGCATTCGCGTCAGACTTCTGGCTTCCAGGCCCATTAAAGGCGCTATCTTCGTGGCTGGGGTACCCTCTTCAGAATGAATATTCAACAACACGAAACCAATTGACGTAGTTACGTCATATTTACTTGCCTGCTGATTATACATGCGGGCAATGGCGTGCCATGCGGATTTAATGTTGTGGTCTACAGTCTCTTCTCTTCGCATAGGGAGAGCGAAGGTAAAAAAATTTTGTTATGCATGCATACCATGAGTTTGTATTTTTGTGGTAAAATTTCTCTGCATTTTCGCTTTTATGACGCTAATTGACCTTCAAAGTAACTATTCAAAACCTGGGAGGGTTGAAAATCTATTCGTAAGGCCTGCCCGCATGGAGGCTGTGAAGGTGTTGGACAACGTTACCGCCTTAACGGATATTGGCCTGGAAGGCGATCATTATCAAAATCACGGTGGAAGTCGGCAGGTAACCCTGATACAGGCAGAACACCTGGAGGTTCTCGCATCGTTGTTGGGATTAAACAAGATCGCGCCGGAACTTACGCGACGAAACATAGTAGTTCGGGACATAAATTTGTTATCCTTAAAAGGAAAACGGTTCCACGTCGGTCAGGCGCTGCTGGAATATTCCGGCGAATGTCATCCGTGCTCCAGAATGGAAAAAAATTTCGGGCCAGGTGCCTATAATGCGATGCGGGGACACGGCGGAATAACCGCCAAGGTCGTCACCGGCGGAATAATCAAGGTTGGTGATTTTGTCACTGCTGCGCAGACAAATGTTGGAAGTGCGCAATCGTGAAAATTCGATTTGTGCGTTTACCTCTTATCTAAAAATCAGATGATTATTACTTTTCAAATCTGAACTTGCTTCATGCAAAAATATTTTCTGGTTGGGGTTGCTCTTTTCTTCTGCCTTGGCTTGCGGGCGCAAAAGAAAAATGAAGCTTTTCAGCTATCGATAAAATCAGCAACGTCGCCAATCAAAATTGATGGGATCATGGACGAGGCCGCCTGGCTCGAGGCAAATGTTGCTTCCGATTTTTTTATGGTTCTGCCCATGGATACAAGCATGGCGAAAGTCAAGACGGAAGTTCGAATGACTTATGATAATCAAAATTTGTATCTCATCGCTACTTGTTTTCATCTGTTGCCCGGTCCATATTTCGTCGAGTCGCTACGGCGGGACTTCGTGTTTGGTAAGAATGACAACTTCCTGTTGTTCATGGATACCTTCGATGATCAGACGAACGGATTTTCTTTTGGGGCCAATGCTGCCGGCGCACAATGGGATGGATTAATGTATGAAGGTGGAAAAGTGGATTTGAGCTGGGACAACAAGTGGACGTCCGTTGTAAAAAAAGATGACGACAAATGGGTCTTTGAGGCTTCCATACCTTTCAAAACCATTCGATATAAAAAGGGCATTACAAAATGGGGTATAAATTTTGGCCGCATGGATCTAAAGACAACGGAGAAATCGAGTTGGGCGCCCGTGCCACGCCAATTTCCAACGGCATCGCTAGCCTACACCGGAATTTTGGTTTGGGATCAGCCGCCGCCACAAGCCGGATCAAACATTTCTGTCATTCCATATGTCCTTGGGGGCTCGTCAAAAAATTACGAAAAGGACACGCCCACATCTTACAAGAAAGAAATTGGTGTCGATGCAAAGATCGCTGTTACATCATCGTTGAATCTTGATCTGACCATCAATCCGGATTTTTCACAAGTGGAGGTTGACCGACAGGTAACCAACCTTGATCGTTTCGAATTATTTTTCCCCGAGCGCAGGCAATTTTTCCTGGAGAACGGCGACCTCTTCGCAAATTTTGGTTACACAACTATCCGTCCTTTTTTTTCACGAAGAATCGGTCTCGGGACTTCGATGGAATATAGTGATCCAATAAATGGAATTACAAAGAAAGACACTGCCTATCAAATACCGATTGAATATGGGGCGCGGTTCAGCGGTAAATTAAATAAGAACTGGCGGATTGGGCTTATGCACATGCAGACCGGTAAGGTCCCGGAAACGAATTTGCCTCGTCAAACTTTTTCAGTAATAGCATTACAACGACGAGTCTTTTCCAGGTCCAACGTAGGTATTATTTTTATCGATAAGGAGTCGATGAATTATACTCCTAGTGATGACCCGTCATTGCCTGTTTATTCGAAGTTCAACAGAAATTTGGGCCTGGAATATAATCTTGCTTCCTCCAACAATTTGTGGACCGGAAAAGCTTTGTTTCTAAAATCATTTAGTCCGGAGCAGAAAGAAAAAGAAATAACTCACGCAGCAAACTTACAATACTCCAGCCGGCGTTTGACTGTAAGTTGGCAACATGAATATGTCGGCGAAAATTACACTGCCGAAGTTGGATATGTTCCGAGGAAAAACTTTATAAAACTCAACCCGCAGTTAGCGTATCTATTTTTCCCGAAAGGAAAAACTGTGTTAAGTCACGGACCTAAAATAAGTTCGACTTATTATTTCGATGATACATTTGACCAAACAGACAATGAAAGTTTTCTAACGTACACTGTTACATCCCGAAAGCAAAATGTTTTGTCAGCGTGGATAGCCCATAATTTCGTACGATTGCTTCAACCTTTTGATCCAACAAATTCAGGCCTCGATTCCCTGGAGGTTGGGTCAGAGCACAGATGGAATTCATTTGGAGTGGATTTTATTTCAAAGCCCCAAAGCATATTTACATATTCTTTTTCCACACGATACGGTGGCTACTATGCCGAAGGAACTCGTTTAAATCTTAGCGGAGAATTAGGATATCGATTTCAACCCTATCTAAGCTTTGTGCTAAGCTTCAGCTACAACGATATCCATTTACCAAGTCCGTGGAACAACAAAAAGTTTTGGTTGATTGGCCCGCGCATCGATGTTACCATGACCAACAAATTGTTCTTTACTGCATTCGCACAATACAACGAACAGCAGGATAATGTTAACTTAAATACTCGGATTCAATGGCGTTATAAACCCGCATCCGATTTGTTTATCGTTTACACGGATAATTATTTTCCGGAAAATTTTGGTGTTAAGACCCGGGCGCTTGTGGTGAAGCTCACTTACTGGTGGAATATTTGATCGCGGATAGCGACTACATTTGCGGTTGCTCTTGCCCATTAAAATCGCCACGTAATGATCTGAATCTTTTACGCGCTTCGGCGGCATATACGCTTCCGGGATATTTATTTAGAAACTCACGATAAATTTCCATCGCCTTTTCTTTTTGCCCTAGTTGTCGTTCATAAATTTCCCCTTGCAAGAAGTAGGCATCATCCGCTAAAATGTCATCACCAAAATCCTGAATAATTTTTTTCAAGAGGTCGATCGATTTTTCAAATTCTCCCTGACGCATTCTTATGTTTGCTTCGAGCCAGTACACATCGTCCAATATTGTTTGATTTGAAATGCTGGTAAGAGAATCATTCGATGCGTTTTTTACCCTACCTTCTTTTAGCATCTGAATCTGCTTAAGTGCCTGCTCATTCTTGTTTTGATAAAGCAACAATTCTATCGATGCGTATTGTTTCAGGGCCTCACCCACGGAATCAAATGCAATATTTTCTTTTATGCGCATGCTTAGATCCAAAGCATCGTTCGCGATTTCTCGCGTTGTCGCTTGTTTTAAAATATCAAGATGTTCCTGCGCTAAGCGAAAATCCCCTTTGTAGTACGAGAGTTTTGCATTCTTCAATTTTGCTTCATAACCAATTGGATTTTCTTTCTGGACCTTCTCCACTTGTGAATAAAGTAAAGTTGATTCCCAAGGTTCGCCCTTGAGGAGATAAATGTCTCCCAAATCAAGTTTAGCTTTCGACTTTAGGTGCAGCGATGTTCTGGGATTTGTTAGAAGTTTATTTATGATTTGGATTGCTGAATCTTTCTGATCAAGGTAATTTGCAAAAAGCAACGCTTCACTTCGTGCAGCCTCCAGTGAGTTGACATTATCGGGATATTGTTTTATGAAATCTCTGTAATCGTCAATGAGAATATTAACCGAATCCTTATTGACCGGAAATGTTTTTTTCACTCGTGCTTCGCGTGTGCGGATCAGACCCAACCGCGCCAACAGGTATGTTTGGCTGTTCGGAAATTCGCGAATAACATAACGATAAACTCTTAGCGCATTGTCGTAGTCTTCATTATCGAGTGCGACCCTGGCGACCTCCATTGATTTTTCTCCTTCTCTTTTGTATCGCTTGTCATACGCTCGAGCCTGAATAAAGGATGCATAAAAATTCTTCTGTTGCATCGTTACCCAGATCAATAAGTCTGAATAAACTTCAATATCAGGCTGAGCTTGAATTTTATCGTAGAGAAGCTTTTCAAGACTTTCCAACTCTTCTGGCTTAGTGAGCAAAGCTTGCATTACGTTTTTAACGTACTGAATATTTGCAGAACTCTGGGTGACATAGCTTAAATACTCCTGGACCATTTTGTCCTGGTTTCCTTTGATCCGATGTAGCATTGCTAGTTCGAGACAAAATAAATATGGATTGCCCAGGGCTTGGCGGCTTTCAGTCAGTGCCTGAATTCCATAGTCAACCAATGAGCGAGACATAAAAAAGTCCGACATCATCTTTATGCGTTGAACATTGTTCTTGTTTTCGGATATCAAATCCTTGTAGTACTTGTCAGCTTTAGAAAGTTCACCGGATCGAACGTAGACGAGCCCCAAATCTAAATTATATTGAATGTTGAGTGGATCACGTTTCGAAAGTCTTTGTAAAAATTTATGGGCATCTTCATAGGCGCTTACATCCAGGAGCAGATTGAAATAATTGTTATAAATGTACGGATGATTGGCTTCTTGTTTGGAAAGTTCTTTGTAAAGTTCGAGCGCCTTTTTCTTATCACCTTTTAAAAGGTATTCATTAGCCAGTTGAATCTCATCCTGATTTTGAGCATGAGCCAACGTTGCAAAACATAAGAGGAAAAGGATTATCCGCATTTACCGAAGGTAGTTATTCTTATATATTATATATTATTATTAATATAGTTAACAATGTTGAAATGTTGACTAATCTATCTGCTGAAAGGTGTATAATTCCTGTGGACATCTATGTAATGTTAAGTAACTGTTGTTCATATTGTTTGAGAGTTTTCAACATAGCGAAACGGGTGTGGATAGATGGCGTGTGGACGAAATCGATTGTGGGTGCTTGTGAGTAAGATCGAAGTTATTCACAGCACTTTCTCATGTGCGTAGTGTACCTGGAAATAGCGAGTTGTTTTATGTCAGTTACTCAAGATATCCACAGGTTGTCAGTGCTTTATCAACAATGGTCCTAACTCCCAATTAGCCTTTAGATTTACGAATGGAACGCCTTTTTCGTTCTTATAAAAGATGACAGGTTCAGGTTCTTCGACGGAGATAGAAATTGCCGGGACTCCATTTCCCGTCATTGTTTTCATCTATAACTAAACGTATTTGGTAGTCCGCTGGTTTAAGATCTTCGAAGTTGAATTTTTTGGTGTTGTGTTTGAGGTCGATTGGTTGGAAATCCTTGGTTAAGAGTTCGACGAAAAAATGTTTTGCTGTAGTTTGAATTTCGACGAGTATGATTCCGGTATCCTCCAATTTGGAGGGTGGTAATCGTTCGATCATTTTTTTAGAGCTGTCAAGTTCGATACTGATGAAAGCACCTTTGCCAAGATATAATTGGTTGTCGACAGATGGTTTGATTTGGGTTTTTCCTGGAGTCGAGTTTTTGTGCCCGTTTCGGTGGGCCCGCGTTGGAATCCGGTGAGGGTTCTTTTGGGAGAAGGTTCTTATCAAAGGATTTTTCCAGGATAAGGAGATTATCGAAGGGTATCCCAGTGTAGATCTTGTTGTGTGAAAGAAATGCGTTGGGTGGAGTCAATACTATAAAAAATGCTATCAAAGTTCACCTGGAGAACTGGCTTGGTGAATTTGATTTGACCCTGAATTATTGCTTTCGTTCCTACGACATTGAATCTGATTTAAAGAAAGTTCAAAATTTTCTGGCTTGACATCGCGTTTGGAAAATTTTACGTAAAGTGTTGTATCAATGACATTGTTGATGCTATCTCTGCCGCGTGAAGTAGGTCGAAACACTGTCTTTGTCTTCAAAGGTATTATAGACCCGAATATTAGCCTGGTCTTCAGCGAAGCTGGAAATAATGTGTTCGTCTTCGGAAGTTGTGATTTTAAAGCTGGTTAGATTTTTTGCCGTTTTATATTGAAATAGGTACCATATGGACGTGCGCTTGTTAATTTTAGTGGCCTGGCGTCAAGGTGAATGAAGGGGATTTTGACGTCGCGAATGTTTTTGGTAAGGTGGATCGAGTCGCGTAAAAATCCGTATGCTTCGGATTTGCTGTCGGCCAGGAGATTTTTGTTTTTATCTTCCATGCCGTAGAGGAAGTAGCTTCCAGGTTTGAGGTTTTCGATCTTGAACTTCCCTTTGCTGTCGGATTTTGTGACGTAAATGGGTTTGTGTTTAAAAATGTCAAAGGTGTCGGTTTGGTATAATGCAACGGTGGCGTCCTTACTTTCGACGTTTTTCAAAAGATCATAAGCAGTGCCCTCAATGGACAGCGAGTCGAGATAACTTCCCGTACTAAAGGCAAGTTTTAACATTTTGGCAGGATTCTTTTCTGTTATATCCTGGACGGCGTCTCTGAAATTTATTGCATAGGTTGTGCTATCCTTAAGATCTTCTTCGAAGGTAAGAATGATTTGATTTTTTTTTGTTTTGAAAGCGAAATCTTTGCCTAGGGTAGGCGTTATAATGAGTTGTTCTTTTGGATTGTTTAGAATTACTGTTTCTGAAAACGTAAGTTCGATTGTTTTCCCCTTGAAATTTACCTGGCCTTGCTTGGGAATTGAGCTTATAAGTGTGGGTGGAATTGTATCTTTAGGTCCGCCAGTGGGCGTGGTTTGTCGCGCGCAGGCCAGGAATGAAGATGGAATAGATTATCCAATGCGTATGTTTGAGAATCTTCATTTTTTTACCACGTATATCAAGCTGGAATATTCCATACTTTTTCTTGCCCGGTGATTGCTATGCAGGGCCTTGAAGAATGCCTTGATCATGCCCAGGATGGAGACTTGCTCATTGTTTCGATATTTCTCGCTTAAGAGACTAATATAGAATGCGTCTAGCCGCATCGGTATTATTTTAACGACGGTTAAAGCGTGCTTTTCTAGAAGGCGTGTCATACTCTTCATGCTAAAATGCCAAAAATGGCGAGGCACATCATATCCGGCCCAATTTTGTTTATAGTGTTTTGCGTCCCAACTCGTATGGTTGGGTACAGCGATAAAAATTGTGCCACTTTGAGCAAGGAGTTGCTTCAATTCTTGCAATGTTGTATTGAGATCTTCGACGTGTTCGAGAACATGCCAGAGGGTAATGACTTGAAATCTTTTGTTATCATTTATGATCTCTTTCATGGAGGCCTGAATGTCCGGGCGGATAGCAGGATCGGACTGCTGTCGCGCAAACAGACGAAGGCTCCATTCCTGTGGTGTAGCCAGCCGTTGAATTTTGCAGTTTTCAGGAATTCGCCGGTTCCACAGCCGAAATCAAGCAACCTTTTTTCTGCCGAGACTGGAGCATGTTTTTCAATGAGTGATTGCTTCCACTTCAGGGTGAAATTCCGTGCCCTCAGGTATATTTTGTCAATTATATTCTTTGCAGTGCTGATATGCGAAGTGTAGGCCGGCGATGTATAATATTTATCTAATTGATTATTCGAAGGTCGTGGGGATGTTATCAATAGCTCACAGTCACTGCATTTAATCAGCGTGAACATTTCACGTGAAATAGAATGATCTAGGATGCTGATAAATGGAATAAATGTATTGCCGTCGCATACTGGGCAGCGGTGAATTGCTATCATTTGCCCATATAGATTGTTAAAACAGAAACGTCGGCAGGTGAAACGCCGCTAATTCTTGATGCTTGGCCAACGGTTTCAGGTTTCATTCTCTTAAGCTTTTCGCGCGCTTCGGAGGACAATGCTTTAACCCGATCGTAATCAAAATCCGGCAAGATTTTAAAGGCTTCGAGATTCCCGAGTTTTTGAACCATTACTTGCTCTCTTTCAATATAGCTCTCATACTTAATATTGATCTCGGCCTGTTGTTGGACTTCGATCGAATAGGCATTCAGTAAGTCCTTCAGGCCGGAATTGATTTTCTTGAGCTCTTCAACACCTATCTGAGGACGTCTCAACAGCTGGGTAACTGCGATTTTTTCTTTCACTTGAGTGGTATTCAATTCTGACAGGCCGTCGTTGACGAAGTCTGGTTCCAATTTTAGTTTTTTCAGCTGATCCAGTAGTCGATTTAGGTCAGTTTTTTTTGAAACCAACGCTTCAAATCGGTCCGTGCTAGCTAATCCCAATTTATAGCCGAGTTCTGTAAGCCTTAGGTCTGCGTTATCTTGCCGAAGCAATATTCTATATTCAGCGCGGGAAGTAAACATTCTATAAGGTTCTTGGGTACCCTTATTCACAAGGTCGTCGATGAGAACTCCGATATAGGCGTCGGACCTTTTCAACACGAATGGTTCTTTTTCATGGACTTTGTTGTGCGCATTTATTCCGGCCATTAGGCCCTGACAGGCGGCTTCCTCATACCCCGTTGTGCCGTTAATTTGCCCCGCAAAGTACAGATTATCAATTAGTTGTGTCTCTAAGTGTAGGCTTTAGCTGTGTCGGTGGAAAGTAATCGTACTCAATGGCATATCCTGGCCGGAACATTTTTGCATTCTCAAAGCCTGGGATTTTTGTGAGGGCTTTATATTGAACATCTTCGGGTAAGGATGTAGAGAAGCCATTAACATATATCTCCACGGTGTTCCATCCTTCAGGTTCTACAAAGATTTGGTGTCTTTCTCTCTCCGCGAAACGGTTAATTTTGTCTTCAACAGATGGGCAATAGCGTGGCCCAATTCCTTTGATTCTTCCTTGAAACATTGGGGATTTGTCAAATCCCTTTTTTAGTTCTTGATGAACATTATCATTTGTATAGGTGATCCAACAACTGACTTGTTTTGCGAGCGGGCGTGTCTCGGACGAAAATGAAAACTTACCAGGGTTTGGGTCACCTTCTTGTTCTTCCATTTTTGAATAGTCCAGCGTTCGACCGTCAACCCTTGGGGGAGTTCCTGTCTTCATCCTACCGGATTCAAATCCCAACTGGACTAGCTGTTCGGTAACTCCGAAGGCAGCACTTTCGGCTGCTCTTCCACCCCCGAAGCTTTTTTCCCCCACGTGAATTTTGCCGTTTAAGAATGTACCATTGGTGAGAACGACCGACTTGCCCCTTATTTTGATTCCTAAATTGGTTTCAATCCCGCATACTTTTCCGTTTTCTACAATAAGGCCTTTGGCCATCTCCTGCCAAAAATCAATGTTCGGGTTTCGCTCCAAGGTCAGCCTCCACTCTTCGGAAAATCTCATTCGATCATTTTGGGTTCTGGGGCTCCACATTGCGGGTCCTTTGGACAGATTCAACATTCGAAATTGAATCATTGATTTATCTGATACTATTCCTGAGTATCCCCCGAGAGCGTCGATTTCCCGTACGATTTGGCCCTTAGCCACTCCGCCCATTGCTGGATTGCATGACATTTGAGCGATGGTATTCATATTCATTGTCACCAACAGAACGGTCGAGCCCATTGAAGCAGCCGCGCTTGCCGCTTCACAGCCTGCATGACCTGCGCCCACAACTATGACATCATATTCCTTAAACATAATCGCTTGGTTGGTTCCACGTGGAACGGAAATTTACCCACAAATTTCATCCACATTTCCACATTTGGTTTCACGTGAAACAGTTCTCACCATCAAACCCGCCTCAAAGATAGATAAGCATCTTCTTTTTTTCGCATGATCTTTTTCTGTTGTGAAGTTTTGTCTGAATACCCCAAAAGGTGCAAAACACCATGCACCATGACACGGTGAAGCTCCTGGTCGAAGGAGACCTTAAATTTTATGGCATTTTCGTGTACCCGGTCAATACTTATGTAGATCTCGCCTTCGATTAGATGGACATCCTCACTGGTGTCGAAGGTTATTATGTCGGTAAGCGTAGCGTGATTGAGGTATTGAAGATTAACATCCGCCAGGAACGCGTCTGAGCAAAAAATATAGTTCAATTCACCCAGTTTCTTGTTTTCGGCTTCTAATTACTTCTTTAAGCCAAGATTTCGTGTTTCGGATCGCTGTAAAATGGAAATCGACGTCTTCGTAGAAGAAATGGATGGTCGACGGCATCTAGACATTTATATAAAAGGACAATTCTACGATCCGTCCCTTGTCTTTGAAATCAACTTCATCTGAAAGGTGCTTCATCAAAAAAATTCCCCGGCCGCCTAACTTCTCGAGATTTTCCGGGGCGGTTGGATCCGGGAGGTTTTCGTAATCAAACCCTTCACCCTCATCCTTCACCACAAATCGAATCATACTTTCATCTAATGACAACGCCAGGTGAACATTTTTTCCCTTGTCATTTGCATTCCCATGTTTTATCGCATTGTTGACAGCCTCGGTCACCGCTATCATTATATTGCCATAAATATCATCATCGAGGTGGAAACGTTCTTTTGCATTATCTATAAAACTTTCAATCATTCTAATATTCTCCGCTATCGACGGAACCTGGATACTAATGGTGTTCATGAAACTGGCTCTTATAGTTAAATTTTAATTTCCCATCCTTTTAAAGTATTCGCTTACCTCCTTCTTATAATAAGGGTAAAGCTTGGGTGGTACTGTTTTCAACAATTCTACTTCTTTTTCTTTTAGCCGCAAATAATCTTCAAAGGCCCGAGGAATTTCCTTATCATATTCTTTAGCCGTTTCACCTTTTCTCTCTTCATCCATATCTTGTTCCCTGGCGGACTTTTCTGTTTCAAGCAGCCTTGTTAAGATCTCCTGCTGCCTCCTTATTAATTGTTCCGTGAGCTGCTTGTTCACCAGGTCCATTTCGGTCTGCTCCATTTTTGACGGGAGGTCACCCCCAGGCATCTTTCCATCCTTCATTTTTTCCTCCATCTCCTTAAGCGCTCTTCGAATTCTTTCTTGCTCTGCTGCCATTTCCGCAAGCTCTTCTGACAATTCACGCCCGGACTTACCACTTCCCTTTAATTGTTGAATTTTTTCATTCAATTGTTGCTGCATCTGGCTCAAGCTTGGCTTCTGACCCTTTTTCTTGGATTTGCCCATAGATGGCTGCGCGTTTGCCATCATCTGCATCATCATATCAAAGTGATCGTCCAACATCAGTGCAAGATTATTGATCGAGGTCATGGTCATTTGCATTTCACTCGAGGCTTTCGGTTTCCGCCGTTCACGATTTGCTTCAATCACTTTGTCCAGGTGATCATTAAGCTCTCCGACTTCCTTGGTCACGATGGAACCCATGAATGGATCTCGCTTCCCAAGCGCTAACAGGCTGTCTTCCAGCACTTTAGCGTCATCTTTTAACTTTAGTTGCTGCTGCGCGATGCTATTAAACCTCGGATCATTCTGACTTAAATCATTAAATCCCTTCATCAAATTTTCCTGATCAAAAGACAACTTTACGAGACCATGAATGATCTCCCGGAGGCTTTCAATATTCTGCATGTCCATTTCCATTGACATCGAACTTTGAGCATCCTCCATTTGCTGTTGCATTTCCTTCATTTTTTGAAGCGCCTTCTGCTGCGGACTCTTAGATTTCGAAGGGCTGTTTTGCTCTAACATTTCCTTGCTTTCCTGCTGCTCTTCCTGAATTTCCTGAGAATTTTCTTCTGAGGGAAGGTCCTCATCTTTTTGAATCTCTTTTCCTAGCTCTTTTAACTCTTCAATTTCCTCTGCCGTCTTTTTAGATTCCTCCAATAAGGACTCTTGCTCTTTGGCTAATTCCTGACTGTCTGAATCCTTATTGTTCTCATCTTCCGTTTTAGCTCTCGGCCTTTTTGTTTTCTGCCTTGTTATTTTCTTTTTTCTCACGTCCATCCTTTTTTTCGAGAGACTCAGTATTTTCCAATAACGACTCCTGGCGTTCCACTTGTTCTTTTAGATCCTGGTTGATCTGGTCAACCTTAGATTCATATTGAAGTTGTTTAAATAATTCAAGCGTTCGCTCTAGTTCTTTTTCAAGGTTATTGGTGTTTTGATTGAGCTTGTCCAAGAGTTTTTGAAGTTGCGACATGTCCGTATTTTCCTTCAGTAACTTTTGCAGCTCTTCAAAAAGCTTTTTTGTCTCTTCGTCCAAAAGCTCTTCCATCAATTTTTGAATTTGCTCTGCTTTTTGACGAATGCGCTCATCCTGTTCCGTAAACGCCTCTTTCTTTTCTTCTAATAATTTATTCTGCTCTTTCAGCTGTTCAACCACCTGATCCAAACCCTTGCTTTTGCTGAATGATATCCTCCAGCATTTTTTTGTCCTGCCAATCAAGCGTCTGTTTTCCCTTCAATTTTTGGTTGGCTTGCTCAATTTGATCCTGAAGTTTATTTGCCTTGCCGACACTTTGATCAATCTTTTGTTGAGTTTTTGCCTGCGACTGTTTGATCTCAGCCACCAGATTGCCTTCTGTAGGAATTAAGAAAGTGTAATTCGCCGTCTTCGTTGATTTCCTTCCATTGACTCCATCATTATCCCAAACCTCCAAATGATATTCCAGCTGTTCACCAGGGTTGAGTTTCAATGAATCAAGCGTCCAGTTATAAAAGAAAGTTTGCTGGATCTGGTTATTTGAAATCGGAATATTTGTTGTTCGTGACAAAATTTCTTTGCGATTTTCATCGCGTAATTTAAAGTGAAGCGCCAGTTTGGTGACCCCATAATCATCGCCAATCATTCCACTGAGAATTACCATTTTATAAAGTACCGAGTCCTTAAAATTGTTGACAGCGATCTTGGGATACTGATCTTTTATCACATCGATTTGATAGGCAATTTTTTCCCTGATTTGAACTTTGGTCGTTCTCCAAAATAATTTCATATCGATCCGGATTTTGAAAAGATTTCTTAAAAGTAAACACCTGACCATCGACCGACTGCAGAGGTGCTTTCAATTTCGCATTGTCAAAAAGTATCGCAGCCCGGGTAGCGTTTTCTGTTGATAATTTCCAGCTTACAACGGTGCCTTCAGGAATTTCTAAGTTCCCCGCGTTTAGCAAACTTTCATTTCTTCGTCCGATATACCTTGGAAATAGTAAGTCCACATTAAATCCTGATAACTCCGGTCGGCTGATCACCGACATGTGATATACGTCTGAAAAAAATCCAGCTGCCTCTAACTGAAAGTCAAATTCATTTTGAAGATTCTCAAAAGTGTATGAAAATGTGCTGCCTTCAGTTTTATCGAATTTAATTCGCTGATTTCCATTTATCAGATAAAGATCTTCCGGAAGAGCATCACCCACGAGCTGAACTTGCAACGTGTAGTTTTCATTGTAGAATCCTGTTAAAGAATTGGAGACCGAAAAGTCAAACGGAGCTTTAGGCGAATACTTGCGCGTGAAATGGACGATACGATCCGTGCTCTGCGTAAGAATGCTTCGATTAACAAATAAAATTGCAATGATGATGATGAGCGGGACTAACAGATATTTTATATACTTTTTATTTTCGTTAAGGTTGATGAAATCATCGAACGGAACCGGATCAAATTCCTTCGATCGTTGATCTATGCTTGCATACGTCAAGGCCGAGTTTTTCCCCGAAGCAGCCAATTGTATCAGATTGAGCAAACCATCTTTAACATTTGGCAGATAGTTGCCAATGACTTTTGCACTTTGTTCTTCGTTAAGGCCCCGATTTATCAGCCACCATTGAAGCGGTTCTTTTAGAAATTTGAAAAGACAAAATAACGCTACCCCAAAAAACGTGATGAATATAATGAGGCGTGCGGCGGGCCCTAACCACATAGTATGTTCTAACACAGCAGCCAGTAAAAAATAGGAAAATAAAATTGACAGAGAGAGAATAAGGCCGCGAACAAAAATATTGAGGTAATATTTTTTATTGAATGCTTTGATTTTTTTGTGAATGCGATCTAATCCTGCTCCCATACCGAAACCATTAAATATCAAAACGCAACATGCCTACAGAAAGTTGAATTACACCAAGATAATCCCTTAATATGAGATAGTCAAAATAGTTCAGGATGGTGCGTTGGTAGAAGAGGAATTCGGTCCAATCCAATCAAACTCTTTCTCAAAATATTCGATAACATGCATTTTCAAAAGTCGTTCCTGTTCGAGCAAATCAAAATGCGGAAGCTTCTTAAGCATTTTCCAGTGAGGCCATCCCTCCTCGTCCAGGCCTTCTAATTCGTAATAACCGGAAAGGCTCAGTACTTTGCAGATGCCGATGTGCATCAAGTCCTGTTTTTCCTCTTTGCTGAAAGGTCGACTTCCTCTACCCAATTCTTGAACGCCGATTAAAAACAAAACAGCGTTCAAATCTTTTGGCTTTTTACCGATAACCGATTCAAGGTTATCGAGGAGTGAAGCCCATGTCCTTTCTAGTTCGAGGTCCCGTTTAAACATAGTAGCTTGTTCTGATTAAATTCTAGCAGATTTTAACCTGCAAAAGAATTCCTTTATTTCATGAACGTTTATAAATTGAAACAAAGTTAGCCGCAAATATATCTCAAATGAGTCATTCAGTTTTTGCCGAGGTCCTTCGGGATTTTGTTTCTTTAATTTATCCAAATTACTGTGCCGCATGCGAAGGGCCATTGGTAAAGGGCGAAAAGTTAATTTGCACCCGCTGCCTGGCTCAAATGCCACAGACAAATTATCATCTTGATCCCAATAACCCCCTGAAAAATCGCCTTGTCATGCCGCATTAATATTCGCTACGCCATGGCATTATTTAAGTTCAGCAAAAGTGGAAGAGTTCAAAGTCTTCTGCACGTTTTGAAATACAAAAACCAACCGGAACTTGGGGTTATGTTGGGAAACCTATACGGCGATCGAATGGCTAGTGTCAATCTGGGTGAAGCTTTTGAAATCATCGTTCCTGTTGCCTTACACTCCTCCAGAAAAAGAAAAAGAGGATATAACCAGAGTGCGAAATTTGCGGAAGGCCTCTCTGAAGTGCTGGGAATACCATTTTCAGATGAAATAATGGAAAGGAAGGTCAAAACAGAGACGCAAACGCGGAAAACTAAGTTGAACCGGTGGCAAAATGTCACGGAGGTTTTCCAGGTAAAAAATTTTGATTTCAGTTCAAAACAAGAATATCCTCTTAGTAGATGATGTCGTTACAACGGGCGCGACACTGGAGGCGTGTGGTAATTGTTTGTTGAATGCCGGGTGTTCCACGCTGAGTCTTGCCTGTATTGCTGAGGCATAAAAAAACCCTGGGGTTTCCCAGGGTTCTTATAATCAAGCTTTGTAATTTCTTAGTAGTTTGATCCCGCACGGATCATCGCGCATCGGAATCCGATTGTTGCAGTAGCTGAATCCTGATCCAGATACCTTCTGGTACCAGGCGACATCCAGTAAGCAACATCTTTCCATGAACCACCTTTGTAAACCCGAGCCCGGTCCGTGATCAAAGAAGTAAATGCACCAGGATTCTTTTCAAAGTCACTGTTATAACCTGAATTCGCTCCAGATGCTGGATCCAAGAATCCATCTCTACGAATCGGGTTTAGATCGTCAAAATCCTGGAACGACATTGGACGATAAATATCCTGAACCCATTCGCTTACATTCCCCGCCATGTTATAAAGACCATAATCATTTGGAGGATACTCATAAATATATGAGGTGATCAAAGCTCCGTCATTTAAGCGACCGGCAATACCTGCATAGTCACCGCGGCCTCTCTTAAAGTTGGCCAGCATGAATCCCATCTGTTTTCCATAAGGATTCCGAACAGCGTGACCATCCCAAGGATAAATACGTTGATGGGTTTGCAATTCTTCCAGCCATTGTGTTCCGATAAGCGCTTGCGCTGCATATTCCCATTCGGCTTCAGTCGGAAGACGATAAGCAGGAACAACAATTCCTGACTCTAAAGGAATACGACCATCGCTTTCCGCATATTCTTCACCTGCGTCTTCAGCAAGTTTGATATTGACAGCGCGGGTTCTCCACACGGCAAATTTGCTTGCCTGATTCCATGTTACTCCAACTACTGGGAAATAACGAAATCCAGGATATCTTAAATAGTGCTCAACATAAGGATCGTTAAATGCAAGTTTTCCCACCCAAACCGTAGTATCGGGCAATGCCTCCTGATAAGCTTCCTGGGAGGAATCCTTTGCCAAATAGTGCATGTATTCTAACCAATGCACGTTGGCGATTTCAGTTTCATCCATATAAAATGAAGCCACTGAAACTGTTCTTTCAATATTATCGCGATAGGACATCACATCTTCTTCAAATGAACCCATCACGGCTCGTCCACCTTCTATAAATACCATATTAGGAGCATCAGGCTGTCCTTCATATGGATTCACCATAAATCCCCCCTGATCTTCGTCATTGTAGGCCAACCCAGTGGCCGTACTTACTTGACCCGGATTCTGAGCCGTTGGCTTTCCGCCTTTACCGCCAAAAAGGGAACAGGCAGATAGCACTACCGAACCCATCAGCACATATAAGACAACCTTGAAAGAATACTTCATCTTATTTAAAAAGTTTAATAAATGCTAATTACGGGCATAAAACCATGTTTTCCAAGTTGGTGCAAGTTTTATGGTCAATCAGTAATAGAATAGAAACCTAGTCATTATGAACGACGAAGTTCGATCGCTATTGTTTCGGGAATGCAAAATCCAGTTTTGGGAAGACAGATTTATGATAACGCGGATTAATCAACATTTTCAACAGTTAAACCGGGTGGCATAGAATTTTGAATGGAGGTCATAAAAGTATGACTAACATGTTTACCCTCCACAATTTTAGAGTAATGCCCTTCGAAAGGAAATGTGATGTTATCACCTTTTATGGCAATTATTTGGCACAAAGAAATTGCGCGGATTGCAAAGTGTTTCTTTATCACACAGAAGGCTTCTTTATTGAGGTGTTCTACTCCCCAAAATATCAAAAAGTTTTAATGATCAATGCCTTTGATAAGCCAATCGGGCTGGAGCCTTATTTGGATAAAATCTCGTTAGCCGATTTAATTGGGTGATCGGCCAGCCGATTTAGCAGTTCAATAGCCGCATCAACTGTTTTTATACTCTCCATTACCAGCATTGCTTTACCGGCGGTATCCTTCATCTTGAATTGCCGCGGATGTTTTTGAACGTAGGATAAAATTTTTCCAAAGATTTCAGAACTGAAATAATTCTCATTGTTGGTAATAAAATAAGCTCGCATCATTTCATTTTTCAATGTAAGCTTTTCAAATCCTAACATTTCACCCAACCAACGCAATCGTACCGTACTGATAAGTTCTTTAACGGAAACGGGGAACGGACCGAACCGGTCACGAATTTCAGCCGTGAATTCCTCCAGCTGTTTTTCGTCTTTAATATTATCCAACCGCGAATATAGTTGCAGGCGTTCGCTGATGTTGTTGACATAATCGTCTGGGATAAGAATTTCCAGATCGGTTTCAATAATGCAATCCTGGACGATGATCTTTGCTTTTTCTTCCAGCTCTTGCTGAGAAGAGATCTTTGAAATCCGTTTCCTTTAATTCCTGTATCGCGTCATCCAAAATTTTATGATAGGTATCGAAACCCAGGTCTGTGATAAACCCGCTTTGCTCGCCACCCAGAAGATTTCCGGCACCTCGTATATCCAGGTCGCGCATGGCAACTTTAAATCCATCGCCCAATTCCGAAAACTCTTCCAATGCCGCCAAACGTTTTCTGGAGTCGGCAGTCAAAACAGAAGTTGGAGGCGTTAGCAAATAACAAAATGCTTTTTTATTAGACCGCCCGACACGCCCACGCATTTGATGTAGATCAGACATACCAAACATATGTGCATGGTTGATCATGATGGTATTGGCATTCGGAATATCAAGACCCGATTCAATAATATTCGTGGAAACCAAAATGTCGTATTCCCCATCAATAAATTTCACCATCACTTTTTCCAGCTTGTCTCCGTCCATTTGACCATGGGCGATTCCTATTCGCGAATCAGGGACAAGTTTGTAAATGATATTCGCCATGGATTCAATATCGCTTACACGATTGTGAACAAAAAACACCTGACCTCCCCTTCTTAATTCGTGGCTGACAGCATCGCGTATAACCACCTCGTTGAAAGTATGAAGTTCCGTGGTTACTGGTTGACGATTAGGTGGAGCTGTTGAAATGATGCTTAAGTCCCTGGCGCCCATCAAGGAGAAATGAAGCGTACGCGGGATTGGCGTAGCTGTGAGTGTAAGGACATCAACATTAACTTTCAATTCCTTCAAACGGTCTTTTACTTTCACTCCAAATTTTTGTTCTTCATCAATGATAAGCAAACCAAGATTTTTGAATTCAACATCTTTGCTTACCACGCGATGTGTGCCGATTAATATATTGACCTTCCCTTCCTTGACCTCCTGTAAAATTTGCTTGATCTCTTTATCAGTTTTAAATCTTGAGATGTAATCCACTCGGATCGGAAAACTGGACAGTCGTTCACTGAATGTTCGGTAATGTTGCATTGCAAGGATCGTTGTTGGAACGAGCACAGCAACTTGTTTACCTTCCGTAGCCGCCTTGAAAGCGGCACGAATAGCAACTTCAGTCTTTCCAAAACCGACATCGCCACAGACCAATCGATCCATGGGATGAGGTTGCTCCATATCTTTTTTCACATCCTCTGTTGCGCGCGCCTGGTCCGGTGTATCTTCATACATAAAAGAAGACTCCAGTTCCGCTTGCAAAAAACTATCCGGCGCAAAGGCAAAACCAGGAGCTGATTTTCTTTTTGCATAAAGCTCGATCAATTCCTTAGCGATATCTTTAACGCGCTTCTTTGCTTTCGCTTTTTTATTTTCCCATTCTTGAGATCCCAGCTTGCTAATAATTGGCGGAGCTCCATCCTTGCCGGAGTATTTCGAGATCTTATGCAAGAGGTGAATGCTTACATAAAGCAAATCATCATCCTTGTAGACTAGACGAATGGCTTCTTGCTCGTGGCCGTTGACCTCTTTTTTTTCAAGACCTGCAAACTTGGCAATTCCATAATCAATGTGCGTCACAAAATCCCCTGGCTGAAGGGTTTGTAACTCGCGCAAGGTCATCGCCTTTGACTTCGAAAATTTTTCTTTGCCACGATATCGATGAAAGCGTTCGAATATTTGATGGTCGGTGTAACAAACAATTTGAAGATTTGAATCTATAAACCCTTGTCGCAACGAAAAATCAAGATGTTGAAATACAACCTGGTCATTGATTTCTTCAAAGATTCCTTTTAACCTTTCTGTTTGTTTTGGGACATCGGCCGTTATAAAATTCTGAAAGCCTTGAATCTGGTGTTCGAAAAGGTCTTGCGCCAAGCAATTCAAAATTCTTGTTAAAAGAGGGCTGAGGGGTCGATCTGAATTCAAAAACTTTTGATTTGGGAAGAATAAATCGAATTCCAAATTCAATTGTTGTAAATGCTTCTGCCAACCGTATGAACGCAACACCATTGTCAAATAATTTTTCGGGAGATGAAATAATTTGAGTGGCGCTTGAATGAAGTATTTTTTTGAATGACTCTTCTGCCTTTTCAAAACTTTTTTGCATGATGTCCTGGGTAAGCTGAAAATCCTTGAACCAGATTCGGGTGCCTGACGGAATGAATTCAAGAAATGATTGACGCTCATCGTGCGTCAACTTAGATTGAATATTGGGAATAATATTAATGTGCTCGAGCGCCTCTACTGATAATTGGGATCCAGGATCAAATGTCCTGATGCTATCTACTTCATCGCCGAAGAGTTCAATTCGATAGGGATATTCATACGCGAATGAAAAAATATCAATGATACCGCCACGAACGGCAAACTGGCCAGCTTCATAGACAAAATCTGTTTTCTCAAAATCGTAGGTATGAAGAAATTCTTCCAGGAATTTTATATCGAGCTTCTCTTTCAGCTTTACCGAAAAAGTATTTTGAGCCAGTGATCGTTTGTTGATTACTTTTTCTGCAAGCGCTTCTGGATAAGTAACAATTATTTCAGGCGTTGTTTTGTTGGACAAGCAGATTCAGTACTTCGGTCCGCATCAAAACATTCGCATTTTCAATTTCATCGAACTCATACGGACGTTTATAGGACATTGGAAAAAGAAGAATCTCACGCGATAACAAATTTTGGAGATCATTCTGAAAGTAAGCGGCTTCTTCTTTGTCATGAAGCACAACGACGTAATCTTGTGGATGTATTTTGAAAATGGATGACAGAACGACGGCATCCAAACTTCCCGATAAGACCTTTTAATTGAATGTTCTGATTTTCGGACGCTTTTATCTCTGCAGCTACGGTCTTGATAAAACCATCTGCTCGATAGATATTCAAAAAATCGATCACCCGCACGTCGCTGAGAAAATTGAAAGGCTGCAAAGATAATATTTACCCTATCCGTTCTCCAAGAATCGATGAAAATTCTGTTAATTTTAAAGTGTGAGAATGATAGAATCCTTTTTACTTGCTGCTGGAACCATCGGATTGATATGTCTGCTGGTTGGGCTTTATAGACCTTGGATAATGCTGTGGTGGAGGGAAAAACAAAACCGAAGACAAGTAATAAATTTGTATGGTATCATCGCACTACTAAGCTTTCTTATTTATACAACCCTTCGATTTGCACGAACATGAAGAATCATAATTTTCCTATAAGTTTACTTTTCGCTAATTATTTCTTTCAGTTGCTCTTCGCCTTCATCTAAAACTCCTGTTGAACCTCCAGCCGGTCACCAACCAAGAAATGATCTGCCAAACATGATCATCACCTCATTGGATGAATCCAAGATTAATGTCCACGCGCTAAAAGAAAATACCATTCTGATTTTGTTCCAACCCGATTGTGACCATTGTCAACGTGAAGCCAAAGAAATACGAGAAAATCTGGACGCCTTTAAAAACTACAGTTTGTATTTTATTTCGGCTGACCAAATGGCTGCTGTTAAAAAGTTTGGAGAAGATTATGATCTCATGGGACACACCAATGTTTATTTTGCACTAACCACTGTGGATGACGTGATCAAAAATTTTGGTGGAATTCCCGCTCCTTCGGTTTATATATATGCTGATCAAAAACTGGTGCAAAAATTTAATGGAGAAGTGACAATTGACAGGATCCTACAAGCTATTTAACTTGGTGGCTACCAGTAAAAATTTCTTCTTAACACCAGAACATCCAATTAGAAATTTCTTTCCTCCCTCTTTTAGACGAGTTTTTTTTCGTAACGCATCAACGCTCAACGGATAATTTCGTGTAAGAATGTTCGCCTTTGAACCCTCGAAGAAGTTCATCAATTCTTTGGCATCCGATTTCACAGAGGATTCAATTTGAAAAACTTTGCCAGGAAAATTTGCGATCACTTGATCCGACGTATAAAGGTGCGTGTTAGGATGCAGTTTGTGAATATCAAAGCGGGCTGCAATAGTTTTGAATGCTCCGCTTTTTAGGATGCGACGCGTTGGGCTCATACAAATACAGCAGTGGATCACCATATCTCACTTCGAGCTTTCTCCTCCTCCGAAAAAGAAAAAGGAAACGAAGAGTCCTTATCGGCTAAATTTATCGCGTCTATAGTAGGCTCCGACGCAAAATTTTTTTCACAGTAAAAGAGTACTTCTTTGCATTCGTTATGCACTGAAATCACATTGACCTTTTTTACGTGTTGTAGTTCTTTTAATCCTAGTTTAATATCTAACAGGGGAGAAGTTTTTATGATAAGATTATCAGTGAACTGCCATATCTTATGCTGAAGTTTTATCACATCGGGTTCGCATTGACTTAACGAAAAAACTTTTTGACCCCCTTCGACCTTCTGGAAGGATCAATGTAAATCGCATCAAATTTCATTGTGCTGGATAATAGAATTCAGGAACTCCTCAGCAGTTGAATGATGATAGTGGATATTTGTGATGCCCAGCTCTTGATGATTATGCTTGGCAATCTTGAGCAAATTATGGTTCGGTTCCACAAAATGTAGCTCTTTACAGATCTTACTAAAAAAGAAACCATCTACTCCAAGACCTCCCGTCAAATCGAGCACTCTTGATTGCCCCACAGTCAACGCCCATCACTTCCTTAAGCAGCTTTGTTTTTTGCAAGGCAGTCCTTTCTGAGGACGACTGTTCCAGGTTTAAGGAAGGCGGATAAATAATGCGTCTATGCTTATACCAGGTCGGGAGTTTTTCCTTGGCTTTTTTTCTTCCTGAAATTTGATCTATCACGAGCGCTAGCCGGGATGTCAAATATGGTCTTATATTTAAGTCGAAGGTCATTGGGGTCATCTTCTTGATGCTCCTCAATAAACGATTGAATCTCTTTAGAAAGTAGTTGATCGATCAATGAATTTGGTTTACGCGTCGAGAGAACAAAATTAAGAAACAACCGGGTCATGTATAATTAAAGGGAATAACTTTGAAATCATGAAAGTCCAATTATTAAAATGCAATTTGACTTAATTGTTATCGGTGGTGGCGCAGCCGGTTTTTTTGGTGCCATCCAGGCAGCTGAAATGAAACCAGGCTGAAGGTTTTGATTCTTGAGAAATCAAATAAAATTTTATCGAAAGTAAGGATCTCAGGAGGCGGCCGTTGCAATGTGACGCATCATTGTTATAATCCATTTGAATTAGCACACCATTATCCTCGCGGCGAAAAATTTCTCAAAAATCTTTTTAAGTCATTTCACGCGGAACATGTCGTAAAGTGGTTTGCTTCGAAAGGCGTTGAGCTAAAGGCAGAAGACGATGGAAGAATGTTTCCGACCACTGATTCTTCACAAACTATTATTAATTGTTTTGTCTTGCAGACGCAAGCGTTAAACATCAAAATCGAAATGGGTAAAGCGGTTACCAAAATAGAGCAAGATAGTAACGGCCTGACGATTTCTTGCAGCGACGGAGACAGCTTATGAAACAAGAAAAGTCTTGATAGCAACGGGAGGATCTCCAAACAAACAATCCTATAATTTCATCACTGATCTAAATCACACAATTCGTGAACCCATTCCCTCCTTGTTTACCTTCAATGACTCGGAAAATAAATTCAAAGACTTAATGGGAATAGCTGTTCCAAACGCCGAAGTAAGAATTGCAGGGACGAAATTTCTTCAGGCCGGACCAATATTGATCACACATTGGGGTCTCAGCGGTCCGGCTGTTATCAAACTTTCTTCGTGGGCTGCAGAGTATCTCCACCAATCAAACTACAAGTTTACCGCTTTAGTTAATTGGCTGGGCAAAGCTAAGGAAGATGAATTAAGGGCGGACGCTCACGGAATATAAATCGTCGAGAAGGAAGCAAAAGGTTATGTCGAATGCGTTGTTTTCCCTTCCGCAGCGATTAAGTGCAACGTTTATGCATGCTGGCGGAAATAGACGACACCAAGACCTGGTCAGAACTGCCGCAGAAAAAAATCAATAAACTCATCGAATTTTTAATTCGATGCCCCTTTCAAATCAAAGGAAAGACAACATTTAAGGAAGAATTTGTCACCTGCGGTGGTGTTGATTTAAATGAAATCAATTTTGAAACAATGGAAAGTCAGAAAATTACGGAAATGTTTTTTTTGCTGGTGAAGTATTGAATATCGATGGTGAGACCGGAGGATTTAATTTTCAAACCGCATGGACTACGGCTTTTATTGCTGCGAAAGCGATTACCTCTTAAGTTAAAAAATCGGCAAAAGCTGTGCACCTGTTTCGGTTACATTCAAGCGTCATCACAGAGCCATGCACCCAGGCGAGATTTGGATTTTCATGTCCAATTGGAAAATTAAATGCGATCGGGTAATTTTTTTTCGTCGATTTTGCTCACGACAATTTCTTCGATCGTTTCTCCGAACGGTAGTTCAGGGTCTTTTATATCGGTCATATGGCCCACGACTAATCCAGCGAGGTTATCGAGTTTGCCCGAACGTTTGAGATGTATGAGCATTCGGTCGATCTTGTATTTGTATTCATCAATTTCTTCCAGCACCAAAATTTTTCCGTTAGTATCCGGATCGTTGGCAGTTCCAATCGAATCGACAATCAATGACAAGTTGCCACCCATAACCTGGGCAGTAGCTTTTCCAAATTTATTAAGAGGATTTGGGCTGGAAGTAATGACTTCACTTTCGCCGACCAAGCTCCTTCTTAAACTTTCTATCGAGGAATTGCTTTCGGCGTTGGAGAAAAGTAAGGGCATGGTTCCATGAACACTTTTTATGCCCACTTTAAAAAGCTTTAGGTGAAGGGCAGTAACATCACTAAAGCCGACAATCCATTTTGGATTTTTATAAAGTGAAGAAAAATCCAACGCATCAATGATCCGCGTTGTACCATAGCCACCCCGTGCACAGACAATAGCTTTAATATCAGGATCGTCTATCATTTGCTGAAAATCAGAAAGCCTTTCCGCATCAGAACCCGCGAGATAACTGTGTGCATTGCTATAAAGATTTGGACTCGTAATCACTTCCATCCCCCAGGATGCGAAAATTTTGCGTGATGGCTCGATATTGTTAACACTAACTTTTCGTCCGGTTGCAACAATGCCAATCTTGTCGCCTGATTTTAACAATGGAGGATTTATCATACTTTAAAAATAGTAGGATTTTAGATCAGCGTGAACATAAACAAAAAAGCCCTCTGTATTTCAGAGGGCTTTTTAGTGCATTTTAATATTGAATATTATTTAGGCGCTGGCGCAGGAGCGGCAGGTTTCGGGGTAACACCCAATTTCTTAAGTACAAGATCAGAAACATCCATCTTTTCATCACCATACAGAATTACGTCCAGTCCACCGATTTGCTGGCTAAGAATAAAGGTGAAGCCATTTTCTTTTGCCACATCTTCAATTGCCTTTCCAACCTTCTTAAAAACCGGATCCATCAGTTGCGTCTGCTTGGTCTGGACTGTAGTCTGTGCATCTTGTTGAAGCTTTTCTATATTTTGCTGCATTTGCACAAGTTCACGTTCAGTATTTGCCCGGACAGCATCAATCATCGTGTTCAATGTTTGCCTGATAGTCGCCAAGCTTTTTTTGATATTCTTGATATTTGGCATCAATTTGATTTTTGAGCTGAGTTTGGAGCGATTTGAGCTCCGTTTCAATTTGTTTTGCTCAGGCATTTGGCTGAAAATATAATCCACATCGGCATAGCCAACTTTAACCGTGGCAGTCTGTGCATGGGATACAAATGCTAACAATCCCATCACCGCAAGTAAAACAAGTTTTCTCATCACTTAATTCAAATTTAGTTTTTAATCTTATCGTTAGGGTCTCCTAAACCCAATTGGTCCAATACAAAATCGGTATAGTCATGTCGCGGATCAGTATAGATCATCACCAGTTCCCCAGCCTTGTCAAACATAATAGCAAGGCTGTTCTCCTTGCACACTTTATCTACAGCATCCCACACTTTATCTTGAATCGGCTTTATCAATTCTTGTTTTTTTAAGAAAAACAAACCTCCAAATCCAAACACTTTTTTCTGATACTCTTTCAGTTCAGCTTCTTTTTTCTGAATAGCATCCGTTCGTTCCTTTTTCATCTCCTCCGTCAGCAGAACCTGTTCAGCCTGAAGTGCAGCTATACATGCCTTCAATTTTCTTCTGCATCTCCTGCACCTCTTTTTCCCAGGCTTGCGAAAGCTGATTTATTTCATCCTGCGCCTTTTTATACTCCGGCATCTTATTCAGGATAAAATCAGTGTCAATGTATCCGAACCTCTGAGCGTTGACAAAATTCAGGCCGAAAATGAGAAAAAATATTGTAATTAAATAAAATCTCATACTATCTGAGTTGGTTACCGATCGTAAAGTGGAATTGCGATCCGCTCACATCTGTCGTTCCAGGCACTCTATCAAATCCATAGGCCCAATTTAATCCAATTAAGCCAAAAGCAGGCATAAAAATTCTTGCGCCAACGCCGGCCGATTTATACAGTTTAAACGGATTGAAATCTTCATAAGTACCCCAGTTATTTCCGGCTTCAGTAAACACAAAACCATAAATAGTGGCCGCATTTCCTGTTGTTACAGGGTATCGCAATTCAAGCCCAAGTTTTTCATATACAATTCCCCCTGCTTGTGACGTGCTGTTTCCCACCTGATAAGATAGGTGGCGTAATTTGATTGTCCTGATAGCCCCGAAGACCAATAACTTCCTTTCCTAGCACAAAAGAATTAAATCCACCGGCCAAACCGCTTCCTCCCAGCACAAATCGTTCAAATGGTCCAATTCCTGTTTTGCTTCGATTATAAGCACCCAGGAATCCAAAGTGCGCCTTCGCCTCCAAGACCAGCTTCTTTTTGTTGTCCAGTGGCAAATATTGACGGACATCAAACATCCATTTATGATATTCCTGCCATTTGTTCTTTTCTTCCGGCGGTCGCTGTGGCATAATCGATATCATTCCACGATGAATAAGGCGGTGTCAAGGTCATGCTTAGGGAAATACTCGAACCCTGTGCTGGATACATTTGATTATCAACGCTATTTCTAGCCATTGTAGTATTAAAGGTGAGCGCATAAGAAGTACAATTGTTACAACCTAAACCGTAGTCGATGTTCTTTAAGGTGTAAACCGCATACCCAAGTGAATTGGTTAAGGTAAAATAATTGTCCGGCCACTCCAGGGCACGGCCTAATCCCACGGAGATGTTGTCAGCTTTTAACGTCGAATTCAGATCATTATAACTGGTTGCGCCCTGCGCCGGCATAGCGAGATTGAGAATGAACGTAACTCACGCTGAGTGAATGAGGCTTTCTTCCGCCCAACCACGGTTCTGAAAATGAAAAACTATAGCTCTGGAACGATCTTCCATTAGCCTGCAATCGCAAGGAAAGCCTTTGGCCATCACCTCGAGGCAGTGGATTCCATTCTTTCAGGTTCGGAACATTTCGAAGCGAAAAATTATTGAAAGTGAGTCCCAATGTTCCCACAAACCCATAGTAACCTCCCCATCCGCCTGACAATTCCACCTGGTCATTTGATTGTTCTTCAACCTGCCACTCAATATCTACCGTACCTTTGGCGGGATTTGGAACAAGGTTTTGATTGATCTTATCCGGTGCAAAATGGCCGAGTTGTCCAAGGCGTTGTTGCGTTCGGATAATATCGGATCGTCTGAATTTCTGGCCGGGAATGGTGCTCAACTCCCTTCGGATCACGTGGTCGCTTGTTCTGTCATTACCGGAAATAGTAACTTCATTGATCGTGGCCTGCTCCCCTTCGAAAATTCTCATCTCAACATCGATAGAGTCGCCCTCAACAGCAACTTCAATAGGCGTTTATCCGGAAAAACAAATAACCGTCGTCCATGTAAAGGCCGCTGATGTCCATTCCCTTTGGATTGAACTGAAGTTTTTTGTCAATCAGTTCTTTATTGTAAACATCTCCTTTGCTTATGGCAAGAACCGAAGCTAATTGTTTGTCGGTATAGATATAATTACCTGTCCAGATGATGTTCCGGAAATAATATTTTGGGCCTTCTGAAATTTTAAAATCAATATTGATTGTGTTCGAATTATTTGCGTATACGGTATCCGTTAAAATTTCTGCATCGCGATATCCCTTGGTGTTGTAAAATTCAATCACTTTCTTCTTGTCCTCCTCGTAATCGGTCTTAATAAATTTTGAACCACTGAACATATTTAACTTCACGTTGTCATTGATGAATTCTTGGATTTCAGGTCTCCCAACGACATAGCTGGAATCAAAAAATTCTTTTGGTTTAAATGGAAATATTTCATTAAGAATAGCGCGATGAATGGAAAACTGTGGACGCTCGTGCGTTTTCTTCATTTTCTTTCTCAGCTTGGCATCTGCAATGGTGGTATTTCCTACAAAGGATATTTGATTGATCTTTACTTTTGATTTCGGATTGACATTGATCTTTAATCTAATGCCATCCTTATTTAGCGTGTCCTTTTCCTGAACAATCTTTACCTCAGTATTCAGAAATCCCTTTTTGACAAAATATTTTTTGACACCCGTTTCTGTATTTCGGACCATTGCATCAGTTACAATTTTTCCTCGGATAAGATTGAGATCTTCTTTTAATCCACTTTCCTGGCCTTTTGAAATACCTGTAAAATAAAATCCAGTTAGCCTGGGACGTTCTGCCAGGTTGATGTTGAGGAATACATTTTGGCCTTCGATTTTATCAACCTTGATGGTTACATCGCCAACCAAGCCGTGTTTCCATAAACTTCGAATGGCATTTGAAATCGCGTCACCAGGAATTTTGATTTTGTCGCCGACCTTTAAGCCCGTGAGCGATACCATCGCATTCTTGTCAAGAACGCTTAGTCCAGTAACTTCTATTCCTCCAATAGTATATTCAGCGGGATTTGTATAGCTAAGATTATTCTCAGAAGGGGTCGTCGGGCGATCTGCGCGATTTCTTCTGAATTGAGCCCAGCTATCAGCGGCGATACTCAAAATAATAGCCAGGAATAAAACTCTCTTCATCAACTTACAGGGTTCAATTGTTCGCTTGTCTTTCCAAATCTACGTTCACGCTGCTGATAAGACCAGATGGCTTCATAGAGATGATCTTTTCTAAAATCTGGCCAAAGTGTGGGTGTGATGTATAATTCTGAATAAGCAATTTGCCATAGTAAAAAATTGCTTACCCTCAATTCGCCACTGGTACGAATGAGCAGCTCAGGATCTGGGATGCCGGAAGTCTGCAAATAGTTTTCAAGAAGGCGCTCATTTATTTCACTGGCTTTGATCTTTCCCTGCTCAACCTCCATCGCCAACGCCTTGGCTGCTTTCGTGATTTCCCAACGGCCGCTATAGCTCAAGGCCAGGATTAGCGTAAGCCCGCTGTTGTTTTGGTTTGATCAATTGCCCACTCCAGGTTTTTCTGACAATCAATGGGAAGGTTGGAGGTTTCTCCGATGGTTATCAATTTTACCTGATTTTCCATCAGCGTCTTGATCTCCTGCTTTAAGGTGCTCACCAGAAGCTCCATTAAGCCATCTATCTCAGCTTTCGGTCTGTTCCAGTTTTCGGTGGAAAAAGCATATAGAGTCAGATACTTAATGCCCAATTCGCCACATCCTTCGGTAACATCTTTGACCGCCTGAACCGCATTTTTGTGCCCAAAAATGCGCATTGCCCCTTTTTTCTTTGCCCATCGTCCATTGCCATCCATTATAACGGCGATGTGTCGCGGCAAATTATTAAAGTCGATATGTTCCTTATAAGACTTCACAAGGGCGCAAAATTAGTAAAAGATATCCGTATTCACGGATCAGCTATTAAAAAGGAAGATTGAAATGATTTTACTTGTAAGGATTAGTGGGGCAGGGAATATTATAAAACGTGCGGGTTAAAGTAATTCCAAGAAAATAATAATTATCGTTGTCGTTCGGATTGCCGTACTGATAGTTTTTATCTCGAGGATCGCCCGCCGAGATATTATCCAGGTAATCAAAAAATGTTTTTCTTATTCCAAACTCCAGGGAAATATACCATTTGGGATTGTAGATATATTTAACACCCGCGCCAAAAGGAATTGAAGCTTGAACATTGCTGTACTCCTCATTTTTTTGAACATCTCCAGATATGCCAAAAAGCCCAAGGCCAGCAAAAAGATAGGGCGTAAACCGGACAAATCGTTTTGTTTCCCTCCAATTTAAAAAATGATACTCCATTACGGTTGAGGCCTCCAACAAAAACAAGTCAAAAGAAGCATTGCGTTGAGTGGCAAAAGGATCAATCGGCACCTCGCTGGCGCCAATTTTGCCAGCGGTAACACCAACTCTGAAACTTACCACCTTGCTCAGATTGGAACGATAAAAAACAGTACCGGCAGGCTTGGAGTATTTGAAATTATAGGTTCTGACAAGATCCCCAGTGTAATTGAAGGTTCCGAGTCCAAACCCGATCTCCGACCGTTGGGCTATTGACGATGAAACAAATAGCGAGAAAACAACGAGGAAAAGAGGTTTTTTAACTACACAATGCATTATCTGAATTTAGCCCTATGAAAAGTTTTGCCTAAGATATATGTTAATCTTGATTGTGGTTACCATATAGGTATCCTTGTCATTTTTGTTTCCCCTTTTGTTGTCAACATGCTCCTGACCGTAGCCCGGCAACAAGTTGTATGCCTGGCCATTTCTGGTTTGAGTCGGTGTCAACAAGTTCGGATCAACAACTTCATTTGTTCGATACGACATTGCCTTTGCCAACTCGTCATTACCAAACACACCGAGGTCAACATAGTTTTTACTTACGTCATCAATATAATCAGTAAATAAGTATCGGAAACCTAGCTCTGCTGACAAATCTAACATTTCATTTAATCTGAAACGAGCTCCAATCCCAAATGGTATTGCAGCCTGAAATTTTTTGTAGGATTTGATGCCATGGTTGACATCGCTCTCCAGTAAAGTCGCGTTTTGTCCTTCTGTTCCCAAAGATTGGAGATTGACCCATTCGCCGGCGTTGGGCAATGGATTGCCATGTAAATCGGTTTGCAGGAACCTGCGCTTGCGGATTGTGTAAGAAACAAGCAACACCAACAAAAGCATAAGGTGTCCATTTTACGCGGCTGATGTAGGTTGCCATGTTTGAAAACAAATCAAAGGTGGCGACAACCGACAATTCTTTGATTCTATTTCTAAACGATAAATTTCGTTGATATCGATAAACTCCATTGCCAAGGTCATTGGCATTGGCCGATTCATGATCAGCACCTTTTAAGGTACCATACATAAACGAACCTATAAGCGAATATCGAGGTCCGAAACGGTGGGAATAGGCGATGCCTACAGCTGGTCTTGTAAAAGAAATATCGGTACTGAAGTGGCTCAGGCTTGGGCGCCAAGTCGCCATAATAATTCAAAGCATTTAGTGCAATCCCTAACGTATTGTATCTCTTCTCTTTACCAAACCACTCTTTTTTGCCCCGATAACTGGATATCCTTTTATTATTTTTTTTGATAGACTTCCGGCTCATTTGAGCCAAAGCGGATTCTGACGCAAAAAATAGCAGCAGAAAGGCAATTATTATGTAGACGGATTTTTTCATCTGCTTCGACGCTAAAAGTTCAAACTAAAATGAAAGTTCAAAAAATGGCTACATTAAAATTAGGCTTAATCCGCAAATACCATACAATAGTAACCAAACGACTAGTTTCGTATGTCTAACCCCCAATTGAGCTTTTGGCGGAGTGTTTTGAAATAATGGTTTCCTTCAAGCTGAACCAGATTGACTTTGAAATCGGCTTTTGTGACTTTTAATTTTACTGACGAATCAACAGAGGCCACGCGCGAATCCAGCGATGCCAAGAATCGTTTGCTTCGTCCTTCGACCTGAAAGATTATTTCGGATGCATCTGAAACGACAATGGGTCGCACCGTTAGATTATGAGGACTTACGGGCGTTATAACAAAATTGCCCGAGCGGGGAAATATCAATGGTCCGCCACAACTCAAAGAATAACCAGTTGAACCTGTCGGCGTTGCAACAATGATACCATCAGCCCAATAAGAATTTAAAAATTCGCCGTCGATGTAGGTATGTATTGTAATCATCGCCGAGGAATCCTTTTTCACCACCGTAAAATCGTTCAAAGCAAAATTCAAGCGTCCCAAAAATGTCTTTATTTGTTTCCAGTTTTAGCAGCGCCCTTTTGTCAAGCGTGAATGAACCTTGTAAAAATTTTTTAAGCGCTTCTTCCGTATCATCTCTTGCTGATCGTGGCCAGAAATCCTAAACGGCCTGTATTAATTCCAAGAATTGGTATTTCCAGTCTGCCGATATGGGTGACCGATTCAAGGAGAGTTCCGTCACCTCCAATACTGATAAAAAGCTGAATATCCGTCAACGGTTCGCCTGGATTGTAGACATTGAATTCTTTTGGCAGCGGAGGTTTTAAATATTGGCTAAACTTTGATGAAACGTAAAGCGTCGCTTTTTGCTGGACAAGAATCTCAAAAATCCGAGCAATAACCGGAGCAACTACACGATTGAATTCTTTTCCATGGATTGCTATTTTCATTTCAAACTATAGAAGTGGGAATATATTCCAAATCTATAATAAATTATAGATAGGTTTGTAGCGGACTACGGTTTTGACTTAAATATCTAAATAGCGCAGCAGCATATCGATCCGTTCTCTATCATCCCCGATGGGTTTAGTCTCATGATAACGCCCAATAACTTTATAACCAAATCGTTCCAGTGTGGCCACGATCCGAGATAGATCCAGTTGATTTATTTTCAATGTTAGTCTTAGCTTGACCGTATCAAGGGGATCCTCTTTAACGATGCTGCTTAATATTTTAGCGTGATTTTCCTCGATGAGCCGACTTATTTCCGCCAATGAATAATCCGTATGGTTCATTGACAAAACCAGAATTCCACCGGGCAGCTGAACGGCGGCAGTCTGGGCGAAAGATGTAAGTGTATCTTGAATAGTGATCACTCCGCAATAGGTCTGGTCCTGATTTAGCACGGCCACCATTTGAAGTTTATTGTTCGCGGCGATCTTCAGAATATCATAGAAGTGAGTATCCAAATGAACATAACAGTTTTGACCTACCAGGTCGAAATCTTTCACCTGTTTTTCAATATCATTTGTTTCCAGGATAATTTCCTCGGAAATAAATCCCAGCAGCTTTTCCTCATCAACCACTGGCATATAGGCACACCGAAACTCCTCCATCCACACGATAGCTTTGTGAGCATCGTCTGTACCTTTTAATGGGGGTAACATATGGTTGATTAAATCTTCTGCAATCATGGAGGGAGAATGTTCATTTACTTTGAATTTGAGTTAAGCAAAAAATCTTCCACAATTTCATTGAACGTTTCAGGGTGTTCCATCATGGGAGCGTGGCAACATCTGTCAATGAATTTAAGCTCCGAATTGGGAATCAACCGGTTAAATTCATGGGCAACCATGGGTGGTGTGATGGTATCGTTTAATCCCCAAACCAATAATGTTGGAATTTTAATATTGGGTATTTCATCAGCCATATTGTTACGTTGAGCTGATTTCGCAATGGCAACAATTCTGAGGCATTTTGGAATGCTATTGGTAATCTCAAAAATCTCATCGATCAGTTCCTTTGTGGCCACATCCGGATTGTAAAATGTGTACGAAACCCGTTCCTTTATGTATTGATAGTTTCCCCTTTTAGGATAAGATCCTCCCATCGAATCTTCAAATAAACCTGAGCTTCCTGTTAAAATGAGCTTTTTTACTTTTGACGCATTTTGCAATGTGTACATTAGGGCAATATGGCCACCCAGGCTATTTCCCATTATGATCATGCTGATCAAGCTTTTTTTGGGCGACAAAATTCTCTACAAATTGACGAAGTCCATCAAGTCCCGCTTCCCGAATCGGCATTTCATAGAGGGGAAGCATCGGAATAACAACCCGGTAATTTTTTGAAAACTTATCCACCACACCTTCCCAGTTGCTCAAGGCTCCAAATAGCCCGTGCAGCAAGAACAATACATCTCCTTGACCTTCGTCAACAAATCTAAATCCGTTCTCTTCTTTAATCTTAAGGGTCATATCCTCAAATTAGAAAGTAAAGGAAAATAATCACAACGTAAAAATTTGTCTGAATATGCTACAGTCCTATAACACATCTCTGAAAATTGGTAAAAATTCACCAATCCAGTTTGCAATTTTTGGGGCAAAATTAGCCGCCTTTGGTTGCAGCCATGAATTTGCAACCCAGGCCTCCGGAATTTTTATCCGGAGTGAATCGGCAATCCATAACATAATACTTAGCGAAAACAGTCGTATGCACCATTCCCAGGATTGCTCCCACAATTCGATCCGCGCCTCCTAGAATTGGTTTGTCAATGGAGGCTCTGATAAACCGGCCAATTACATTGACAACAATTACAATTATCACAAAAACAACCCCGAAAGCCAAGTAGGGTAACACCTTCTCATCCACATTGTAATTCCGTGCAAGCAAAACCATCGCGCTGCCCATTAATTTAAAACCGAGCAAGCATTCCCAGTATTATGGCTACCAAGGAAAATAATGAGGTTACAGAACCATCCTTGTAACCGCTGAAAGCTCCCCCTAAAATTATAATTGCCAGTATTATATCTACGATGCTCAAGAGGCGAGTAGTTTTTTTACGAGTTCAGAAATAAGTCTTGCCATCCGCTTTGCCAGATAGAGCTTTTGTTGCATTTCCCATTACCTTGCCCATGTCCTGCGGACCTTTTGCGCCCACCTGATCAATAATACTTTTTAAGGTGCTCACAATTTCTTCTTCGGAAAGCTGCTTTGGTAAATAACGACTTATGACTTCAAGCTGAAAATTTTCTTTGTCCGCCAGATCCTTGCGGCCTTGCTGCTGAAAAATATCGGCTGATTCTTTTCTTTGCTTGACCGCTTTTTGCAATAATTTATTTTCTGTTTCTGCGGAAACTCTCCGCCAGCACTTTTATCAGTTTCTGCCAAAAGTATCAATGATTTAATAGCACGCAAGGCTTCAAGTTCTTCTTTGTTTTTAGCGAGCATCGCTTTTTTTATATCATTGTCAATTTGTTGTTTGAGGCTCATAATAATTTTAGTTCGTGTAATTTCGTAACGAATGTTTTATTTAATCAGTTATAACCATATCCATTCTTCAATCTTATTCACGTCATGACAAGACTTAGCGTCAATATTAATAAAATTGCCACACTCCGAAACGCACGGGGGGGAAATAATCCGGATGTTATAAAGACCGCCATTGATTGTGAGCGGTTCGGAGCACAAGGCATTACGGTTCATCCACGCCCAGACGAGCGACACATCCGGTATGCCGATGTGCTTGCATTAAAAGATGTAGTGAAGACTGAATTTAACATTGAAGGTTATCCGGACGAACGATATCTAAAAATAATTCATGAAGTAAAGCCGGCGCAAGCAACGCTCGTCCCAGATCCTCCTCAAGCCATTACTTCCAACGCAGGTTGGGATACGCAAGCAAATGAAGCTTTTCTTAAAAGATGTTGTCGAGGAAATTAAATCAAGTGGTGTACGGGTATCGATTTTTGTTGATCCGATACCGAAAATGGTGGAAGGCGCAAAAAAAGTTAATGCAGACCGTATTGAACTTTATACCGAACCGTACGCACACGAATTTCACCAGAACAAAGATGTAGCGATCAAACCTTATAAAGAAAGCGCCAAGAAGGCACATGAAGTGGGGCTTGGGATAAATGCCGGGCATGATCTTTCTCTCGAAAACCTAAATTTTTTTGCGCAAAACATTCCTTATTTAGATGAAGTTTCCATTGGGCACGCTTTAATTTGTGATGCGTTGTATTATGGTCTGGAAAACACCATTCAATTGTACCTCAGGGAACTCAACAGGGTGACCAAATTTTTCACCTGAGTTTCAAAGCACCTTCCTATCTTTGAGCAAAGCTGTTATGAATGAATTTAAAACAAAGACTTAATGAAAAAGACCTTGAACGAATCAAGGCTGCGGTAAAAAATGCCGAAGAAAAAATTTCCGGAGAAATTGTTCCGGTCATTGTCGAGCGAAGCGGCGACTATTCAATTGCACTTTATAAGGGAAGTTTAATTGGTGCTTCATTCACATTTGTTTCCATGGTCGTTTTGGATCGTTTCGTTATTAAGGATGCTGTGAATACCCTTTTTTATGATCCTGTTTTTATTTTACTCGTCGTTATTCTGGGCGGTGTGTTGGGTGCCGTCATTCCCTATTTTTCCGATCCTGTAAAAAGATTGTTGGTTGCAAGGCGGTATCAGGATTTGGTGACCAGACAATGCGCAGAAAATGCTTTTCTGGAAGAAGAAGTTTTCAATACACGACAACGCACAGGCATTATGATTTTCGTTTCTTTTTTTGAACATGAAGTAATTGTCATGGCCGATAAAGGCATTAACAAAATTGTGGATCAAAAGCAGTGGGATAAGATAGTCCAGGATATCATCACAGATATCAGAAATGGAAAAGTGGTGGAGGCATTGGAGAACGGCATCAAACAGTGCGGCGATATTTTATTAGAAAAAGGATTTCGAAAAACAATCGATGATATTAACGAGTTGCGCGATGATCTTCGAGTTTAGAAAAATATTTTCTCCTTTATTAGTGCTGGTCAATGCTAATATTTTTTAGCATGAGAATTTCCCTCACAACGCTATTACTATTTTTTTCTATAGTTGCGTACAGCCAACCCGATATACCGGAGCATGGCGGTTTTTGGGTTCATGACGAAGCCAATGTCCTTTCGGCACAAGCCAAAAACAGGTTGGAATCTATTCTTCAGGCGGAACGCGATTCGACATCCAACCAAATTGCAATTTTGATTATTTCATCACTTGAAGGAGGTTCACTTGAAGAATATTCGTTGCGTGTAGCTGAGAAGTGGAAGCTGGGAAAAAGCGATAAGGACAATGGTGCCTTATTACTAATAGCCATCCAGGACAGACTCATGCGGATTGAAGCGGGTTATGGACTTGAAGGTACGCTTGACAGACGCAATGTCAAGCCGGATTATCAGAAATGAAATCGCTCCCCATTTTCGAAACGGAGATTATGAAGCAGGAGTTGAAGCGGGGCTTGATGGGCATTATAAATGCTATTAAGGGTGAGTATGTGAATGATGATCCATTACCACAAAAACGACACGCGAAGAAGTTCCCTTTGGGTACGATTATTATAATTATTATCATTATAATACTTGCTTCCCGAGGTAGGCGAGGTGGTGGAGGTGGAGGTCATTGGTCGTCTGGGCAGAGGTTGGATTGGACCTATAGGAGGTATTGGAAGTTCGGGCTCGTGGGGAGGCGGTGGCGGAGGCTTTGGAGGTGGAGTTTTGGAGGCGGTGGAGGTTTTGGCGGCGGAGGATCAAGTGGGTCCTGGTAAGGAAATATCATATGTAGAATGAATTTATCAATTCATAGATGCCGGAAAGTTTTCATTGAATCCACGCAGGGCCTATTGGCTGCTTGCAGGGGCATTGACTTTTTTGCTCAAGTTTCGCAGAAGCCCAAAAAGCTGTTCCCGAACTTTGGGGCCTGCATGTGCATGACGAAGCGCACATATTGACACAACCTGCCATTGACAAATTGGAGCAACAATTAATAGCATATCAGGATTCCACTTCGAATGAAATCGCTGTTCTGATTATTCCTTCTCTCGAAGGCGATGCGCTTGAAGACTATTCCCTGCGGGTAGTGGAGAAGTGGAAATTGGGCAAAAAGAACAAAGACAATGGAGTACTTTTATTGATTGTCGCGGATGAACATAAAATACGGATTGAAACCGGCTATGGATTGGAGGGCGTTCTAACGGACGCAAAGGCCAGCAGAATTATCAGAAATGAAATAGCCCCTCACTTTCGTCAAAATCAGTATGATGAAGGTGTGACGGCTGGTGTAAATGCTATCGTGAAAGCAATCGGCGGGGAATATAAGGATGACGACGAAGCGGGCTTAGAACAACTGGGCTTGAAGGAACGCTTACTTGATTGGATTATTTATTTTTGGGATACTTGGTATTTTTACTTTTATGGGTTTGGTCATTCCGGGCTGTGGCGGATGGTTTTTATACGCGTTTCTGATCCCATTTTACGCGGCATTTCCAATGATGGCGCTTGGAACGACTGGCTGGACTTTCCGTATTGGCATGTTATGTTGTTGGATTTCCCATTGTAAAATTGATGCTGGGACGGACCGACTGGGGCAAACGGATGGCAAAAAAAATGGCCACTGCCAATCAGAGTGGCGGAAGGGGGTGGTCTGGGGGATCAGGTTGGTCATCGGGGGGAGGTGGCAGATCTTCAGGTGGATTTTCAGGCGGAGGCGGAAGTTTTGGTGGTGGTGGAAGCAGTGGTTCTTGGTAGATTAAATAATTAGGTTTATGCATATTTTTTATCGTTGCATTTTCATCGTGCTGATGTTCGCTGGCTTGCACTGCAGGAAAAGAAGAAAAGGTTACTGAAATGAAAAAACCCTTCAATGATTTTTTAGACGCGTACTATGAAGAACGTCTTACATTGTACCCCATGGAGGCTACACAGATCGGCGACAAACGTTATAACAACTTATTGCCGAACGATATCAGCGAAAGTTTTCGTTCGGACCTCAAAGCATTTTATTCGCGCTATCAATCCGAACTCACCACTTATCAGCGGGACTCTCTTTCGCCGCAGGAAAAAGTGAGTTATGATATTTTTAAACGCGAGATGGAGGTCAGTCTTAAGGCTCTTACTTTTAAGGATCACTATATACCCGTCCAACAATTCTGGGGGATGACGCTTACAATGCCTCAGATCGGCAGCGGGAAAAGTTACCAACCTTTTAAGACGGTTAAAGACTACCATGATTTCTTATCAAGAATAGATGGCTTTGTGGTGTGGGTTGATACAGCCATCGTAAACATGAGGAAAGGATTGGCAGTGGGCTACACGTATCCGAAAATTTTGATGGAACGTGTATTACCCCAGGCCCAGGATATGATGGTAAGTGACGTAAAGAAGAGCATTTTCTGGGAACCCATCGCCAACATGCCTGATTCTATTCAGGGCTCGGATCGAGATCAGCTGACCAAGGCATATGCTGACGCGATCGAACAAAAAATCATTCCCACTTATAAGAAGCTACACGATTTCTTGCGCGATGAATATATTCCCAACACGAGGACCACATCTGGGTTCTCTGATATTCCTGGCGGTCGCGAGCATTATCAACACCTAATCAATTTTTGGACGACTACGAATTTGTCTCCAGACGAAATATTTAAGACCGGTCAAAGTGAGGTGGCACGCATTCGTCATGAAATGGAAAAAATAAAAGATCAAGTTGGGTTCAAAGGCAACCTGAAGGCATTTTTTGAACATGTCAACACCGATAAAAAATTTATGCCTTACAAAACGCCCGAAGAAGTTATTGCAGGGTTTAATGCGATCCACGAAAAAATGGGCCCTCAATTGAAAAAGCTTTTTAACATGGTTCCAAAGACAAGGTTCGAGGTTCGACAAACAGAAGCATTTCGAGCAGCCTCAAGCAGTGCTGAGTATAATCCTGGGACGCCCGATGGGTCCAGGCCTGGTATTTTTTATGTTCCTATTTTGGATGCCAAGTCCTTTAACTATACAGGGATGGAAACTTTATTTCTTCATGAAGCCATTCCGGGTCATCATTACCAGATCGCCTTACAGTACGAAAATGAGGAACTCCCAAAATTCAGAAGGTTTTTATGGTATGGCGCCTACGGAGAAGGCTGGGCATTGTATACTGAATCACTTGGGTAAAGAGCTAGGCTTATATACGGATCCCTACCAATATTTTGGGAATTTAGGAGATGAAATGCATCGCGCGATACGATTGGTTGTTGATGTCGGAATTCATGCAAAAGGATGGACACGCGAGCAGGCCATTAAATACATGCTGGATAATGAGGCCATCAGCGAGCAAGCGGCAACCGCAGAAATTGAACGATATATGGCAATACCGGCCCAGGCACTTTCCTATAAAATTGGGCAACTTAAAATTCTGGAATTAAGGAAGAAGGCTTCAGATGCTTTGGGTGACCAATTTAACCTCGCCCTCTTCCATGACGAAGTATTAAAATATGGCTGTCTCCCGCTTGATGTGCTTGAAAGTATTATTGAAGAATGGATTAAGAATCAAAGTGCTTGAAATGCGGTTTGAGCGATAAATTTTTGCGAAAGGCCTATATATGCTTTTAATGACCTTTCTTTTTCCAAGGGTTATTATGCCATCTCATATCACTCCGTTATTTTTGCCCCTTCTTTTAAAACCTCATTCATAAATGAAACGCGATAAAGCAATTTTTGATCTCATCGAGAAAGAAAAACAAAGACAAGAGAGCGGTATTGAATTGATAGCTTCCGAAAATTTTACGTCCCTTCAGGTAATGAAAGCACAAGGAACTGTCCTTACAAATAAGTATGCGGAAGGCTTGCCTGGAAAGCGTTATTATGGCGGATGCGAGGTAGTAGACGAAATAGAACAACTGGCCATTGACCGGGCAAAAGAGTTATTCGGAGCGGAATGGGCGAATGTACAGCCGCACTCTGGCGCGCAGGCCAATGCGGCAGTGATGCTGGCCTGCTTAAAGCCGGGTGATAAAATTCTGGGATTTGATTTGTCGCATGGAGGTCACTTGACGCATGGGTCGCCTGTGAATTTTTCGGGTAAGCTTTATCAGCCTACTTTTTATGGCGTAGAAGCAGGAAACTGGAACGATCGATTTCGATAAGGTTATTAAAACGGCAGAGAAGGAAAAACCCAAAATGATCATTTGTGGTGCTTCAGCCTATAGCCGCGATTGGGATTATAAAAAACTTCGCGAGGCGGCTGATAACGTAGGTGCACTTTTGCTGGCAGACATTTCACATCCTGCCGGCCTGATTGCCCGGGGCTTGTTGAGTGATCCCATGGAGTATTGCCACATTGTTACCACCACAACGCATAAAACGCTGCGTGGTCCTCGCGGCGGGATGATTCTGGTGGGCAAAAATTTTGATAATCCCTGGGGTTTAAAAACTCCGAAGGGCGAGATTAGGAAGATTACTTCGATCCTTGATTCGGGAGTGTTTCCGGGAACGCAAGGAGGTCCATTGGAACATGTTATCGCTGCCAAAGCGGTATCGTTTCAGGAAGCGCTTGTCGGATGAATACATGGAGTACATAGTACAGGTTGCAAAAAATGCTAAAGCTATGGCGCAGGCATTTTTGGACAAAGGGTATAAAATAATTTCAGGAGGCACCGATAATCATTTGATGTTAATTGACCTTCGATCGAAAAACTTAACGGGCAAGCAGGCGGAAGAAGGCCTGATTCAGGCGGACATTACAATCAATAAAAATATGGTTCCTTTTGATACTCAATCACCAATGGTAACATCGGGAATGAGAATCGGTACACCCGCCATTACCACCCGTGGATTAAAAGAAAAGGATGTTCTTAAGATTGTCGACCTTATCGACGAAGCCCTTCAAAAACCAGGCGATTCAAAACACCTAAAATCCGTGAAGAAAAAAGTGAATCGATTCATGCAAAAATTTCCACTGTATTGATAAGGTACGAGCATGTTTCAAATAGTTAAGGAAAGAAGGGAAGGATAAACATTTACAATCTATGCCATTAGATCAGGAAGAAAGTGGAGAAAAGGAAATGAGTTTCCTCGAGCATCTCGAGGAATTACGATGGCATGTTATTCGTGCATTGGGAGCAGTCATCATATTTACCATCGGGGCTTTTGTACTGGCTCCGTGGATATTTGAAAACGTAATTTTTGCACCTGCCAGAGTTGATTTTCCTACATTTAAATGGTTGTGCAAGCTTGGTGACGTTTTAGGATATGAAGGCCTGTGTGTAAAAGACATTCCTTTTAAAGTACAAAGTCGTAACATGACAGGGCAGTTTACCATGCACATCATGTCCTCCTTTATCATCGGGCTGGTGGTTGCTTTTCCTTACGTAGTTTGGGAGTTGTGGCGATTTATCAAACCGGGGCTTCAGAAAAGTGAGCGAAAGTATTCGCGAGGAGCTGTGGCATCTGTTTCAGTTCTGTTTTTCATGGGGGTCACTTTTGGATATTTTGTGATTGTTCCCTGGATGGTTTACTTCCTGGCAAATTACAGCATCAGCGATATGGTTGTGAATGAGTTTGATATTACGTCGTATGTCTCTACCGTTGTTATGCTGGTGTTGGGTTCAGGCTTGCTTTTCCAATTGCCGGTAGTGATATACTTCTTGACCAAAATTGGAATTGTTACGCCGGAATTCCTGAGAAAATACCGGAAACATTCCATTGTTATCATATTGATTGTGGCAGCTATTGTTACGCCGCCAGATCCCTTGAGTCAAATGCTTATCACAATTCCGCTGTATATGCTTTTTGAAATCAGCATTTTAATTTCTGCTTCCGTTGCCAAGCGAAAAGCGCGGGAAGAAGCGGAAGAGCTACTGAGAGAACAAAAAATATCACCTTCTTGAGGTAAGAAATTCCGCGTCAGGTCAGACGTGAGAACTCGATAAAATGTAACAATATCAAAGATGAAATTAGCAATAGGCAGTGATCATGCTGGTTTTGAGTATAAGGAAAAACTCAAACAGCAGTTAAGCAAACAGCATGACATAAAAGACTTTGGTACCTACAACACGGAGTCTGCCGATTATCCTGACTTTGCACATCCAGTTTCGGAAGCTGTCGAAAACAATGAATTTGAGTTGGGGATTTTGGTCTGTGGAAGCGCGAACGGCGTTGCCATTACAGCCAACAAACATCAAGGTATTCGCGCCGCTATTTGCTGGAATGAAGAACTTGCATCACTGGCAAGAAAACACAATAATGCCAATATACTTTGTCTGCCGGCGCGCTTTATTGATTTTGGATTGGCTGAAAAGGTCGTTGAAAAATTTATCAAGACCGATTTTGAAGGTGGTCGCCACGCCACACGCGTGAATAAAATTACTTGTTAACGATCCTTTACATAGTAGACATCCTGTTTGGTATACTTCTTCTTAAGCTCCGGTATCCGGTCAAAAAAAGGCTTTAGCTTATCTTCTCTATCTCGGATTACGTCTGGAGGATCAAGCGTTAGACCTTTATAAACCTTAATTACATTTTCATAATAATCAGGAGAAGAAAAAATCTCTTTTGATAGTTCCCAATTAAAGAAGGGCGACGCCAGGTCATGGTGTTTATATGCATTTAAATCATTGTCCAAGACTAAAACGCGTTGCCCGGCTACCTTTAATTTTCCATCATTAACCATTAACCTACTGTAATCAACAGAATCTATTGCACCGTACCTGGCCAGGTAGCTTATACAAACCGTTGTAACCAATAAAATCCAGATACCCATTTCCGCGAACTTCTTTTTATGAATCACAAGTAGAGAATGAGTCATAAAAAAACTTAAGCATGGAATCACGGTTATAAAGCTTTGCGGTCTTATGTCTTTTGAGAAGAAAAGGTGCAGGAATGAAAATATCATCCAGAAAAACATGCTTTGCACCAACTGAGTTTGGTATTTTGTAAGTCTTGCCTCCCGATTCAGCATGAATAACGAAATGATCAAAAAAATCAGAGGGATTGCACCCAACCACCATAAGCTAGAAGAAGCCAGATAGCGACTTGTTTGCATACTTAGATTAGGGATGTAATAATATCTCCACATTTCCGAAAAGGAGTCCTGCAGGTAAAATATACTCATCAATAAAAGGTGAGGAATAATAAAACCACAGATCAGCAGAAAATATTTCCTCGCGGGATGTCGCGTGAAGATGATAAGGATGAAGAGGGCTCCGGGGAGATAGATAAAAAATGAGAACGAGAAAAGCGAGGCCAGACTGATGTATAGGCCCAGGTTAAAAATTGATTCGTTGCGTTGTTCTCTAAATTCAATCTCCTTTAAGAGGTTGTTGAGCGCCAGCAGTACGAAGCCAAAGCCAAGTAACTCGGGTGTAAGAGAGAGTGTATCGAATGAGAAGAAAAATAGGATAGGCATAAATAAGCGAAGGTATGTAGGTGTTTTCAGAGAAAGCTTTTTTATCGGCAAACATGATACCCACAAATGCAGTCTGGAAAAACAATACTATAAAAGCGAAAATACGACGGGCAAGTAATGACCTGCCAAAGATCAAATCCAGCAATCCATTAAACCAGGCACCTAAAGGCCCGGTGGAATCTATTAATTCTGAATATAATCCTCGTCCCTCGTGAACTTTTTCCCCGATGACAAGATTTTTCAATTCAGGGTATGTCATCTCGGGCATATCTATAAACAAGGGCAGATAGATAAGAATCAAGATAACCAGCAAACCGAGCAGCCGATATGGATCGTTAATGCGAAAGTATCGTAACAAAATGAAAAGTAGCTTTGCATGCAAATTAGACTAGGTTTTTTTAATTGCCAATGGTTCATTGGTAATTGTTGAATGATAAGAGATATTTGTACTATGGCAGAAACGACCCGGCAACAGAAGTATTCAAAGCTCATACAAAAAGAGCTCAGCGATATTTTTTTACGCGATAAACGAGGGATATTGGACAATGCATTTATTACAATTGCCGATGTTCGGATGAGTCCTGATCTAAGTGTAGCCCGGATTTATATCAGCATGCTTCTGGTTAAGGAAAAAGAAAAAGTACTGGAGAACATAACCTTGCGTAAAAGCGAGATCCGGAAAGCATTAGGTAATCGGATCGGAAAACAAGTGCGAATTATCCCTGAGCTGATATTTTTTAAAGACGAGGTCGAAGAAAATGCAACTCGTTTGGATGAGCTTATTAAGAATCTAAATATCCCACCCGCTTCGAAAGCAGAATAAATTGTATTGATTTGAATCTTCCACTCTTTATAGCTAAGCGTTACCTGATATCCAAACGGAAAAAAAATTTCATCAATGTCATTTCCATTATCTCGGTTGTTGCTGTAGCGATCATTACTGCCGCCATTATCATTGTGCTTTCGATATTCAATGGGTTAGGTGACTTAATTCATTCACTGAATAATTCTTTCGATCCGGAAATAAAAATAGTTGCAACCAAAGGGAAATCGTTTACAGTAAGCCAATCGTTACTAAAGAAAATAGAAGCTGTCCCGGGCGTAGAAGTTGTGACGGAAGTTATCGAGGATTATGCCTATGCAAGATATAACAATGCCAGCCGGCCAGTGACCATCAAAGGAGTAAGCGACAATTTTGTTGATCAGAAACGGATACCCAAGGAAAGCCTCGTCGAGGGCGAATTACAATTGAAAAAGAATGGTGTGCCCCGCGCGTTAATAGGTTATGGCGTTCGAAACACGCTTATCCATTTCGCTGGAAGAGGATTTTCACCTTCTACAACTGTATTACCCCAAAAATGTCAAAAGTGGTGTTTTGGATCCGTCCAAAATGTATTCACAAAAAGGTATCCTGCCGGGAGGTGTCTTTGCAATAATTCAGAATTTTGATGAGAACTATGTCATTGTCCCATTGGAATTTGCAAAAGATCTTTTGAATTACGAGAACAAAAGGACCTCTTTGGAGGTTAAAACAAATACGGCCGTTGATGTCGAGGAAGTCGAACAGCAAATTCAAAATATCCTGGGTGATAAATTTAATGTCTTGAACTCGGAAGAACAACACCAGGATGTTTACCGGGTCTTAAAGCTTGAAAAGTTATTTGCTTCGATTGCGGCGGTCTTATTGTTGGTGATTGGATCGATTAACATTTATTTTAATCTTATGATGTTAGCATTAGATAAGAAAAGAGATATATCCATTATGGCCTCCATGGGCGCCGACAGCAGTCTTTTGAAAAAAGTGTTTATAACGGAAGGCCTGCTTATCGCAGCAATCGGCACATGTCCTGGGGTTGGTTTTGGGAGCAGGAATTGTATTGCTTCAACAAAATTTTAGTTTGATTTCGATGGGAATGAATTCGTCGGTGGTGGATGGTTATCCTGTGAAATTGGCTTTTATGGATTTCGTTTATGTGTTCTTGGCGATGAGTGCTGGTAACGATCATTATCTCTTCGAGGCCAGCTACGCTGGCGGCACGATTCGTGTCCGTACAAAATTTATAGGTCGATGTACCAATTTTTGAAGAAAACTGTCCTTTTTTGATGGAATATCCCTAATTTTCAAGTTTCTGTTATCATCAAAACGTTGTTCTTGGATGAAAGTCTCTGCTTCACAACCGTTTCAAATCATCTATTCGCTGTACCAGCACGAATACCTGGGATTCGTGTTTGAATCTTATATTGTTCATTTGGATGATAAAGGGAAGCTCACCTATCAACATCAGAACATATCTCCAAAAAATGCCCGCGAGTTTTCTAAAGGCCTTGATGACCGCGATTTTGAATTGATTGAAATCATGGATTCCATGGCGCAGGAATCGATTGTGAAGAAGTTCTCTGCAAAATTCATGAAGCCTGAAGAATTTTTTTCGAAGACCTACGATAAAACCAAAGGGCAGCGAACTGGTACAGGAACAGATCGAGGACTACATGGAGAAGCGTCGGGCGAAAATCCTCGACAAACTGAAAGGCAAAATTCTCTTTGAAATGGGAAATGATGGTGAGCCCACCTGGCGCAAAATTGAAGTTTTGGATAAAAGGGCTTCCATTCAATTTCATTTCATGCGCACGGAGGAGCACACCAATTATTATCCAACGATCTTTTACCAGGGCAAGAAAATAGATTTGCCAAATCCATCCGCCTACCTGGTTTGTAAAAATCCAGCATGGATGGTATTAAATGGAAAGTTGTATGGCTTTGAAAAAAATGTAGACGGTAAAAAGTTAATTCCTTTTTTTACAAAGAAATATGTAGTCATTCCGAGGAACGTTGAGGAGACCTATTATAATCGGTTTGTTGCGCCACTCATTGCTTCTTTTGATGATGTTGATGCGCGCGGTTTTGAAATCAACAAAAGCACATACGATCCGCATCCGGTGCTCACACTTTCCGAACTGCATACCGCGCAAAGTTCTTCACCCATTTCGCTGTTTGATGAAAAACCTGCAGCTGGATGATCACAGTGATGAGGCCGGAAAAATCGTTTTTGATTTATCTTTTAAGTACGGCAAACATCGTTTTCGCGGAGATAATATTGGACCCGTTAGTGTTACGCTTGAAAAACAAGGTGAGGGATACGTCTTCCATAGAATCACACGTCGGACCGATGACGAGAAAAATTTCCTGCACACGCTGCAGAAACTAGGACTGCCGATGAAAGGATTTAGAATTGCAATTCCTAAATCGGAAGCTTTTTCCTGGCTGAATGAAAATCGGGTAAACCTTTTAAATTTTGGTTTCGAGGTAAGTCAGCCCGAAAGCCGAGACAAAAAATATTTTGTTGGGAAGGCGGTTATCGAAGTTGAAGTAAAGGAAAATATCGATTGGTTTGATATCCACGCAAAAATCCGTTTCGGAGAATTCGAAATTCCTTTTAAAGAACTTCGGAAACTGATCATGCGAAAGAAGGTGGAGTTCAAACTTCCGAATGGAGAAATTGCAATTATTCCTGAAGCCTGGCTCACGAAGTATGCGGATTTGTTTGCACTGAGCGAAACAGACGGCGAACATGAAAAGCCTGTGCTTCGCAAGCATCATCTTAATCTGGTAAAGGAACTTGAGGAAGGAAATCTTGCAAAAGTTCACCTGAGTGAAAAACTCCGGTCGCTGAATTCCTTTAGTGGCATTAAAAATTATCCTTTACCGGGAGGGTTTCACAGGCGAATTGCGGCCCTATCAACGGGCGGGCTATAACTGGCTGAGATTTCTTAAACGAATACAAGCTCGGAGGTTGCCTTGCTGATGATATGGGGCTGGGCAAAACCGTTCAGACGTTGACGATGCTTCAGGCTGAAAAAGATGCTGGCTCGGGCACGACCTTGCTAATCATGCCAACCTCCCTGATTTATAATTGGGAAATGGAGGCGAATAAGTTTACTCCGGAACTAAGAATTTTAAACTACACCGGAACCCTCAGAAATAAAGACATCAAGCGCTTTGAGAATTACGATCTTGTTCTTACTTCCTATGGGATTACGCGCTTAGACGTAGAGTTGCTTCAGCAATTTTATTTTAACTATATTATTTTGGATGAATCACAGGTTATCAAGAACCCTACGTCGAATATTGCTAAAGCCGTACGGGAATTGAAATCCCGGCACAAGCTGGTGTTGACAGGTACGCCGATTGAAAATACCACCATGGATCTGTGGTCACAGATGTCATTCATCAATCCGGGAATTTTGGGAACACAAACATACTTTAGGAATGAATTCCAATATCCTATTGAAAAGAAAAATGACGAGTCGACGATCTAAAAAATTACACGCTGTAATTAAACCATTTATTCTGCGGAGGCATAAATCGCAGGTTGCCACTGAGCTTCCTGAGAAAGTTGAAAACATACAATACTGCTCGATGTCGACTGAACAGGAAAAGCGATACGAAGAAGTTAAAACACATTATCGGGAAAAGATATTTAAGCTGATCGATCAGGAGGGACTGGGCAATAGCCGATTTATGATTCTTGAAGGTCTTACCAAACTTCGTCAATTGGCAAATCACCCGCGAATGGTAGAGCAAGGATATACCGGCGATTCAGGCAAATTGGAAGACGTTACCTACATGCTGGAAAATGCTGTCGCGGAAGGCCACAAGGTTTTAATTTTCAGTCAATTTGTAAAACACCTGGAATTAGTACGGCAATATTTAAAAACGCACAAAATTGATTTTGCTTACCTGGATGGATCCAGCACCGATAGAAAAGAGCAGGTAGAACGCTTCAACCGGGAACCAAATCTGAAAGTATTTTTGATTTCGATCAAGGCCGGAGGACTGGGATTAAATTTGACCGAAGCTGATTATGTCTTTATTCTTGATCCGTGGTGGAATCCCGCCGTAGAAGCTCAAGCGGTCGACAGAGCCCATCGCATTGGTCAGAAGAAAAAAGTCTTTACTTATAAATTTATTACCAGAAATACTGTAGAAGAAAAAATTCTCATGCTTCAAAAGCGCAAGCTTAAACTGACGACAGAATTAATTACCACTGAAGAAAGTTTTATGAAGCAACTGACCCGCGACGATATTAATCAAATCCTTCTCTAACGGCCCTGTGCTTCTGATTGATTTTGCTTTGAGGTGACGGGTTTTCCATCGGTTATGTGACCATAACCACCCTGCAGGATCGTTGTCGATCACCCTTTCAACTTCATCAATGTAGTTTCGGAGCACATCGGTATTTTCCTTATCATACGGCGGCTGCGCAAGCTCAATGATCTCTGCTTCATAATATCCCCTTCTGACCTTTCGCATGGCATAATATAAAACCGGATATTGGGTTAACTGGGCGAGTTGGTTCGGTGCGCTAAAAAATACTGTTGGCTGATGAAGAAAGGTCGCTTCGTATCGCTTGTCATGCCCATAACCAGGATACTGATCACCCACGATGGCGATGTTTCTTACAATATGTCTTCTCTTGATCACTTCCCGCGCTACCGATTTTCTGCTAATACCATGAGCGCCAAATCGTGTGCGGCATGCGAGTGAAAATGAATCGAAGAATTTATTATTCACTGGCTGATATACAAAATCCATCTGCGCCGGTAGAATGAAGGAACCTGCAGCGAGCAGCCATTCCCAATTGAATTGATGTGAGGCCAGATTTAAAAGAGATTGACCCGCTTGAGTATACTTTGTCGAAACTTCTGGATTTATAAATTTTACTCGTTTGTTAAGTTCATCCTGCGTGATCGTAAAAAGCTTTAACATTTCAACTGCATAGTCGCAGAGGTTTCTGTAGAAATCTTTTTCAATTTTTTTTAATTCCGTTTCTGATTTGGAAGGGAAGGAATTTCTTAGGTTTTTCTGAACAAGCTTGCGGCGGTATTTTACAAGGTAGAAACTAACGAAAAAAAGAAAATCGGAAAGCGCATACAAGACACTTAGAGGCAACCTGGAAAGCAGCTTTATTGCAAACATATACCACCTTGAACGAGCAAGTTAAACAAGTATTATTACTTTTAGAGCATGAAGGATAAAGTAGTAATTATCACGGGTGGCTCTTCTGGAATTGGACGAGCGCTTGCTGAAGAATTTGGTTCACGTGGATCCAAAGTACTGATCACGGGACGGAATCAGGATCAGCTTGAGAAAACTGTTTCTGATCTGAGGAGTAAAGGAATAATTATTGAGAGTTTTGTCAGCGATGTTAGTGTAGAAAACGACAACCGGCAAATGGCACAAGAAGCGATAAAAAAATTTGGAACGATCGATGTGCTTATTAATAACGCAGGTATTTCAATGCGCGCATTATTTGAGGACGTTGATCTTGATGTGATAAAAAAAGTAATGGATATTAATTTCTATGGTGTGCTTTATGCCACAAAATATTGTTTGCCCGAAATCATAAAAAACAAAGGTTCGATCGTTGGGATTTCTTCGATAGCGGGCTATCGGGGGTTGCCGGGCCGGGCAGGTTATTCGGCTTCAAAGTTTGCATTGAATGGGTTCTTAGAAGTTTTACGGACTGAGTTTTTAAAACGCGACGTTCACGTGCTTACCGCCTGTCCAGGTTTTACAGCCTCCAATATTCGCAAGAGCTCGCTTGACAAAAGATGGCACGAAACAAGGTGAATCTCCCCGGAAAGAAGAAGAAATGATGTCCGCCGAGGAATGTGCACGAGCATATCTATAGGGCTATTGTAAAACGCAAACGGTCTATTATTCTTACGAAGCAGGGTAAGCTTGCTGTATTTCTAAACAAATGGTTACCCTCCGTCGCCGATAAAATGGTTTATAACGTTATGGCTAAGGAAAAGAATGCTCCTATTCCGAAGTAGTGATTGCGCACCTCGGTATTCCCTATAACTAGGCGGAATTTTTAGCGCAGAGGTATTATGTTTTAGCACCTTGCATAAGCCAAAATACTTTGTGCTTTATTGGTAACTAATTCTTCAACCTAAAAGAACATGGCTTATGCAGACAAAAGTTAATGACAATTTATTCGCCGGCCAATCTATTTATGTCGGAATTGACTATCATAAGAAAAGCTGGAAGGTAACAATTCTTGGAGACCACCATGAACACAAGACGATGAGTCAAAATCCAAGTCCAGAGATTTTAGCCAATTACCTGAAAAGAAATTTTCCAGGGGCATCTTACCGAGCAGTTTACGAGGCTGGATTTAGTGGTTTTAAATCTTGTCGTGCGCTCAATGAACTCGGTATTAATTGTATTGTAACTCATGCAGCGGATGTTCCTACCAATGAGAAAGAGAGACTTCAGAAGACCGACAAAGCCGATAGCCGCAAGCTTGCAAGGTCACTTCGCAATGGTGAGCTAAAGGCAGTTCATATTCCGGACCCTTAGCTTGAAGCGGACAGAGCACTTGTAAGACAGCGCTTCCGCATAATGAAGGAAGTGAGCAGAATAAAGAATAGAGTTAAGTCATTGTTAATGCAATTTGGAATTGAGGTGCCGATCCAGTTTACGGAAGCACAGACAAGACACTGGTCTAAGAAGTACACCATTTGTTGAGAGATTTGAAGTAGAACATCCAAGTTTGAAGCAAGTGATTGAAAATTACCTACGAACCGGCGAGATCCTTCGAAAGGAATTATTAATGGCCACTAGACAAATCAGGCAACTTTCCAAGTCGGAACGATACTCGAATAATTATCAACTATTGGTCAGCGTTCCGGGTATTGGCTTGATCTGTGCAATGACGATACTGGTTCAGTTCGGAGATATCACCCGGTTCAAAACACTTGACGAACTTTGTAACTATATCGGACTGGTACCTCAGATGTACAGTTCTGGCGACCATATTGAGGTTGGAAAATTAATCCATCGGGGTAGAAAGGAAATTAAAATCATGCTGATAGAAGCTTCATGGACTGCAGTTCGGCATGATCCCGCATTGATGGCCAAGTTCAATACGCTAAGCAAATCAATGCACAAGAATAAAGCCATCATAAGTATCGCCAGAAAATTACTGAGCAGAATCAGGTATGTCCTGATTCATCAAAAAGAATATGAGGCAGGAGTATCGAAATAGTTTTTGAGCACTAAACCATAACTTCAGAAAATTGAATAGGGAGAATAAACGATGTTCCGCGATTGCAGCACCTAAACTTAGGAGGACCGCTACGCAGAGATTACGTCTCCCTTTTCTCAAAATGAAAAGTACAGTTGCAGCAATCCAAGAGGTTGACTGCTGATAGAAGCGTGATTGAAGAAGTATTGTATAGCAACGGGAAAGAGATTAAGGTTATTCCTTTCTTTTCCCAAATGCCAAGATAGGTCAAGCCAAGAACCTGTCAAGGCTAAATTGAACGTCGCTTTCGCTACGGCCTTGACAGAACCTTGCCTTGACCTCGGAACACATTCGCGAAAGAAAGGAATAAAGTAAAGACGCTGAAGATTTATGCCTTTAGAATGCTTTTCAACCGCGAAGGTCGCGGAGGAATTCACGCGGAGGAAAATCCAGAGAGAACCAATCCCGCTCTCAGCGCTTCTCAATTTTACCTCGGTATTCCCGCTGCGGTAAAAATTGGATTAAATGCATCGCCCGGAATTTTACGTTTTACTCAGAAATACGATTTTGGTATTGTCTGCTTTGTTGATGCTTTTATAGAATTCTGAAAATTCTTTATAGGATTCTGGAGGAAACTCCCCCTTATTCATTTTTAATTTTCTAATGTAAACAAGGCTTCCCTTGGTCCAAGGTGAAAGTGGCCTCGTATTCACCAAAACGAGATTTTATTTTTGCAGGCTCTGGTAAAAATTCCGGATAAATTCCTTCGGGAAGGTGATAACGTATTGTATCGAGATCAATAAAAGGTTTACGGACTACCACGTTTGTTTTTCGTGTCTCAAGTTTTTCCGGAATGTAGGTCGACCTGTTCAAGAGGTTCGGAGTTAAGAATATTCGTTTGCCGCTTACCGTTGCAAATCGTTTAATTACCAAGTCCGCATTTACGACAGCCGAAGGAATGATGTCTTTCTTGTTGATCATGCTGAATCCCGAGATATCGAACGCCGGGATTTTAAAGTTTTGTTGGATCCATTTTTTTTGGTCATCATATTGGTTGTTTAGAACCGCATTGAGGTCGTTATTTTCGTATTGAAGCCCGCGAAAAGTGGTTTTAACTTTTGCTTTTGCATCCCCAGTGACTTCCACAAAAACATCGCCAGTGCGACTCTGTGTATTTTGACTTGCCGTGTAGGCTGGAGTTTTAACAATTTTACCTCCAACGTCTGTAATCATCAAAGCGTATCGATCTCCTGTGAAGTCTCCCAAATAACCAAATGGGTTGGTCTGGCTTGTGCACTCAAGCCAAAGCGTGTCTGTCTTATTCGGCACAGCCACGATAACATGGTTGAACTGAGAGCTTGGAAAAGAGATATCCATTGCAGCGCGCATTCGCTCCTGCCCTGATCAATGTATAGTTTGCCTGTTATGCCCACTTCCTTTAAAAGTGTAACCATGTAATTTGAGAGCGCCTTACAGTCACCATAACCTGTCTGATCCACGACAGATGCTTCGAATGGCTGAAATCCACCAATGCCCAGTTGAATACCTACATATCGTGTTTTGTTCTGAATGTATTCGTAAAGAATACGTACTTTTTCTTCCGTAGATTTTGCATTCTTGGTGAGTTCATGAACTTGTTTCTTTGCCTGTTCAGGCAGCACATTTCTGTCCTTGTTCAACAGCATAATCCACTTTGCATAATTTTCCCAAGTGTCCATTCTGCCAGCATACTTGTCAAACTCAAATGCATTCGGCGCGACAGCGATGTTTGGGACTATCCGGTCAAAATCCGGACTTAACCTTTCAAACTTTTCAGGTTTAATATTTTCAAAAGTCCATTCCATTGATTGCTTGTTGTCAACAGCAATTTCCTTTGGTTCTTGAATTTTGAATAATTTGTACCGGGGCTTTAAGGAAGGTGGATATATGAGCGTATATTTTGTTTTTTGAATTGAAATTTCATCGTCCTCGTATAATTCAAAATCAGGAATAAAAAACAACGCCTTGTGTTCTATCTCGTATTCAAATTCAACGGTGTAAGGATAACTTCTTTGAGAAAGATCAGCTTTTTTCATGCGATTGTCGCTGTACAACGTGAACCCGTCGAATACACTTTGATCGTATATGTCGGATGACTTTAATTTCCTGATGACTTTTCCGGCAGCATCATAGCTAGTTCCTTTGAAGGATTTTATGACATCGAACTTGTCATAGAAAAGAATTTTTTCCGCCCAATCTTCCGCATTTGAATTGAGAATGGTAATCACAACGACGAGAGTATGTCGTGGCATTTTTTTCGGAATTTATTTCAAATCTTAATTCTTGCTCCCGAATAACGGCATACATACCTGTTTTCATATCTTCAGGAATAGCTGGAAACAGGATATGCCGGATCTTCTTTGGCACTGGCAATAATCCCATCGTTATGCCCAATAAAAAAAGCGAAATCTTTCTCATAGGATTACTTTTTCTTCAACACAATTTGCTCGGCTTGTTTAGCAACGACGCGAGTATAAAATTCTCTAAGGTGCGGATATTCGTCCTGAATAAATAAGCTCTTATTAATTTGCAAATGGCTGGTGATGTTGATCACATCGCCGATGACAACGGCATTAAAAACATATTTTGCTGCGTTTTCAGGCAAAACAAAAACCTGCGGTTTTGGCAACTCATCAAGAGCATATCCATTGGGAATCACGATCTTGCTGAGGTACATTCTTTCCAGTGGGCTTCCAAAGTCAACAGGATATTCTCTTTTTTCTGACTTAAATGGATTTTCTACTTCCTGCATGGTGATGAATGGGTTCAGATAAATTACATCGCCCGACGTGGTAACATGATCATTGATCGGTGATATCATGTGTTTCTTTAAAACTCTGATCAATTTCCTTGGCATTCTTAAATTCACTTTTGCTTATTTCCCAAGTGTGCGAACCGATAAAATCCTTGACATAATCATTTTCAGCTTTGGACAAATAATTTTTTCTGCTGCGATGCGCTGAGTAACCAGCACGATCCAATGATACTTTTCCTTTCATGACTGCGTCAGATTCGAATGTAAGATCGGCAGTGACGATAGAATTTCGACTTTAGCGGTGTAGCCAATTTGATCCATCGATGACCCTGTTTCGAAATCACTAGTCCATTTCCATTCAAACATCGTTCAGGTATAATACCTATCGGAAGCAGTTTGTCAGTCGCATCCAATAAAACCTGTTTCCCATTTACTTCCGTCACGCAAATCATGTAATTGAATTGTGACGTTACCGGAACTGTCTCTCTTACAAAACCATGATCACGTGTGCTGATCAAGACGGGATAGACTACGATATCAGCTTTCTCCAGCATGGATGCAACCAAAAAATTGATTTCGGCCGAAGTACCTTTTCGTTCGTCCAGGACTTTCTTTAGCGACCCGTCAACGGACCGCCTGCTTGTTTCGTCCCAAGAAACGTTTTGCCTCACGTAATTGAAAATGGCGCTTATTTTTTGGTCATTGGAAGTCATGCCAGCGGTAATTTCATCGACGGTTTTCTTAAGGAAACCGTTTCCAGTTATCACTTTTCCAAAGTTTTCACTCTCGCTATATTTTTTGTTTATTTCCTCCCAACTGCCGAGTACTGGCTCGATCGGTTGATTGGGATATTTTATGTACGCTAGTTCAAAATTCATTTTCGAGATGTAATCTTTATAGGTTGTGATGAATGGCTCCGCTTTGAAGGCGGGGACGTCTTTGGCAACCCATCTAAACTTGTTCTCATTAAATTCAATTTTGTCTGTGGAGAAGCTGGTTTGTGTGGTACTCCATCCTCCATCACTGCGTTCCTTCGACGTTATGGTAATAGAATTGGCCACAACCTTTTCGTCAGCTATATCTAGCGGAATATAGCCCTGCATGTATTTATCGTAATTGAAGAATTCAGGTATTGATGCCCTGTATTCACTCCAAACGACTGGAATTGTTTCCTGAAATTCCCAGTCCCAAAAATTCATAAGAAAGTCGGAGTTGATTTTATAGGTGATCTCGACCACCGAGCCTACTTTGACGTTGGGTAAAGCGACTTTCACCAAGGTTAACATTATCACTGAATTTCTCTTTGAAAAAACCATCACTTTTTGCTTTTGTCTCTACAATTTTCCCATTTTCAAGATTATAGGTTACCGCTTTTAATCCCGAGATTGTTTCGTCCTGGGCTCCGTCGTCGTACAAGGGAATTTCGAAGTCGGCCCATTCCAGGCCATCCTTTTTTAAGATTTTTATGCGGGTTGTTCGCTGAAAATTCAAGGAAAATCCAGTGTTTTGACGTATAGTTAATTGAAGATTCTCCAAAATCGCACAGAACGACGGCGGCAGCCGAAGAATCTTTTTCATATCGAGTCATTTTCAAATCCTCTAAAGAAACTTCTCCAAATTTAATAGGTGATTTTTGGGCGAGGGTAGTGCAGGTAACGGCGAGGCATAGCATTAGCCCCTAGAAATTGTGATTTCATGCAACTGGTTAAGGTTTAGGTTTGGTGTTGAAAGTTATTAAAAATTTCGTGCAACTTTATCGCTTTTATTTGATTATAGTAACCTGATACTCAATACATCTTGGCAAAATCAAAGACATCATTTTTCTGTCAATCCTGTGGATATGAATCCGCTAAATGGCTGGGAAAATGCCCATCGTGCGGATCCTGGAATACTTTTGTCGAGGAACTCCTTGTAAAAGAAGAAAACAATAAGAATGAATGGCGTCAGGAGTCGTCGCGGTCAAAAACGGTGAAAGCGAAAGCACTGCATGAAATAGAAACGTCAGATGATGTAAGGATAAATGCTATTGATTCGGAATTAAATCGCGTGCTAGGCGGAGGAATTGTGCCAGGGTCGTTGGTGTTAATAGGCGGAGAACCTGGCATTGGGAAATCAACATTGCTTTTGCAGGTAGGCCTACAGTTGGATACATTGCGTGTATTATATGTTTCAGGTGAAGAAAGTGAGCAGCAGATCAAAATGCGAGCGGAACGCCTGGAAAGTGCTTCAAAAAATTTCTACATGCTGACGGAGACCAACACAAAAAATATTTTTCTGGCAATCGAAGACATTCAGCCCAATGTCGTGATAATCGATTCCATTCAAACCTTGCAGTCTAATCAGCTGGACTCAGCACCAGGAAGTATTGGACAAGTACGACAGTGCACAGGAGAACTCATGAAATTTGCAAAGGAAACTAATACGCCGGTTTTTTTGATTGGTCACATTACAAAAGATGGTCTTCTTGCAGGGCCAAAAGTGTTAGAACATATGGTTGATACAGTTCTTCAATTTGAAGGGGACCGGCATTTATCGTATCGCATTCTCAGAACAACCAAAAACAGATTTGGATCTACTTCTGAAATCGGAATTTATGAAATGGTAGGCACAGGGTTGCGTGAAGTTTCGAATCCATCTGAGATTTTGATCTCGCAAAAGGATGGCCCTTTGAGCGGTGTAACGATCGGAACAACGCTGGAGGGAAACAGGCCTTTGCTAATTGAGATTCAATCTTTAGTAAGCCCGGCGTCTTATGGAACTCCACAACGTACACCAACCGGGTTTGATCATAAAAGGCTTAACATGTTATTGGCCGTGCTTGAAAAACGGTGCGGATTCAAGATGGGTATGCAGGATGTTTTTTTGAATATTGCAGGAGGAATTAGGGTTGAGGATCCGGCCATAGATCTCGCAGCGTGTGTTTCTATTATCTCATCCTTGGAGGAAATACCTATTTCTGACAAAGTTTGTTTTGCTGCAGAAGTCGGCTTGGGTGGTGAATTGAGAGCGGTGAATAAAATCGATTTACGAATTTCAGAAGCTGAAAAACTGGGATTCAATGAAATTTATATTTCCAAGTACAGTCATAAATCTGTGGATTTCAAAAAGTTTAAAATTGAAGTAAAATCGTTCGGGCAACTCCATGATGTGTTTCAGGATTTGTTTGGATAAATATTGATAAGATATCATTTTGTGTCTATGGAAAATTTCTTTACTGAAACATTGGGGATTTCAGAAACTGTATTTAGTTACATTCTGCTTCCCTTGCTGATTTTTTTTGCCCGTATCGGCGATGTTTCTATCAATACAATCCGGATCATTTATGTATTAGGAGGAAGAAGATGGACCGCGACCTTGTTGGGTTTTTTTGAGTCATTTATTTGGCTGATGGCTATCCGCCAGATCTTTGAACACCTTGATAATTGGATTTGCTATGTAGCCTATCCGGCGGGATTTGCTTCCGGAATTTTTGTGGGAATGATTATCGAGGAACGCATTGCCTATGGTAAAGTTATCGTACGGATTATTACCCGAAAAGAAATCAGAGAATTGATCGGATATCTTAATCAAAAACTGTTTCGGTATACGCACGTTAATGCCGAAGGCCCGGATGGGCATGAAAATTTGGTGTTCACCGTTTTGGAGCGGGAAAATCTGGAGGGACTACTGTTTAAATTGAAAGAAATCCTGCCCACTGCCTTTTACACCGTTGAAAAAGTGAATCGGGCGGCAGAAGTTGGAACTGTTGCGGAACAGTCGTCGCGGTGGAGTATTGTGTCGTGGTTAAGAAGTATACGCGGAGAATAAAACGCGGCTATACTTCTTCCATCATCTTTAAAATTTCATCAACATATTCGCGTGAATTTGCGAGGCGGGGCACTTTGTTTTGCCCGCCAAGTTTGCCTCGCCGTTTCATCCAATTGTAAAATGTTCCTTCACCGGCACTGTGCACTTTGGGTTCAACAAGCGCAAGATTGTGCGCTCGCTTTGCATCATAATCAGAATTAATTGAACGAAGCGTTTCATCCAGTATTCGGGTGAATTCGTCAGGATCGGTTGGTGGTACTTTAAATTCAATGATCCACTCGTGTCGACCTTTTTTTCCTTCCTTTAGGTAAATGGGTGCCGCAGTAAAATTGTCGATTACGGCCCCGGTTATTTCACAGGCCTTAGTGATTGCTGTTTCCGCATTCTCGACGATTATTTCTTCACCAAAGGCATTCATGAAATGTTTCGTTCTGCCAGATATCTTAATGCGATAAGGAAATTTGGAAGTAAACTTAATGGTATCCCCAATGTTGTATCGCCATAGGCCAGAGTTTGTAGAAATTACCATCGCGTAATTTTTATCAAGCTCGACTTCACTCAGTGGCACGGCTTTAGGGTTTTCTTTTTCGAGCTCCTCCATCGGAATAAACTCGTAAAATATTCCATAGTCGAGCATCAGCAATAATTCTTCGGAATTCTGCTGATCCTGAATTCCAAAAAAGCCTTCGCTTGCATTGTAGGTTTCCCAATAGCGCATTTTGTCAGAAGGAATGATGGATTGAAAGAGTGTTCGATAAGGCGCAAATGCTACGGCACCATGAAAGAATACTTCCAAGTTGGGCCAGACCTCGAGAATGTTTTTTTTCATCGCAATGTCCGTCACTCGTTGTATCAGCAATACTGTCCATGTGGGAACACCAGCAATATTCGTTACATTTTCTTTTATCGTTTCGCGCGCCAGCTTTTCAATCTTTTCTTCCCAGTTGCCCATGAGCGCAGTTTCGAGGCTTGGTGTGCGAATGAACTGAGCCCATGGCGGCAAATTTTGCATAATCACAGCTGAAACGTCACCGTAGTACGAAGAAGCTGAAGGATCAAGTTCGTTGATTTGATGGCTGCCGCCAACCGCTAGTCCCTTTCCATCAAATAATTTTGTTTCAGGATAATTATTGACATAGATGGACAGCAAGATCTTTTCCGCCTTTAAAATGGCAATCTTCCAATGATTCTTGTGATACAGGAATAAATTTGCTTCGGGCATTTGTTGTTCCGGATGATTTTGAAAACCATTTTATTTCAGATGGCCACAAAATATTTTGTTCGCCTTTCATCAGGCGGTCAATATAGGGAAACGTTTTTTCGTAGGTATGAATGGGAACCCGCTCCCTGAATTGTTCATAGGTATGAATGGAGGAAAAGTCAAATTGCTTACCGAATTCAGTGTACCTGGCCGTCTGAATTAATTTTTTGAATAACTCTTCCTGAACTTCATGGGGGTATTTTATGAAAAGTTCAATTTGATGGATGCGTTTTTGCATCACCCAAGTCAATATTGAATTAATCAACCCCATAATAGCTTACCTTAACTTCAAAAATAACAAACTTTGTAATGATTTATAGTATAGAAGATCTAGGCTAAGAATGGCCACATTAATCAAATTGCTTCTGAAGGATCCGACCAATCGTCGCGACTATCTTGTTGCACAACTTTTGCTCTTCGCAATTCAAAATTTTGTCCAAGATATACTTTTCGGACCTGGGGATCACTGGCAAGTTCTTCTGCCGTTCCAGCTTTAAATAATTTTCCATCAACCATTAAATATGCACGGTCTGTGATGGAAAGGGTTTCGTCCACGTTGTGATCCGTTATCAAAATACCAATATTTTTCTTTTTTAGCCGTGGACACAATGGATTGAATTTCTTCGACGGCAATTGGGTCAACACCGGCAAAGGGTTCATCCAGCAAGACAAAATTAGGATCAACCGCCAACGCTCTCGCAATTTCTGTTCTTCTTCGTTCGCCGCCCGACAAGGACATGCCTAAATTTTTACGAACTTTTTGTAAACTGAACTCATCAATCAACTGATCTACTTTTTCTTTGCGTTGCTGTTTTGTAAACGCTCGCATTTCCAAAACAGACATGATGTTTTCTTCTACCGTAAGTTTGCGAAAAACAGAAGCTTCCTGTGCCAAATATCCCAGGCCTTTGCGCGCCCGCTGATACATTGGCAATGGTGTAATTTCTTCTTCATCTAAAAAAATGCGTCCTTCATTTGGTTTGATAAGTCCGACGATCATGTAAAATGAAGTTGTCTTACCCGCACCGTTGGGCCCGAGCAATCCTACAATTTCGCCCTGCTGCACTTGGACTGAAACATCGTTTACGACAGTCGCGTTTTATATTTCTTCATCAAATGTTCCGCCCGCAAAATCATGATTCACAAAATTTAATGTCCTTAATTCTTAATTGAATGGTGGTCGAACCATTGAACGTATTTTCTTCGATTGTGAAAGCCATTTTAAAATAATCGCCGCGTGAAAGCCGATCATAATGTTCTGCCATATCAAATCCGACGACCTGAAAAACACTTTCGTTATTGTTTTGCTTTGCCAAGAAACGAACATGTTTGTCTTTAAAACTCGAAAGCGAATTGAAGACAGAAACATTGGTTGCTTCGAACAACGGCCGCGGATTTTCGGGCCCAAATGGCGCCCATTTGTTTTAGTATGTTAAAAAATTTCGGAGTAATGACATCAAAATCAATGGACATATCGATTTCCAACATTGGTGTCAGCATGTCTTCTGTAATCGTGGAGGATACGACTTGTTCAAATTTTTGCTGAAATGATTCGAGGTTGTTCATGTCCAGGGTGAGGCCGGCAGCATATTTATGGCCACCAAATTTTTCCAACAGGTCGCTGCATTCAAGTATTGCGCCATATAAATCAAATCCACTGACGCTTCGGGCGGAACCTGTTATCTTGTTATTGGATTCTGTCAGGATCACAGTGGGTCGGTAGTACTTTTCTACACAACGCGCTGCGACGATGCCGATGACACCTTTATGCCAGGTGTTTTTGAAAAGTACAGTGGATTTAGCCGTGCGAAGAATTTCATTGCTTTCAATCATCGCCAGCGCTTCGCCCGTGATATCTGAATCAAACTGCTTGCGGATTTCATTTTTCAAATTCAATTTTTCCGCCAGCGTGTTAGCATCTTCTTCTGTTTGAGAAACCAACAAGTCGACGGCTGCCCTTGCATGGGCTATTCTTCCCGCTGCATTAATTCGTGGTCCCAGGGTAAAAACAATTCCGGATACATCAAGGTCATTTTTAATTCCCGCAATTTCTTTGAGCGCTTTTAATCCGGGCCTTGGGTTTTCATTCAGCTTCATTAATCCGTAATAAGTAAGAATTCTATTTTCTCCTGTGATCGGAACAATGTCCGATGCAATGCTTACGGCCACCAGATCCAGGTATTCATAAAGTTCATGTTCATACCGATGCTTTTGCGCATAGCCCTGCATAAACTTGAATCCAATTCCGCATCCACTTAATTCGAGATATGGATATTCACAATTCTCTTGTTTCGGATCCAGTACTGCAACGGCATTGGGTATTGATGTCGTCGGGAAGATGATGATCACAAATAATAAAATCAATTCCTTTGAGTGACGCTAAATCAACAAGTTCAGACCGATTTGATTCCGCAATCCAGCGCGATTATTAATGTGAAGTTATTTTGTTCTGCATATTCAATGCCGGCGAGCGAAATTCCATAGCCTTCTGCATATCGGTCCGGAATATATATTTCACAATTCGAATAAAACTTATTTAGATAACTGTAGACAAGGGCAACGGACGTTGTTCCATCTACATCATAATCACCATAGATAAGTATTTTCTCCTTGGAGTCGATGGCTTTTTTTAGACGTGTCACGGCACTCTCCATTCCCTTCATTAAAAATGGATTGTGTAAATGTTCCAGCGATGGACGAAAAAAATTTCGGGCACTGTCAAAATCTGTAATGCCACGTTGAATAAGAATGGCTGCGAGGTATGAATTGATATTGATGGCTTGGGAAAGCTCTTTAATCTGCTCGTTTGCGGGCAGTTCCTTTGATAACCATCTTTTATCCATGTGTTAGTTTGATTCAAATTTGACTTCGCCATCAACTCCCGAGATACCACTTTTTCCTTCGGCACCTGGTTCTCCGTTTTTGCCATTTTTCCCTCGTGGCCCTAATCCAGCCCCGCCATGATATCCAGCCCTTCCGCCTTCACCGGGATTTCCTCCGCGGGTTTTAACTATTATTTTGGTTCCCACCCACGTTTTCATGGATTGGATTTTAGGACTTGAGAGCACCAGATTGCCACTCTGCGCGCCATTTCCGCCCGGTGCACCATTTCCTCCATTCGCTCCATTTCCTCCATTGCAATGAAGCGTTCCAGGACTTCCGCCTCCGCCGCTCCCTCCAGGACCTCCCTGTCCGCCATCTCCACCGGAGACGTCAATAATAAGGGGACCTCGTACAGTAACTCTTTCAAGATACAGAAAAAGATTTACGCCTGGCCTGCCATCGAGCCCTCGGGTACCAGGGCCGCCAGGCAATCCGTCCCTGCATGGCGCATTATAAGATAATCCAGTTCTGCCTTGCCTTCCAGGTTTACCTTCGATCCCTTTGCCATCGATTAAACAATATCTTCCGATGATAGCAACCTTGGCTCGAATGAAATTATCGGCTTTGAGTTTGTTTAAAATAATTCGAGAAGAATCCATCATAACCAACGTATCGGCTACCAAAATATCAGTTTCTGCTAACGTGTAAGTCTCCCCTGCTTTCAGGAGCAATTTGCTTACTCTGAACTTGCGCCAATAAAGAATTGGATAAAAATAAGACAAACAGAAGAACTTTGAAATTGGTCATCCTATAAAATTATCCTATATAAATGTTACAAAAATAAAGTTCTCATACACAACCCACGTGCCATTTATAAATAAAGAAAGCAGTACTTGCGCACTGCTTTATAAAAAAAGTTCGATTTAACTTATTTTGATTCCGGGGCAGGCTTATCCGCAACAACTCCTTCAAGCACATCTTTGATTTCCACCCGCTGACCATCTTGGTAAGGAACAATCCATGCATCTTTAACGCCCATTTCGCGCATATATTTTTTAAATGTATCAGCCTCCCAATAATCACGGAAAACACCTATTGTTAATTTTTGGGGCTCATTGTCTTTCGCTTCGCCGCCAAAATTTGGATTGTTTTCAAAATACTTTGCCAAATTCTTATTCTTAAAAGCTCCGATCTGAACTTTAAAAACGACACCTTTTGAAAAATCCATTGAGTTCGAAGGATTTTCTTTCAATGCTGTGAGTTCGGCGTTTGCAGCGGATAATTGGCCGCGCGCTTCAGAAAGTTGGCCCTCAAGTTCAGCAATCTTAGAATCTTTTTCACTCGCGGAGGATTGTAACTGTGAAACCTTTTGATTCAAGGTTGCAACGGTGTTGTCGGCGGCCTGCTTGTCCTCGGTAAGTTGTTTTAGATTTTCAGGACTTTTGGCATACTCCTTTGCTTTTTTCTTCCATTCTTTCTTTTCTTTTTTAGAAAGCTGAGCAAAACTTTGCGTAGACGCAAGGATCAACGCAAGGCAGAAGAAGACGATGATACTATTTTTCATTCTGGTAGGTTAAAAAATTTAAATTAAAGGTACAAATTTTATTAATATGCTCAACTAATCTAGATTACCCACCATTTTCTCCGGCCGTACCCAAGCATCAAATTGTTCGGCAGTTACAAACCCAAGTTCGACGGCTACCTCACGCAATGTCTTGTTTTCCTTATGAGCCGTCTTTGCAATTTTTGCAGCCTTCTCATAGCCAATATGAGTGTTCAGTGCAGTGACCAGCATCAATGAATTTTCAAGATGTTTCTTGATGACTTCATGATTAGGTTCTATGCCCGCGGCGCACTTATCGTTGAATGAAACGCAAGCGTCTCCCAACAAGCGAGCCGATTGAAGAACATTGGAAGCAATGACAGGTTTGAATACATTCAGTTCAAAATGGCCAGTCGCCCCACCAATGGAAACGGCAATATCATTACCAATAACCTGGGCACACACCATCGTGAGCGCTTCGGGTTGTGTAGGATTAACTTTGCCTGGCATGATTGAGGATCCAGGTTCGTTATCCGGGATAATGATCTCACCTATTCCACATCGGGGACCTGAACTGAGCATGCGGACGTCGTTAGCGATTTTCATTAAAGAAACTGCGGACCGCTTTAAGGCGCCGGAGAGTTCAACCATGGCATCGTGTGCGGATAGCGCTTCAAATTTATTAGGAGCAGTGATGAAAGGATATCCGGTAAGATCAGCAATTTTCTTTGCCACCAGTACGTCATAACCCTTTGGCGCATTGAGTCCGGTACCAACGGCAGTTCCGCCAAGCGCTAATTCACGAACAACTTCCAATGCATTTTTTATTGCTCTCATACTTTGATCCAGTTGTTGGACGAATCCGGAAAATGCCTGGCCCAAGGTAAGCGGGGTCGCATCCATAAAATGCGTTCTTCCTGTCTTTACAATTGTCTTGTATGAAGTGGACTTCAGGGCCAGCGTTTCCCGAAGCTTCTTCATACCAGGCAATGTAATTTCCATCACCTGCTTGTATGCCGCAATATGCATGGCGGTGGGAAAGGTGTCGTTTGATGATTGGGATTTATTAACATCATCATTGGGATGGAGAACCTTCTTTTCATCTTCAAGTTTGCCTCCATTCAGAACATGGGCCCGATATGCGATCACTTCGTTTACATTCATGTTGCTCTGGGTTCCGGAACCTGTTTGCCAAATGACGAGCGGAAACTCGCCGTCAAGTTTTCCTGCCAAAATTTCGTCGCATACCTTCTCAATCAATTGTTTTTTATCTGCAGTCAAGATGGTTTAATTCATGGTTGGCTTGGGCGGCAGCTTTTTTCAGGTAGGCGAACGCATAAATAATTTCTTGTGGCATGCTCGCCTCGGGGCCTATTTTAAAATTGTTTCTTGAACGCTCGGTCTGGGCACCCCAATATTTATCGGCAGGTACCTGCACTTCGCCCATGGTGTCTTTCTCAATGCGGTAGTTCATGTGTTTTTTGAATTTGCGGGTAAAAATAGGAAAGGATAAAAGAAATGAAATGCAAAAATTTAGGGTATGTCGCCATAAACATAAATTTATAGTTATTAGATGAGGGCTAAGGCGTATCTTTAAGGCAATATGAAGCTGGGAAAGGCATTGAAAAAAGAAAAAGTGGAGAAGCTTTACTTTGTGGCTATAGTACCTCCCTCACCGATTTATGAGGAGGCATTTGAACAAAAAGTATATTTCAAGACAAAGTATAACAGCAAGGCGTCCCTCAACTCTCCACCTCACATTACCCTGCATATGCCTTTTAAATGGGTCGAAAAAAATGAGGACGAAATAGTGTCTCACCTCACAACATTTGCGCATGAAAATTCATCTGTTACTGTTAAACTAAACGGCTTTTCCTCTTTTCCCCCTAGAGTTATCTTTATCAATGTAGAAATTACTTCCGAACTCGAAAGGCTGCAAAAGAATCTTGAACGATATTTTAAACGACAATTAAATCTCTTTAATGCAAACTATAAAGAGCTGCCGTTTCATCCTCACCTGACGCTTGCATTCAGAGATCTTAAAAAACCGAATTATCAAAAAGCATGGGAGGAGTTTGTCAGCAAAAATTACCAGGCAACATTTTTAGCAAGTAAAATTGCGTTGTTAAAACATTCGGGCGCGGTTTGGGAAATATTTCAAGAGTTTGATCTGCAGGAAGCTGAAAAGACATTGTCAAAGTAAATTGCATTATTTGGGAACCTGAAGTCCTCCCGTATGAATTGCAAGTATGGTCGCGCCGCGCGGAAAAAATCCCGACGAAATCAAATTGTAAATACCCGACATCAATTTTGCCAGTGTACACAAATTCAAGGGGAACGTTGTGAGCAGTTTTAAAATGTTCGATAAATTGAATTAGCTGGGGTGTAGACTTCGCGTAACCGCCGAAATGATAATCTACACTTCAGCTGCCAATTTGTGAGAAGTTTACTTTTTTCGCTAAGCTTTTTTATTTCTTCAATTAAAAATTCTGCACCCTTCAGCGTTGGAAATCCAATAATTTTTTTTTCGGCTGGGCACGCCTTCTATCAAGCCGCTTAAGGTTCCGCCTGTGCCTACGGCGCAACACAAATAATCGTAAGGAACATCCAATTTAGAGGCAAATTCGCAGACACCTTTTACCGCAAGCAAATTACTCCCACCTTCAGGTATAAAATAAAAATTATCAAATCTTTTCCAGTGTAATCTCTGGATTTTGCACGGTAGGCCTCCCGTGAGATGAAATGCAGTTCCATACCTTGTCTCCTGCGCAAACGCTAATGTCGGATTGAGGGGCAAAACTTCTTCGCCACGAATGATACCAATACTTTTAAATCCAAGTTCAGATGCGGCGGCGGCGGTTGCGAATATGTGATTGGAATATGCACCACCATAAGTGAGTAAGGTTTTGAAATTCTTTTGCGCAGCTTCCATCAGATTATATTTCAGCTTCCACCATTTGTTGCCTGACACCAAAGGATGATTTAAGTCTTCGCGTTTTATAAGAAGTCGTAGGCCGGCCTTTTCCAATACCATGTCATGAATTTCTTGAATGGGGGTTTCCTGGTATTGAAGCATTTGACGGGAAATTTAGGAAGTAAAATAATCAGCAAAAAAATTGTACGGACGTCGCTGCATTAACTAATATTGTTAGAGTATAATACTAAAATAATTAGTGTATGGAAGAGGAGATTGAAGATTATTTTAAAGGACGAGGCGCTCAAATTAAGTCAGAAAACAAATTTCTGAAAGCGCAGTATGTTGCGGAACATGTAGAAGGTTTGGATGAACCTTTGCTGACAGCGCCGACCACACAAATTTTTTACGAGAACGCTAAAAAAATTGTAAACAAAGTTGAAAGCCCTGATTTGCACGGAATGTATTCGTTAAATCCTTACCAAGGTTGCGAACATGGTTGCATTTATTGTTATGCCAGGAATACGCACGAGTATTGGGGTTTTAGCGCGGGACTTGATTTCGAAAGTAAAATCATTGTAAAGCAGAATGCGCCTGCCTTGTTAGAAAAATTCTTGATACATCCGGACTGGCATGCTACGCCAATTATGGTTTCCGGTAATACAGATTGTTATCAACCCCTGGAACGGAAACTGGAAATTACGCGGAAGTTGTTAATGATTTTTGCAAAGTATAGGCATCCCGTTGGAATGATTTCGAAAAATAGCCTGGTCACCCGTGACATAGATATACTTACCGATCTTGCAAAAGACAATTTAGTCCAGATCCACATTTCAATCACTACATTAAACGAAGATCTCAGAAGGGTTATGGAGCCCCGGACAGCGAGTGCAAAGAAACGATTGATGACAGTGGAAACTTTATCAAAGGCAGGAATTCCAGTGGGCATTATGAATGCACCTATAATTCCTGGATTGAATCATCATGAGATACCGGCCGTATTAAAAGCGGCAGCAGATCATGGCGCACTGGGCGTTGGCATGACCATGGTGCGCTTAAATGGTTCCATAGGCAAGATATTTGAAGACTGGTTGAGAAAAAATTTTCCGGACCGATTTGAGAAAGTGTGGCACCAAATTTCCGAAGTTCACGGAGGACATGTGAATGATTCAACGTTTGGAAGGCGTATGACCGGCGAAGGAAATTATGCCGAAGCAGTTCATCAGCTATTCCGATCAGCCAAGAAAAAATATTTCGCAGGAAGATCGATGCCGCCGCTTGACCTTACAAAATTTAGAAAAGGAGGTAATTTGAATTTATTCTAAGCCTGATATTACGAATGTCAAGACGAACATCTCGTCGCGATAATGATTCTCCCGGAAACTTCTTATTTTTTAGAAAAGTGTTTATAAAAAGTCACGATGGTTTCTATCCCCAATGTAAAATTCTTAACACCGAAATGTTCATTGGGTGAATGTATCGCATCGGTATCGAAGCCAAAACCCATGAGCACGGTATCAAGGCCGAGCTCCTTCTTGAACAAGGCAACGATGGGGATACTGCCGCCATCGCGCATGGGGATAGGCGTCTTGCCAAATACTTCGACAAAAGCATTGCTTGCCGCCTGATAAGATGGCGAACTTGTCGATGTAACTGCAGGTTCTCCACCGTGCAGCGGAGTAACTTTGACTTTTACGTAGGGTGGCGCAATAGAAGTGAAGTGCTTTGTAAATAATTCTGTAATCTCACTGTTAACTTGATTCGGAACTAGTCGCATGGAAATTTTTGCGTAAGCTTTCGAAGGCAATACCGTCTTTGCGCCTTCGCCGGTATATCCGCCCCAAATTCCATTTACGTCCAGCGTGGGTCTGATACCCGTACGCTCCAGCGTCGTATAATTTTTTTCTCCCTTGATTTCATCAATACTGAGGTCCCGCTTATAGGCATTAAGGTCAAAAGGTGCCTTATTGATTTGAGTTCTTTCCGTTGCCGTTAATTCCACGACCTTATCATAGAATCCTGGAATGGTCACCCGCCCATTCTCATCGTGCAAGGAAGCGATCATGCTGGCAAGCACGTTAACGGGATTTGCAACGGCACCTCCATACACACCTGAGTGAAGATCTCGACCGGGACCGGTTACTTCAACTTCGACATAACTTAATCCGCGCAGGCCCGTGGTAATCGAAGGGTGTTCCAGGGAAATCATGGCTGTATCGGAGATGAGTATGACATCAGCCTTCAGCTTAGATTTATTTTCAGCAACGAAAGTACCAAGGTTATCAGATCCTATTTCTTCTTCGCCTTCCACCATGAATTTGATATTGCACGTTAACAACTTAAGTTTTGTCATTGCCTCAAAGGCTTTCACATGCATATACGCCTGGCCTTTGTCATCACAAGCACCACGCGCATATATTTTGTCGTCTTTAATGACAGGCTCAAATGGCCGGTGAAGTCCAAAGATTGAGGGGGTCGGGCGGTTGTACATCGTAATGGCCGTATACCAGCACCGTTGGTAATGCCGGGTCAATTATCTTTTCAGCGTATACAATGGGGTTGCCCGCGGTTTCACAAAGTTCTACTTTGTCGGCACCTGCATCCTGTAATTTTTTCCGTAAAAATTCCGCAGCCTTTCGAACATCGTCCTTGTATTTTCGGTCTGCACTGATGGAAGGAATTCTCAGCCAATCGAATAACTCTGAAAGAAAGCGATCTTTATTATTTGAAATGTATTCTTTGATCATAAAATAAGGATTAAAGTGTCAACCACGACATCAAGACAGTTTAGCTGCGTCGGGCGAAAAGTTAAGGGAATCCCCCAGATATTGAAATTCATTTTTTGCTTTTTTGTCTCAAAATTTGACTCCCTCAAACACACATCACACTTGCAAAATAATCATTTGAACTGGACCGACATTAGGGCATTTCTGACGAAAGTGCAGTAAATAAAGATTTGGCTAACTGTAACCTCAGAATTGTCGGGAAGTAACCAATAAAATTTCATTGCCATATGAGAACCATATCCACAATCCTCGCATTGCTTGCGCTATCCTCCTGCCTGTTTGCCCAGGAAGACGTTGTAGATATTTCTCTCCCCCTCAGGACTGGCCAAAAAGTAATCCTCAATCTAAGATTTGCCGATAAAATCGAAGTGAAAACCTGGGATAAGAAAGAATTGTTTATTCGCGCTAACGTGCATCATCAACGGTGGCTTGCTGAACGATGCCCACAAGATCGACACTGTTATGAGCGATTACGCGATCGAAATCTCGACTGGCTTTGACGAGGACATTATCAAAAACAGCGGGTTCCGCGACTGCGACGGAAAAAACCGAAGTCAGTACAATTTTGACGAAAGAAGAGGTGATCGAGGGTATAACATTTGCCATACCATTAATTACACTGTTTTCCTTCCGGCGGAAACGGATCTTGAGATCGAAACAATTTCTGGCGATATCGCGATCGCGAATATGAAGAGCGAAGTTGAAGCGAAATCGGTGAGCGGAGTGGTCGACTGTATCATAGCAAGAAACCAGAAGGCCGACATTCTTCTTGAATCTGTCACAGGACGTGCTTACACCGAACCCGCCATGTTTACCAGGCCCGACGGCTTACAAGTTTTGCTTTCACGAAAAATTAGTGGTCAGCTGAACGGAGGAGGAAAAAATGTTCATCTTGAATCAGTTAGTGGGAACGTCAGTCTTCGCCATCCGGATTAAATGCGATCGTGAGGTTATTCAAAATACATCTCGCACGGCTAATTGTCAACTGCTCAATTTTTCCACTCCAGGGTGTTAATCATATGCATAATATCTTTCTTCATGTATTCAATGGCAGGTGCCAATGAATCGTTGGCGACTTGTGTATTAAAATAAAGGGCGCCGCGGAGAAAGTTCTTGGAAGAATCTGTCAATGTAAACTGAAATTGACTTGGTACTTCACCTTCGAGTTCTGCAATTACAGCTGTTTTACCGCTGGGTGTTGTGGTTATCACCTCATTAATAGCAGATGCCTTAATTTGATGTTTCGCAGTAAGTGTGTACGAATCATCCAAAAATTCTTTCAACAGTTTTTCACTTCGAATAGGTTTGTAGGTAATGTGCACGTTGGCCTTTATTTCCGGATAGTAAATTTCAATCCAAAATCTTTCACTTATCGTCGATGTGTCATCTAACAACTTCGCATGATCAGAATATTCAAAACGGTAAGGTAACGAATCGGGAAGCGACCTGTAAGACGGCGCTGGTAAATTCAATCGATTATACCCCAATGGCTTTGGCGTATAGTCTTGCTGGCAAGCGGCAATCAGGAAGCAGAAGCTTATCAGGAATATATTGCAGATGACTAATCGTCTGAAGGTAAACATTACGATTAAGTGAATGCATTTCTACTTTGGTCGTAACAAAAGTAATTGGTCATAAGGGATTTTACACGATCACTACTTTATCTCTTCTTCTTTCACATTCCCAATTATCTCCTGGACGATGTCTTCCAATGTTATCAATCCAACAGTGGTATTGGTTTCATTTATGGCAATGGCCATATGCACGTGCTTTTCCTGAAAATCCTTTAAAAGTGAACTGATTTTTTTTGTTTCACTCACAAAGAAGCCCGATCGGATCAGGTTTTGCCAGGGATAATTTTTTTCATCTATAAATGGCAGCAGATCTTTAGGGTATAAAATCCCGACAATATTATCAATGCTTTTACGGCATACGGGAATACGCGCAAATCCGGTTTTGCTAATGTAATTCATCAGTTCCTGAAAATTCATATCAGTTTTGATCGCTGAGATTTGATGTCGAGGCCTCATCACTTCTTTCACGGTTAACGTTCCAAAATTCACCAGTCTCCTCAAAAACAGGGTATCGCCGCCTGATTCCAACGTATTTTCCGCAGCGAGTTCTAATGCGTGGTTTAACTCTCCGGCTGTTGTCTGAGTTTCTCCCCGCTCAATTCTCTTTTCCAGCAACTGACCCGTTTTTATGATAAAAATGGAAAATGGCCTCAACACTTGAATCCAAATTTTCCAGGCATAGGCAGTACGTTGTGCAAGGCGAATGTTATGCTTCACGCCATACACACGGGGAATAATTTCACCGACAATAGCGATGGTAATGACACAAAGAAATAACGCTAACAATATGACAATTGCCTTGGACTCTGACGCACTGCGTGAGTTCCCATACCAAAGAAGTAGCCAGCGTGATGATGGTGATATTGACGAACGTGTTTAGGACAATGAAGGAAACAAGCAATAAGCGAGGCCTTCCAAGCAAATCGGCGATTAGCTTGTTACGTTTGTCAGGACTGGCCTTGAACCGGTCCAGGTGGTAAGAAGAAAAAGAAAAATAAGCTGCTTCGGAAGCGGAAATAATTGCAGACAACAAAAGAAAAAGGATGATCCCGCCGATGTTTGCCAAATAAAATAACCCCTGAGCTGAAAAAATGCTTAGCAGTAAGAAATAACTGGGAGGCTCTTTCACTCAGGGGTTAAATTGATGAAACATCAGAACGGTAAATCGTCTGTACTGTTATCGACCGGAGCGTGAGCCCTGTAATTATCAGCCGATGTGGTTTCAGCAGAACTGTATCCTGCATTACTTCCTCCACCTCCTCTTCGGTGGAAAGCATAGTCATGTTGTCCCCCACCACTTCTGTTGTGTAGCGGGTAACACCTTCTTTTTCCCAAGACCGGGTTCGAAGTTTTCCTTCGATGTAAACCATGTCTCCTTTGTGAAGGTATTTTTGAGCAACCTCTGCCAGACCACGCCACAGCACAATGTTGTGCCATTCCGTGATTTCTTTTTTCTCTCCTGTGGTTTTGTCTTTGTAGCTTTCTGATGTAGCTACTGTGAAATTGGCAACCGTAGCGCCATTATCGAGGTTTCGGACTTCTGGATCTTTGCCTAAACGGCCTACCAGAATAACTTTGTTTACTCCTGACATACTAGTAATTGTTTAAAAGTGATACATAACGACTTGGTAAAAGTACCATTCTTCCCTCAACTATAAAAATTTTTATAATCGGATAAAAAACGAGTAATCAGCACTGGTTTTGGCAAGTCGTATATTTTTTCGAAAGTATAGAATTTTAAATTTCTATCCCTCAGGCAACTGAAATTTTCCAGTCTTAATAAAAACAAACTTTGCGAGAATGATTTGGTGTGTGAGAATGTGTTTGTAACGATGCGAAATTTCCAGCTTCGATCGATCGTAAATTGATCGTTTGAACTGCGCAATCTCTTCCAATAATTTCTCGATTTTGACCGGCCTGTTTCTTTCCACGAGATGGAAATCGTACAAGCCATGCCAGATGTCTTTCCCTTCCCGCTTTTTCATTAATAGCGATTTACCCCTTTGGATAACAAAATAATAGAAGTATCTCTTTCTGGACAGCTTTTGACTTGGCCTTGCGCGGGAGCACGGATTGAAGATTGCGCTGCGCTGCAAAACAGGTGATTGGAAAGTGGCACGTCAGGCAAGGTGGATTTTTGGGAACGCAATGCAACGCCCCGAATTCCATAACGGCCTGATTATGGAAATCAGGAAACTTTTTATTGATAAGACTATTGGCCAAGGGTAGTAAATACCTTTTTGCCTTCGGGGCTGTTAATTTCATTTTCGATTCCGAACACGCGTGACAGGACCCTGAAAACATTTCCATCGACGACTGCGACTGGCTCTTTAAATGAAAATGAAGCAATGGCCGCGGCGGTGTATTCACCAATGCCCGGAAGTTCTAGTAAGGATTTGAAATTGTCTGGAAATTGGCCACCGTACTTTGAAACGACGACTTTTGCGCACTTGTGCAGATTCCGGGCACGCGTGTAATAACCCAATCCCTGCCACAGTCTCAAAACTTCATGCTCGGTTGCGCTTGCCAAGGCCTGAACCGTCGGAAACGTTTCCAGGAACCTAAAATAGTAGGGCATGCCCTGATTTACCCGGGTTTGTTGGAGAATAATCTCCGACAACCAGACCTTGTAAGGGTCTTGAGTTTCCCGCCAAGGCAAGTCCCGCTTGTTCAATTTATACCATTCAACGACTTTATCAGAGAAATATCGGTTGTCCATCCTCCTGATTATCAGATTTTTTCAATATTCATTTTTAATTCTGAAGGCGGCGTTTAAATTTGCCCTCCCTAAATTTTCGATATAAATTCGGACTAAAAATATAACACAGTGACCAAAGCAGACATTATTAACGAAATCGCAGAAAAGACTGGGGTTGACAAAGCTGATGTAACAGCATCCGTGGAAGCATTCTTCAGCGTGATAAAGAGTTCCATGTCAAATGGCAATAACATTTACATTCGGGGTTTCGGAAGTTTCATCAACAAGAAACGGAAGAAAAAGATTGCCCGAAATATTTCGCGTAATACCGCATTGGTTATTGACGAACATTTTGTTCCAAGCTTTAAACCTGCTAAGATTTTTGTTAACAAGATCAAGAATAGCGATAAGGTAAAGCAATTGGAAGAAAAATCTTCAGACTGAAGTAAGCACGAACCTTTCCATTCAAAGTTGTAGCGCTCCATCGAATGCTCAAAACTCGTATCCTGTTAGTTGCTGGTAGTGCTATCGTAATTTGGTTAATATTTCTATTGCCAAAAGTTGTGGTGGATAACGACGCTACAATGGAGGGCAATCCAGAAGACTCGGTTGCCAGTGCTGGACCAGCCGAAAGTCATACCGAGGTAAGCCCTGAAATTTTGGAAGCCATTCGGCACTTGAGGGGTCAGATTGGCGAACGTTGGCCGAAAGAAAAAAATGCTATCTTTGCCGACTCTTTGGCAAACCTCTATAATGCAGCAGGAAAATTTGATAGCGCTGCCTGGTTCGCCGAGGAAGCATCGAAGTTCTTTAACACGACTGAAAGTTGGATCAAAGCCGGTGACAATTATTATCAGGCTTATACCTTCGCGTTAGACCAGAGTAAACAAAGTCAATTAGCCGAAAAGGCTCGTGAATTTTTTAAGAAGGTGTTGGATGCAAATCCAAAGAACCTGGACGTGAAAACGAAATTGGCGATGACTTATGTGTCCAGCAATCCCATGCAAGGTGTTACCATGCTTAGGGAAGTATTGGCGGAAGATCCGAAAAATGAAGCTGCACTCTTGAATATGGGAATGCTTTCAATTCAGTCGGGACAGTATGAAAGGGGAGTGGAGCGATTGGAGGAGTTGGTAAAAATCAATCCGAATCATACGCAAGGACAGCTTTTGCTAGGCATCGCATTGATGAATACAGGCGATAAGGAAAGAGCGAGGCAACAATTTGAAAAAGTAAAACAAATGGATAAGGATCCGGCCGTTCAGGCAACGGCAGATTCATATCTGAAGGATTTAAAATAATTAACACATTACTATGCCTAGTGGAAAGAAAAGGAAGAAACACAAAATGGCTACGCACAAGCGTAAAAAGCGTCTGAGAAAAAACAGGCATAAGAAGAAATAACCGGCCTCCGGTTAGTGCTGGAGGTTGTCCAGCCTATACATACATCATTAAATTAATTTTTTAAGTTTTGAGTAACGAGCTAATTATTAGTGCCACTCAGGACGGATGTCGTATAGCCCTTCTTAAAGATAAGACGCTTGTTGAATTTCATAATGAAGAAGAAGGCAGCAAGTTTACTGTAGGTGATATTTACCTTGGTACAGTAAAAAAAGTTGTCCCAGGTCTCAATGCAGCATTTATTGATGTCGGTTACGACAAAGATGCTTTCCTTCATTACCTCGATCTTGGACCGCAGTTTAGTTCACTTCAAAAGTTTACAAAACTGGTCCGCGCTAAAAAGATCAACGGCGGAAAACTAGACAAATTCAATGGTGAAGCAGACATTGACAAGCATGGGAAAATCACCCAGCAATTGTCAAAAAGTCAACTGTTACCTGTTCAAATTGTCAAAGAGCCGATTTCAACAAAAGGGCCACGATTATCCTGCGAGTTAGCCCTGGCTGGGCGATACCTGGTATTGGTACCATTTTCCAATGCCGTCAGTGTATCAAAAAAAATTACCAGTAGCGAAGAACGCAAGCGCTTGCTTCGCCTTATTCAATCCATTAAGCCTGAAAACTTTGGTGTGATCATCCGCACCGTTGCAGAAGGAAAAGAGGTTGCCGAGCTTGACCGTGACTTACGTTCGATGGTGAAAACCTGGGATGAAGGAATGGCCCGCTTGGTCGTCGCCAATCCCGCGCGACAAGATCATCGGCGAACTGGATAAAACATCCTCATTATTGCGCGACATGCTGAATGAATCGTTCGACAATGTTCATGTCGACGATAAAAAGATCTACGAGGATGTCAAAAGCTTCATTCGCAACATTGCCCCCGACAAGGAGAAAATCGTAAAGCTCTACACCGGAAAGGCCAAAATTTTTGAACACTATGGCATCGAACGCCAAATCAAGTCGGCCTTTGGTCAAACTGTAAGCTTGCGTGCCGGAGGATATCTGATCATTGAGCATACTGAAGCTCTCCACGTGATCGATGTAAACAGCGGGAATAAATCAAATCGCGAGGAAAATCAGGAAACAACAGCGCTTTCGGTAAACATGGAAGCAGCGAAGGAAATTGCCAGACAGTTACGGCTCCGTGATATGGGGGGGATTATTGTGGTAGACTTCATTGATATGAAGAATCCAGACAATAAGAAACTCATCTATAAAATCATGAAGGATGAGATGGCGGACGACAAAGCGAAGTCCACAGTTCTTCCGCTTTCTAAGTTCGGGTTGATGCAGATCACGCGCGAACGCGTGCGGCCTCAGATGAACATCGCTACGAAGGAAGTTTGCCCTGCCTGCAACGGAACCGGAAAAATTACAGCTTCTATCCTCGTTTCCGATTTGATAGAAAAAAACATTGAGCACCTTTTTGTAAAACAAAATGAACGAAACCTGGTGCTGGCGGTACATCCATATTTGCACGCCTACTTCACGCATGGGTTTATATCACAACGGATGCGCTGGTACTTTAAATATAAGCGGTGGATCAGCCTGGTGAAGGATACTTCAATGGCTATAATGGAATATAAATTTTTGAACAAAGAGGGTGAAGAAATCCAGCTGACGTAGCAGAAGCTAAGTCAGATCGTCATTATTTCACCTTCTTTCTTTTTCATCAACGCGTCGATCTTGGCGATGAAATCGTTCGTCATTCCTTGAACAATTTCTTCGGCGTTTTTCACGTCATCTTCTGAAACCCCCTTGGTCGATTTCAGCAGTTCGTTAGTTTCCTTTCTGACATTTCTCACGCTTATTCTTCCGTGCTCGCATTCGTGACCGACTTGTTTTACGAGTTGTTTTCTTCTTTCCTCGGTGAGCATGGGGATGTTGATGATCACTTGCTGGCCATCATTTTGGGGATTGAGGCCAAGGTTTGCCACTAAAATCGCTTTTTCAATCTCGGGAATCATGCCTTTTTCCCAGGGTTTAATAAAGATCGTTCGTGCATCGGGGGTTGTAAGAGAAGACACTTGATTTAGGGGAGTATTGGTTCCATAGTACGAGACAAAAATTCCGTCCAGCATAGACGGATTTGCTTTTCCCGCTCTGATTCTTCCAAGCTCGTGCCCTACGTGGGCGAACGCTTTGTTCATTTGGGCTTTTGCGTCATCAAGGTACAACTCAAGTTCCTCCATAGCACTTCAATTAGTTTTTATGATAGATCAATACTTTCGATATTATCAACTGATTAATGTTCCTGCTTCTTCTCCTGTTACAACTTTCAAAAGATTGCCTTTTTTATTCATGTCGAAAACAATAATGGGCAGGTTGTTCTCCATGCATAAAGTAAAAGCAGTCATATCCATGATGTTGAGATTTTTTTCGTAAGCCTCCTGAAATGAGAGGTGGCTTGTAACGCACTGCGTCGGGAAATTTTTCAGGATCCTTGGTGTAGACGCCATCAACCCGGGTTCCTTTAAGGACCACGTCAGCTTGTAACTCAACAGCGCGTAAACTTGCAGTTGAATCGGTGGTAAAATACGGGTTGCCTATACCTGCGCCGAAAATTACAATTCTTCCTTTCTCCAGGTGGCGAATTGCTCTCCGTCTTATAAAGGGCTCGCAAACCTGTTCCATCTTAATACCGGCCATCAAGCGGGTGTACATACCATGTCGTTCCAGCGAACTTTGCAGCGCCATCGCATTAATCACAGTTGCCAGCATTCCCATATAATCCCCTTGCACACGATCAATTCCCAACGCTTCGGCCTGGCCCCCTCTGAAAATATTTCCGCCTCCTATGACAATTGCCAGTTCAATCCCTGCATTTTTCACATGCTGTATTTCCGCACAATACTGCTCCAAAACAGTTGGATCAATGTTCGTGGTCTTGGATGATCCTTGAAGAGCTTCTCCGCTAAGTTTTAGTAGGATGCGTTTATATTTCATTTAGATTTTTTTGTGGCGCAATATATTCAGAAAGCCGCAAGGTTTAAAAAGTCGTTCCGTCAAAAGTTTGGAAACAACGACGGTGTTCTGACTTGTCCTAAAATTCGATCAGCACTTGGTTCTTTTCCACGCTATCACCCTTTTTTACCTTTACCGACTTTACAACGCTTTGCGCGGAAGCCTTAATCATATTTTCCATTTTCATTGCTTCCAAAATCAGCAGCGCGTCTCCAGGCATTACGGTGTCGCCTTCTTTTACCCGAAGATCAATAATTAACCCAGGCATGGGAGCCTTTATATGATTTGCCTTTCCGGAAGAACCGTTATTCATTCCCATTTTTTCAAGCAGCAAGTCAAATTTGTCCTTCAGCTAACGGAATAAACTTTACCGTTGATCTTCAATGCAAACGATTTGGTCGCTGGATCTGCTCTTACAACTTCGGCACGATAGCTCTTGCGATTGATCAGGATGTGAAAATATCCATCCGAAACTTCTACGATATCCCAGTCCAACGGAGTGCCGTCGATAAATAGTTGGTGATCATGATTGACAATCTCAAAACTTTTTTTGCTTACGCTAGCCTTGTACATGAAGGAAATTTTGAATTAGGTCAAAAGTGCATTTTTTTTCATCCCGCCGCAGCAAAAAGTCATTATTTGACTTTGAATGATTGATGCTTGTGCGAGGATTATGAAAAACTAGTTAAAAAAGTTGTCAATGTAAAAAATGTGGATATAACTTTGTGCTGTCCAAAAGACAAGGGGTGCCATAAAACAACGGGCTGAGATTATACCCAAAGAACCTGATGCCGGTAATGCGGCCGAAGGGAAGGCAAGGTTAAACGTAAGCAGGTGCATTCCCCTGTGCGCTGCAGGTTTAAACCAAAACAAACAAATGTTCAAGTCAATTTTAGTAGCCACAGCTTTGCTGTGGACGATGTGCGCGTATTCGCAAAAGTTTACAATTACCGGTCGAGTTCAGGATGTACAGCAGAACGAAGCGCTGGCCGGAGCGACCGTAGAACTGGAAAATACGAGTCAGTTTGCAGTCACAAATGATGATGGGATTTTTAAAATCGAAGGCGTACCAGCCGGTAACTATACCGTTGTCGTTCGATTTCTTGGCTACACGCCAAAAAAAGAAGAGATCAGTCTTCAACAGGACATTGAACTCACCATTAACCTGGAAGCGTCTGCCACCATCACGGAAGAAGTTGTGGTGTATGCTACACGCGCAAACGATAAAACACCCACCACCTTTACACATGTGAATAAGGAAGCAATTCAAAAGCAAAATTTTGGTCAGGATATTCCCATGTTATTAAACTGGACTCCCTCGATGGTGACTACCTCCGACGCAGGCGCAGGTATTGGATATACAGGATTGCGCATACGGGGAAGCGATGCATCGCGGATCAATGTAACCATCAACGGGATCGCATTGAACGATAGCGAATCACAAGGTGTATTCTGGGTCAATACACCCGACCTGGCTTCTTCCGTGCAGAGCATCCAGGTGCAACGGGGCGTAGGCACGTCTACTAATGGCGCCGGAGCGCTTCGGAGCAACTGTAAGTGTTCAGACAAATGTCCTTTCCAGGAAGCCGTATGCGGAAGGTATTGCTTCTTTCGGATCTTTTAATTCACAGCGCTATACATTGAAAGCAGGAACTGGCCTTATTAAAGATCGTTGGTCCTTTGACGCGCGGGTATCGAAAATAACTTCGGATGGATACATAAAGCGGGCAACTTCAGACCTCAATTCTTATTACCTCAGCGGTGGATTTTACGGAGACAAGACGATTATTAAAGCCATCATGTTTGGTGGACATGAACAAACCTATCAAGCGTGGTATGGCGTCGATCAGGCCACCATGGATATAGACAGGCGCTTTAATTATTCCGGGGCAATTTATGATGATAACGGAAACATTTCGCGGTTCTATGATCGGGAGGTAGACGATTACCGGCAGGATCATTATCAATTGCACATATCGCAGCAACTTTCTGCCTACTGGAACGCAAATGTTTCTTTTCATTACACTGATGGAAAAGGTTACTTCGAACAATATCAACAAGACAAATCGTTTGCTGACCTTGGCTTACCCCCTGTTGTCATTGGAGATGAAACAATTGAATCCAGCGACGTCATTGTGAGAAGGTGGTTGGATAACGATTATTATGGAACCACATTTTCTGCAAACTATACAAAGGATAAAACCAATTTGACGATAGGCGGCGCTTTTAGCAAGTATGACAATGCCCGTCATTTTGGAGAAATTATTTGGGCCGAGGTGGCCGTTAACGCACCCATTCGTCATGTTTATTATGATGGAGAATCAGAAAAAACAGATTTCAATATTTATGCGAAGTGGAATTATGCAGTAACGGAAAGGCTAAGCACATTTCTTGATCTTCAATACCGGCTTGTCAACTATGAAACAGGCGGAATTGAAAATGATCAGAGCCCGTACGCTGTAACGGATCATTTTGATTTTTTCAATCCTAAAGTAGGGCTTAGCTATACAGTTGCTCCAAGCAGTGTGCTTTATGGTTCATACGCAATCGCAAATCGTGAGCCCAACCGCACTGACTATTTGGACGGGACCGAAAAACCCAAAAGCGAGCGCCTGGGTAATCTGGAACTCGGATGGCGGAAAAACTACAGGTAAGTATGGCATTGAAGCCAATTACTATCTGATGAACTATGTCGATCAGCTCGTTTTGACAGGCGCAATCAGCGACGTCGGCTCCCCCATTCGGGCAAATGTGGGCCGGAGCTATCGAACAGGAATCGAACTTTCCGGCCTGATCAATTTTACCGACCAAACTTAGCTGGAATGCAAACCTGACCTGGAGTGTTAACAAGAATAAAAATTACGCGGTTTTCGATGAAAACAATAATGCAACGAACCAGAACACGACTATTATTTTGTCGCCATCCTGGATCGGCGGTAGTCAATTCACCTGGAAAGCCTTTCGAAAATTTTCAAGCTTCGTTGCTCAGCAAGTATGTGGGTAAACAATATCTGGATAATACCCAGGATGAAAACGTAGCGCTAGAAGATTACTTCATTAATGACCTGAGATTTTCTTATCAATTCAAGCCGAAAGGCGATGGAGGCAATTGAACTCAGTGCGTTGGTGAATAATTTTTTGGATGTGAAGTATTCGTCCAATGGATATAGTTACGGCGGCATGCCATATTTTTATCCGCAGGCAGGTATTAATTTTTTGGTCATGCTTTCGGTAAAATTTAATCAGACAAAACATGGTAAATTTCACCGAACTAACCAAGAAAATACCGAACTCAACTTGTAGTTTCGCAATCGTTATTAAAATGCCTTTTTGGCAGTGAAATTAATTTGGCGCAAAGCTTGATTATTAGCATTTTCACAAAAACTATTAAGATAAAACTATGGGAGCATTAATTATTGGTCTTTTTTTCATGGCAATTGGCTGGATTGTGAGTGCCAGACTTAAGAGCAAATTCCGCGAATATTCGCAAGTTCATTTAACTCGCGACTTGACCGGTGCAGATGTTGCTCGCCTTATGCTTGCTGATAATGGAATACATGATGTTCAGGTAACGAGTGTGGAGGGGGAATTAAGCGACCACTATAATCCTGCTACTAAAACGGTTAATTTAAGTGAAGGTGTATACCACGGAAGAAATGCTGCTGCGACTGCCGTTGCGGCGCACGAATGTGGTCACGCGGTGCAACATGCGAAAGCGTACAGCATGCTTGAACTTCGGTCGGCATATGGTTCCAATTCAAAACATCAGCGCAAAAGTCATCAACTTCCTTTTCATGGTGATGATGTTTGGAGCATTTTTCGCGTCGCAGATCTGATTCCTTGGAAACTGCTTTGCTGGTTATCATCGCTTGTTACGGTGTGTTTACGTTTTTTGCCTTCATTACCTTACCTGTTGAATTTGATGCAAGCAAGAGAGCCTTAGCGTGGGTACAAGCAAGAGGCATTGTAACCACGTCGGAACATGGTATGGCTAAAGATGCGTTGAAATGGGCAGCGATGACTTATGTTGTCGCAGCGATTGGTGCGCATCACCATGTTATTGTATTATGTAATGTTTGTTTGGATCGCGTGATGAAGAGATAACTGCATGTAAGGAAGTAAATAAATCATTAATTTAGAAGGCCTGACCTTCAGGCCCAGGCTTTTTATTGTCCTGTCAATACAATATTGAATCTACAGTTATGAATTTCCAACTAACGGAAGAACATTTAGCCGTTCAACTTGCTGCGCGGAATTTTGCACAAAGTGAATTACTTCCAGGTGTAATTGAACGCGATACGCATCAGAAATTTCCCACCGAGCAACTCAAAAAAATGGCAGATCTTGGGTTTATGGGAATGATGGTTGACCCAAAATACAACGGTGGCGGTATGGACACCATTTCCTACGTGCTCGCCATGGAAGAAATTTCTAAAGTTGATGCGTCTGCTTCTGTTTGCATGTCGGTAAATAATTCTCTCGTGTGCTGGGGATTGGAAAAATACGGCAATGAAGAGCAGAAGGAAAAATACTTAAAGCCCTTGGCCCAGAAAGGTATTGGTGCATTTTGTTTGTCAGAACCGGAAGCTGGATCAGATGCAACCAGTCAACGGACAACGGCTGAAGACAAAGGAGATCATTACCTCTTGAACGGAACAAAAAATTGGATCACAAACGGTAATTCCGCCAATGTCTACATCGTCATCGCGCAAACCGATCCTGTAAAGCGACATAAGGGAATAAATGCATTGATTTTAGAAAAGGGAATGCCTGGATTTGTCGTCGGCAAAAAAGAAGATAAGATGGGAATTCGTGGATCGGATACGCATTCTCTCATGTTTACAGATGTAAAAGTACCCAAGGCCAATCGCATTGGTGACGAAGGGTTCGGCTTTAGCTTTGCCATGAGCACCTTGAATGGCGGCCGTATTGGAATTGCATCACAAGCGTTGGGAATTGCATCAGGTGCCTATGAATTGGCGCTAAAATATTCAAAGGAAAGGAAAGCTTTTGGGAAGAATCTGTCCGAGCATCAAGCTATACAATTCAAGTTAGCGGAGATGGCCACAAAAATCGATGCGGCCCGTTTGCTTGTTCATCAGGCCGCATGGTTGAAAGATCAGAAAAAAGATTTTGTAAAAGCTGCGGCCATGGCTAAACTATTTGCCTCACAAATTGCCCAGGAAGTTACAACGGAGGCGGTACAGATTCACGGTGGATATGGATATGTAAAGGAATTTCATGTGGAGCGAATGATGCGCGATGCGAAAATCACGCAAATCTACGAGGGGACCACTGAGATTCAGAAGATGGTTATTTCAAGCGAACTGTTAAAGTAAAAATACACAGCTCCCTGAAAATGTAAACTCATCTTTAAGTATCGCTGGGTTACCTTCATCGTGTAAATTCATTAATAAGGATCTTTATTGGTTACCAGTTAGTTATGAGAAACTACTTCATGTATTTTTTTTCTCTCTTCATCATCGATGCCGCCGGTCAAGAGAAAACTGACGCCGTGAAGACAACTGACACTGCCTCATTAAGGCTAAGTGATGAGATTTTTTTATTTGCTGATAGCGCCGCGGTGCCGGTGGGTGGATTCGACGCAGTTTTACAATTATTTATTAATGAATCTCCGATATCCTAAAGAAGCGAGAGAGTCAAAAATAACTGGAAAAGTCATTGTTGAATTTGTCGTTGAAAAGGATGGAAGCATCTCATCCCAGAATATTAAGGTCTTAAAAAGCCCGCACAAATCCCTTAGTAAAGAGGCTATACGTCTTATAAAAAACGGGCCAAAATGGATTCCTGGAAAATTAAAAGGAATACCTGTGAGAACGAAAAAAATGATGCCAATAAGCTTTCAGTCTAGGTTAGCCTAGGAATAAATAAAATTCCCATAGGCGCTTTTAATTGTCAGCTGTTTCTTGTTAATCGCTTCTACTCTCCCCACTATCTTAGCATCCACATTAAAATTCTTGGATATATCGATGACCTCTTGGGCATGGCTTTCATCCAGGTAAAGCTCCATACGATGTCCCATATTAAAAACTTTGTACATCTCTTTCCAATCGGTTCCACTTTCCTGCTGAATCAGTTTGAAAAGTGGTGGTGTGTCAAAAAGGTTGTCTTTAATGATATGAACATTTTCTACAAAATGTAAAACTTTTGTTTGTGCTCCACCACTGCAGTGTACCATGCCGTGAATTTGTGAACGAAAATGCTTCAGCACTTCGATGATAATCGGCGCATAAGTTCGCGTAGGCGACAGCACCAGCTTGCCGACATTTACATCGACTTCGGGTATCTCGTCCGTTACTTTGTATTTGCCGCTATAAACTAAATCAGGAGCTGATATTTTTATCATACGATTCCGGATACTTCGCACGCATATTCTTTATGGAATACATCATGACGGGCTGATGTTAGTCCATTGCTTCCCATACCGCCGTTGTATTCACTTTCATAAGAAGCTTTTCCAAATGAAGCCAGTCCAACAATAACATCGCCCGCCTGGATCCGACTATTATCAATTACATCCGAACGTCTCATCCGGCCCACGACGGTACTATCAACAATAATCGTTCTCACCAGATCACCGACGTCAGCCGTTTCTCCACCTGTGCTGATAATACCAAGACCATGACGGCGCAGCATTTCCAGCACTTCCTCTGTTCCATTTATTATTGCGGAAACTACTTCGCCGGGAATGAGATTTTTATTTCGGCCAATGGTGGAAGAAAGCAAAATATTATCCGTCGCGCCAACACAAAGCAGATCATCAATATTCATGATGATGGCATCCTGCGCAATTCCTTTCCAGACCGAAAGATCTCCTGTCTCCTTCCAATAGATGTAGGCCAGCGACGATTTTGTGCCTGCACCATCGGCATGCATCACGGTACAGTAATCATTATCGTGCCCCAGGTAATCCGGAACAATTTTGCAAAATGCCTTCGGGAACAAGCCTTTATCAAGCTTGCTGATGGCCTGATGGACATCTTCTTTAGAAGCGGAAACGCCGCGCTGCGAATAACGATCAGAGTTCAAGGTAGTAGTTATCAGGCCGCAAATTAAGATTGATTGATCAATGTTACCTGTAATGAGGCAATATTTTTGAAGCCCTCACAAGTCGGAAAATCATTCAATCAGGATAACTTTTCTAAAAATTTCCCAAACAACGATCCCCAAGCAAACGGAAATGTTCAAAGAGTGTTTTGTTCCTTCCTGGGGGATTTCCAAAGCAACATCACCCAGTGAGATCACGTCATCGCTAACGCCGTTTATTTCATTCCCAAAAATGAGACAGTATTTTTGGTTGGCCGATGGATCAAATTTTTGCAATGGAATGCTTTCGGAAGTCTGCTCAACAATCACAATTGTATAGCCCTCGCCTTTTAGTTTTCTCACGATAGCGGACGGTTGTTCAACATATTCCCATGGGACCGATTCGGTAGCACCTAATGCAGTCTTTTGAATTTCACGATGTGGAGGCGTTCCCGTGATGCCCGTGAGAAAAATCTTTTCGACGCGAAATGCATCCGCGGTGCGAAAGGCTGACCCTACGTTATGCAGACTTCTGATGTTATCCAGGACAATACATACTGGAAGTTTGTCGATCGCCTTGAATTGATCTATCGAAATTCGGCCAAGTTCTTCCAGTTTCAGTTTTCTCATTTTCGTTATCCGTTATCCGTTATCCGTTATCCGTTATCCGTTATCCGAGTGTATTGCGCGGCAAAAATAAAGGAGGTGATTGACTAATCGTATAATCATTCGTAAATAAGTAAACGATAAATCTGCCTGAAGTTACCCAGGGCACGTTTACAACAATTGACTGCGTGAAAACTTTATGAAATATTTTTCTTTTTTCCTGCTGCTTGGCATCCTTTCTAACGCCACGTTTGCGCAAGATCCCTGGAAAGATATCTACAGGGAGGGTGCATGGGAGCAGCGGGATACCTGGCAACGTGCGGATGAGATCATTCAAAAACTAAATATCAAGATCGGCAGCCAGGTGGCTGATGTCGGCTGCCACGAAGGGTATTTTACCATAAAACTTTCGCGCGTTGTTCGGCAAAGATGGAAAAGTTTACGCAGTGGATATTAGCAAGGATAAAATTGAAAAACTAAAAAAACATCTTGAGGATCGGAAAATTCAGAATGTGACGGCAATTGTCGGCGAAGAAAATAATCCACACCTTCCTTCGCTTACTTTAGACGCCGTGTTGATTGTAGACACCTATCACGAAATGGACGCTCATCAGCAAATCTTACAACGCATTAAAGAGGCTTTGAAAATAGGAGGACGACTGGTTATTTGTGAACCAATTTCCGATGAGCGAAAAAAATTATCGCGCGAAGAGCAGGAACGAAAACATGAACTTGGAATGAACTATGCGCTAGAAGATCTAAAGCAGGCAGGATTTAAAATTATCTCGCAGCAAGAAAGTCTTTGTTGATCGAGTTAAAGAAAAGGGTGATAAGATGTGGTTAATTGTTTGTGAACGATCAAATTAAGTTACAAAACAATCCAAATACGTTCCATGCTCATAGGTAAAACACTGGTCAATAACTTTTAGTTTTTTAGACGGATAACTGATTTTGACTTTTTTATATTTGCTCACTATGAGTGAAGTGAAATCAGTTGTCGAAACCCCTTTAATGAAACAATACAATGCCATCAAGGGAAAGTACCCTGGCGCATTGTTATTGTTTCGAGTTGGCGATTTTTATGAAACCTTTGGGCAGGACGCCGTTACTGCCAGCAAAGTTTTGGATATCGTACTCACCAAACGCGGAGCCGGATCAGCTTCAGAAATTGAATTAGCGGGATTTCCGCATCATGCCCTGGATAATTATCTACCAAAACTCGTGCGCGCCGGACACCGTGTTGCCATTTGCGATCAATTGGAGGATCCACGATTTGTTAAAGGAATAGTAAAACGTGGCGTTACGGAATTGGTAACCCCAGGCCTGTCCTTTAATGATCATGTATTGGAGCGCAAACAAAATAATTTTCTCGCCTCCATTTTTATGGGCAAGAATACCTTTGGAATTTCATTCCTGGATGTTTCAACAGGTGAGTTTTACGTTGCTCAGGGTAGTGAAAATTATATTTTAAAATTACTTCAAGGTTTTGCTCCTTCCGAAATCATTTTCAGCAAACAATCACGGGGTCATTTCGAAGTTTTGTTGGGCGATGACTACAGTACCTTTGCGTTGGATGAATGGGTGTATGGATTTGATTATGCCTATGAAAAACTCGTTCATCAATTTAAAACAGTTTCCCTCAAGGGCTTTGGTATTGATGAACTCGGCGAAGCTATCATTGCCGCAGGTGCTATTTTACACTACCTGGAGGACACCGAGCATAAAGATACGTCACACATTTCTTCGATTTCACGAATTGATGAAGACAAGTTTGTTTGGCTTGATAAGTTTACGATTCGAAATCTTGAAATCATAAATTCTCAAAATGAAGGTGGAGTTCCACTGATTGATATTTTGGATTGTACCGTTACCCCTATGGGTTCGCGGCAATTGCGGAAATGGATGATCCTTCCACTGAAGGAAAAATCGGCAATAGAAGAACGGCTATTCATGGTCGATACCTTCTTTAAAGATCGCGGGCTCGCAGAAAAACTTTTAGAATCGCTAAAACAAATCGCCGACCTCGAGCGGTTGATTTCAAAGGTCGCGGTGAACCGAATTAATCCCCGGGAAATGCTTCAGCTGAAGAGGTCGTTGCGCTGCATTCAACCCATCAAACAAGCGTTGGGCGCTCATGAATCAAGTGAGTTAAAAAAGCTGGCGGATCAATTACACCTTTGCGAATTTCTCGCGGATAAAATTGATCGAGAACTCCGGGACGATGTTTCCATTGCAATCAACCAAGGTAATTTGATTAAAGAGGGCATCGATTCTGAACTGGATGAATTGCGGAAGATTGCTTTTTCCGGGAAAGATTATCTGATTCAAATTCAAAAAAGGGAGATAGAAAGGACGTCCATCAATTCCTTGAAAATTTCATACAACAAAGTATTTGGATATTATCTGGAAGTGAGCAATGCCAACAAAGACAAAGTCCCTGCCGATTGGATCCGAAAACAAACGCTGGTGAACGGCGAACGCTATATCACGGAAGAACTTAAAGTTTACGAAGAAAAAATTCTAAATGCGGAGGACAAGCTCATTGTCATTGAGCAGCGCATCTTCAATGCTTTGGTTCATCACACGACTGACTTTATTCCGCAAATTCAACAAAATGCCCGCGTGTTGGCGCAGCTTGACTGTTTACTTTCTTTTGCCCGTGTTGCCCAGGCCAACCGTTATTCAAAACCTGAGATCAATGATTCGCTTGTTCTTGATATAAAATCAGGAAGGCATCCGGTTATTGAAAAACAATTGCCAGTGGGAGAAACATATGTGCCAAACGATATTTTTTTAGACAGCAACAAGCAACAAATTTTGGTTATCACCGGACCCAACATGGCAGGTAAATCCGCGCTGCTGCGTCAAACTGCCTTGATTGTGTTGATGGCGCAGATGGGTAGTTTTGTTCCTGCGGATGCTGCTTCCGTTGGCATCGTTGACAAAGTGTTTACACGCGTGGGCGCTTCTGATAATCTTTCCCGGGGTGAATCTACCTTCATGGTGGAAATGACGGAAACGGCTAGTATTCTAAATAATCTCAGCGATCGAAGTCTGATTTTGATGGATGAGATCGGAAGAGGCACCAGCACCTATGATGGTGTTTCCATTGCCTGGGCAATCGTTGAATATCTTCACAACCACAAAGACTTTAATGCTAAGACTTTATTTGCCACGCATTACCACGAATTGAATCAGCTGCAGGAAGATTTGGTGCGTGTAAAAAATTTCAATGTGTCGGTAAAAGAAATTGGCGACAAAATCATCTTCATGCGGAAATTGAAAGAAGGCGGCAGCGAACACAGTTTTGGAATTCATGTCGCACAGCTTGCAGGTATTCCAAACCGCGTTGTACTCCGGGCAAATGAAATTTTGCATTTCCTGGAAAAGGAAAAGCATAAAAATCAGGGTGACAAAAAGATGAAAGATGCTCCAAAACCAACGCCGCAGATGAGCTTGTTCGAAGCCGATCCGCGGTTCAAAGAAATTCAGGAGATGCTTGAAAAGATTGATATCAACACGGTGAGCCCAGTGGAGGCGTTGTTAAAATTAAATGAAGTGATTGGGATTTTAAAAAAGAAGTAAAACTACACCCGCTTAAATTCCATAATTCGTTTCCGTATTCTGCTTAACGACTCGGGCTGAACCCCGAGGTATGAAGCGATATAGTGTTGTGGGATTCGTGCAATGATCGGTGATTGCTCTTCTAACAATCGAATGTACATTTCTTCTGGAGTTCTCAGTAACAATTCCTGTGTTCGGCTGGCCACCAAGATGTAAAGGTGTTCTGCGATTAACCTTCCATACTTTTGCCACACTGGAAATCGTTCGTATAACCGTTGAACATTTTCGTAACTCAACTCCATCAACTCAGTATCCTCAAGGGCTTTCATATTTAACAGGCCCGGGACTTCGGGTGAGAAAACTTGCGTAGTCGCTTGCATATTCATGTTCAAAGAAAAAATGTTTACTGATTTCGTGATCTCTCACTTGCATAAAAACGCGAAGGGAACCGCTGTTGATAAAAGATACATAATTGCAAATATTTCCTTCCCTGGCCAGGAATTCACCTTTTCTTAAGAATCTACGGGTTAACAAATCCCGGTGAGCACGCCATTCGGTTTCAGAAAAATCAACTAATTGTGAAGCATATTCACGTAACGGGGTATATTCATCAGCATACATGCTGAAATTTAACGAGATTCTTGCCTAGAAGGGTTCTTCCGAAAGCCAAAATCTCAAAAATCATTTGATATCTCCCTGCTAAACGACAAAAATTGTAACATCATGCCTTAAAACGTAAACCTCACGTAAGGCACTGGAAAAAAAGATTGTTGGTATTGCGTTACAATTGTGTTAGTTCTGGGATTATAACTTTGCGAAAAAATATTTTTTGTATTAAAAACATTTTGAAGGTCCAACGCAACCTCCAGGGTACTCTTAACATACTCCTTTCGATAAGAGAGTTTTATATCGGTCCGAAAATATGGATCCTGTTTCTCGCTAAAGGCTTCGCTTTCCTGATAAACGGTTCTTCCTAATTGCTGCGACATCGCGAAATCAATAGGCGTTAAATATTTACCACCAATCGTGGTGAGCTTCACATTAATGGAAAAGAATCTTCCATTGCTTCCAAGTTTCCACTCTCTTCCACCTAATAGATTTAGTACGTATTGTGTATTGAATGCTGTATTTCGTTTGACGCCATCGCTGCCTTTGTAATTGGAATCGAATAACGAAGATGTGATAAGAAAATAATAGCCCTGACTGAAAAACCGTTCAAGGGTCAGTTCCAGGCCTATGTTCCTTCCGCTGCCATTGCTGACGAGACTGTCTTCTTCGGAGGGACGCGAAACTGGAACCCGTATTTAGAGCCGAAAATGAACTGGAACCTGGTTCTACAGGAATCTTGCTTAAGCTTTGATAATACGCTTCCGCTTTTAATCGAAGGTTGTTGGAAATATTCCAGTCATACGTAAGCACAAAATGGTTGCTTCGGCTAAAGTCAAGATCTTTGTTTGTAAGTATGACTTCGTCCGAAGAGGTCTTAGTTTGCACGTAGGAAGTTGTAATATTTTGCGCTTGGTTGTGAAGTCCGTAGCCAATGCTTATGGATCGATTGCCATCAAATACATATTGTAAGCTTACCCTCGGTTCAAAAGCAAACTGCTCATTCAAATTGATAGTATTGGCCGTGTATGCCAGTTGTTAATGAAAGCTTTGTGCTGAAGCGATGTTTCCAGGTTGTAAAAAATTGATATAACGTCGGTGTTATCCTCAACATCAAGTCGCACGGTATCTCGATTAAGATTTGCGTAGATATCCTGATTGAACAGGTCGAATGAAAGTGCATCAATCGTGAAGCCAGAAGTGAGGCTGTTTTTTGAATTAAACTTTGTACGGCTGTATAAGATTCAATGAATACTTTTTCTGTGTCTGAAATCCGCTTGCGCCCGTAGATATTTTTCGATCACTTCGTTTTCAGTGTTTCTCACGAGCGAATCAGCGTAAAAATTTTCAGAAGTAGCGCTATATCCGACGGTCGCCTTCATAAAAGTTCTGGACGATAAATTTGTTTCGAAACTAATGCCGGTGATCCAGGTTTTATAACGAGGATATGAATCCTGATTTTCACTTCCATACAAGTCGTTGTCCTCATTGAGATCAGCTTCGCTTCCCAATAAATCGACTTCGCTGCTGCCGCCAATTCCAAAGGCGATCAATTTACTTTTTTTACTGAGCGGGACACTTACTTTAAAATTAAGGTCCTGATACAATGGCGTATTTGACCCTGTACCAAACTCAATTCCAAGGGCCTGAAAAATTGCCAACGTCGAATACCGATAATTGAGAATATAAGATGCTTTCGATGTTTTTGAAAAAGGTCCCTCTGCACCGAATTCAAACCCATTAAATCCAACTTGACCCATAAATTCCCTTTTTTGATTATTGCCATCACGCAACTTCAAATCGAATACCCCGGCCGTTGCATTTCCGTATTGTGCGGGAAATGCACTGGTCATAAAATCGGATTTGTCAAGGTTGTTATTGTTCAGGATGCTTACAGGGCCTCCTGTACTAACCAAGGCTCCGAAGTGATTTGGGTTAGGAATGTTCAACCCTTCTAACTGCCACAACATTCCCGTTGGCGAGTTGCCACGAACAACAATATCATTTCTGGAATCATTGCCACCTACAACGCCTGCAAAGTTTGCTGCCATTCTCGAAGGATCGCCCAAGGCACCTGCATAACGCTTTGTATCGTCCACATTAAAGGAACGGGCACTTACAACAGCCAGATCGTTGTTGGTAGCGGTTTTATCTTCTTTGGTATCGGCAACAATTACCACTTCGTTCAGCTGACTTACACTTTCCCGTAAGACCGAAATTTAATACCACTTCTTTACCTGCTGTAACAACGATATTGGAAACGGTCTGCTCTTCATATCCAATGTAAGTTACCTTAAGAGTTTGCCTCCCGACCGGTACATTTTCGATGCGGTAATTTCCCTCAACGTCGGTAGTGCTTCCCAATTGAGTATCTGTTGTACTAACCACTATAATATTGACGCCGATTAATGGCGTATTATCAACTTCATCCACAATCCTGCCCCGAAGGGTTTGAGTGGATTGAGCTTGCACAGCCATTTCAAAACAGAAAAAGGCGGAGAAGCATATCAATAATTGGTGGAAGTTTGAACGTATCATGTGAATGGTTTACTACTCAAATTTGAGTTATATATCCAACATGAGATATTGACGAAGGTCAATTAAACAGGAAAAACGGATTGACTTACGTCAATAAAAATTAGTTTGAGGAGAATAAAATTCCTGAATGATGATAACGGATTGAATAGGTGCTGGCGACTGACCTAATTTCTTCTGGAGTTATTTTTCTTAAAGGGTTTTCCGAAAGTCCGCTTTCGGAAATTGTTATTCTTTTTATGGTGAGGCTGATAAGCGGGGCCTTCTCCGATGGCCGGCGGCAACGAAAGTTTTTCGATGGTTTCGCCAATCAAATTTTCAATGCTCAAAAACTTCCGCTGATCTTTTTCATTGATAAAAGTGATAGCCGTGCCTGTAGTTTCAGCGCGGGCTGTCCTTCCAACGCGATGAACATAATCTTCAGGATCGGGCGGAACATCAAAGTTGATCACGAGGCTGATACCTTCAACGTCGATTCCACGCGAAAGCACATCGGTTCCGATGATCATGTTTATCTGTTTGTTTTTGAAAGCCCGTAAAATTTGTTCCCGTTCCGGTTGATCCAAATCAGAATGAAATGCTTTTGCTGCAAGGCCAGCACGCTGAAAAGCCACATCCAATTTTTTTACATTCTCTTTTGTCGATGCGAAAATCAGAACGCTATTCCACGGATTATTCTTTAAAACATGTTTGATCAGCGCACCCTTTTGTTCATCGTAAACAACATAGGCCTGCTGTAAAATTCCGGCAGCCGGTTTTGCAATTGAAATGTTTATTTCCACTGGTTGATTTAAGATTTTATTTGCAAGCACCCTGATTTTGGGAGGCATCGTAGCCGAAAACAAAACCGTCTGCCTTTTCTTAGGCAGATAATTTATGATCTTGACGATGTCATCATAAAAACCCATGTCCAGCATCCGATCGGCTTCATCGAGTACAAGATGTTCAAGATGATCCAGGACAATTTTGCCGGTCGCCAGCAGTGCGATAAGTCGTCCTGGAGTTGCAATGATTATGTCCGCACCTTCTTCCAATGCCTTTCGCTGTTGATCCCACGTTGCGCCATCCCCGCCGCCATAAATGGAGATCGAGCTAACGCCAAGAAAATATCCAAATCCTTCAATCTGCTGATCGATTTGCTGCGCCAATTCACGCGTAGGTGCAATGATCAACGTATTCAGATGACGTTTTTCAGTATGAATAATTCGATTGAGAATGGGCAAGAGGTAGGCTGCAGTTTTACCTGTCCCGGTTTGCGCGCAGGCGATCAAATCTTTCTGCTGCAGCATGACGGGAATAGCTTGTTCCTGAATGGGTGTAGGTATGCGAATACCCATGGAATCCAATCCATCGACAAGTCTGCTGTCAAAATTAAAATCGTGGAAGGTCAAGGTTTAGATTTGGCGATTAACATTATTACAAAACTGCAAAGCTTTTGCTACTGCGAAATTACAGTTAATTATTTAAGATTTAAAAGTTAGTGGAAGTGACAGGCATCGATCGATCAAGCCGCATTGACTTTTTCAGCTTCGTATTCCTTTCGCAATGCGGCGGCTTCCTGTTTATTTTTTGAATGCTTAATATGCTTGGGTACTTCCTTTAAATCCCAGATCAATCCAACCGCAGCAAAGCCTCTTAAAATATAATAGGTGATATCAATTTCCCACCAGAAAAATCCCTGACGGGCCGCTACCTCATAGTAATGGTGGTTGTTATGCCAACCTTCTCCAAGTGTCAACAGCGCAAGCCAAATGCTGTTCTTCGATTCATCATTTGATTCGTAGCGTTGTGTGCCGAATTTGTGCATGATGGAATTGATGGAGAAAGTTGCATGATATAAAATAACCGTGCTTAAAAAGAATCCTACGAATAATGAAGAGAATCCAGCTGACGTAAACATTTCTGTAATGCTTCCACCATTGACAATTCCTCCCAACGCCATGACTACCATCGCCAGAATAAAGGGTGGAACAAGATAATGTTTGTTGAGCCAAACTAACTCAGGATATTTTGCATAGTCACCAATAACCTTATAATCCGTTTTTTTAAAATCCGGTCCTACGATCCATCCAATGTGCGAATACCAGAATCCATAGATTTTCATGGAATGAGGATCAGCGGGCGTATCACTATGACGATGGTGATGACGATGATGAGCTGCCCACCACAAGGCACCTTTCTGTGCAGTAGTTTGCGCCATAAACGCGATCACAAATTGAAACCATCTTGACGTCTTATATGACTTGTGAGCAAAGTATCGATGGTATCCACCAGTAACCCAAAACATGCGGGTTACATAAAGAAAAGCGCATACCGCCCAATCAAACCAGGTCGCTCCAGTAAAAAATGCCGCCAAAGGCAGAAGATGCATGCCTGCAAAGGCTATTTCCTGAACAATAATAGGCTTGCTTCTTACTTCCGGTGAATGTGATTGACTAACCATAATAGCTCAAACAAAAAAAATACAATATAGTGTCATTACCGACTTAAAAATTCAAAAAATAAATCAAAGGTAATGTTTTCCGAATTGGCTATCGATGGCATTGAGTACCAAACGATTGTATGGTAGTATCAAAGTTTTACAAGAGTTTATTAACGGCATTAAGAATCCATATTTGTATCGTATCTTTCGCGTCACTTTTATGAATCAAGAACAAACCATCATCCTTTATCAGCCAATGCTGCAGGCCATCGCCTATAATATCGTTCGCTGCAAGGCGGATGCTGAAGATATCGTTCAAGAAACATTTTTAAAATGGCTAACGCTTAGGCCCCAAAAAATTGAGAACACTAAGGCTTATTTGATTAAAGCCGTTAAAAATAACTGCCTGAATCATCTCAATACATTGCGAAAGAAGAAAGAGGAATTATTCAGTCAACAACAATTTTGCCGAGATCTTCGGACGGTTTAAGGAAACCAGCCTTGGCCACCTTGATTTTGATGTTGAAATGAGCAAAGCATTGAAAGTATTGCAATACGAAGCTTGAACCGCTTGGAACGCGCTGTGTATTTGTTAAAAGAGGTTTTTGACTTTGATTATGAGGCACTGCAGGAGACCCTTGACAAAAAGAAGGATCACTGCCGGCAACTGTTATGCAGAGCAAAAAAGAAATTGGAGGATGAAACTTCCAAAATAAATTTTGAGCTACCTGATGCCTCCGCGCTAATGGAAAGTTTTCGTAAAGCATGTCACCTGGGAAATGCCTCCGATCTCATTAATGAGCTCAAAAAAGCCCTTCCCGCTAGCTCTTTAAGAAAATCCTAAATATTTTTTAGCAAAACTGTCACAAATCTTAAATCAAATTGTCTTGCAGTAGAACCTCAAGTTGGTTTTGCGGACTCTTGTTATACTTATAACCTAAATCTCAATCATGACCGTCATTTTGGTATTTTTCGTAGCGAGCTGGTATTTGTCGCTATTTTTTCAAACATTTTTCCTTCATCGCTATGCGGCCCACAAGTCGTTTACGATGAGTAAATTCACTGAAAGGGTTGTCTATATCCTGACCTGGATATTCCAAGGTTCAAACTATTTGAGTCCTTATGGGTATGGGGTTATGCACCGCATGCACCATGCGTTCGCTGACACGGAAGATGATCCCCATTCTCCAAAATATGATGAGTCAATCTGGAATATGATGTGGAAAACCAAAACCATCTATTCCGACATTGCCAATAAAAAACTTATTCCTGAAAAGCGTTTTACGGAGGGTGTTCCTCAATGGGAAGCCTTTGACAAATTTGCCCGCTCATGGCCATCACGTATTTTTTGGGCAGGTGTGTACATCACCGTTTACTATGTATATGCCGATGCATGGTGGTTATGGTTACTATTGCCCATTCAATTTTTGTTAAGTCCGATTCATGGCGCGATCATTAACTGGTTTGCCCATAAGTATGGCTACAGAAACTTTGAAGTAGGTGATACTTCCAGAAACTTCTTACCCGTTGATTTTTTGATGATGGGAGAGAGCTATCACAACAATCACCATAAAAACGGATCACGCGCCAATTTTGGAGGCATCCGGTGGCATGAAATTGACCCTACCTTCCAAGTCATGAGATTGCTTGACAAAGTGGGAATCATCCGGCTCAAGAGACACAAAGAAATTCAATTGGAAAGCGTTCAAAAAGCAAAGGCTGCTTAACAAGAACTTTTAAAAGACCAACGAAAAAAGGCTGCTCATATAGAGACAGCCTTTTTCATTTATATAGGTTAAATACGATTCGCGATCAATTGCCTTCATTGAAATATTTGTCCTCTTCATCGACTGGCTCATCTCCCTGAATCGATTTTGGAATGACGCCTACTTCCAGAATCTTAAATTCTGTCCGTCTGTTCTTCTGCCGACCTGCCTGATTGTCTGTTCCATCCGGATTGGTGTTTCGCGCAATAGGTTTCGACTCACCATATCCTTTTGCCACAATTCGATCCGGGGCAATACCATTTTGGACAATGTAACGGACCGCTGATTCCGCACGGCGCTGTGAGAGAAGTCCAGGTTGAAGGCATCCGTGTCCACGCTATCAGTGTGGGAACCCAATTCAATTTTAATTTCGGGATTGTCGATGAGCAGTTGCACCAGCTTATCCAATTCCTTAGCAGCATCTTCGCGGATCTCTGCCCGGTTGAAATTGTAATAGATATTTTCGAGCGGAAAGATCTTATTGAGTTCAATTTTGTCAAGGACCAGCATGGTATCCAATGTGATATTTGTTATCAGATCTTTTAGCGTGGTAGGATCAACTCCTCGGCCTTTCGTAGTATAGGCCTGACGTTTGATCAGATATCCATCCGTTTCCCCAACCATGTTGTAATCTTCATTTTCATACACCCGGAATAAAAACTTTCCATCATCGCCCGTAACATAATCCTGCATGATTTCTCCCTTTCCATCCAGCAGATTTACTTTTGTATTGGGAAGAATCTGCAGCTTACCTTCCTTATCCTGTGTATAGGTTATTCCCTGCAAATAATAGTTCACCACTTTGAGATTGGGATCTTCATTCACGAACGTGTAGATATCGTCGTCGCCCTTGCCACCTTCGCGATTGGAAGTAAAAAATCCGCGGTCAGCCCGGAACAAAAATATTCCAAAGTCATCGCCTGAGGAATTTACGGGCTGAGCAAGATTTTCAATCGCTGTCTTTCCATTCGCGCGTTTCACGACGAACAAGTCCAAACCACCGTAACCAGGATGCCCGTCAGAAGCGAAATAGAGTTTTGCATCTTCGGCCACATAAGGGAACAATTCATTACCTGGGGTATTGATTTCAGGACCTAAATTTCTGACGCGGGAAAACCTTCCCCGGGTATCCATTTGTGCAGCATAAATATCCAGTGCCGCCATAGCTAATTTGCGTTCTGCCCCGTGACTTACGGTTAGAGGCAAAGTATAGGGTGCGTCCATCGGGACTAAATGCAGGGGATGAATCCCAGGCGCCGGGTTCATTGATGTTGATCATGATTGGTTGGGACCAAACTCCGTTTCTGAACCTGGTGATGTAAAGATCCACGTCCTCCGCGCCTTTTCTTTTTCCGGTATTACCTTTTGCAAACACCATCGTCTTGCCGTCGGGGGAAAAGGTGATGCAACCATCGTTGATGCTCGCGGTATTGATGCCTTCGGGAAGGGCAGCAACGGTGGCAACGTCAACGATTCGCCCCGCGACTTGCTACTTTGTAGATATCTGTAAAAGGCGTACCTGTTGCCTCGTAAATCTTGTCATTGCCGCGAGATGAAGTAAAATACAATTCATTATTCAGAAAAACGGGTGAGTATTCACTCGAAGGTGTATTGATCAACTCCAAATTTTTTACCCGGTAAAAACTCTTTCGTTCATTCAGTTTTTCAAGGTAAGCTAAGCCCGTTCATTTCGGCCTGGGCCCGATCCTTAAAGGCCGTATTATTAGTGCGCTTGATCATTTCATCCAACTGCTGTCGCGCTTCAGCATATTTACCATTCGCTTTCAGCGATTGCGCATAGTAAAACTGAACGGAGTCGGGATCAATTCCCTTGCCACCAGCCTTACCGTAATAAGCTTCGGCTTCTTTTGGACGATTGCTGAGCCGGTAAGATTCGGCTATGAAATAATTTGCCTTGCCATTGTTTTGATTCTTGGCCACAACCTTCTTATAAAGATCGATGGAGTTTTGATACTTACCCAGGACAAACGCTTTATTGGCTTTCTTCTCAATGCTACACGACATCAAGAAAAGGAAAGCACTGAACGCTAAAACTCTCAACCGCATAATACAATTTCTAAAAATGATTGAATAAAGCTACAAATAATCTGCTTAACCGACCACTGTTTGCTTGGGTAAATAACGTTTTAACCAGGAAGCCCCTGCCGGCACAAGCCACGCTTGGGTTAGATCTCGTTTTGTGTTCACAAGATTGTTAAATACCAACGTGTCACTATTCCAGACGCCATCACTCAATTTCGTTTTCAAATCTGAAGCGGAAATTGTAAAAACATGCTCGTCCTTTTTGAAAGCCAACCAAAGTCCGATCAAAGAAATCTATTGTTAATTCTGAGCCCAATCGTTTAAGGGTTCTCACAGAATCATCGATTGAACAACCGCTGGCAGCGTTCGCGTCTTCGTCTGCAGCAAGTATAATAAATTGGTCATATCTTAAACTAAACGAAGCCTGCATCGGGCTGCCATGAACCAACCAGCCTTCTGTAAACGCTGTGAGTGCATCGTGAAATTATCTTGGACTCCTCAGAATTAAATTTCCGGTTTGCCTGGTAAATCCAGATACGAGATGAGTCTTGAATTTTTTCGAATGGGAACGAACATGTTTTCTTGATTTTTTTCCTGAATTATTAACCTTGTGCCTCGGCAATTAGTTCTGCCAGGTCCTTTACCTGAACATCAGCTTCGCGATTTTTATGTTTGACCCCGTCGCTCATCATGGTCATACAAAAGGGACAGGCTACTGCAATAGTGGCTGCTCCCGTAGAAAGTGCCTCTTCGGTGCGCTCTACATTAATATCCTTTGATCCCTTTTCTGGTTCTTTAAACATTTGAGCCCCGCCCGCGCCACAACACAATCCTGTGGTCCGGCAGCGTTTCATTTCTACAAGGTCGGCGTCCAATGCTTCCAGCACTGCGCGGGGCGCTTCATAAACATTATTTGCCCTTCCCAGATAACAGGAGTCATGATAAGTGATTTTTTTGCCCTTAAAGGATCCGCCTTCAAATTTTATCTTCCCTTCTTGAATGAGCTGCTGCAGAAAAGTGGAATGATGAATAACCTCATATTTTCCTCCCAGGTCGGGATATTCATTTTTTATGGTGTTAAAACAATGCGGACAAGCTGTAACGATCTTTTTTATTCCGTATCCATTCAAGATCTGAATGTTATTCATCGCCTGCATCTGAAAGAGAAATTCATTGCCTGCTCTTCGGGCAGGATCACCCGTGCAAGTTTCTTCAGTGCCAAGCACCGCGAATTTTATCTTTATTAGCATTAAGAATTTTAACGAATGCCTTTGTAACGCGCTTATATCGATCATCAAATGACCCAGCACATCCAACCCAAAAAAGGATTTCCGGCTCCTCGCCTTTGCCTTTTAAGGCTGCAACCGTGGGAATTTCAAAAGGTATTTCAGGCATGTTCTATTTTTTTATTTCATTCGCCCAATTAAAACGATCGGCAGGGAGAAAATTTCCACGGCGCAAAGCTGGTTTCGATATTTTGAAACATGGAATTCCACGAAGGTGGTGATCCCGATTCCTCCATGGCCACGTACCTTCTCAATTCCAGAATTATTTCCAATGGATTAATCATCACCGGACAGGCTTCAACGCAAGCATTACAGCTCGTACACGCATTGATTTCTTCCTTGGTAATATAATCTCCAAGCAAAGTCTTTCCATCGTTCAATCCTTTTCCATTCTTCTCCAGGCTCGCCCCCACTTCCTCCATTCGATCGCGGGTATCCATCATGATTTTTCGCGGTGAAAGTTTTTTCCCGGTGATGTTTGCCGGGCATTCCGATGTGCATCGCCCACATTCGGTACACGAATATGCTGCCAGCAAATTATTCCAAGACAAGATCATTGATATCTTTTGCACCAAATCTTCCGGGAGCTGCGGGAGGCTGCGTGAGTCGCTTCCCCTAAACCGAGCATCATTTTTACCTCGTTCGTCACAACAGGCATGTTTTCCATATGCCCTTTCGGTTCCAGATTTGCAAAATAGGTATTCGGAAAAGCCAGGAAAATGTGAAGGTGTTTTGAATATGTGATGTAGACGGCAAAACCCAAAATCCCTACGATATGAAACCACCAGGCCGCGCGTTCGATGAGAATTAGTGTCGAAGTGTTGACGTGCTGTAGTGCTGGGGTGAACATGCCACTGAACAGGAGGGGTCCTGTGGGCGGATAGTGTTCTACAGACCTTCCTTGCAGTAATCTGATCGGAAGCATTCATGGTGAGAATTGCGACCATTAAGACTATTTCAGTAATCAAGATGATGTTGGCATCCAGCCGTGGGCCACGATGTCATTTCGGCGGACCAAAATCTTTTTAGTTTCAAGACATTCCTTCGCAGCAGCATAATGACACACGACACAAGAACGGCCACGGCCAGAAATTCGAAAACGTTCATCAAAACATTATAAAACCCTCCCAAGAACGGCGCAAAAATTCGGTGCGTACCCACTAATCCATCGATGACAAATTCTAAAACCTCCAGATTAATGATGAGAAACCCCACGTAAATAAAGAAATGCAGGATGGCGGGCATGGGGCGTTTAAACATTTTCTTTTGGCCAAATGCCACCAAAAGCATTTTTTTTAGCCGTTCCTCAGGCCGGTCGTTTAAAGATTTGTCTTTGCCTAGATTGATGGTCTTACGGATAAATAAGATCCGCTTCCGAATAAAATAAATTGCCGTACCTAAAATGATAATAAACGCGATCTGTTGAATCATATCCGACTTAATGCAATATCCAAGTGCCCACTGCTGAAACTTTCAGGCAGGTCTGAACATTTGAAAAATGATTTATAAACCTATGAAATATGCATAAATCCTGAAAATCTACTCCATTCATGAATCCTATTAATCCTGATCAAATCCTATTAATCCTGATCAGACTTTGCATGGAATTGAAATTTACATACTTTTGTGCCTCATTTTTTGGTGATGTAGCTCAGTTGGTAGAGCAAAGGACTGAAAATCCTTGTGTCGGGGGTTCAATTCCCTCCATCACCACTCAGAAAAGCCTCCTTGCCGAGGCTTTTTTTTATTATAATCAATGTTCAATTTTGATAATTTAGCAAAGAGTATTTGTATCCTTACATTTAATTTTTATTTAAAATTTGAAATGAATGGATTTATCTGACTTGTCAGATTACGAAACACGTGTGATCTACATCCATCTCTCCGAAATTATTCTTGGATTGATCTTTTTTTTCATTTTCCGCCATTTCGGCATGCTGTATCGCCGCCTATTTCTTCATACCTGGTCATACAGTTGGATTGCATTTGCCGTTTTACATGGTTAGTTCGGGGATTGTGACTGGTTTTTTTGCTGGATGAGCGATCGATGCAAAGAACTATTCTAAGCATTATCGCCCAGTTGTGCTGTTTTCTGCAAATCATTTTTATCCTGAGGGGTACGTATGAACTTATTTATGACAAGGCATTTTCGCGGAAGCGATTTAGTTTAGTTCTTCTCGTTTCCTTTATTATTGCATTATTCTCTATCGTGGCATTCAGTCAATCGGGTGTCTTTTTTCATTACCTTATAAGTTCAGGCAGCCGGGCAATCATTACCGGCATCGGCTTCTTGGTGGCGGGAATTGTCGTGTGGACAAATAAAAAGTTTTCGAAAGGATTTGGGCAACAACTACTCACGAGCTCCCTGATTATTTTTAGCATATACCAGCTCTATAATTTTACAATAAGACTGCTAAACCTTTTGGGTAACACAAGTTCGAGGTCTCGATCTTTTTGGGGCTGTTGATCTATTGTTGATTTCACTCATGGGGATGAGTATGGTGATGTGGTTTCTGGAGGATGAACGCCAAAAATTGAATGAGGAAAATAAGGAACTTGACAGTTTCCTCTCCAGCACATCGCATGATTTACGAACTCCCATCGCTTCTATTCTTGGTCTGACCTATTTAGGCAGGATTGAATTGCAGGAAGAAAAGGCAAGGACCTTCATGAATATTATCGAAGAAAGAATTAAAAAATTGGATTTGATCATCAGCGATATTTTGAATTTATCGCGAAGCAAAAAAATCGATGTCAAAATAGAGGAACTGGACCTTAGGGAATTAATTGAAGAGACGACAGCCGATATCAGATTTAATAAAGGGGCCTCCGCAATATCTCTAAATTATCAGGCTCATCCCAGCCATACGTTTAAGTCTGACTATAATCAGCTGAAAATAATACTCAGCAATCTGCTGACCAATGCGGTTAAGTATCACAATCTCGATCAGCCCAATCCTTTTATACATGTAACATTTAAAAGGAACAGGCATATTGTCGAGATTGCCGTGGAGGACAACGGTAGGGGTATTTCAAAGGAAAATGTTCCTAAAATATTCGACATGTTTTTCAGAGCCTCAGAGGATACGGAAGGAACGGGCCTTGGACTTTACATTGTAAAAGAGGCACTGAATAAAATCAAAGGGATAATTTTTGTTGATTCCGAACTTGGTAAAGGAAGTAAGTTCAGAATTGTGTTAGAGAACGCCTAACAAGCAAAGGAGCATTTCAATTTTATTTAAGATGCTTTAACCTCACCAATTCCTCTTTCGTTAAAAATCTCCATTCACCTCGTCCAAGATTTTTTTTATCCAGCCCCGCATAAACCGATCGGTCAAGCTTTACTACTTCGTAATTTAAGGCTTCAAAAATTCGTCGTACCACGCGATTCCATCCGATGTGTATTTCAATACCGACGGTTCTCTTATCTTCTGAAATAACGGCTACGTCATCTACCATCGCTCTTCCTTCTTCTAATTGGACTCCCTCCAGGATAAGTTGGGCATCTCCCTTCGTTATCGGCCTGTCAAGCTCGACTTTATAGATCTTTTTCGCATTGTACGAAGGATGCATCAGTTTGTCTGCAAGGTCCCCGTCATTTGTGAGCAATAGCAGTCCAGTTGTATTTCGGTCTAAACGTCCAACGGGATAGATCCGTTCTTTTATGTGATTTCCGATGAGGTGCATAACCGTGTTGCGCTCCTGAGGATCGCTTGTAGTGGTCAGAAATCCTTTCGGTTTGTTCAACAGAATATAAACCGGTTTTTCTGCGCGGAGCACTTTGCTTTCGTGGCGCACTTCGTCGCCAGGGTTTACCTTATAGCCTAATTCCGTAATGGTTTTTCCATTTACAGAGATCACACCCATTTTGATGAGCTCATCTGCCTCGCGCCGGGAGCAAACGCCGCTATTTGCGATAAATTTGTTAAGCCTTATTTTTTCAGTTTGGACAGGAGCTTCAACGTCTTCGACTACCCGCCTCTTAGCTACCTTCAGCCTTCTTAAAGCTTTCTGTTGACTTCCGATCTGAAAAACTCGTCGAGCTTTTTCTTTTTGGCTGTTCAGATGGACCATCGAATTTTTTATAGCTATTTTCTCTTCTCAATGATGTAGAAGGGTCCATTGGCTGTAAAGTCTTTTTTATAAGGTCTTTTTTCGCCGGAATCTTTTTTATCAAACTTTTTATAAGGTCTTCTCTTGGATTCGTCAGACGTCAAATTTTCGATAGGGCTTATCACTATTTGAGGATGAAAAATTTTGCTTTTTTCCGTAAGGCCTTTTTTCCTTATCGAAAGATTTTTCTGACCGATTTGAATCGAAATTTCTATTTGATGTTGAGGACTTTCCCTCCTGTCCTTTTTGTAAGGTGTTCTCTTGGATTCGTCAGCGTCAAATTTTCGATAGGGCCGATCACTATTTGAGGATGAAAAATTTTTCTTTTTTCCGTAAGGACGTTTTTCCTTATCGAAAGATTTTTCTGACCGATTTGAATCGAAATTTCTATTTGATGTAGGACTTTCCCTCCTGTCCTTTTTGTAAGGTGTTCTCTTGGATTCGTCAGCGTCAAATTTTCGATAGGGCCGATCACTATTTGAGGATGAAAAATTTTTCTTTTTTCCGTAAGGGCGTTTTTCCTTTTCGAAAGATTTTTCAGACCGATTTGAATCGAATTTTCTGTTTGATGTGGGGCGTTCTCTCCTGTCCGAGTCGAAAGGTCTTCCCGGAAGCGGATTTCCCGTAAGATTTTCCTGGCGATGATTTACGTGGCCCGCCGCCTGGTTTTCCGCTAAAATTTTTTTTAGGGGAATCAGTCCGCGAAGGTGGCGCAGAACGTCGGCCCGCTCCTCTCGATGTATTACGCTTCGCCATTAGACTCCTTTTGATCTAAGGTCTCGCTTTGATCCAAGTTCTCGCCGATTGAATTTACTTCGGTTACGAATTCTTTAGGAGTCGGTAATTCTGCAATGTCATTGATGCCGAAGTATTCCATAAATTTTACGGTCGTGCCGTACAGCATTGGACGGCCTATTGTTTCAGCTTTACCTGTGATTTCAATAAGGCCTTTATCCAGTAATTTTTGCACGGCGTAGTCGCAATTTACACCCCGGATATTTTCGATTTCGGTCTTGGAGATCGGTTGCTTGTAAGCAATGATCGAAAGTGTCTCCATCGCCGATGTCGAAAGGCGTTTCTTCGATTGCTGCTTGAGCATGATCCCTATGCTTGCCTGGTAAGCTGGCTTGGTCAGGAATTGATACCCTCCAGCGGCTTTGAAAAGTTGAAATGAAAATTCTTCTGCCTGATATTTTTCTTCCAATCGTTGAATAGCACCCTGAATATCCTCTTCAGGAACATCGGCATTAAACATCTCTGACAGGCATCCCCGTATTTCACCCAGACGGATAGGCGTAGGTGAACAGAAGATAAGTGCCTCAATATGGTTTTGTAAAAAGTCCAAATGGATTTTTGTAAAAGGGTTATGACTAATCGTGCTGCATCATTTTTGCCTCAATAGACTGGGTCGTATGAGGAACAGCAATCAGTCTCTCTTTAGGAATCAACTTGCCAGTTACCGAGCAAATTCCATAAGTTCCATTCTTGATGCGAACTAAGGCGTTCTCAAGATTCATGATATATTTTTGCTGGCGAGCTGCCAATTGACTTAAGTTTTCCTTTTCAGCTGTTTCTGCTCCGTCCTCTAAAACTTTTGTGTTTCCACCGGACGTGGCATCGGTACCCTCATCGTTGTTGCGATTGAGTGTTTCTTTCAAAATTCTATATTCATCACGAGCTTTATCAAGCTTTTTGTGAATCAATAATTCAAACTCTTTTAATTCGTCTTCCGAATAGCGGGTTCGCGTATCACCTGAAGAACTATTGGTTTGTTTATGGGCAATGGGTCTTTGATTTGGCACAGGGAAAATACTTAATTGTGGGGGCGCAGGCTTCGGAGGAGCAACTGGCATTGGTTTTTCAACTTGAGGCGTGGCCGCTTTTGGAAGCGGTGCAGGTCTCTCAATTTTTTCCGACTTCTCTACCTTTGGAGGTGCTACTTTTTTTGCTGTCTCTTTTTTCGGAGCTTCCTTTTTAGCAACCACTGCTTTCGGAGCAGCCTTTTTCGGAGCAATTTTTTTCGCGGCCTTGGGAGCAGCTTTTTTAACAACCTTCTTCGGAGCAGCCTTTTTTGCCTTAGCAGGTGTAGTTTTTTTCGCCTTCACTTTTGCAGCAGGCTTTGCTTTAGCAGGAGATTTTTTCGCTGCCTTGGTGGATGACTTTTTATTCTTAGCCATAGTTGTTACTCCGTTAGGTAAAAGATGCGCAAAATTATGCGGTCGACCACGAAAACAAAAAATATTATACAATAAATTCCAGAATGTTTGATTTAACCTTAAATATATCTCTTTCTAATGCCTGTCAGTACATGAAACATACACTAATCACGGTTATCATATCCCTGTTTGCTTTATTGTTGCAGTTCGAATTCCGGTGAAAAAATCGCTGACCACACGGATTCAGGCCCCATTACCCTGGTGATTCATGGAGGCGCTGGGACAATCACACGAGCAAATTTGAGCCCGGAGAAAGAAAAGGCATACCTCTACTAAGCTACAGGAAGCGCTTGATAGCGGCTTTGCAGTTCTTGAGAGCGGTGGAAAAAGCGTAGATGCAGTTATCGCAGCGATAAAAATAATGGAAGATTCCCCATTGTTCAATGCTGGAAAGGGTGCTGTTTTCACCCACGACGAGCGTAATGAGCTTGATGCCTCCATCATGGACGGAAGCAATCTTATGGCTGGAGCAGTAGCAGGTGTCACAACCATTAAAAACCCAATTGCTGCAGCGTACGCGGTCATGACAAAATCAAATCATGTCATGCTGGTGGGACGGGGTGCCGAGGCATTTGCAGAAGAACAGGGATTGGAGATCGTTCCACCCTCCTATTTTTTTGATTCGATCCGTTATCAACAATTATTACGATTGAAGGGAAATGAGAATACGAGCGACGTCGGTACGAACAAAAATTTGGAACAGTAGGTTGCGTGGCCCTTGATAGCCATGGAAACCTGGCGGCTGGCACTTCAACGGGCGGAATGACAAACAAAAAATATGGACGTGTAGGCGATTCGCCCATTATTGGTGCCGGCACATACGCGAATAATCTAACGTGCGCGGTATCCGCGACAGGTTGGGGTGAATTTTTCATCAGGCTGAACGTTGCCCATGATGTGCACGCCTTGATGGAATACGCTCACCTTTCCGTTCGCGAGGCCGGAGATTCAGTGGTTCTAAAAAAATTGCCCAGACTAGGAGGAGATGGTGGTATCATCGCCTTAGATCGCCAAGGGAATTTTACGATGCCATTCTGCACGGAGGGAATGTATCGCGGCTATATCACAAAAAAAGGAGAAGGAAAGGTGTTCATTTATAAAAATTGAAGCAGACTGGTCGCTTGGATTAATAATCAAAATGAAGCCGCGATGGCTACTCGCGCTTGATAATTTTGTATCGACCCCCTGATCGTCAAAAGTTTCAAACCAAATCATGTAGTAACCAATGCTCGCTTTTGTTCCATCATCACGATCACCGTCCCAGCGATAAAAGCCTGTTGTACCCACAACATCGTTGTTTGCAAGTTCTTTGATCAGATGGCCTTGAGAATCGAATACTTTTACATTAGCAACACGTCCACCTTGTTCAAAATTATAATGAATGAGGGCAAAATTGTTTTGACCTCCCAAAGGGTTAAAAATTTCAGGCTCTACTTTTAAAACCTCTGAAGTAATGGACGACTCTGGCAGCGCGTTGGAGTTTACATATCCAGGTGTTGCAAAACCGACGGAGGAACTTGCAGATTTCCAATTTTGATCCGGTAAAGAATTGGTTGCAGAAATGCGTTCGAGGGAAACTCCTTCGTCGTCCTTGATGAAGACTGAATGCATCTCTTTGGAATAGTGAAAATAATCAATCACGTTACCTGTTGCATCCACGACGGCGACAGACCCCAGATCGTCATTAAAAACTGGTAAATCATTTACTTGTAGGAAATGCTGTTCCTGTGATGTTAAATATTCTCCCATCAGAATATTGGAGTTTTCTGTGACGGCCAAAATACCTCCAGGTTTCAAGAGAAAGTCTTCACCTGACAGGACTGTTTTATTTTTTAATACTACCGTCTTCCAGGGTGGCCAGCGACCAATTCCTAAGGTTGATGAATTTCGCGGACGAGTTGACAATTTCAACAAAATCTACGCCAGTAGGCCTGGGGTTAAACAGGATTTCGTTGATCAAAACATCCAGGCTGTCTGCTCCTTCGGGCAACCCAAATTCTGCCGTCGCTTCTTCTGGCTGAATAAGATTCCCGGCGCAATCATAAAGATTTTCCGCGTTGATCGAATAGACAATACCCGGCTGGATTTCGTGCACCAGTGAAACCTTCAGCGTCGTAAGGGAAGCATTGGAAAAAGAAACCGCTCCTACCTCCAGCAAAGGGTCAATATTAAAGGCAAGGCCTTCTGGAACGTGCTTTTCAAGTTTTTCGTCGAATTTGAGCTGAAGCTCAAAAGGACTAATGGGAATGGCGGAAAGCAATTTTGGTCCCGTTAGGTCAGGTTTGTTCGCAAATACAGAATTTTGTGTTCCTGGTGTTCCGCCTGTATCGCCTTCGGAAGCTACCCAGTTTTGGTGCTCGCTGCAGATGTTATCAGGATCAATTATTTCCAATGTCCATCCACCTTCGCGCTTATCTTCATCCTTGTACCAACTGTCCGAATAGTTTACTGAATCTATCGTGTTCTCGTTTCCATCTTTTAAGATCAAAACGTCAGCGCTATTATTCAATGTCGGAAAATCTGACAATCGAAGTACTTTTTCCGAAACAGGGAAAGTACTGTTTTCCGAAGTAAGGACAACATATTCCCGCGAAGGCAAAATAAAATCAGGCAATGTCGCTGAAGAACTTTGATCCGTGAATTTCCAACCAGAAAGATTAAAGGCTTGGTCATGCCGGTTGTAGATCTCAACGAATTCTGATTCAGGCAATCCAACCGCGGGCGAGGGATCGGCAAATATTTCCGAGATGATAACCGCTTTTGAATCGACCTTAACCGGGGGCACGAAAAAAAATTCTTTGTCAAGCGGCTTCATCAGATTTCCGGACAGGTCGGCTATACCTGCAATGGTCAGGACGGACAGGGTGTTTTCTGAGAAATGTCTATCAAATTCCAAGGCACAGTGTTTTTTGATCAGAATGGAGAACAGCTGCCACGGGATTTCCAACGGCAGGGCTAACCGTAAAATTTTCCACGTTTGTCGCGCTTTCGGCTTCCAACGGCTCCGAAAATACGAGGATGAGTTCGTGCGAAGACTTGGTTTCAAGGTTCACCAAGTCTGGAGCAATGTCATCATTTGTTGCATTTCCCTGAATGTTAAAATCATCAAAGAAAAATTTATCGGATCGTGTGGCAGTATACGAACAAAGGAGGCCAAAATACCTTGACGTCATGAACATGCTGTCCTCCATGGCACCTTCCAGGAAATAATTTCCCGTTAGGCCCAGATCTGTAAATACTTGCCATCCTTCGTCCTCATTCCGGAGCACGCGTATTCCAATTTCTATCGGTCGACAGGTTGAGAATACCATCGCGTCCATCAATTATTTTTGAAAATGTCGCTTCCAGTCTGCCTGTACAGGCTGACTTCATCTTTGCTGTCACCAATCATGACGAAGTATCCATTTAATGCTCCTGAAAGATCAGGCTGGTCGGCCATCAGATACACCCTGCTATAATTGCTCGCGGAAGGATTGAATTCCATTTTGAGTTTGAATTCCCAAGTTGCGTCTGGTTCCAACTGGAGAAATGGTTGAAAGAAAGGCAACACCATCTTCGGTGGGAGCTTCAAGCTTTAGCTGGTTATCGGAAACAATGAATCGCGAATCATCGCCCGTCCAGGGGGGAGAGCTCGTAAAATCATTGTCGGAAAAATCATCCGCGAACTGAGCTAACGCTAGTTGGGTAACACAGAGGAGCGAAAATGTAAAATAAATTTTAGCTGTAAACGTTTGCAGGTTGGAAACCCAACATATTTGCATTTTGTTTTTCATAAGCACAACGGGAAATATTACTTTTGCAATCCTTAAATATAAAAACAAAAATGAAACTCGCAGTAGTAGGAGCCACCGGATTGGTAGGCCAGGAGATCCTCAAAGTATTAGAGGAAAGAAGTTTTGCATTTGATGAGCTCTATTTAATTGCCTCAGCAAAGTCTGTTGGGCAAAAGATAAAATTTAAGGATAAGGAATATACGATTAAGAGTATCGAGGAAGGCTGCAAGCTGGCTGCTGATATTGCTATTTTTTCAGCTGGAGGAGGAACTTCTTTGGAATGGGCTCCAAAATATGCGGAAGCAGGCACTATTGTTATCGACAATTCATCTGCATGGCGCATGGATCCTACTAAAAAGCTTATTGTTCCTGAGATCAACGGACACGAACTGACCATTGATGACCGGATCATTGCAAATCCCAATTGTTCAACCATTCAGATGGTGATGGCGTTGGCGCCGCTTCACGTTCAATATAAATTGAAACGAATTGTAGTTTCAACGTATCAGTCTGTTACAGGAACAGGAAAGGACGCCGTTCAACAAATGATGGATGAACGTAAAGGGGTCAATGGACCAAAGGTTTATCCACACCCGATCGACATGAACGCGCTTCCGCATATCGACTCATTCCTGGATAACGGATACACCAAGGAAGAAATGAAAATGGTGAATGAAACGCGGAAAATTTTAGGTGATAATTCCATTGGCGTAACATCAACCACGGTAAGAATACCTTCTATTGGCGGGCACTCCGAAGCCGTGAACGTAGAATTTCACGAAGATTTTAATTTGAGTGAAGTACGTTCGATATTGGCAACTGCGCCAGGTGTTATTGTTCAGGATGATCCTAAGAACAACATCTACCCAATGCCGATCAATTCCAAAAACAGGGACGAAGTTTTTGTGGGAAGGCTGCGCAGGGATGAATCTCAGCCCAATACTTTGAATATGTGGATTGTAGCGGATAATTTACGCAAAGGAGCTGCTACCAATGCTGTTCAGATCGCAGAGTTTATGACAGAGAAAAGCCTTGTATATTGAGATTAAGATATCAATAGATAGAAAGCCCGGACCGCCGGGCTTTTTTATTTCAAGACAAATGCCATTTCAAAATAAATATTGAATGAAGGCATAGATACCCAAAATAATCAGCGCTGCTCCCGGGATTTTGTTAAGCCATGAACTTTGCGTGAATTGAGAAATGATTTTTTTTGCCAGGTATACAAGTATCATCAAGAGTATGAACGTGCCTAAGACAACGCCTACCAGATAACCATGAAGACCTGCTGGAGTGGACAAATCAATCCAGTTTAAACTATTCAAATAAGCTGTGGTTCCAACCCAAAAAGGAATCGCCAAAGGATTCAAGATGCTTAGCACAATGCCCCTCATGTAGGCGCTTTCGCTTAGTTTTGTTGTAAGCGTTGAAGGCTTGAAAGACGACCATAATGTTAAAATCCCCAACAGCGGTCATCACGATCGCGGCAATGAGTTGCATATTTTCCACCACTAATGGCGAAGAAGTAATCCATTCAGCAAACTCCACCGCTATCCAGGCATAGGGATATTCCAGTACGGAACATACTGCAGCAAACCTCCACGCGATGCCAATTTTTTTTTCAAGGCCAAGTTGAACGCAGGTGAGATTAATGGTGCCGGGCGGAATTGAGCCGATGAAGCTGAAAAAAAAGCCCAACAAAAAATTTACAGTTGCAATCATGATACCTGGGTAGCCGCCTTAAATTTTTTGTAATACATTTTGGCTTCTTTGAAAGGAATATAGGAAGTTCCACGTTCTACATTTTCGCGAGCGATTAAAAAAATATTTCTCCAATGATTCAACAGCACACCTATAGCTTTAAAAACTGAGTAGCCTGGATGATAAATATGAGCAGGTTCTGCACCACATCCATTCAACTCCATATATTTTTACGTTGCCATTGTACAAATCTTCCAGCGAAGCACATCTCAAATCAAATCGGCCAAAGTAAAAACCCTCAATTTGTTTACTCATCTCGTCAAATGTGGCCGAGAGTTTATCGTTGATGAGGTGACTTCCATCCAAAAATTTCGTGCCCAAACAATGATTGCCAATTGAAACCAGTTCAATTGTCTTTCCTTTGGGAACAATTTCATTTAACTGGCTGGCGTAGGTTTTTTTCAAGGTTTCCCATTGCAATTTTGCTCTGTCCTTGCGTTGTATAAGTATTTCGAGCGTGGAAATACCATCTCCTGTGACCGATAGCATTTCTTTCATCACGATAGAAGTAACCTTGTCCTTTTTGCTGACTTGGATAGCGCAAATAAAAAACTCCAAATTCCAACGGTAGGTCTATTAGCTCCTGAATCATGAAAGAATATTTCATCCTGGAGAGGTAATTTTCAATATCGGATTCGGTATTAATCCGCTGAACCATAAATCCTCGTTCGCCCAAATCCGGTTTGAAAATGACTGGCAATTTTAAGCCTTGATGTTCCATCTTGTTGATAACGTCATTTTTTTCGCAAGGCGTTTTTATAAAGGTTGTGATGGCCGTATAACGCGAGGGTACCTTTTTCAGCACATCATATTTTGATTCTCCGAACATTCCGCCCATGACAATTCCCGGGTTTGAGGCAGAGAAGAAAAAAAACGATCGTGCCCTTACGCGATAACCAAAGGAAATAAACGATCACCGGGAATTGAATAATTCCAAATGGCCAATACTCCCAGCTTTTTAGTCGAATAAAAAAATTGCTGCGAGCAACGTCTTTAACAAAAAACATTCTCAAAGCCGGGACTAGTGAGCTGTAGGTACTGAATTTTCCTTATACCGGATCGTAGAGGCTGCAATTCCAAAATCCGGGGCAAGTTTTATATAAGAAGCAATTTCCCTCACGCCAATTTTCATGATTGCCATGTGATGAACTGCATGTTCTATGTTATAAACCAATTCCCGTGTAGCAGTGGTGTCGATGGTCAGGAAAGTTTCATGCTCCAGATCATATCCCACTTCCAATTTTAACGGTTTGTCGGTCAGGTTATTGACGAAATCGGATATCCGGCCAATAGAAGCAAGGGCTAAAAATTTATCACTTTCAATAAGCTTATCGTGCGCCCGTTTGTCGTAATTAATAAGTCCTTTGTCAAAGCCATGCTCAAAGCACATGAAAAATTCCAGGGTATGCCTCAGATGTTGTCCGATCGTGGAGTGGCTTAATGTTTCAGCAGGTTTCACAAAATCGCTTTCACGAATCTGATCCACGAGGTCAGTCAATTGAGACTAAGATATTAGAACAGGCTTCCGTTAAATTCATAGCAGACATGATATAAGTTCCAATTTAAGTTAATTGATATCATTAATAAAATACCCTTAGTCCCACGAATTCGCAAACTAAAACTTATCTAACAATATTTTTCCAATTATGATCAGCAGCATCTTTCAATTTTTTTTCATTCTTCTTCCAATCTTCCAGCGTATTGTTCCCCCAAAAATTGTAAAATAGGTACAGCTTGCCGTCTAAAATCTTAAAGGTTTCCGGATCAATTTTTACTTTTTCGCCAGTTTCCCCCATTGCGTAAGCACACCATCCTCCATAAGCTGGTTCGTATTTGTCGGGCGTAAGTTTAAATTTTGCAAGGTTGGCTGCAGAAGCAAACTGGTAGGTGACGCCTTTATAGACAAATTTTAGGTCCGGATCACCCTCCAATGGGGCACCATCAAAGTAGCTTACGGGATCGTATCCTTCCAATGGCTACATTCTTTTTTACGTTAAAATGCTGTTTACGAAATTCATCAGATTGTCCATAAACGGACTGTATTGCAACAGCAAGAATCAGAAGAGAGACGATTATTTTCATAAGATGTCTTAAATTACGATTAGAATTCAAAGATGGATTTTGTAAGGCCATCAAAATGTCAGGGAATTTACATTTCCGCTCATGGTTTTAAATTTTTTGAGGTGATTTACTTAACGGGTCAGATCCAATGAAAAGAATACTGTTCGTGATATTATTAGCGCTGTATTTCCATCAAAGCGTGGGGCAGTCAATTGACCTTTCCGGAACGGCCAACGCTTTTTTGAACCTTCTTAGCGCCGATGTTAAAGTCCCAAATCCAATTTAAAATGGATGATGAAGAGCGATTTAACTGGCATTATGTTCCTCGTTTTCGAAATGGAGTTTCATTGCATGATCTCACGCAACCTCAGCTGGATGCTGCGCTCAATTTATTGAAGGCCTCGTTAAGCGTGCAAGGATATAAGAAAGCAACGGATGTTATGACCCTGGAAAACGTATTGCGTGAAGTGGAAAATCGGAGTGCTGATGATACGTATCGCGATCCAAAGAAGTACTTTTTTTCAATTTTTGGAACGCCTGCTAAGGACAAGCCATGGGGATGGAGATTAGAAGGACATCATATTTCATTGAATTTTGCTGCCGTTAATAACAAAATGGAATCATCTACGCCGTCTTTTTTTGGATCCAACCCTGCAACGATTCCGTCGGGAAAAAGAAAGGGAGAGCAAATTCTCAAAGATGAATCGGCGATGGGATTTGCGCTTGGTAAATTCGTTTTCATCGGCTCAATTGCAAATCGCAGTGATTGCTGAAACTGCCTATTCGGAAATCCTTTCAGAAAATAAACGAAAAGCAACGACGCTGACGCCGAAAGGGATATCGTATCCCGATATGAATGACCAGCAGAAAAAATTGTTCATGACCCTGCTGGATGTATATGTAAAAAATTATGAATTGGGTTTTTCGACAACGCTAATGAACAAAATCAAAGCTGCGGGCATTGAAAATCTGAGCTTTGCCTGGGCAGGAAGTTTAAGGCCAGGCAAAGGACATTATTATCGGATACAAGGCCCAATGTTATTGATTGAGTTTGATAACACGCAAAACAATGCGAACCATATTCACTCCGTTGTCCGGGATTTGACAAACGATTTTGCCGAAGATATTTTGAAAGAACATTATCTGAAAGAGCACGCCAAAAATTAGCAACGATTTTAATGCTACTCCTGCAACTGGCCGCGCATCACCCGATCATAGGTGATGAAATCAGTATTGATCGGTTCAAATCCCTTTTGACGCAATAACATAGCAATCTGTGCGCGATGATAGGATGAATGATTCACCAGGTGGATCATGATCATTTCCACATTATTGGTGTAAGGCTCGTTGAGGTAGTTCTTATAGGTAAGCTCGCGATCAAAATTCTCGTTGCTCTCAACAAAGTCGATCCATTGCTGGCCCGCGTCTTCTGCCATGACAAGGAGCTGATCCAAAGTATAAGTTCCCCACAACTTGACATCAGGCGGGGGCAATCCCTTGATGCGATGAAGCCAAAGAAATTGGGCCGCCACAATATGACCCATGATGGTAAGTATTTTTTCATCGCTTACCGTTTGCCGTTTTATGCAATTCAATACACGTTTGTTCGACCAGGCATTGTAGTGGTAAAGCTTTAAGAAATATTTCTTCATAGGATAATAAAGTGGGCTACAAATCTAAAATCAAAATTCATAAGCTTTCGTAAGACAACCCGGATTTTTTACAAGTGCTTCAGCGAAGTGTATTGATCCAGTATCCATCCAGTTAGGCTTAATCGTGTTCGTGTTGCCGGCAATACTTCATGTTCGATCTGATCGCTGCGAAAACAGACCAGTCTTCCTGCAGTGGGCAATATTTCGACGGTTTTTTCGTTCGGAAGAAACATGCGCAATTGACCGCCTTGATCTGTTGTCCAATTAGCATTCAAATAACAGATGACCGACAATTTCCGATGATCATCACGATTGAACTGATCCAAATGCCGCTTGTAAAAGGTTCCGGCCGGATAAACGGTCAGGTGTATCTCATAATCCTTGAGGCTTAAAAAAAGGCTTTCGTTCAGGAATTGAACTAAATGTCCCAGCTTATCTAAATAGACTTTCAGGGGATCTGGAGCTGAATTTTTGTCGATCCAATGAATATAGTCACCGCGAATCGATTCGTTAATTTGATGATTTTGATTTTTGCCGATGCCAGCCTTTTTAAAATACTCTGATCCAGCTTGAAATTCCTGTAAATCCAGGATGTTTTTTACTTCATTCGTGGCTTAAAAATTGTTCGGTCACGGCATAACCATTTTCAGCAAGGCCATCCGCGAGGGCATCAAAGGTTGAATTCACCGGAATCAAATTATGAGTGCAAATAAAATGAATGTCGGCAAATGGTGTAACAAATTATGGCTCAGAATGTCTATACTTAAATGGTCCAAAGCTGAAATGATCAAAAAATGAATCAAAGAAATTGCAAGTATTAGCCAGGATTCTTTTAACGCCGGGATTTTTTTAAGTCTTTTTTTCCTGTTTGTCATTGCCGTGGTCGGGATGCAAACGCCCAAAGGAAGACATCGTGCTGCGACAAATTAAAGATGTTGTTGTGGATGCAAGCTCCGATCCGATGTTAAAGGCAAACGCAATTTTTTACAATCCGAATTCCATGCGGGGAAAACTCAAAAAGATTAAGGTTGATATTTTTCTTAATGGTAAGAAGGCTGCTTCCGTCGATCAGGAACTGAAAACCGTTATTCCCGCGAACGATGAATTTACTGTTCCCATCGAGGTGAAACTTGCTATTAAGGAACTCGGTTTTATGGATACCCTATTGGGAATGATTGGCGGAAAAACCTTTGAAGTGCGTTACGAGGGTGCTTTAAAACTTAGTTATCATGGTGTTCCCATCAATGTACCGGTCAATTACAAGGACGAAATCAGAATCCGCTTTTAATGGAGCGCTGGAAGATTTGTAGGGTGGGATTTGAGCCATTCGCATTCCAAAAAGGCTGGTCGAAAGGCAAATAGCGATGGCCACAAAAATACCTATGATTAATAATATGATCCTTTTGGTAAACATAATTCTTAACGGCATTAACGAATAGACACGAAAAGTACTTCAGACGTTGTAAGCCATCAATTAAAAAAATCTCATCAGTATTATTTAAAATACTGAATTGTCGAAAAAGTTGACTGAACCGGCTTGTGGATTGTTCTGCAGGTGGCCAACGCAGGTGTCATGCCTGAAACTAAATAAATGCGCTCTGTCCTGTAATGGCGCGTCCAACGATAAGTGTATTGATTTCCTTTGTGCCTTCGTACGAATAAATTGCTTCTGCATCGGCGACAAATCGGGCAATATCGTAATCGATCAGAATACCATTTCCGCCGAAGAGTTCACGCGCATGGCTCACGATGTCACGGGTTCGTAAGGTACAGAATACCTTGGCCAGAGATGCCTGCTCGTCGGTAAGTTTACCATTGTCCTGGAGTTGTGACAAGTCGGCAAACCATCGTCTGCATGGCGGTGAGATTACTCAACATCATCACCAATAAATCCTGCACCATTTGAAAACTGCTGATCGTCCGACCAAATTGTTTACGCTCATTGGTATATCGAAGGGCACTTTCGTACGCTCCCCGCGCACAACCCACTGCCTGCCAGGCGACGCCTGCGCGAGTCATTCGAAGTACCTTCGCGGTATCCTTGAATGAATTGGCGTTTTGTAATCGATTGCTTTCGGATACCTCGCAGTTGGTCAAAGTAATCAGTGCATTTTGTACAATGCGAAGCGCCATCTTACCTTTTATTTTTTCTGCTTTAAATCCGGGATTATCTTTTTCAACAACAAAACCTTTGACATTTCCATCGTCAAGGTCACGAGCCCAGATAACCGTCAGGTCTGCAAAGGTGGCATTGCCGATCCATTTCTTTTGTCCGTTAAGGATCCATGTGTCGCCATTGCGTTTGCAGGTACAGGTTAACCCCCCGGCTACACCAGAACCTACTTCGGGTTCCGTCAAGCCAAACGCTCCGATGAGTTCCATTTTTTGCATGGATGGCAACCATTGTTGTTTTTGCTCTTCGGAACCACAGTAATAAATCGAGCCCATAGCCAATCCGCTTTGAACTCCAAAAAAAGTCGATATCGAGCAATCTACCCGCGCCATTTCCATCGCGATAAATCCTTCCAACAGCGACGACTTGCCAGGGCAACCATAACCCTCATAAGTCAATCCGCAGATATTTAGCTTCGCCAGTTCAGGAATAATCTGATGCGGAAACTCATCTCTTAACCAAAAGCTATTAACAATTGGCTTTATTTCTTTCTGCATGAACTCTCTTACCTGGAGTTGAACGGCGCGTTCCTCGCTGGTGAGAAGCTGATGCAAGTCGTAGAAGTCCGTATCGATTTCCGGGAACTCATGCTTTTTCTTTCCGCCCTCCATAAACTTGATAAGCTTTTGAAGATCCTCGTCTTTCATACTGCTTACCAGCCCCACCATTTTGTTGAGATCGACTTTCTGAGAAAGCTTACCCAGCTTTGCAAGGTCGAGACTTTGCAAAACATTGACGGTTGTTTTAATACTTTTGAAGAGAGACATAAAAGAGGTTTAGGGTGACGGAGGTTATCTTGATTTTGAAATCAGTTCAACAGCTTGTCAAATGTATTGGTGGCAACAAAATGATAATTGGGTCGTGCTTTCTCATAGATTGCCAGCGCGCGTTTTTTTCCTTCATCGGTCTTAATGAGTTCCTTATACAGTGGGTTCAGGAACTTTCTCCTTCCGGTATGAATAAGGAAATCTTCGAGCCTTGCATTGGCAGGGGTGTACTGATATTGAATGGTTTTCGTTAACCACTCAGTTAATATTTCTGAGTTGCCTGACTCAGTAAATCTTCCGAATTTGTCCAGCGCCTGCATTTGAGATTCAGTCATAGGAGTCGGGAAGATTTCTTAAGAAATGTACCCATTCGTGGGTGCTCCATGCCTTTGCCTGTTGAGCATCTAGTTTTCCGGAATTTTTCCATTGTGCCAAAAAGTCGTCTACTTTTTCAAACCGGGTTGAAACAGGCTTTGGGCAATTGGCGGGTAGCCCTTCCGTAAATATCCAGGCGTTCAGGAACGAATCTTCTATCGTAAGGGAATATTTTTTTTGGTAATAGTTTTTCAGGTAAGCTATAAATCCGTCAGTATCCATTGCTTTAAAGGCATTCTCATTAAAATAATCTTTGACAAAACTGTCGAATTTATCGCGGCCGTGTTGTTCTTCAATCGAGCGTAGAAAGAAGTATCCTTTGTTATAGGCAATATCGGTCACGCCTTCATCAGGATTTCTGCCTGCCAGATCCAATTTCAGTCTGGTATCACGATATTGATTTTTTGCCTTCAGGTCATCGACGGTTTCGTGAAGATCCTGCAAGCGCCAGCAAGGCCAGCATTTCCGAGTAATCTCTGCCATATAGTTTCTCCATGATTCGATGTTCAAAGTAAACCGTAAATCCTTCGTTTAGCCAAAAGTCATTCCATGTTGCGTTGGTCACCAGATTTCCAGACCAGCTATGTGCTAGTTCATGTGCTATAAGGGAGGTAAGAGAACGGTCACCAGCCAATATGGTAGGCGTTGCAAAAGTGAGTCGTGGGTTCTCCATTCCGCCAAAAGGGAAACTGGGCGGTAAGACAATTACATCGTATTGGTCCCACCGATATTTACCATAGAGTTCTTCGGCGCCGGCAATCATTTTTTCCAGATCTGCAAATTCCCATGCTGCGGTATCAACCAGAGAAGGCTCAGCATAAATGCCACTTCGCTGACTGATCTCATGAAACTTTATATCGCCAACCGAAAGCGCCAACAAATAAGAAGGTATGGGTTGCTTCATGGTAAATGCATAGATACCGGTGCTATTTTTTTCTTTGGGGTTTGAAGCGCTCATCAGCGCGAGCAGATTGGCTGGAACTGTCACTTCGGCGTCGTAGGTAAATCGTACGCTGGGGGAGTCCTGGCAAGGCACCCAGCTCCTGGCCAGAATAGCCTCAGATTGCGTAAAGAGAAATGGATTGGTTTTGTCTGCCGTTTGCTGCGGCGAAAGCCATTGCAAAGCTTCGGCTTGAGGATTGGTCTTGTAGAAAATTGAAACCGTTTTTGTATCAGGCGTTAGTGACACCGACAAAGCTTGTCCGAGAATAGGATCGGCCTCAGCAAGCTTGTGTTCCGCTGGCTGATTGTCGATGAGTATTTTTTCAATGGTAAGGCCTTTGGTATCGAAGATAATTTCCTGCGCATCTTTGGCGGTCTGCAACGTTCCAGGTTGCAACAGCCTGAATCGTTTTCGTGTCAAAATCCACTTTTGCTTTCCAGTTCAAATGTGTAACGCGGGCATGGTCTGGTTTTGAAAAAGAGTGTTGATCTTGTTTCATACTGATTTGCTCTTGCTTTATTCCGGGCCGACAGCCGAGGAAGAGTAAAAATATAATAAAGCACGATGTTAATGATTTCATAGGCTGTTCGTTATTCACGATCAAACATTTAATTTTTTGTAATGAAATTAATATTATCAAGAAATAGAAATTTTTGACTTATACATTCTAACTTGATTTGCTCAAACTTCACAACAATATGAAAAAATCAAAAAACCTGATGATGGCTGCTGCTTTATTGATAGCAGTTACGATGCTAGTGGCCTTTAATGTTAAAGAAACAGCAGAAAGAAGCAAGTAGCCGGACTGCTGTTATGGTTACCGACTGGGAACGTGCCAAAGCTTATACTTTGGAATATCTAAATGCTTCCACAGATGAAGTGGTTAATTTTAAGCCAACCGCGGAAATGCGGACCTTTGGACAACAAATGCTTCATCTTGCTGAAGCTAACTATGGTTTTGCCTCGACTGCATCTGGTAAAGCAAATCCCGTTCCTTTTGGTTCTTTAGAGAAATCCGATAAGTATAAAACAAAAGATGCTGTTGCCAAGGAAGTCATGGCGAGTTATGATTTTGTCATTGCAGCAGTCAATGAAATGCCGGAATCAAAAATGGGTGAAATGGTTAAATTGTTTAACAAGTTTGACGTGTCACGCGGTGCAGCTATGGAAAAAGCTTTTGAGCACCAGACCCATCACAGAGGTCAGACAACAGTTTACCTTCGCTTGAAAGGGATCACACCACCGCAGGAAAAGTTATTTTGATTGATACAATTGAAGAGGGCATCGGATCACTACAGTGTTGCTCGATGCCCTTTCTATTTTCTTGTTTCTATGCTTTGATTCCACTCGTAAACTTTGTCGGAGATCTCGCTTAGCAGATTTGGTTTTTTCTCAAGGGCATTGCCAATCACAATCATGTCAGCGCCAGCTTCAAGTGCATTCAATGCTTTTTGACTGCTATTAATTCCGCCTCCGACGATCAGCGGAACACTGACCGATTTCCGAACAGAAGCAATCATTCTCACGCCGATTTCTTTTTCGGCGCCGCTACCTGCATCGAGATAGATAGACTGGAGGCCTAACATTTCGCCGGCCATCGCGGTGCATGCGGCTAACGAATACTTATCATCGGGAATTGGAGTAGTGTTACTGATATACGCTACCGATGTAATGGGGCCGGAGTTGATCAATATATATCCTGTGGGGATGATCTCAAGTTTTGTGTTCTTTAAAATGGGAGCGGCAATAACATGTTGACCGATTAATAATTCAGGATTTCTTCCGGAAATCAAGGACAAGAAAAGTAACGCATCGGCTGAGGGTTCAACCTGCATGTAGTTGCCGGGAAACAATATCACGGGTATCGTTACATTATCTTTTATTTGCTTTACAACTTGCCCCAGGTTAGGCGTCGTGATCAGGCTTCCGCCAACAAAAAAAAAGTCTACACAATTTTCGGCGGCCAGATTAGTCAGGTGAAGGAGCCGTGACGGGTCGTCAACTTTATCAGGATCAATTAATACGGCAATGGATTTTTTTCCCTCCCGGTGCCGCTCGCGCAATGTTTTAAGAACGCTCATTCGTAGGTTGCGGCTTCTTTATTGAAATTTGCCTGTAAAAAGGCCGACAATTTATCTTTCGCCAAACCGAGTAAAAAAACAGTGGCCTGGGCAGCAATAGCGGAACCAATTTTTGCAACGACACTCTCGTCTGAACCATTGTTCGAGCGAGGCTTCCTCGACGTTGGCATCGCTGTTCTTTTATCAATTTTATCTTCTTTGCCTTGGATTTCCCTTTGGATTTTGATTTGGAAAATTGGCTGATGAGAAAATAGGTCAGGGCCAGGGTGCCTCCAATGATGAGTGCATTGGTAACTATTTTTTCTGTGTTTTCAGAAAGCAGTTTTACCTCATCTTCAAGGCCTTTCTTATGCTTTGCTGATTTCTTCAGCAATAAACTTTTAGCATCATTTGTTTCCAGTAATTCCATAATTACTCCTTCTTTTTCTTCATGATTTGAATTAGTTGGTTCTGGAGCTTTTCGACGATGGCTCCCCGAAAGGCAAAAACCAATAACCCCAGTAATAAGTAAAAGCCAGCCACGATGGCAAACCCGCCAACTGCTCCGGTTGATTTTGCAATCAAATGAGCCACTGCGATACTGATCAAGATAACAAACAATGTAAATACGACACCCAGCAGTATGAACAGTAAGAAGTTGGAGAGGCCCTTTGCCAGGTCTTCTCTGATCTCCATTTTCGTCAGCTCAATGCGGGTTTCGACGTAGCCTGTGAGATTTTCAATCAGGCTATCCAGTTTCAAAAATTTGAGGATCGAGTCTTTTAGCACGCTTTAAACTTATGATGCAATATAGAGAGAAGATTTGAAAATTTCCCGTACTCATTGTGTTTCGAACCGGACCAACTTTTCTATCACCATTGGTTCATTCTGGGGTGAAATGAGCTCACGCTGCAAATAGATTTTGTATCGAGCGCTAACATAGTACTTGTGCGTCAGGGAGTCAGTAGCATTGGGATACAAAACCCGGCAGACATAAACTGAGTCAAACGTCATATTGGAAACCTTCATGGATGGCAGTATCGTCTCAATACAGGATTGAAATTTCCCTCGTTCATTTTCCCCGTCCCAACAAAATCCAGGTCTGTTAAACAAAAACATTTCCTTGCCGACAAATAATGTGTTGTTTTTCACCGATACCGGATAAATAAGGGAGGGTACAGCATTTACGTCGGGCGTAGCGTCCTGGCCGCCTTCATATCTTGTCCACGCCCCGCTCTGCGTCCTTGTGTTTGTTTTGACAACAATTCTGAATTGGGATTTGTCATTTGCCGCATCGGTTTGTTCATACACAAGATTCAGGGTTTGAAATGAATCCTGATTTAAATAAATAAGGGAAAAAGGCAGGAAGAAAAAGGTCGTCAGGAGATATACAAACCCAGCTAAACGATACTTCAACGTTAGCTTACCCATCCAATCAGCAAGGCCCAGCGGCAGTCTGCGCAGCACTGGGATCGGGAAAAAGATGAGCACCCCAATGAAATTGAATAAGAAATGGACGATGGCAATACTTAAGCCCACTTGAGGTGTTTGAATTTAGGAATGCGGCAATAAATGCCGTAATCGTTGTGCCAATATTCGCACCCAAGATGAAGGGTGCCGCCTGCTTTAGCTTAACAATTTTTTGCGCCACAATAGGAACCACAACTGAGGTCGTAATGGTGCTGGAACGGATGGCAGCCGTGGTGAGCAAACCCCAGGTAAAGGATTTCAACTGACTCTTAAAAAAGAAACGACTGAAGACTTCGGGAGATTTTGCTTTTAAAAGGCCTGAAATCAACCTTCTGAAAATAAGGATGGATGCAAAAAGTAAGGCAACCGCCACTGTGGCGAGAAAAAATGGACTGGGAATTTTATCAATCAAAAAATTGGTAATGGGGCTGAATCCAAACCAAAAATGGGTCACACTATTTTCTGCTTGTTCCGGAGATGGCGTAAAAAACAAATTCGAAATCGAACCTGATACAGTTGACAGGAATCCGTAATAATATTCCAGGGGAAAAGGATAATAACGGTAAGGATATTGAAAAAATCGTGATACGTTCCTGCTGCGACGGCCCGTCTGAACTCTTTCTTTTTATTGATAAATCCCAGCGAAACAATGGTGCTCGTAATCGTTGTTCCCACGTTAGCACCCATAATAATGGGCGTGGCGCTTTGCAGGGTAATGGAACCAGAAGCCACGAGGGCGACCACTAGAGATGTTGTTGTGGAACTGCTTTGCAGCATGGCTGTGACCAGCAAACCTATAAACAATGCCGTAAAAGGATTGGATGTTGCTTGCAAAATCGTCTCTGCCACATTTTTTCCCATGTGCTGCAGCGACGAGGTCATCAAATCAAGCGCGAATAAGAAGAGGAGAAATGCACCAAGAATGTAAAGCGTTAACCGGACATTATTCCACGTTTTGACTTTGGGTTCGATGGATTGGACAGGTTCCAAATTTTTTTTGAATGCTAAAAATACTTCAAAAGATTTAGCACATCCGGTTTTAACAATAACTTAATGTGCGATTACAAGGCTGCTAAATATTCTTTTTTTAAAAGCGGACAAATTTTGTAACGCTCGTCGCGTGTATCTTCATACACAGCCTCCAACAATTCATACACATGCTTCACGCCAATACGATTGCTCCATTCGAAAGGCCCAAACGGATAGTTTGAACCTAATTTCATCGCAAGGTCTACATCTTCCCTGGTTGCTGTTCCTTCTAAGACCGTATAGTAAGCTTCGTTGATGATCATACACACTACCCGCGGCGTTACAAGTCCGATGCGATCTTCCACCATTAGAAACTCAGTCTCTAATTGAGCACATATTTCTTTTAATGCCACTTCGTCATCCTTCCGCCAATAACTCACTTCCATTATTTTTCTATTCAAAAAGGTAGGCATACCGTTGAATCCAAACAACGTGCTGGCAACCTGACGGCCTAAGAGATGCACAAGTTCAGCAAGGTTAATTTTGCAGGTATTGAGGAAAACAGTGGCCCGGTGGTTACAGTAAATCTCAAACTGGTGTGGCTCTTCTTCGATAATGAAGTCAAAGACCAGATCATTTGTTTGCAAAAATTTTTGCGCATCACGATGCTCCGCTACTGAGGAGTATTGATGCGAAGCACCGAATTTTTCCTTGCATTCCTGAACATTCTGTGCGTCACCGATTATTAAAATATTCATGCTGAATAACAAATCCGATTAATGATTGCTTATTTTTGGCAAGCGCTAAATTAATTTTTAAACTTAAATATCATGTCAAAAACTGTTGTTTATTCTGACAAAGCTCCTGAACCCATTGGACCATACAGTCAAGCGATAAGTACTGGCAACATGCTGTTTGTTAGTGGCCAGATTGCCATTAAGAAATCGTCCGGCGAGATCATTACCTCAGCCATCGAAGTGGAAACGATTCAGGTGATGGCAAACCTGAGCGAAATTCTAAATGCAGCTGGTATGGATTTCAGCAATGTCGTAAAGACCACTATTTTCTTAAAGGACATGAACAATTTTCCCAAGGTAAATGAGATTTATGGAAAGTATTTTCAGCGCGAGCCCCCGGCCCGTGAAACCGTGGAAGTTAGTCGTTTGCCGAAGGATGTCAATGTAGAAATTTCCTGTGTTGCTGTGAAGTGACTCACCTCTTACCACAAAAGAAAGAGACGTTGATCGTGGCTCACGATTGGGATGTTGTGCTGCAACGACTTATGGAGGTCACGACGGATCAAGTAAATTATGCGGGAGGAACGCCAAAAATACTGGCAGGTTGGATAAAGGACGATCGATTTCAGTTGTTGATACGTCAACGACGTATGAATAGCTTTATGCCGGTTGTGGAAGGGAAAATCGATCCGACATCGACCGGCTGTTTGATTTTTCTTCATTACCGGCTTATGCCGGTGACAAGAATGTATTTGATCCTTTGGACCATCATCACATTTGTGTCAGGAATATTTTTAGCCATTTACTATCTCAATATTCTGCTGGGATTGGCATCGCGTGGGCATTATTGCCTTAATTCACGGAATAGCTTGGGCCAATTTTAAAATTCATTTGAGACCGCTCCACGACATCATTTTTGAGGTTTTAGCTTAAACTGATATTATGTATAAGCGCGGCCAAGATTTGGAAATTTAGGAATCAGACTTAAATTTGCACTCCAAATTATTCACACCCACACGAACCAAAAATTGCGGGAGTAGCTCAGTTGGTAGAGCACGACCTTGCCAAGGTCGGGGTCGCGAGTTCGAGCCTCGTTTCCCGCTCATAAGGCTGTTAACCGTTAGACTTTAATGGTTAATCGGAGCAAAAAGTGTGAGATTTAGCCTCGCACTTTTTGTTTTTTAGAATAACACCTGCCCGGGTGGTGGAATTGGTAGACACGCAGGACTTAAAATCCTGTGGATAGTAATATCTGTGCGGGTTCAACTCCCGCCCCGGGTACATTAATCTTCTTAAACGCTGACCGTTCAGGTCACTCTTGCTGGTTACTAATGATCGCCTCCATCAACATCCGCACCGGTCGAAAACAAGATTTACCCCGGGTATTAGAACTCGTTAAAGAACTCGCCGAGTTTGAGCGCGCGCCGCACGAAGTTATCAACACGGTCGAACTCATGGAAAAAGATGGATTTGGGCCTAACCCAATCTTTGGTTTTTTTGTAGCAGAAAATGAGAATGGTATTGTTGGTCTTTCCCTCTACTATTGGCGGTATTCAACCTGGAAGGGCAAGCGTCTTTACCTGGAAGACATTATCGTCACCGAAAAGGAACGTGGAAAACAGATCGGAAAACTCCTGTTCGAACGCACCATGCAACACACGCTCGATGAAGACTGCTCAGGTATGATGTGGCAGGTGCTGGACTGGAATGAACCCGCGATAAATTTTTATAAAAAATACGGAAGCGAAATAAAGCAGGAATGGATGAACTGCTCCCTGGAGAGTTCGCAAATAAAATCTTTGCTAAACCAGCAGAAAAAATAAAGGCCGTTAGACCGGCCTTTATTGAATTATATAAAACAAAGACATTAGATATCTACGTCGAAAATTGCCCACACGGGAATGTAATACCCTCCCTTGAGCACAACGATATCATCAGCATAGTCTATAACGTCAGATTCTGTTTCCAGCGTTTCGCCATTGGGCAATCGCATGTAAAGGCTGATAGGGACATGATCAGAGTTGCTGATAATCATCGCGCGTTCCAATTTGTGTTTGCGCTCTTCTTTTTCGTCGTTGTTGGTAAGCACATCTTGTGATCCGAAGTAAAACGTTCGTATATCTGAAGGATTGATAATTCTGGCGTTTCTCATAAAGAAAATATTTTTATGTGTAGAATGGAAAGTAGCAGCATGCACATCTGTGAATGCTGAATAAATTTTAGCGACGCGCGGCTAATTCCGCAGAACCCTAAAGAGCAGGTAATACCTTACCGACTTTTGTGTGAAGCGAGAGGTTGTGTTTAATTGTTCACGACCTGCGTCGATTGTTGCTTTCGCAAATTTGATAAGAAGCGAATGGAGTTGATAAGAAGATTTTTTCCAGATAAAATCTTCGTCGGATACAATTGCCTTGCTGACGAGCTCAGCAGAAATTTTAATTTCCTGGTGTTTGGAAACGTTGTTGTGATGACTTACCGCGAGCAGACTGCTCCAAAGCAGAAAAGCAGATAAAATAAATATCGTCAGTTTCACTCTCATCACCTTTCTTAGAACAACTGAAGTATATGAAAGTTAACGATATTTTGCCTTATAACATTGTAATTTTAGGTGATAATTTAAGGTACTTCTTCCAGCAAGGTCATAAAGGCCACGTGCTTGTCTCTAAATCGTTGCCGGAGCTTTTCAAGAATTGTGGGAGCGAATTTTTCAAAGTAAGTCGTCACTTGCTCAAGCGTTTCAGCAAAGTATTGAATGCAATAAGAAACATTGCCATCATCCTGGTCGTGCAGGACTTTATAAATCTTAAAATCAACAAACAATTTTGTGTTCATGACTTCGGGAATATGTTCGGTCTTCGTCCAGAACAACCACTCATATTCTACACCTTTATCAATACCAATCGTAACGTTATACAAAAGCATACTCAAAGGTATGGCATTTCGGGAATGTCATACGTCAAATAATGAGACAATCTTAGAGCAAACTCAAAACAGCAAAAAAATGGAAAATGCTACCGGCCAAAACAAAAAGGTGCCAGATGCTATGGTTATAGGGAATTTTTTCCCGGATGAAGAAGAAAGCACCAAGTGTATAAAAAGCACCGCCTAGCAATAGAAATGAAAAACCCTCAGTGGACATTGTCTCATATACAGGCCTTATAAAAAAAATGATAATCCATCCCATAATAATGTAAAGTATGGTGGAAATCAACTGCGCCTTTGCCTGTGTGGAAAGCTTTGAGTACAATACCACCGATTGCACAGGCCCAGACGATTCCAAAGATTGTCCAACCAAGCCAGCCCCTTAATGCAGTCAAACAGAATGGTGTGTAGGTCCCGGCGATCAGCAGAAAGATGGACATGTGATCGAATTTTCTAAAGAGTTTTTTTGCCCGGATGTGCGTTAGACTATGATATAAAGTCGACATCACATATAAGACCACCATCGTTGATCCAAATATGGTAAAGCTCGACACATGCCAGGCCGATCCCTGCAAAGCAGAAAATACAATCAATAACACCAAAGCAGCAATAGCAAGCAACGCACCAATACCATGGGTAATAGCATTTGCAATTTCTTCTCGTTTCAGGGAGGCAACTGATTTCATAAATTCAAAAATATCATCGAAGAACAAACTCATTTTTTGAAAGACCGAACAACATTCTTTGTCCAGACAAAAAAATTATACTACTCGCTGAATTACCCGCCGGATGCATAGTCTTGCAGGTAAGCAAAATGACTGGTTAGATTCCCGTTATATGTGATGGTAGCACGTTCGATTACATTTTCAGAATCTTCATAGAGCAAGGGCTTCATGATCCGGTCAATAAGGTCCCGCCCGAATTCTTCCGAGGCACTTCGAGGCAATTCACAGGGCAGGTTATCAACGGCCATCACAGAAACAAATGAATCACTGCTGAAGGCCGCATGCGTTGAATTCGTCAACGGATCATAATCGTAGATCGGGTCCGGAATTGTACTTGCTCGCTGGGTACTGGGGATGGATCCGTTAATGTCGCAGGTGATATCTGCGATAATCCGGATCTTAAAATCCGAAGACAACATATGCTCGCGTGTAAAAAGGACGGGAGCTTTAGGATTCCAGAAGGCTCCTGCCAGTAAGATATCCGTCACTTTCGTAAAATCTTCAAAATGAGAAAAGTAACGGTCGGGGTGTTGGTGGAATTCCTGACGGTTAAAGTGCCCGCCTTCCTTACGGGTGTGGTAGTCGCCACTGCTTAATTGAATGTAAACAGGTTCGTCGAATTTTTGATACAGAAAATCATGGATGTTTACTTTCCGTATCCGCGCACTGTCCAACGTTTCCATGGCACCCTTTCCTACACGGCCTGCACCGGTGAGAAGAATTTTAATGGGCGGTAACTTGACCTTTCCCAATTCTAACTTCAGATCATTAACATCAAAACATTCGAACGCCCTGCGAAGGCTAAATTTTTTATAACGGTTTCCGTAAGTCCAAAGGCCGTTATAAGCTCCAACAATACCAGCGTATCTTCCAAATGCTACCAGGCGGTTTCCCTGTTTGTCTTTGAGTGCTTCGTAATCGATGAGCCGTATTTTTTTTTCCAGCGCAGCTTGCAACAATTTTCGATTGTAAGGCTGTTTCTTTAGTGTATGTGAAAAAAAGAGATACGTTTTTCCGGGCATGAGCGATGCAACAGGAACTTCCTTGATGCCCATGAGGATATCACAGTCCTGAATATTGTTTGTCACCTCGATGTCCAATGCCTTATACTCGTCGTCTTTGAAGCATCTTATTTCACTGGACTCACAAACTACTTTTACCTCCGGGAAGCGCTGCTCAATTTCCTCTACTTGCAAAGGCGTGAAAGCAACACGTTTGTCGGGTGGAGTTTTTCCTTCCCGGATGAGACCAATCTTTAAAGTGGATGACTGCATGACCAAAGATATCGAGTAAAGCTGTAAGCTGAAAGTCAGCTGTCAGCTGTCAGCTTACAGCTTACAGCTTTTTGCTCTAAGATCTTTCTAGAAGTCCGCCTAGCAAGGAGCTTGCTTCCTTACCACTGTTGCGCCCATAAGGGGCAAGGGCCTGAACAAGTTTGCGTATAGGCATTGATTGAAGGTAGATTTTTCCAGTACCCCTTAGCGTCGCCAGAAAAATTCCTTCGCCGCCAAAAATCATTGATCGAAGACCGCCGGCACTTTGAACATCGAAATCAATTTGTGATTCAAAGGCCACAACGCACCCGGTATCTACACGCAATGTTTCGTTGTTTAAGGTACGCTCAATCACGGTGCCACCAGCGTGAACAAATGCTTTGCCATCACCTTGAAGTTTTTGCAAGATGAATCCTTCTCCACCTACTAGTCCCGACCCTAATCTCCTGTTGAATGTAATTGAAATCTGCGTACCCATGGCAGCGCAAAGAAATCCATCCTTTTGCACGATGAGTTGATTTGAAGGGCATTGGGCGAGATCGATGGGAATGACGGTTCCAGGATATGGCGCGGAAAATCCAACCTTTGCCCGGCGGTTTCCACGATTCGTGAAATGCGTCATGAACAGGGATTCGCCGGTCAAAACGCGGGATCCGACCGACAACAATTTGTCAAAAAGTCCCTGGTTTGGATTGGATCCGTCACCCATTTTTGCCTCGAACTGAATTCCATCCTCCATAAAAAGCATTGCTCCAGCTTCTGCAATTACGGTTTCCATCGGATCCAGCTCTACTTCGACAATTTGAATGCTTTCACCCTTAATTTGATAGTCAATTTCGTGTGATTTGCCCATTGCTTTTATTGTTTTTAATGTATTTACTTAAATACGGATATTGAACTGGCTTGTTGTTCGACGTATTGTTTTCCAGATAAAATAAAAAAAAATCCTTGTGAACCATTCTATGCAACATGATTGCGGTCGCAACCAAATTAACAATCTCTCAGAAATATTGCAGGAATGATTGATAGCTACGGAGTACACTTCTAGCGCGAAGGAAATAAATAGTTCGACGGAACTGTAATTTAGACAGGAGACTACAGCTGAAGACTATTTTTTCTTCTTTTTTCCTTTCTTCAGATCTTCGTAGTCTTCGCGCTCCGCCAGCTTTTTGTCATCGACATTTTTGTCCAAAAATTCGTTCAACTTCTCGATGTTCATATTAGCCTTGATCTCTCCGAACTGATCAATAATAATGTCGAGGCCTTGAAGATCTTTGTGAACTTTAGGTTTGGGTTTACCGGAAGATTTTTTTTTACTCGCCTTTGCCATGGTTTAATTTAAGCAACTTTTATATTCAGTGTCTTAAGCGCATAATCAATTCTTTTCATCACTTCTTCCTTACCAATAATTTCCATCACCATCATTAAGTCTGGACCCGCCCCGGCCCCTGTTATTGAAAGACGTAATGCCTGAAGAATTTTTCCTGTGCCGATGCCCAGGTCTGCCGTTACTTTTTCAAGTGTGGACTTTGCTATAACAGCATCAAAAGAAGGAAGTTTTGCTATTTCGGATTTGTAAGCAGTCAACACTTTTACTGCGTCATCATTCCATTTTTTTGCTGCCACGCCTTCGTCGAAAGCAGTAGGGGCATAAAACAGAAACTTGCCATGTTCCCAAAGGTCTGTCGGGAAGGTTGCGCGTTCCTTCATGATCGAGACAATCTTAGCTGCTTTCTCCTTGGAACAACTCACATTTTCATTTCTTAACGATTCTAACAAATATTCTGCGAGCTCTTCATTGGATTTTGCACGCAGGTATTGCTGATTAAACCACTGCGCTTTATGGATATCGAATTTTGCCCCGGCCTTTCCTATGCGTTCAACGGAGAAAGCTTTGACCAATTCGTCCATTGAGAATAATTCCTGCGTTGTGCCCGGATTCCATCCAAGGAATGCTAAAAAATTAATCAAGGCTTCTGGCAGGTAGCCCGCTTCACGAAAGCCAGCAGCTTTTTCCTTTGTGGTTGGATCAATCCAATCCAACGGAAAAATCGGAAACCCCATTTGATCAGCGTCGCGTTTGCTGAGTTTGCCGTCGCCGGTTGGTTTTAGTAATAAGGGCAAATGCGCGAACTGCGGCATTTCCTTTTCCCACCCCAAATATTTGTAAAGTAGCACGTGCAGAGGAGCCGAGGGCAGCCATTCTTCGCCACGAATCACGTGGGAAATTTTCATCAAATAATCATCCACGACATTGGCCAAATGGTAGGTAGGCATTCCATCGCTTTTCATCAACACTTTGTCATCAATTTGAGATGAATGTACCATTACCCAACCACGAATCATGTCGTTCAACCTTACCTCTTCCTTGCGAGGAACTTTTAGCCGGATCACATAAGGAGTTTGTGCCTCGAGCAAGCCCTTGACTTCATCTTCAAGCAAAGTGAGGGAATTACGCATTTGCATACGCGTGATGCTGTTATACTGCGGAGAGTCAACCCCCGCCGTTTTGAGGCGCTCGCGCATTGCTTCGAGATCTTGTTCAGTATCAAAAGCGTAGTAGGCGTGGCCATTGTCGATGAGTTGTTGAGCGTATTGCCGATACATCGGTTTCCTTTCGGACTGACGGTATGGTGCGTGAGGACCACCAACGCCAACGCCTTCATCGATCGTAATTCCTACCCATGCAAGCGATTGAAGAATGTATTCTTCAGCACCAGGTACATAACGATTTTGATCGGTATCTTCGATCCGTAAAATCATGGTACCCTTATTTTGCCGGGCCAGTAAGAAATTATAAAGCGCTGTCCTGACACCTCCAATATGCAATGCTCCTGTGGGACTGGGCGCAAACCGTACACGAACTTCTCTCATTCCTTAATCAATCAAATTTGGACTGCAAATGTAAAGTGAATTTGGGACTTAGGATAGAAGTTCTTTTTGTTTGAAGTTCTGGATTCGTTCGCGAAGCCTACCGAATAGCTGTATAAAACCCTATTTTTGAAGGAATAACAATCTTAAAACCTGATTTTGTTATCCGAAAGTAATCTCTCAACAAATGCCATTGGAAAATTTCTATGATGTTATCATAATCGGCGCAGGACCAATAGGCTTAGCGTGCGGAATTGAAGCCAAAAAAGCCGGTCTTAATTATCTGATTATAGAGAAGGGCTGCCTGGTGAACTCGCTCTATCACTACCCGCTTAACATGACGTTCTTTTCCACTTCTGAACGACTGGAAATTGGAGACGTGCCGTTCATTTCTCATGGCCCGAAACCAAACCGTGCTGAGTCGTTGGAATATTATCGACGGGTTTGCTCGACGTGGAATCTCAACCTGAGGTTGTATGAAAAAGTCGAGGCGGTCGTCTCCGAAAATGGGCATCACAAATTAACCACGGCAAAAGGAAATTATAGTGCAAAAGCGATAATTCTGTCGTTGGGATTTTATGATCTTCCTTACCTTTTAAATGTTCCGGGCGAAGATTTACCCAAAGTGAAACATTACTACGACGAACCTCATCCATATTTCGGTCAAAACATTATTGTCGTTGGGGCTGCCAATTCCGCCGTGGACGTAGCGCTGGAAACATATCGCAAAGGTGCCAACGTAACGATGGTTGTTCGTGAACCATCCATTTTAGAAACTGTAAAATACTGGGTGAAACCAGATATCGAGAACCGAATCATGGAAGGTTCGATCAAAGCTTATTTTAATTCCGACGTGGTCGAGATCAAACCATCGTCTGTAACAATCAAAACTCCTGACGGAATGAAGGAGATTGAAAATGATTTTGTTTTGGCCATGACTGGTTATCAGCCACCATTTGAGTTTATGGAATCCTGTGGCGTAAAATTCCACGATGATGAATTTCACACACCGGTGTATAACGAAAAGACGATGGAAACGAATGTCAAAAATTTGTTTCTCGCGGGTGTAGTATGTGGAGGCCTGAAGACCAATAAATGGTTTATCGAAAATTCAAGGGTGCATGCAGGCATGATCATGGAGCATCTTCGAAACCGGCTACCTGAAAGTTCTTAAAATGCTTTCAACGGAGTGCACATACGAACCTCCAAACAAATTCACGTGCACCAGCAACGGATAAAGATTATAAAGATCAACTCGTCTTTCAGCGCCTGGCGGTAATGGGAATGCTTCCTCGTAGGCTGAATAAAATTCCCCACTAAAGCCACCAAATAATCTGGTCATCGCCAGGTCAGCTTCACGATTTCCATAGTATACAGCAGGGTCGATCAGGCACGGTTCGCCTTTCTCATCGGTGATTAGATTTCCGCTCCACAAGTCCCCGTGAATGAGAGAAGGTTTTTCAACTGCGATGAGCGACGGCAGTTTAGCATAAAGTGCTTCAAATTTTTTCTCCCATCCTGCATCAACAGCCCCACTTTTAATGGCGAGCTTAACCTGAACATCAAGGCGTTGCTCTATAAAAAAATTGATCCAATTTGAATTTGGGTGATTGTATTGCTGAAGCGACCCGATGTAATTGTCATGGTCGAGGCCGAAGAATTCCGAACTGCATCGGTGAAGCGAGGCGAGTCTTTGACCCAACTGTTCCCAATAATTTTTTGATCGTGATTTTTGTTCAATAAACTCAAGCAACAAAAATTGATGGGGACCATTTTTTCCATGCCCAATAACCTTGGGAATTCTTATGGCATTTTGTCGATGAAGCAGATGTAGTCCTTTGCCCTCAGCTTCAAACATCCCTGGAAACTTTTTGTCGTCGTTCCATTTCAGAAAGAAACTGCCAATTGTTGTTTTTAATTTTCCACCTTGATTGATGCATCCACCTCCGGCAAATGAGAATTCCTGGATGGAGGATAGATTCGGTAGGTTTAAGACTTCTTTTACACCGTCGAGAACACCCCCTGGAATACGAGAAGTCATTTTTGATTACGTCAGTTTTTCTTTCCCAGGGAAGGTGTGAGTTTGAAGCCCACATAAAAATTTCGAAGCGCTGCAGCATTATAATAACGGCCACCTACTGCATTTAGGTCATTCCCAAGGCTGTAACGTTTATCCAGCGCGTTATCAATCCCGGTAAATATGTCCAAACCAAAATTTTTACCCACAACGGATCGATAGCCGACTCGCCCACCCAGTAAAAAATATTCAGAAGCGTATTCCGTATTTGCATCGTTTAGCGGAATAGCATCCGTGTAATTGGCCGTAATGTTTAAGTAGAATTTTTTTATGTTAAGATCCAGGCCTCCAATAACAATAGTGGGCGCAACGCCTGTCAGTCGGTTGCCCGAAAAATCGTTCCCGTCATTTTCATAATCCACAAAACGGTAGTGATTGTAAGTGTAACTCGACCACAGTGTAAAACCTGTGATAAATCCTGAAGTCAGGTTAGGAGTCCAGGAAACCTTTGCTTCCAGTCCGCGCTGAGAAGTCTCCCCGGCATTCACAAAATATTCAGCGCCGTCTGCGGTGCGTTGTATTACAATCGTTTCGTCCAGTTTGAATTGGTAAGCGGATAACTCATAAAGAAGCTGACGCTTCGCCAGATTTCCCCGGAACCCGATTTCATAGTTGATACCGCGCTCGGGATTTAGATCATTGTTATACGTTCCTGCAGAAGGTCTTACTTCCGCCAATGAAGGCGGCGAGAATCCCCGGCTGACGCTACCATATATTGAGATTGAATTGAATTTTTTCAGCAATGCAATGCGGGGAGAAATTTCGGGATCGAAGTTTCTGGTTTGTTCAATGTTAGGTATGGGATACAGGGTGGTAAATCCATACTTTAAAAAATTTGCGCTGGCCCCAAGCGTTAAATAAAATTGGTGGGGCAAGTCAAATTCTGCCTGACGCAAAAAATAAAAGCAGATTGGATTTTAATTTGTCGTCGGTTTGTACGGTATCCTTCACGCCATAGGTATTGCCGTAAACGGTAATAGGTGAATTAAAATATTGATATTCGCCGCCAAATGTGACTTTGCCTTTTATACGATTTTTCAAAAACATATTGTGTCTGCGTTCTGATGCCAAAATTTTGTTCATCCCGGCTTTCATAATTGCGTATCGTGGGATTTTCAAAAGAAGTAAATGAACCATAGATGCCGGTTTGCGTCGACCAGGACTCATTCCATTGAAGATCATCTGTAAAACCGATGTAACCAGTCTTGTTGGAAACATGGGCATCTTGCTCTACGGCGCCGCGCGTTACGGGCGAGGGTGGCCTGGCTTGTTTAGGATCTGCATCGTATTGGGTTTTATTTAATCCTCCCGGAGTCTCATAAAAGAGGTCAGTGTAGAAAAGAGTGGAGGAAAGCGTATGGGTGGGAGATAATCGAAAGGTCAACTCTCCTTGCAATCCGTCGCGACGCATTGCGGTTTGCTCACGATATCCATCCGCACGTTGACGCGAATATTGAAAACGCACGTCGGTCTTTTTTGAATGGGTTTCTGCCGGACAATAACTAGCGTTGAAGTCCATAGCTCCCAACGATGGTTGAAAGTTGTAGTTTGCTTTGCTTTGATGGACTGGAGTTTGTAACAGTATAACGCCTCCGGTACCCGCTCCATACAGGCTCCCGCCGGGTCCTTTGATAATTTCCATACTTCCGATGGAGCTAAAGTCCAGCAGGTTGAGATAGGTATTTCCTCCACCGTCCGTAAAAGGCAAGCCATTCCAGTAAACTTTTACATTCCGTACACCAAAGGGTGAGCGCAACAAACTTCCCCGAATAGAGAACCTGTAGCTGCCGGGAGAGCGTTCTTCCATTCGCACACCAGGAATAGTATTTGCCGTTGGAAGTAAAGTGCTATTACTAAATCTTTCAAAATCTTTTTGGGAGACGACAGCAACCGCGGCCGGAACTTCTTCTGCAGGCCGCTTATAAGCGTAAGCCTGAATGACGACTTCATTCAATATTTTGGCGGAATCGATTGCGGCTGGATCTTGTGCTATTGCTGAGGCAATCGAAACAAGACACACCAAGCCTGACCCAAAAATTTTATGCATAGGAATCTTTAAGCGATAGCATAAGTAGGAAAATTAATTCAAATGAAACAGTTGAAAGCTCACGGAAGGTTGAAATTTATTCAGCGAACGGGCTTCTTGGATCAGATTTTGCAAGGATTAGAGCATAAGTTTCGCCATCTTGCGCGATCGAACTAAACCGTAGTTTTTCGGGTTTACAAGATGTGGGCAATAAATTGGCTCTCAAATCATTAAATAAACTACAATCATGGGAAGACCTCCAGTATTACCGAAGAAAAAGAAAGATGGATTTTACCTTGAATTGCGCAATAAAGGCGCAAAAACAGGCATTATTGTAATTCGCGACACAAAGGAAGCGATGATGCAGGCTGCCAGACAATATGAAAATACCAAAGATGTAATCATTTTAGGTGAACATAAAAATGGTAAAAAGGTCGTCGACGAATCCCGCAGCAAAAAAGCTGTAGCCTAATTTCTTTCGAAATCCTGTAATAAATTCTCTATTGTTTTAGGGTTTTCGAAAAAGGTAAGAACTTTCAGGAGTACCCTGTCCACCAGGGTATCTGGACAGGAAGCACCACTGGTCAATACAATTTTTACAGGATTCTTTTCAGGAATAAAATTCTCTGTTATCATTCGTCTTTTTCTCATGAAAATTGAAGTGATGGATTTTATTCCTGGATTTTATCTCCTGGTCGGAATTAATAAAATAGGTTGGGAATTTTCGTTCGCATAACTCAACAATATGCGAGGTGTTAGAGCTATTATAGCCACCAACTACGAGGGCGAGGTCCGCATTCGTTTCCAATAGTTCGTAAGTTGCATCTTGATTGTCGTTCGTGGCATAGCACAAAGTGTCACGGGTATCCGCAAAATGATGCGTAATATTTTTTACCCCGTATTTTTCAATCATTATTTCCTTTAAGTAGTCTGCTATGGCCTGCGTTTCGGTCGCCAGCATCGTGGTTTGATTAACCACGCCAATACGTTGTAAATCTTTTTCGGGATCAAAGTTGCCTGTGTATTTCCCCTCAAACTCTTTCAAAAATTCCACGCTGGTCTTTTTTCCGGACAGGAATTCACCTAAGGATGTTGCATCGGCCATATCCCGAAGAACTAACGAAGGTCCTCGTTGCGCGCTGTGCGAAAAAGTGGCGCGGGTTTCTTCATGTTTGGGCTTGCCGTGAATGATAATCGTATAATTTTCGCGCCCAAGCTTTTCTGAGCGGTTCCATACTTTCTCCACAAAGGGACAAGTGGTATTATACTTTTGGACTTCAAGTCCCTTGTCAAGAAGCAAATGCTCAATTTCGACCGTAGTACCAAACGCTGGGATGATAACGACGTCCTCACTTTTCAATTCAGACCAAGGGATAAACTGATGTCCATCGGTGTCCATAATAAATTTGATTCCGCGGCTTTGAAGGTCGTTGTTCACCTCCTGGTTGTGAATCATTTGGCTGAGCAAAAAAACTCTTTTGTCAGGATTTTCCTCAATTGCCTTGTAGCTGATTTCAATGGCATTTTCCACGCCATAACAAAATCCAAAATGACGTGCGATGTAAAATTGAACGGGGCCAAAATCCAAAACGGTGGGGGAAAAATCCTGCTTGCGCAAATCTTTTAGCCTGCGAAATTCTTTGATCTTTCCGGTTATTGAGGACCGGTAATAAGTGGGGATTTCAAACTTTTTGATAACAGTATTTTAGCTCGCTAATGCAAAGTTAGCCATATGTGGTGGAAGGATCGTAAAAAAATATCCGTTAAAAGCTACTGACTTTTAACGGATAATTCTTTTACTGTTAGGCGGCTTTGGAAAGCTCGTCTTCCTTAATCTTGTTGGTCCGAATTTCTTTCTTTTCAAGATCGAACCATTTTACTTCTACAAAATTGTTTTTGATGTACTTCAAAACCTCCATCACTTTTCCATCAATCTTGCTGCGAACACGTTCGCCTTTTCTAAACAATCTCCTCATAAATTTAATCGGGGTATTACATTCTAAAAGCGTAGTTGAATTCTCTCGGGAGATCCTCATAGGTACCTGAGAGAATTACCATCTCACCCGCTTTCTTTTTCTTTAATAATTCATTTGCTTCCTTTACTGACTTCACTTTTTCATCATTGATTTTCGTGATGATGAAGCCTTCGCGGATGTCAGTGTATTTGGATAACCGTCCATTACCCAATTCTTTAACACGGACTCCATTTTCAAGTTCTAAGTTTTTTCAGAATTTTTGTATCAACTTCTTCCAGTTCAAGTCCAAGGCTGGCAGTCGCGTCACGCTCCTCGGGTTTGATGGTTCCTACTTTGCCATCGCGGCTCTTAAGCTCCACTGGAATGATCAACTCTTTGCCTTTGCGGTTGACATGCATATTAACTTTGTCACCCGGGCGATGGCGTCCAATATACTCAATCAGGCCAGCACTGGTTCTGATTGGCGTTTCATCAATCTTGACAACAACGTCGCCTTCTTTCAAACCAGCTTCCTTCGCAGAACTCTTTTCAGCAAATCCTGAAACATAAGCTCCTTCATTTACCTTGAGGTCCTGTTCCTTTGCAAGCTGACTGTTGACGCTTCCAATGCTAACGCCAAGCCATCCGCGTTGAACTACACCAAATTTCACGATATCCTCTACTACTTTGCTAACGATATTCGACGGAACGGCAAATCCGTAACCTGAATAAGCACCAGTGGGGCTGGCGATAGCCGTATTGATTCCTAACAGTCCACCATTAAGTTCTACCAAGCGCACCACCGCTGTTACCGGGATTGATGGCAGCATCGGTCTGGATGAACGATTCAATTGCAGTACTTCCTTGCTCTGAGTTCCGGTTAAGGATATTAATATTACGTCCTTTCGCACTGATGATACCGGCGGTTACAGTCGAATTGAGGTTAAAAGGATTACCCACGGCCAACACCCATTCACCAATCTTTGGCTTTGTCTGAATCTACAAACGATAGGAATGGAAGCCCTGTCTGATTGATCTTGATAACAGCGATATCCGTATCGGGGTCGATACCGATAACTTCAGCCTTGTAGTTTCTATTATCATAAAGCGTTACCTCCACCACGTCGGCATCCTGCACCACGTGATTATTAGTGACTATGTATCCATCGGCATTAATAATGACCCCGGAACCAGAGCTCTGGCTAGGTCCTTGCGGGCCGCGCGGTCCGAAGAAATCGCGGAATGGATCAAGGTATTGTTCCTGTTCGGTCCTTCGGGTGCCGTCTTGTGTGGACCGGATATGAACCACGGCCGGCATAACTTTTTCAGCTGCTGTAGTAAAATCCAGCGGCACAACTTCGCCATTCTCATCGACTTTATAAGCAACCTTCGATGCGGGTACACCCGCAAGATATTCTACATTAACTCCTTTGTTTTCGTCCTTATCAATCCATTCAAATGTGGCTATGGTGCTGACGCTACCCAGGACCGCAGCCAAAAAAAGTGTTCCGAATCTTTTCATATGTTTATTCAAAATTTAAATCAGTATTGTTTTGATAGCAAAAACCGCGCAGATCAGCGTTGAAAAGAAATTTTGTCAGCTAAAAAAGTCATAACTCCCCTTTCTTTCAACGCCCACTGACATAAGTACGAAAACTTTCGGATTTTAGTTTCTTCGGATTTAGTTCGAGGTTCAAGTTTGAGGTTCGAGGTTGATGAGGTTTGAACGAGTTTTGAATTGATCGACATTTTAGCTTGTCTGATTTCATGAACGACGAACCTCACGGAACTGCCATGTTGACTACCGGCAACTTCAAACTTCAAACCTCGAAACTTAGAAACTTATAAAGTTCCCCCGGATTTAGGTATTTATTGATTTTGCACGCAACTTTTTAAAGAGATAACGCACCATTCGGGTAAACTTGTGCATCATTGCTACCGTAATTGGAGTAATGGGAGATATCATATTCTCAAAACCCTAAGATGCCTAATAGTGAGGAAGATTCGGCAAAGCGTATGCTCAGAAGGTTGCGAATACTTCTAGTTATTTGGCTATTATCCTTTATCGCCATTATTATCTGGTTTGCCCTCTCGCCACAATCTTAAAAACTTACAGGTCCTTTTTTTCAACTATTTTTGCTCGCGAATTTTTACCACAGCATGCAGAGAAAGGTTATTCTGAAGAAAGGGAAAGAATATTCCATTGAACGATTTCATCCATGGATTTTTTCAGGCGCCATCCAATCCACCGAAGGTGATTTAAGCGATGGATGTTGGGTAGAGGTCCTTAGTTATAAGAAGAAAGTTTTAGGCAGAGGGCATTATCAGAAAGGCAGCATTATGGTCAGAATGCTTTCCTTTGATGCGGAACCGGCTTCAGATTTTTGGGTGACCAGGATAAAGAGCGCATTGAAACTGCGAAAGAGCTCAGCGATGCCTTCGGAGTCGACCAATGCCTTTCGTGTAATTCACGGCGAAGGAGATGGATTGCCTGGTTTGATCGTTGACTATTACAACGGTATCGCTGTCATGCAGGCACATTCGGTGGGTATGCATCTCGATCGAATGAATATCGTCGAAGCGTTGAAGGAAAACCTTGCAGAAGATCTGAAAGCGGTATATTATAAAAGTCAGACTACCTTACCTGGAAAGGACCGCGAAGCGCTTGCCGACGAGTACTTATTTGGGATGAGCGCCGTGCCACACCTTATCCATGAAAATGAAAATAAATTTTTTGTGGATTGGGAAGAAGGACAAAAGACTGGTTTTTTTCTGGATCAGCGCGATAATCGGAAGTTACTAACGCATTTTGTTGAAGGCAAAAATGTTCTCAACACCTTTTGCTATTCCGGTGGATTTTCCATTTATGCGTTATGCGCGAAGGCCGCATTAGTTCACTCCGTGGATTCATCTGAAAAAGCCATTGATCTCACCCGAAAAAATATTGAGCTGAATGGATTTAGTGCCATGGAACACCCTTGTTTTGCAGAGGATGTTTTTCAGTTCATGAAAGATAAGCAAGATCAATATGATCTTATTGTTCTCGACCCTCCTGCTTTTGCAAAACACAGAGATGCGCGTCACCAAGCCGTGAAAGGATATCAACGCTTGAATGTCGAGGCGATGAAAATTATCAAGCCAGGCGGAATAATTTTTACTTTTTCGTGCTCGCAGGTGGTGGACAAAAAACTATTTTATGATACGATTGTCTCGGCAGCTATCCAAGCAGGGCGACAGATCAAAGTATTGCATCATTTGTCACAAGCACCCGATCATCCGGTATCGATTTTTCACCCTGAAGGTGAATATTTGAAAGGGCTGGTATTGTATGTTGAGTAGGTGCGCCAGGCGTAGCGCACCTGACTAGCGCCACGCCTGGCGCACCTACTAGTTATGATGCCATTCCGATGTCGAACGGTGCGAGATCATCTCCCAATTTTTTTTTCGTAATGCGAATACGCGGACATATCTGAGGCTGTATTTTATTGTGCCATCCTTTGCCGGTTCTAAACGCGTCACTGTAAGTTTACCTTCGATGATAGCCAGATCTTTATGCAATTCAACAATGGTCGAGTCATGCTCGCGCGCCGCATAGCCTTTATTTTTCTTTATGGATTCGATCCAACTTTTTTTTGAATCTACCAATCCTGTGGCATGTGTGAATACGAAATCTTCTCCATAGTACTGCTCGAGAAATTTTATATCCTTCGAAACCACAGCGCTATCAATTTTTCGATTGGTCTCATCAATTAATTTTATCAATAGCCGAATCTTGACTGGAAGATTGCGCAATCGCTATAAATTGGACTAACCAGTAAATAAAAAGATTAGCGCACGCATCAATTTAAAAAGCAAACGGATAAATTATTTTACTTCTTGTTTAAGATCGGAATATTTGCATTCCTACTTCGCTGAATTTTTATAAGCGTTATATCTGGAACCATCACAGCTCTCGCGTACATCTCGGAAATACTTTCGAATTTCCTCTTCTTTCATATCCTTCCAGAAGCGAGTTGAATGGATGATTTTTTTATTTGCCTGATGCAATGCTTCCGGACTAGCCGGCAATCCTCTCCATGATGCAAGCAAATGGCATGGTCGCCACTTGCTAAGATCGCCAAATCCCATGCCCACATATCCAATTAGCATCGTAAAAAAATGATCTTCCTCCAAGATCCGCGCCAATAACGTTCTTTAACGGAAGCAATCCATGGTCTCTTAACTTTTCCAGGCCGAGACGACTAAAAGCGTATCGCTCCTCCAAACACTAATTCGCCTAATCTCATATTCTTGAGCATAGTGCTTTAAATAAGAATTTGCGGATCCTCCAATAAATAAAAGGATGTCTTATGATAATATTTAGTAAAGATTTTGGCAATTGCCACATATGATCCTCGTCCGTGATTCTGCCCATACGTTGCCAAAATCATCCACAAGAATGCAATCCCCTCACATGTACGACCTGCTAAACCAATGTTCGGATTTTTTTTAAAAAAATCAATAATTGGTAACTCAGGATCATGGCCGATAATCAACGCATCAGTATCAAGACGAAGCAAGCGCAGTAAAATCAAAGTGATCTAACGCATAACGGAATGCATTACACAGGCTGGTGTACAATCCCATTCCTTTGCCAAGATTCCGTTTGTTCCCAAGAAAAATGACGTCTGCAAAATGATCCTTTACCTCCCGCTCATGGTTTGGATTTTGGGAATCGTCCGCAATTATAATTTTGTAGCTGCTGTGTATGTAATGCTTAATGCTGGAAATAGTGTCAAGTAAGAACTCGATTTTGCAAGTTGGGCCAACGGGTATAACGACCACTAAATCCAAAGATGTGTTTCATTTGAAGAAATTAATAATTGTACTAAAAAAATGATAAAAAATGGCCGCTATAGGTCGTCAGGCGATTAATGTCTTTAAAAAGCCTGCTCAATCGCGTATTAAATAAGGCTACTAAGATATGTAAAAAAAATTTTAGGGTCGCTAAAATATCTTTAATTTCTTTCGAAAATATCCAGTCTTTTTTCTTTCGAATCAAAACCGTATTTCCTTTTGAATCATTGGATTCTTTTCTAATTGTGCGATACTTTGCAGCATGAGTAAACCCGATAAAAAGATTTTCCTTCTGGATGCATACGCGTTGATCTATCGTGCCCATTTCGCATTCACAAAAACGCCCAGAATTAATTCAAAGGGAATGAATGTTTCTGTGCCGTTTGGATTCACCAATACGCTTGCTTGAAGTTCTCCAAAAGCAAAAGCCCACGCACATTGGGATTGCATTTGACACGGCAGCCAAAACGTTCCGCGATGAGATTTTTAAAGAGTACAAGGCAACGCGGCAGGAAATTCCGGAAGATATCCGATATGGAATTCCGAAAGTAAAAGAAATTATTCGCGGATTTAATATCCCAATTCTTGAAATGGATGGCTATGAGGCAGACGATATTATAGGGACAATGGCAACGCAAGCGTGTAAGCAGGGCTTCGAAGTTTACATGATGACGCCTGACAAAGATTTCGGACAATTGGTAAATGAATGTGTGTTTCTTTATAAGCCCGCCTACATGGGCAACGCAGTCGACGTTTTGGGAGTAAAGGAAGTTTGTGAGAAATGGGATATTGATAATGTTTCTCAGGTTATTGACATGTTAGGGTTGCAAGGTGACTCATCGGATAATATTCCAGGTATTCCCGGCTTTGGTCCTAAAACTGCTGCCGTATTGTTGAAGCAATATGGAACGGTCGAAAATATTGTGGCGCATGCTTCAGAATTGAAAGGCAAGCAAAAAGATCTCGTAATGCAGTATGGGGAACAAGCAATTTTATCGAAGAAATTAGCTACCATCATAACCGATGTACCCGTCGCCTTTGACGAGGAACAGCTGAAATACGCTGGTCCTGTTGCCGAGAAGCTAAAACCAATTTTGCTGGATCTTGAATTTAAGTCAATCCTGGCCCGGGCATTTGGCGAGCCCAATCCGGAAGCACCGCGACCACTCCCTCAGGGAGGGCAGCTTTCTATGTTTGGCCAGGACACGTCCACCAATATCCCGGGCGTTAGTGAAAAGAAAAATTTTTCACCAGGATCTGTCCAATACCAGACGATTGAAAATGTAAATCAATTGAAGGAGTTAGTTATAAAACTTAAGGATCAAAAATTTATTGCAATAGATTCCTTTACGGACGACGCAGCTAATTTTGATTTCCAATTAAAAGGATTTGCCCTCTCTTACCGTGAGCACGAAGCTTATTATGTTCCCACTGAAACAAATGAAAAAGCAAGCGAGATTGTAAAGGAGTTACTTCCCGTTTTAGCTGACAATAAAATCACCAAAGTAGGGCACAATCTTAAAGCTACGCTGCTGAATTTGAAAAAACATAATGCCGATGTTTCAGGCCCGCTTTTCGATGTCATGCTAGCGCATTATCTGATTGAACCGGAGGCAGCGCATGACCTGGCTATTCTTTGTTCTCAATATCTGAATTATGATTTGTTGTCCAATCAAGAAACGAGTATCAAAGATCGACTTTGCGAACGGGCAGAACTTCTCGTTCAGCTCCGAAGCAAGTTACATCAGGAGCTCGAACAGCGAAGGCATGTAAAATTGATGATGGAAACAGAAATGCCATTGAGCCGGGTGTTGGCGAATATGGAATTTGAAGGTGTAAAAATTGATGTAACGGCACTTTCGAAAATGTCGGAAGAATTACGCGTGGAAAGTGAACGCGTGCAAAGAGAAATCTTTCAACTGGCCGGAACAGAATTCAATATCGGTTCTCCGAAACAATTGGGTGATGTGATCTTTGACAAAATGAAATTGCTGGAGAAACCAAAAAAAACCAAATCCGGTCAATATGCAACCGGTGAAGATGTGCTGGTTGGGCTGGCGCCGAAACATGAGATCGCCCGAAAGATCCTGGACTTTCGTGAGTATGAAAAACTTCGCTCAACTTATGTTGATGCGTTGCCCAGAATGATCAGCAAAACCGACGGCCGTGTTCATACCGACTACCGACAGGCGTGGGCTGTAACCGGCAGGCTAAGTTCGAACAATCCCAACTTGCAAAATATTCCAATTCGCACGGAAAAAGGAAGATCTATCCGGAAAGCATTCATTGCCCGAAACGATGATTATCTCTTTATGTCGGCCGACTACTCCCAGATCGAATTGCGCATAGCCGCCTCGTTTGCCAGAGATGCAACGATGATCGAAGCATTTCGAAACAAACGGGATATTCATACCACGACCGCTGCTAAAGTGTTTAAAGTCGATCTCGCCAGTGTTACTCCAGACATGCGCCGGAAAGCGAAAGAAGTGAATTTTGGAATTCTTTATGGCAGCACGGCCTTTGGATTATCCCAAAATCTTGGAATTTCCAGATCGGAAGCACAGGAAATTATTCAATCCTACTTTACTGAGTTTGCCGCCATCAAACGCTACATGGATGATTCTATAAACAATGCGCGGGAAAAAGAATATGTGGAGACTTTGTTGGGACGCAGAAGATATTTGCGCGACATCAATTCCAGAAATGTCACCACGCGAGGTTTTGCGGAACGTAATGCCATCAATGCTCCCATTCAAGGTAGTGCCGCGGATATCATTAAGATCGCGATGGTGAACATCAATCGATGGCTCGAAAAAGAAAAGCTGCGTTCCAAAATGACGATGCAAGTCCATGATGAATTGGTCTTCGATGTACACAAAGACGAAGTGACATGCTGTAAAAGAAAATATTGTCAACCTCATGAAGTATGCCGTTCACTTAGAAGTACCAATGGAAGTAGAAGTTGGCGTGGGGTTGAACTGGCTTGAGGCGCATTAAGTTTCGAGTTTCGAGTTTGAAGTTTCTAGTTTCCGCATAATAAAACTTTCAGCTTTGCACTGGTTGGTTAGAGCCAACTCAAGGGCGTCATTTTGCATAGCAGTCACGATGAAGTTCGCACGCCTTAGCTTTCTGCTTTAAGCTTTTTGCTTTCAGCTTTTCTAGGAATAAAGCTGTCAGCTGTACGCTGTAAGCTGAATGCTAACTGAGACACGTTTCTCGAACGCACTCACGTTGAAGTTCGCACGCCTAGCTTTAAGCCTTAAGCTTTCAGCTTTTAGCTAATTAATCGCATCCTCGAAGTGCTCAATCTCCGGAGGGTTCCCGAGCTTTATCGAAACCACATCGAAACGAACATGCCCTTGCCAGTCGGTTGAAAAGATAAACTCTTCAGCGGCATCGTAAATTTTCCGCGCTTTGAATTCATCTACAAAATCTTCGGGTTCGCCATACGTGGAAGAAGATCTTGTCTTGACTTCCACAAAAATTGTCCAGTCATCGCGCCTCACGATCAAATCAATCTCAGCTTTTCCGTGACGATAGTTTCGGTTGACAATTTCCCAGCCTTTTTTCTTCAGGAATTCCGCAGCCAGATTTTCGCCTTGCCGGCCTATTTCAATTTTATCGCTCACAATTATGTTCTACATTTGAATTCCCAATTTACAATTATGTCGACAACCAAAAAATCGATAGAGGGTTTCACCCGACAGCTAGGAGATGCATTGAAGATAGGGCGGTCATTGGATTTGGATCGGCCTGGAAGTGATATTCGAAATATTGTAATCGCAGGTATGGGCGCATCGGGAATCAGCGCCAACCTTGTAGAGTCGCTGACTTTTGGAAGAATACCCATTCCGATAACCGTTTGTAAAAGTTATAATATTCCGCAGTTTGTAAGTCCGCACACGTTGTTTATTGCCTGCTCATACACCGGAACAACGGAGGAGACTGTGGCCTCGCTGCACAAGGCCTTGTTGAAACGGGCACAGGTAATTGCAGTAGCATCCGGGGGAAAGCTGCTGGATATTTGCAAAGAGTATAACTTGTTTTACATCCAATTGCCATCCTTGGGCGAATGTCCACGGGCATTGCTTCCATACAACATAAATGCGCTGTTGTACATCTTGTATCATACCAATTTGATTGGCGCAGCCTTCATCAAAGAAACAGAAAATGCCATCGAATTTTTAGATAGCGGCGAAAAGGGAATTCAATCGGAGGCAGAATTGATCGCAAAAAAATTAAAGGGAAAGCTTCCGGTTATTTATTGTGACAGCAGGTTGCACGCCATGGCCTTGCGTTTTCAACAACAGTTAAATGAAAACGCAAAACAAATGGCGCACATCAACACCTTTCCAGAAATGAATCACAATGAATTGGCGGGCTGGCGATTTCCGGAAGCATTGATGCCTATGCTGCAGCCGATCTATTTATATTCCGATCACGATCATGAACGCGTCGAGAAAAGAATGGAGATCTGTCGCGAGATATTTGAAAAGAAATCAAACCCGATTATTGATATTATTGGTGAAGGTGCATCGCTGCTGGAGCAGTACTATTATTTGATTCATCTTACTGATTGGATTTCCTATTATCTGGCAAAAGAAAATGGAATCGATCCCGATCCGACAGAAAGTATATCACAATTGAAACAGGACTTGGAAAAAATGAAATGATTTTTCTCCATGCATGCGTACGCCAACCTAAACACTCAAACACGTAAACACGTAAACACGTTATGAAACGACGCGATTTTATAAAACATATTTCATCGGCCTCGCTGGTGATGTTGGGTGGCAATGTTATCAACCTGACGGCAGCAGATGCTGCGGAGTTGAGGAAAAATACTTCGCTTCGTTTTGTCATTGCGTCAGACGGACATTACGGGCAGCAAGGCACGGAATCGGATTTATTTTATGAGACCTTAGTAAAACATGTGTCTGACTTTAACGCAACCAGCAAACTCGATTTCTGTGTCATCAATGGCGATATTATTCATGATGGAAAAGACTTGCTAGTGCCTGCCAAAAAACATCTCGACAAACTTCCTGTAAAGTATTATGTCACCAAAGGCAACCATGACAGGGTAAGTGATCAATACTGGAATGAGGTGTGGGGCATTCCCGTGAATCACGAAGTTCGATTAAAGCAAAATACATTATTGCTTGCCACAACATCGAATGAAGAGGGTGATTACCTGAGCCCCGATTTAGATTGGATGAAAGCAAAACTGGAATCCAATAAAAAGCAGCAAAATATTTTCATCTTCATTCACATCCCGCAGGCAAAATGGACAAAAAATGCCATTGAGACTCCTGCTTTTTTGAAATGCTGAAATCCTACAAAAATGTGCGTGGCGTTTTTCACGGTCACGAACATGATCAGGATGGCGTGAAGACCGTGGACAATCTTCCGTTTATGTTTGATTCCCACTTTGGAGGAAGTTGGGGAACAAGTTACCGGGGTTTTCGTGTTGTAGAGCTAGTAAAAGAAAAATCCTTCCTGACCTACATCATGAATCCAACTGAAAAAATTAATCAAGCTTCATTCTGAGTTGAATCCTGTAATTAATAAAGACATTTATGTGACAGACCTGGGTTCTATCGATTTCAAAGATGCCTGGGATTACCAAACTGTTCTATTTGAAAAAGTGTTGGCGGTGAAAAATGAAAACCGTTCACGTCCGGCACATGAACAAAACATAACGGAAAATTTTCTTCTCTTCTGTCAGCATCCGCATGTGTACACCTTGGGTAAAAGTGGTAAGGAAAATAATCTGCTGCTAAAGCAAGAAGAGCTTTCCTCCGTTAATGCATCGTATTATCATATTAACCGCGGCGGCGATATTACCTACCATGGGCCAGGCCAGCTTGTGGGATATTTAATTATTGATCTTGAAAATTTCTTCACCGATATTCACAAATACATGCGATTTTTGGAGGAAGCTGTAATTCAAACGCTGGAAGAATTTGGTTTAGAATCGGGAAGGATAAAGGGGCTGACGGGGGTATGGATGGATATGGAGAAACACCCCAGAAAAATTTGCGCCTTCGGAGTAAAGACCAGTCGGTGGGTTACCATGCATGGTTTTGCTTTGAATGTTAATCCGGATCTCTCTTATTTTAATCACATCATCCCCTGCGGAATTCAGGACAAGGCTGTAACTTCCATGCAAGTTGAGTTGGGGCGTTCAATTGAGATGAAAGAAGTTCAGGAAATTTTGCAGGCCAAGCTGACGAAGCTATTTGAAATGAATTTGAAAGTGCATTCATGATTCGTGATATCAAAATCCCAGAAGTAAAAAATGTTACGCTCGCCGTAGCGCGTAAAAAAGTTATCGGAGACACGGAGTGGAAGGTTTACCTGATCAACAACAATGATGTTGCGATCGAAAATACATTAGTGGCGAGCAAGGGATATGGTGAGAAAGACGGCAAGCCTCAACAAACTTCAATTCTCAGGCATTTTTTAGAAACCATTTCCCCCAAGAGCGCGATGCTGATTGAGCCTATCGATCCTGCAGTCTTTCATCTCAACAATGAATACTGGGTAAGCTATTACATCGGCTCCCAGATTTTTGATAAACGATTTGTATTTGTTCCCGATTCTATTCGGGAAGAAAATATATCGTTCATTAAAGAATTGGAAATGGAGGGAGTTTTACATTCTTAACATTTTTACCTTCTTGACAATTTCTTACTTTAGCAGTTAACCCGATGTGAAATGATTCCAGAACTTCGCGACATTTTATTTCTCGATATTGAGACCGTTGCCAATACCAATGAGTACGAGTCTTTGGATGAACGAATTAAGACCCAATGGGCACGTAAGGCTCTTTTTTTCAAAAAAGATAGAGAACAGACGGACGAGGATATCTATCATGAGCGTGCCGGTATTTATGCTGAGTTTGGAAAGATCATTTGTATAGCCGTAGGAAAATTTATTGAAACCGAAGCGGGTGAATTGGGATTTAAGACGAAGGCATATTATGGGGATAATGAAGCCACGCTTCTCTGTGAATTTAAAAACATGCTTGAAAAAATGGACCCCGCCAGTCTGAAATTATGCGCTCACAATGGAAGAGAATTTGATTACCCGTACCTGTGCAGAAGGCTTCTCGTGAATGGAATTGCACTTCCCCCAGCATTAAACTTTATGGGGAAAAAAGCGTGGGAGGTTCAACACCTGGACACATTGGACATGTGGAAATTCGGAGATTATAAACACTATACTTCGCTCGAGTTGCTGGCTTCCATCTTTAACATTTCATCCAGCAAAGATGGTATCGACGGAAGTCAGGTTAATGCAGTGTATTATAAGGAAAAAAACCTGACCAAGATTAAAGACTACTGTGTTCGGGATGTGGTCGTGCTTGCTCAATTGTTTTTAAAATTGAAAAGCATTAACATATCAAACTTAATTGTCCGCAATTCGGATTGAGTCATGTTGGCATTAAAAGTTGTCCGTTAGATGGTGTTGGAGTTGACTCAACCAAAAATTTTAAATTATTATTAATCTCTACCGATATAAATTTCTATCTAGAGTAAAACACTAAACATTCAACCTTGTTGAGGCAATCATGTTAACAATACAAGCCTCAACGGTTATTATTTTATTATGAGTAAAAAGAAAAAATTAAAAGATAAATCAGGGAAGGAGACGCGGAGTCAGTTAGAATCCGCCTTCTTAGCACTCCTTGATCAAAGTCAGGGAAAAGCATATTCCCTGAAACAAATTGTAAAAAAATTAAGTCTGAAGAAAAAAGACGATATCAAAATGCTTGGGCATTTGATTGATGATCATTTGGAGACAGAACGCATCCAGGAGGCAAAGGACGGAAGTTATAAAAGTAATCGTGCCGAAGAGGAGATAACCGGCGTTGTCGATCACGTGAGTTCACGATTTGCCTATGTAAAAATTGGCAAGGACGAGCCAGATATTTTTATCAAAGGAAGTGATCTGGGTTCTGCTGTCGATGGAGATACCGTACAAATCGTAATTTTTCCTACGCGTCATGGCGAACATCGTGAAGGGAAAGTTACCAAGGTGATTCATCGCAACCGAAATCGCTTTGTTGGCAAGGTTGAATTATCAAAGAATTTTGCCTTTGTGATTCCCGATGCACGAAAAATACACGGCGATTTTTTTATCTATCCTGAAAATATAAACGGCGCTACCACAGGTGATAAGGTGATCATCGAAGTTACATCCTGGTCCGAGAACGACCGAAAAGCCGAAGCCAAGATCGTCGAAGTACTGGGCAAAGCCGGAGAGAATGAAGCCGAGATACATTCGATCATGGCGGAATTTGAATTACCCTTCAGATTTCCGGAACGCGTGATCAACGAATCACAAAAGATAAGCGAAGGTATTACCGATGAAGAAATAAAAAAACGTTGGGATTTTCGGGAGGTTACAACCTTTACCATCGATCCGGAAGATGCAAAAGACTTTGATGATGCAATTTCGTTTCGGAAACTTGAAGATGGCCTTTTCGAAATTGGTGTACACATAGCCGACGTTACACACTACATTGCTCCCAATTCAATTTTGGACCAGGAAGCTTTTGATCGCGCAACTTCCGTTTATCTAGTAGATCGTACTGTGCCAATGCTGCCCGAGCGGTTGTCCAATGAACTTTGTTCGCTGAGGCCACGAGAAGACAAGCTTACTTTTGCAGCAGTCTTTGAAATGGATGAAAAAGGAAAAATAAAAAAAGAGTGGTTTGGCCGTACGATCATTCATTCTGATGTTCGGTTTAGCTATGAGGAAGCTCAAATAGGTTTGGAATCAGGACAAGGTGTTTTGGCGGAGGAACTTCGCCTTCTCAATGATATCGCCAAAAAACTCCGGAAGGAAAGATTCAACAAAGGGGCGGTCAATTTTGAAACCACGGAAGTCAAATTTAAGCTCGATGAAAAAGGAAAACCGCTTGCTGTAATCCCGAAAGTAAGGAAGGACGCACATAAGCTTATCGAAGAGTTTATGCTGTTGGCCAACAAGCAGGTGGCGACCTTTGTGTATAACTATAAGAAAGCAAAAGAGAAAAATACTTTCGTTTACCGGATTCATGATTTTCCGGATCCTGAAAAGGTAAAAGACTTTTCCATTTTTGCCCGCCAGTTCGGTCATAAGATGAACATCGACGAAAATTCTATTTCCAGCTCCTTGAATAAATTGATGAGCGAGATCGAAGGTAAGCCTGAACAAAATATTTTGGAGCAACTCGCTATCCGCACCATGGCAAAAGCGAAATACTCCACCGATGTTAAAGGTCACTTTGGATTAGCATTCAATCACTACACGCATTTTACATCGCCGATCCGGCGTTATCCGGACATGATGGTGCATCGCATGCTGCAGCATTATTTGGATGATGGAAAACACCTGAACAAAAATGAGTACGAGGATAAATGCGAGCATTCTTCCGAACGCGAAAAACGTGCAGCCGATGCAGAGCGCGCCTCGATCAAATACAAACAGGTCGAGTTCATGGCTTCCGCTGAAAAGAAAGTTTTTGAGGGATTGATCTCTGGTGTAACGGAATGGGGGATTTATGTGGAGATCATTGAAACGAAATGTGAAGGCATGGTTCGCATGTCGGACATGACGGACGACTTTTATGAGTTCGATGAAAAAAATTACCGTTTAGTAGGCCGAAGAGAAAAGAAAGGTATATACGCTGGGTGATAAGATCAATGTACTGGTGAAGAAAACCGATATCGATAAACGATTGATCGATCTGGTATTTGCTGATCGTTCCGAAGAATCACCCTTTGAAAATTTCGAAAGCCGGCGTAGTCCAGGAAAGGAAAACAGATCACGTTCAAAGCGGCGGAGATAAACGCAGTTCCTCCCGTATAAAAAATCATTTTCAACTTTTAAGATGATAAGTTTAAATTTGGAATTTGCGTCCTTTGCGCTTCAAGCTTTGCGTCCTTTGCGTGAACCCTTCGATAAATTTCACGCAAAGGCCGCAAAGGAAATTCGCAAAGGGCGCCAAGCGAAATTCTATGATCGAAAAATATTCTAAGCTTCTAGAAAAAGAAATAGAAAAACAAAAGTACGGCAAGCAGCCTGTTTCGCTTTATGAACCGATACGCTACCTGATGGCGTTGGGCGGTAAACGACTAAGGCCAATGCTTACTTTGTTGGCTTATTCTCTTTATAAGGAAAATGTAAAGGAGATCATACCCTACGCCGTTGCCGTCGAGGCCTTCCATAATTTTACGCTTATGCACGATGACATCATGGACAAGGCGCCACTTCGCAGAGGTCATCCTACCGTACATGAAAAGTGGAATGTAAACACCGCTATTCTTTCGGGAGATGTGATGCTGGTTAAAGTCTATGACATGTTTCTGAGTATCGACAAGAATATTTTGGCAACAGTGATTCAACGGTTCAATAAATGCGCATCGGAAGTTTGTGAAGGTCAGCAATGGGACATGGAATTTGAAACGCAACAAACAGTAACGGAAGAACAATATCTAAACATGATACAACTTAAGACTGCTGTCTTGGTCGGATTTAGTTTAGAACTAGGTGCCTTGCTTGCGGGAGCATCGGAAAAAGATTGTAAATCATTGCGGGAATTTGGAATTAATATTGGCATCGGTTTTCAGCTCAAAGACGATTTGCTGGATGCTTATGGAGATTCAAAAAAATTTGGAAAACAAGTCGGTGGCGATATCATCGCGAATAAGAAAACATTCCTGCTGATCAAGTCGCTTGAGCTTGCTAAAGAAAATCAGCGACGGGAATTGCAGGATTGGATTTCCAGAAAGAAATTCAACAAGTCAGAGAAGGTAAACGCCATTAAAAGTATCTATGATGACTTGGCTATTCCATCGCTGACGGAAAAGAAAGTGAATAGCTACTTCAAAAAAGGTTTCTCCCGGTTGAAAGACTTGAATTGCTCCGCGAAGGGGAAAACAGAACTGATAAAATTTACGGAATTATTGATTGGACGAGAGTCGTGAGAAACATCGTTCGAATTCAGAACATCTAAAGGTTTCCATTGGATGAAAAAGTATCTTCGTTATCTGGTAGTGGCAGTCCTTTTCTCTTTCAGTACCGGTATCGTTGCGCAAACGCGGCCGAATATAATTTTCATATTGGCAGATGATATGGGTTATGGAGAAATAGAACCTTTTGGTCAAACGCTGATCAAAACTCCAAATCTAACGCGAATGGCGAATGAGGGGATGATGTTGACCAATCATTATGCGGGCACGAGCGTATGTGCTCCTTCTCGTTGCGCTTTGATGACAGGTCTTCACACCGGACATGCTGAAGTACGGGGAAACCAGCAATACAAAACCCGGAACGGGCAATTGCCGATGTCAGATCAAGCCGTCACGGTAGCCGAGCTTTTAAAAACATCCGGATACGCCACCGGATTAATTGGCAAATGGGGTTTAGGTGATCCGGGAACAACTGGTGACCCGAATAAGCAAGGTTTTGATTTTTTCTATGGCTACACGGACCAGGTATTGGCTCACAACCATTTTCCCCAATTTCTAATTAGAAATGGCGCAAAGGAATATCTCCGAAACGAGGTCGTGTATCTCGATTCATCGACATGGGGGAGCATTACAAAAACCAGAAAAGATTTTGCAGATGAGCTGTTTATGAAGGAGGCGATAAAGTTTATCACCGAAAATCAGCAGCCGGAATTTTTTTCTTTACCTGCCGTTTATCATTCCTCATTGCAATGACGAAGGGTTAAAAGATTTCCAATATGAAGCGCCTTCTCAGCGGGAATATGCTTCCCAACCATGGTCTAAGGATGAGAAAGATTATGCAGCCTCCATTTCTTACCTGGACGAGTACGTTGGTAAAATTCTGGATCATCTAAAAAAGCTGCGACTGGACAGCAACACGCTTGTAATTTTCACCAGCGACAATGGACCAAGAGTAAATCAAATGCGATTTAAGAGTTCAGGAAATTTGCGTGGATTTAAACGCGATCTGTATGAGGGAGGGATCCGGGTTCCCTTTATTGCATGGTGGCCCGGGCACATCAAAAAGAATAGTGTTAGTGACCATGTCTCTACTTTCTGGGACTTCATGCCAACAGCCTGTACGTTGGCGGGTGTTCAACAACCTTATGCTTCGGATGGAATTTCATACTTACCAACGCTGCTTGCCAAAGGAAATCAGCTAAAGCATGACTATGTGTACTTCGAATTTCACGAGGGGGACGGGGCGCAGGCTGTGCGCAAGGGGAAATGGAAAGCCGTGGTGAGGGGTGTAAAAAGAGAAAACCCATCGGCCATTAGAATTGTATGATCTTGAAAATGATCCAGCGGAAAAAAAAAATGTGGCCAGTCAGTTTCCGGAAATATCAGCGCAGATGTCCTCCATTATTAAAAAGGCGCATGTACCGTCAGAGGTTTTTGCGCTTCCAGCAGATAGCAACTAATTGCCTCACAACAACCCTTCCCTTTGTGAACCTTCGCGTCTTTGTGTCTTCGTGGCGAACATCGCGGAATTACAATCTTAGCTTGGATTTTCCTCAAACCATTTAACAATAGAGGGCATGTTTCTTTCAAATCCGCCAGGGATAAAAAAATTCAACAGCCCACATTTTTCATTGGTATTATTTGCAAAGTCGTGCATTGTCTTTGCTGGTATTCTAAAGAAATCGCCCACCTGGCCATCTATCCATTTATCGCCGACCAGAAGTGAGGGCTTTCCGCCAATGACATAAAATACTTCATCGTTCTCGTCGTGTAAATGAGCCCCCGGTCCCGCGGAGTTAGGTTCAAGCCACCATTCCGATACGCTATATTTTGCCGTTGTTTCCTCTTCGTCAGCTTTAAAAACAGCGGTCATTGTGCCGCAGTTGTAGGTTCTCCCTTCGCCTTTTCGGAGTATGATGGACCCATTGTTCTGTTCGTCCTCTTTCATTTCATAAATCTTAAATATTTACGCGATTAACATTTCATCCGCTAGCGCTGTTGCTTAACTCCAGCCTGTGCGTTGGATCATCATCCTGCTCATCTGCCCGAGAGGACTGGAGTTTTATGAACTAAGCTTTCATTTGAAATTGCTTCCACCAGGTACTTTGCCAGGCTAATTCTATTAACGGTCATTCTGGGTTTTGGTTTGTTGTTGAAGCTCTCGACGATCTCCTGATACTTTTTAAAATTAGTAAGCCCGGCGGGGCGAACTATAGTCCATGACAGCGTTGATCTCATTATAAGTTTTTCTTGTCGTTCATGATCTCGATAGGCGTATCCAATATTACTATTGTCAATAAACCATCTGAACCAAGGGGGTAAATCGTTTTTGGTTTCCGCCGCACCCCACGCCGAACAAACAACGATTCTTTTGACGTTATGATTTTCAGCAAGCTCAATAACGTTCTTCATGACGTCAGATAAAAACATTGGTGGCGTTCTGAGTTTAGACCACGGAAAATCAGAGTTTCGGGAAACGTTTAATACGTTTATGATCGCTTCACAATTTTTTATAGATGCTTCCAAGTCAGACTTTTTTTCCGGCGAACCTTGGAAAACCTTCAGTCGTTCATGGACGGATTTAATTTTTTGAGGGTCTCTAACCAAACAATTCAATTCATGACCCCTTTGCAAAGCCTCATCGACCACAAGTTTTCCTGTTCGTCCCGTGGCGCCAGTAAAAGAATTTTCATGCTTCATTTTAATCTACCAAATAATAAAAAAAATGAAGCTAATTTTAATTTTCTGCCCGCTATAATTGGGAAGTCCGAACGCCTGCTACATATGAAATGTCTGCCTTCTTTCACACGCATTCAATGGTTGATACTTATTCCGTTTGTCCTGATGGTAAATTGCTCCCCTAAAGAAAAAGGTAATGAGAATGACTGGCCAGAATACAATGGTGGCCCGGATCGAAATCATTTTTCTGCGCTCACACAAATCAGTGAAGCAAATCTGAACCAATTGGAAAAAGTTTGGGAATACAGCTCCGGTGGCGTCGATACGATCAGAAATCAAACGCAGATTCAGTGTAATCCGATCATCGTGGATGGAATTCTCTATGGGGTATCGGCGGGTTCACAAGCGTTTGCTGTTAATGCGGCAACGGGTATTGAGATATGGAAAACAAACTTTGCCGATAAAACTTTTTCCATGACGAGCCGTGGTGTAACCTACTATGCCAGCGGCAATGAAAAACGAATCTTCTTTGGATTCGGGCATCTGCTGTATTCGCTGGATGCTGCAACAGGGAAACCAATCGCCTCCTTTGGCACGGACGGTAAAATCAATCTTATGGAGGGCCTCGAACGACCTGGCGCGGATGAGTACGTGGTTTACAATACACCTGGATTGATCTTTAAAAATCTTCTCATCACTGGGCATCGAGTCTCAGAGGGTCCGACAGCACGAATGGGCGATATTCGTGCCTTTGATGTTGCCACGGGAAAATTGATGTGGACGTTTCATACTATTCCCGACAGCACCGAGTTTGGAAATGACACTTGGCCTAAACAGGCAAGAAAAAATAATGGTGGTGCGAATTCATGGATGGGGATGGCAATTGACCGGGAACGTGAAATCGTTTATGCTCCGACGGGTTCAGCTTCTTTTGATTTCTATGGCGGCGACAGGCCTGGAAGTAATCTATTTGCCAATAGTCTTCTGGCCCTGGACGCGAACACTGGCAAGCGCGTGTGGCATTACCAGATCGTTCATCATGATATATGGGATCGTGATCTTCCTGCTCCACCCAATCTTTTGACAATTGAAAAGGATGGTGCATCAATACCTGCGGTTGCACAGATCACTAAACAAGGTCATGTTTTCGTTTTTAACAGGCTTACAGGCGAGCCACTATTTCCTATAGAAGAGAGAGCCAGTGAAGTTTCAAGTATGCCAGGAGAACAACCTTTTGCAACGCAGCCCATACCGGTTTTGCCAGAAGCCTTTACCAGGCAAGAATTTACAGTGAATGACCTGCGCCCAGACGTTGCCAACCGCGAAAAGATCCTGGCCCTGGTCGAAGGTTCGCGAACGGGTAAACCTTATATTCCGATTACGCGTCAACGCACCATCGTGTTTCCCGGGACTGATGGGGGAGCGCAATGGGGCGGTGCAGCTGTTGACCCCGAAGGAATTATGTACGTACCTGCAAAAGAAATTCCTGTATTTACTTCTCTCACAGACACTCCAAAAAATGATGGAACAACGACAGGAAAAAAATTATATCAAACACATTGTGCTTCCTGTCACGGGATTGATTTACAAGGAGATCACTTCGGCACTTATCCTTCGCTTTTTAATTTGTCTAATCGAAGTTCAGAATCCCAAGTCATCAATTGCTGGAAAAAGGAAGAGGAATGATGCCGGCTTTCACGCATATTCCAAAGGAAGAAAGAAATCTAATAGTATCGTTTTTGCTAGGAAAGAAGGATACAACGCTTGTGGTAGCTTCAACTCTGAAAACTCGTGCTCCCTACGTCCATACAGGCTATACCCGTTGGTACGATAGCTTGGGCTTTCCCATCAATACACCTCCCTGGGGAACGTTGACAGCAATCAATCTTAATACCGGTAAACGCTTGTGGCAGATTCCCTTGGGGGAGTTTCCCGCGCTTCAAAAAAAAGGCGTCCCACCAACCGGGACGGATAACTACGGAGGACCACTGGTGACTGGAAATGGGTTGATTTTTATTGCTGCAACGCCCGATAAAAAATTCAAGGCGTTTGATAAGCATACGGGCAAACTTTTGTGGGAGAGGGATCTTCCAGCGCCTGGCTATGCGTCACCATCTACCTATGCCGTGGATGGTAAACAATATATTGTTATTGCGTGTGGTGGCGGAAAATTAGGCAGCAAGTCCGGAGACAAATATGTGGCGTTTGCTATTAAATAAGGTCGTTTATGCATTGGATTCTCTTCTGCCGCTATTGATACGCCTCTAATTCTACTAGCGCCACCTGCTTCGTATCATGCTTAAATGTTATTCTTACCGCTGTCGTGCTGACTTTGTTGAAGGTAATGGTACTTGACGTATTACCGATGAGTTTGGAAACGCCTTCTTCTTTTAGAGGAACCCATTCGTTTCCGTTTTTATATTCAAGTGTGTACCCTTCAGGGTACTCCATATACTTTGTCGTCTGCGTATAAATATATTTTAACTTTTGACAGCTCGCGGGTTTTTCCAAAATCAATCGCATACCAGTCCGTTGATGAAGTTGATCCGTTCGGTTGACCAATGGTTGGTTATTTCAGGAAAATACCAGATGCGTCCATCAATAGCCTGGTAAAGTGAAGAATCCGGCACAGTATTCACGGAAGCAGAAGGCTGGGGGTAACCTTTACGATTTATATTTAAGGCGTAGTCAATGCCTTTTTTCGAAGGTTCGCTCTCAACGGGAGCCGCCGATCACCACTTTGTATTTATCGCCATCTTGCATCACAACTTTTTCTTCACCGTCTACCAATACCGTTAGTCCTTTTCCGAATTTGTATTTGTTCCCCTCCTGGTCATAGATGATCGTGAGTTTGCGTCCATGGTAGCGTACATCATCGAGATAGAAATATTGGATGCTGTTATCAATCAATGGATTTATGGTCAGCGTATCGCTTTCATCGGGACGAATTCCGCAAAGTCCGCTAATGACAAGGTTATTGTAAGACGAATGATTATAGTGGTTGCTCCAATAGAAATATACGATCGGTCCGCCTTTGTTGGGATCGTAATTTTCGACAAGATTTATTTTGCCATTGGGCAGATAATGCTGTCGTGTAAACAAACGCAAATGATTCAGATAGTCAGATTTGGTAACGACGTTTTGATGGTAATTATTCAGCAGGTTCGCCATCCCGGTAATGACCTGACTTGTTTGGTATGGCCAACTCGGGCCATTCCATTGGCTTCCAGGTTTACCATACGTAAATACGAATTGTTTAAAGTAGTATTCGTACGATGGTTCATTCGTGCGCAATCCAAATTCACCAAGCAATTGGGTAGTGTCCAATACATGTCGCCATGCCTCGCTGTATTTGGGTTGATCGCTGGGAAGATTATAGAACCAGGGAATCATTCCCGCCAACTCGCGGCCGCGGATAAAATTCCAGTAGCGAACATATTGATTGTTGACTTTAAAGCGGTCTGTGAAATGTTGAAGAGAATCATTCCACAAATTTTTTTCTATATTTTCTTTTAACCGCTGGGCTCTGACCAAGTAATCGTTGCTGGTGCCGATGTCGCCTTTCAAAGAAGCAATTTTAGAAATGGCCATTGCATTTCCATACATGTAACTGTTGATGGTAGGCCTGAAGGCATCGCCACCCTCAAAGCCATCCTTTCCGCCGGAAGCATCAATGGAGGCGATGGTGTATTCCGTAGCATCAGGCATGGCTGGAATGTAATATAGATTCTTTTCAGGCTCCCAGTGATCACTCCATTTATCATAGATTGATTTCATGTTCTCCAGTTGATCGACAATGAATGCGGAATCCAAATTGACCAGATATCGTTCATAGGCTGCATCCGCTATACCTTCGCTATAGCTGCGGGTGTTGCCACCTCCTTGATACATGTAATTGATATAGGAATCCATGTAACGGTCATCCTTCAACCATCGGCCTTCGTAGATGTGATGCATGGTGGCGGCGTTGATGGTGCTGTAAGGATCACGATCCCAGTGAACATCGTTGATGAACTCCGTGATCACGTATTCATCTTCGCCAACGTGACGAATATGGGCTTTGTACAATTTCCAACGGTAGTAATAGACGGCTTCTATTTCTTTGTCAGAACATTCGAAGAAGGGTATGTTATCGAGATACCACTGCGAGTCGGTACCATAATATTGGGTCGCCAGTTGTGCATGATCAATTGTTGTTACTGGAACTTTTATCCTTACAGGCAAGCAGGAGTACGGTGCTGAAAAAAGCAAAAAGAGTGGTGTTGAAAGTTTTGCTCGATGAACACCATGGAAGCATGTCAATTTTGATTTTTAGACAAGATACAAAGTAGTTGGACACGTGCATTCGGAGTGATGATTCAACTTCCCGAAAGTTTTAAACTTTCGGAAAGTTATCTCGCATCGCGCAGGTCGGGTTCGCCTTAAGCAGAGTCTCTGGTTGACGCCGGTTCTGCTTCATCACCTTTCTAAATCTGATTTCATAACCTTGATAAGTATTAAAATATGATTCAACTTCCCGAAAGTTTGAAACTTTCGGGAAGTTTTTCCTATGATGCTATGAAAACACTTTGGATTTTTCATTTTGTGTTTCTTACAACGGCAGCTACTTTATAGGGGCAGGGCGTCGAGGACTTTACCCTTACTAAACCCGTACAAACCAATCCAACGAATACCATTTCATTCACACTGCCAGCGTCGAAGCTCAATCAGCTGCATCAGGCAAAGGGCGAAAAACTTAACTTTAATGTACCGATGGTGATAGTAAATGGTGACAGTATCAAGACAAAACATATTCACACACGAGGCAATACTTCTTCTTATCTGAGAGAAAAAGTCTGAATATCAAACTTTCTAAAAAGGCTTCGTTCTATGCGCCACGTGATACCTTTTCTTTGAAAAAATTTTATGCGATAAGTATGAGTATGGACAGGAATTACGTCCGCAATAGGATTTCCTGTGAAGTATTGCATCATTTGAATGTTCACGTTCCATTTAATGCATATTCCAACCTGCTGATCAACGGCAAAACCGAAGGCCTCTATCTCGTGTTCTACCCGCCCGAGGAATTTGGATTAGAAAAGTGTGATGCCTCGCTGGTAATCAGGAGGGGTTATGATGCATCGGTTGACGGATTAGCAATATGAAAATATTTCCAAGAAGGAAGCTGCTGAGCTTAAGCAAAAGTTTCAATCCATTTACAAAGACATTATGCATAAAAATAAAGGCGAGCAACTCTACAACCAACTTAATGATGTGCTGGACCTGGAAGGGTATTTTGCCTGGCTGGCATTTAACGACCTGTTTCAAAATGGCGACTATGCCGATGAGGTTTACCTGATGTGGAATAAAACCAAAACCAAATTTGAAGTTATCCCCTGGGATTTTGATGACATTTTACATGGTCAACCACATGAAGGCATGGAGAAGCGGAATGCTGTGCTACACGACAAACTGCTTTTCTCATCGGAGGATGCATTGGATGTCAAGATTGCCGATGACGATTTTCTTTACATGAAATACCTTCAGACCTACAAGCGGGTTTTAGATAAGCTCTCGCCATCCGTGCTGTCTGGAATATTCAACGGTGTCTATCAGGAAGTATATCCATTTTATCAACAGCCCGATATTATCGGGCAATCGCAATATGATACATCGGGCTTAACGGATATGGCAAAACTTGAAACCGATATGCGAAACATTTATCAGACTGTTAACGCTAAAGCGCTTAACCTTCGTCAACAGATCAACTCGTTGCTCGAAGGATATGAATCCACGGCTAAATAATTCCACGAATGCCATGTGAAAGTCATCAGCCAAGTGCATTTATCTCCTCATCATATAAAATGAACCGGCTCCCTTCTCACTGTGAGTTTCCGACATTTACTCTTTCAGCAAGTCAAAGTGTCTGTGATTCAATTTACGGCCAATCATCTTCCATTCACATTGAAACTTAAAAACGCTTCAGCAAATATTGTTCGTTCCAAATGATCGCACTTCGTGCAATTACCATCCTTCGGGTATCGACTGGTGAAAAAATATCATGGATGTGAACGATATCCCCTGACTTTGCAGGGGAATAACCTCGATGATACTCAAAAAGCGTCAGCCCTGGGACGTATCACACGTAAGAATCGATAACATATATGTCTCCTGCCTCAGCTTGACTATAATAATCAACGCCTAGTCTTCAAACTTTTTTTCGCAAGTACTTCAACGCCATGTTTTCGAGTACCACGGCATCTTGTATGGCTTGATGTAAACAGTTCTTGATAGCTCGCATCTGACTTTTGATCAGCTTCTATTGCCAGCCTTGCAACATACTTTGTCGACATGTCCCGAACCAACTTCATGATCCTCTTGACTTTTTCAATTCGTATCATATTGGAACGGTCTGAATGCGAACGTATCACAATTTGAAATGGACTCGACCTTACATGTCACCTGTCCCACATTCTTTGATACCTACGAATTTCTTTATCAGAAAGAAGTTTGTACGCAGACGAATGTTTGAAAAAGGGTTCAAGCATGTCTCTAAGGTACAACTGTAAACGTTTGCCAATGGCAGTCGCTTGAAGTTTAGTCGCCCTGTCCATGCGGTCAGCATGTATCCAGCGATTGCCCTAATTCAGTTTTATATAGCTTTTTAGCGCTTTTCATTCCACCAACTTAAATCAATTTTCCTTGTTCATATCAAAGTGCATTTGCGTCATTTGATTCAAGGTGAATTTCGATCGGTGTCGATAGCGCCAATTGATTTTCTCCTTATAACATTCGACGATGTTTAGTTATAGGCAAACAGAACTTGTTCTGCATGACAACTTGAGTAAATTAAGTAGAAAAGTGTAGTATGAAAAATCTAAGGAAAACTAAACTATGATAGCAATGCAATATGCCCTGCTATTGGACGTCAGGCATTTGGGATCAACTATAAGGATTGCGTGAGGTTATTTAATTTCTTCCCGTGCAAGCACTTCGGGTTGCTCGCCTGATGGTGTGAAGGTGATAGAGTCCGGCGTGAGTTCAACAAGGGTGCTGAACGACATCAGCTTGAAAAGATTTGGTCCCACGACTTTTGCCTGTGCAAACCAACTCCACTCGTCATCGCTGAATGCAAGGAAGTAATTGCCGGCATCGTTGATCAGGTTGATATGCGCTCCTGATTTTCCGCGAAAGCTTCCTTTAAAAGGAATTGTTATTGCAGCATTCTTCTCAGGGTAGCGGGTGTCGAGACCATTTCTATAGGGAGTAACATCGCGCACGCGGATGATGGCCGAGACGGTCAGGGTATCGCCAACCGAACCGCTACCCATGGAGCCTTCCATGATTCCATAGTCGGTTCGGTTGAGCATGAGCGGATGAAGTTTGAAGCCCAGTTCCCTGGCGTTGTCACCATTGATAATATCGCCAATGGTATTCAAGGTGATGCGCAGTTCTTTGCTGACGCCATGTAAACGTAAATCGCCAACCACTTCGAATTGTTTGGGCTTCGTCAATCGGACAGACTTACTTTTAAAATAGATGATGGGATAAGTTTTTGTTTCGAGGTATTTTTCAACGAGGTCGCGGTCGCGGATTTTTAGGCCTGTGTTAATGCTGGATGCGTCGATGAAAAGCTCCATGCGCGAGGCGGCCATGTTGACTTCGTCAAATACAAAAGTCCCGCAGAATCGCTCGAACCTCCCGGTCACCTCGGAGATGGCCATAAATGGAATGTCGAATTGAATGGAAGAATGGGTGTTGTCGATATGCAAGGTGATGCGGTGCCGCTGAGGTGATTTTTACGATGATCACGAATAGGCAGAAGGTAATAGGGTAGCGCAGTTTCATAACCGGAGTATGAGTTCTATAAATGTTGCCCTTAAATCGCGATGTTCCAACACCTGAGATGGGGGATGTTTTTGGGTTAGTCGGATGTTGCTGATGTATAAACTGTTGTTTCTTTAGTTGAATTAATCTTCCTCTGTGGTAAAATTTACTTCATAGTGCCTAACATTTTTATCATATTTTACCATAATATCCTGAACAAGTTTAGGTACAACGGCAGTTTCAATTTTCTCACCTGCAAATTGCTTTATAACTTCAAGTGTTTCCCATTTTGTGATAACCAGAAATTCGACTCCCTCTGACAAATCCCTTTTTAAGATCGAGGCAGAAATAAAACCTTTAATTTTTTTAATTTCTTGAAAAGTATCATTTCGCAAGTGAGCTATGTATTCATTTGCTCTCTCCTTTTTTGCAATGCCCTTCCAGTGTCGTTCTATCATATAAATTGCGCTTTAGTTTTTTATTTTCTCTCCAATTTCAAAAGAAACAATTTTTTCATTTTCGAGATGAAAATAGTGATAGCACAATTTCGTCCGCTAGTAGCTTCCCATTTAAATCATGAACAACCTGATGAACTTTTATTTTCACTACTTCACCTTCTATACTTAATTGTTAATGGAATTACCTTGGAACTTACAAGTTGGAATTGTTTGGTCCAATATTCCCTCACCTTCATCATGCCCATAAACATAGCCGCCATCCATCCCATTAGCCCATTTTACTTTGTCAGTCATTTTAGAGATAACGGATTCGATTTTTCGTTCGTTGAAATTCGAATATAACTCCCTAAAAAAAGTATTGATCTCTTCCATGCTATTTGTTTAATGTCTGTTATGTCTGGCGCGATCGTTTTCAACTTCTGGCCTTCTTTACATAGTTCCATAAGTATCTTAAAAAATTCCCATTTCGGTTGTTCTTCTAAAATTTGATGCCCGCATTTTTCTATCACATGAGTTTCGCTGAATTTTAAACTTTCCTGTTGTAAATAAAACGTGGATTCGCCCTGATCATCTTGTCGCCCATAAATAATTAGAGCTGGAGTTTTTAATTTCTTCAATTCGTCTGTTATATCCCACTGTGTGTTGAGTACTTCTCTGTCGATGAAGGGGATCGGCTGGAAATTGAAATTATAAAATAGACTATCAAAATTCCTTCGTGAAATCTTTCGGCGGTCATAATACATGGCTCTGACATGTAGACCGATAAATGCTTTGAAAGCGGTGACTTCCTTAGAAGATGTGTCGACCCTTTTAATGGAATCCAGTTCTCGTTGGTGACTTTGCTGAAAAGATACTTTCAAGTGTACGCATTGAATCCAGCTCCACCGTTGAATGCCTTGCAAATTGGTTGTCAAGCAATACGTTCCATAACTTATATGGAAGGAGGAGCGGAAGCAATCAGAATCAAATTGGAAACATAGTTTGCATGAAGGGCTGCATAGTTCATGGCGAGCAAACCTCCCCATGAGACACCCAGTAACGTTACTTTTTTATCGCCTCGTTTCTTTCGCAAAAGTTCAAGGTCCTGAAGATAATTTGCTATGGTGATAGTTGTTTCATTGATTGGAATGTTTCTGGATTTCCCCGCGCCGCGTTGATGCAGCTAAAATACAAGTGTAAAAGGATTTTAGGCTGTCAACGATCTGACGATAGGGACGTCCTGGTGCTTCACCCGGACCGCCGGATAAAATGTATAGAGCAGGACCTTGACCGATTTCTTCATAAAATACCCTTACCGAACCGTTGCCAAAATGTTTTAGATTCTGCGCGAAGCAACAGCCTGAGACGAGAAGAAGTATTGTTAAATTCAAACGTGCCATTCCTGTCTCTGCTAGGTTTCCCAAGTAAACTGAGAATCGATTTTTTTACGACTCACCGTTTTCATCCAACGGATGCCCTATTTCCCAAATATGCCCAAATGGATCTTTCAATTTTCCAATTCTCCAGGATTCTTCTGTCGTAACGGGACAGATTTGAGTGGCGCCAGTTTCCACCGCCCGGGTAAAAACTGCATCCGGATCGTCAACAGTTAAAATGATTCGAACGGCGCTACCGCCAATTGTCGTGGGGCTGAAATTGGCGAATTCTGGTTCCTCGTCGCCAACAAATAATTCTGCACCTTCAATTCCAATTTTTGATGTCACCTTTCCATCAGGCATATCATACCTGTCCAATACCTGAGCGCCAAATGCAGCTTTGTAAAAATCCAATGCCTTACCGGCATTCTGAACTACCAAAAAAGGCGTGATGATAGGTTTGCTCGCTTTCATTTTCTATCTCTATTTGTTGTCACAGATAAAATTTTCTTCATTTTCGAATATCCAGAATGTTTGTTTGTTAATTGTCGTTATTGTTTTCGACCCACAAATCTTACGACCGAACCTTTTCCATTATGAAACAACCCTTCGTTCAATTCAATTTCTTTCTCTTCCAATGCTATGATTTCATAATTCACAAAGTCGGATTTTAATTCGTCGATCGAGAACAACATCGCTACTTCTTTTGGGCCGCCCACTTTTTCGTTCTTAGCGATGTAGTCGATGTGTTTTTTACTGAATGCTTCAAAAATAATGATGCCGTTTTTGCGCAGGTATTTGTCAAGGGTCTTGTGATAGCGCGATTTGATGTCTGCTGGAAAGTGCGCATAAATAAGGGCGATGGCATCAAATTGTTCGGGATTGTAGTTCAATTTCTCCAATTCGCCTACTTGATAATCGATTGTTACTGTTATTTGTTTCTGCGAGGCGAAGGGCTTTATTTTTTCCTTCAGCGCTGATGTCAAAGGCAGAAACGTTCCAACCCAATTTAGCAGCAAAAACTGCATTACGTCCTTCGCCTTCTGCTGGGAAAAGTATCGTTCCAGGTTTTAATTTTTCTAATTCTTCCCTTAGAAAGTTGTTAGGTTGTTCACCGTAAGCATACTCGTCTTTACTGTATCGGTCATTCCATCGGTCAATCCAAGTGTCGTTCATCGCTCTGGTATTTATTATTAATGTACAAAAATAAGCTTCCAATTTTAAGTGAATGTAAAGTATGTAACGGAGCAAAGAGTAGCTTTAATGGCGTTATAGGAAGAAACAAGGTCATCGAAAATCCAATTCCCCTTATATTTGATTTTTGGAAGTTCATGACTACAAGGAATGCATTGCTAGCGGTAATGTTAGTAGTTCATTATTCGATTGCCTTTTCGCAGACCTGGAAGGAACAAAACCCGCTAAGGATGCGGACTCGACTTACATAAGGACGTTTATCAAAAGCAATGATGTTCGCATATTTTACGGAGGACAGGGAAACCGATTGGTCCTTGGCTCTCTGCGCGATGGCTCACCCGATCTTACCAAAAGTATCTACAATAACACCAATGATTTTATCGGCCTTGGTATCACGTACAAATGGCTGGATGGTGACATCATCCTTCTCGTTACCAGGAACCACGTACTTGAAAGAAGAACGATCTAGTCTTGATCAGTTCAAATTGTCGGGAAGTCACACGAGGCGAAAGGTAGCGTATCGGGCATACCTTTCCGATAGCAAAGGCATGGTGGTTTCCGGCAATGAAGACGAATATCAGAGTGCTCCCTCCCTTCACGAATTTCGAATCGGCCTTCAGGCGACTATTATTTTCAATGAACAAAAATATTCCTATCGCGCTGCCTTGTATCAGAATGAAAAACAAATGACGACAGCAGGATCTTTCCTTTTTCGCGTGGAACCCTTCTTTAGGGATCTCGGGGGAAGTGGCGAATCGATCGTACCGGAACCTTATGATGATGAGCCAAGGTTTGGTGAGCAGGTGGGTTTGAAGTATTTAAGGGCACCAGGGTTTATTCTCATGCCCGGATATGGAGTGAATTTTGTTTTTAAAAATTCAACACTATTTATTTCTCCCATCCTTTTGGCCGGGGCCGGTCTCGCGTTCAACAATTACAAAAGCGATAAAGGAAATGACACACACGTCAATATGGAGTACAACGCCTATTTTTTGTTGAATGCAGGATACAACGGAAGTTTGTTTTATAGTCGCATTCAATTTACCTATGCCGCAGGCTATTCTCCGATTCAACCCGCTTACCTGACATCCACAAATTTGATGGTATCGCTACTGTTAGGGTATAGATTCAAGGATATAAAAATGGTGAAACACGGTACGGGAAAATGAAAAGGCAATGAGAAAATTCTCAAGTGGTGGGCTAATTTCCTGTTGCAAATTTCATGCTTCGGCCGCCCTATCCTTAACCCTTGTACCTAATATAATGAGCGAAACATAAACTACAATTGCGACCGAATCTATTAAAGTGTTTTTAAGTCCCGAAGGGTTGTGCAGTAAGGTTCCGCCAAAAATAACTACCCATCGAACGATCATTAAGGAGGCAATTAGCCATGCGGCAAATCTGACTCTTGATAAGTCCTTATGAAATGACATAAAAATAAAAGCGAAACCAAAGAGCATATTTTCTGATGTGATAATATGCCAAACATAAAAGAATATTGTTTTTGTATCTGCTGTTATCGCCGGAACATTGAGGGAAGGCAGAACAACGGTTTGCCCATTCCATGCATGAGTGATTGAAAAAAGAATCGCCAGGATTCCTACAACTAAATAGTAATAATTCTTAATCATCTCTTATTATTTATTGTGAGGCCAACGTCATGCGAAAAAAAATGCGCTCTGTTGTCCGGCGCTGTCGGTAAAACTGTTGGTCCATCAATAGACAAACTCGGTCTGGTATCGAAATGTTTTTTGAAGCTTAACTACAAATTGACGGGGCGAAGCGAAAAGAATTTTGTATGAAAATGCAGATAGATCAAGCATGTCTATAAAAATATGTCCTGATTGCTACCGATCTTATAGGTCGCGAATCTTTATCGATGAGAGATCAGGTATATAGGCGAGCCGGCAGTTCGATTTATCTAAGATTATTATTCAAGTGGTAATATTGAAAACATGCCGCCTATCTCTTCGCGTTCAATGCCCCTTCCCTTTCGTCGCACTTGCTAGTGGTTAATGACGTGAAGATTCTTCAAGGAGCTTAAAGCGCGAATCCTTTTTTTTATCTCAATCTCGAGTTTAACCTTAACTATGAATCGCCTTACCCAATTTCTTTCATTTGAAAGTTTCTGCGAATACTTGTCCGTTAGCTCTTTTCTTATTTCTTCGACTTTATTTATAAACTCGCTTGTTCTCTCGAATTCGTCCCTACCACCTTCAATGAGCTTAAATTTATCCGGCTTGCTTGTTTCCATTTTATTTTTTTTTGGTGTCGGTTAATTTTCTTTAGCGTTGTTGGCAACGGGGCATTGTTACCAGCTTTTTATCGCATGGTCAATGCTCTATAACGTTCCGACAGTCAAATGTCGCTGCGAAATTACTTTTCGTCCAACGAATCTTGTCTCCGTAATATTTATCTATTCTTGATTATGGGTGTTAACAAATTAACCCTTGAAGTTGACTATTTAAAAGGAACATGTGTCAAATTTTAACGGAACTGAAATAATGATTCTCTCCTTCGTCTTCAAATTCTTCAATCAGAGATAATCCGATGAAGATAATAATTCTCTGTATTTTTTTGTCCAAGCGATGTAGAATGTTGTCCTGTCATCGCATCTTTCCATTCAGTTTTTTCAGTGGAGAAGTAAATAGTAGTTTTGCTCAGCGTCTCGGCGTTTGATGACTTTTTGTATATTCTTTCTTGAGCTTCTTTTCGTATGAGTAACATTAGCCCCAATGAAATACCGTCAAATTTGCGTGAAAAACAAAGAGTCTTCAGCCGTTTCCAGACGACAGGAGATTATGGAAATTTCTGTTTGAAAGCTTTAACCAAAGTTTGGATGCGGCAATTCCGTAAAGCTCATCGCTTCTTCAATCAATACTTTAGAAATTGGGACGCTGTCAACACCCAAGGTTAAGACCGTGATTTAGTGGGAGTGATTGAACCCAGTTGCTAACCGATAATGTGCCTACACCATTGACATATGCGCTGGACCTTTGATTAAAATGGCCGGCATCGCTTCATAGCCGTTTGATTTGTCCAGTACGTCTTATTTAAATCGAGCGAGTTTTGTAGTTCCTTTTTCGTCTTGCTTGCCATGGTAGTCGCATTGTCCTATTGTGCATAACAATTTACTATCAGTCTTTGGACTGTTCTTCATTTCTTTTCAGTCCAGACATATCCTCGTCTACTTGAATATTCTACGTCCTCATATGGACGTCGTTCTAATGCATCAATTATTTTAAACCCAGTTTCATGGAGCAATTCTAATATCTTGTCTGTTTGAAAGAAGTATAAATCAATATCTACATCTATATCCTTGGCCTTGTCAAAGTGCACCATCTCGTTCCCCACATGAAAGGAAAATAAAAATTGTCCACCTTTTTTCAGCACCCTGTTTATTTCATTGAAAGCTATCTTGATTTGATCATACGAAAAATGTACAATCGCATAGAATGCAAGCGCGCTTCCAAAATAGTTTTTTTCGTAGGACACGCTCTGAAGGTCTCCGGTTTCAAATTTGATTTCCGGAAAAAGCCTCCGTGCGTTGTCAATCATCCGGGATGATATGTCAATACCTATTATTTCTTTGACGCCGTGGTCGAATAGAAATTTTGTCGTCTGTCCGGGTCCGCAGCCAAAATCGGCGCATGGTCCTTTGTCTTTGTTAACCGATGCAAACTCCTTCAATAAGAAACGATCGAAATGTTTTTTAGAAAGCTCATCAATCCTGTCTACAGCATAGTTGTCTGCTACGTCATCATAACATTTTATTATTTTCTCCGGTGATTGCATTTTCATTTCCGATGTTCCAAAACCAATCTCAATTGAGATTTCCCAATTCTCACCATTTCCAATGCTTCGTTCATTTTTGAGAATGGCATAACCTCCACAATACTTTCGATATTGTGCTTTGCGGAAAAGTCTAACATATCTACCATATCTTTTCGACTACCAGTATAATTCCCATAGATAGTTCGTTGAGCGTAATCGTACAATAAACCAGCACTCATTGCTAATTTGTTCAAGGGCTGGGCAACCAAACAAAATTTCCCTTGCGGTTTCAACATTTTTAAATATGTGTCCAGGTCAAAATCAACATTTAATGTTGAGATAATAAAATCATATTTTCTATTGCGCCCTAGCAGATCGTTTGGATTTGAGCTATGTACGAATTCCGCTCCCAATTTATCACTTATCTCTTTCTTCGTTGGTGAGTGGGAAAATGCTGAAATCTTGTGCCCCATTTTGTAAAAGAACTGGAGTGCTAAGGAACCGAGTCCACCAACACCCAACACACCTACCGTGGAATTGCTTGGCAATTTTGCGCTAACGATGGCTGAGT
>CAWJXE010000012.1:0-154760 GCA_963846745.1 uncultured Bacteroidota bacterium | reverse complement strand
CAACCATATATACGTATTACGTATATTTCTTTTATAGGAGTTGCGCCTCTATATCCTTAATGCGAATTAAAGGTAAATCCCCGAAATAATGACTAAACTCTCATTTTGGATAGCAAACTAATTTATGCGTTAATACCCGTTTGTTGTCGTTTGTAAATGATTGAAACCGGTTTGCAATAGCACGGTTTGATAATACCGTCAGCGCTGGTGGTCTCCGCTAACTTTATGAACCTCCCAACTTCTTCTTCAAAAACTCCGCAGTATAACCCTTCCCTTTCTTCACCATATCTTCAGGTTTTCCTTCGAACATAATCGATCCACCTTTTTTCTCGCCTCCTTCAGGACCAAGATCAATAATCCAGTCGGCACATTTGATCACTTCCAGGTTGTGCTCAATAATAATAACACTATGTCCTACATCGATCAGGGCGTTTATCGCTTTCAATAATTTAAAGATGTCGTGAAAGTGAAGGCCGGTGGTAGGTTCATCAAAAATAAACATGATGTGTCCTTCGGTAGAATTTTTACCGAGGAAAGAAGCAAGCTTAACGCGTTGTGCTTCGCCGCCACTCAACGAATTCGAAGACTGGCCCAGCTTAACATAGCCTAACCCCACATCATTCAGCGGTACAATTTTTTCGTAAACGCCTTTTTTGTCGCGGAAGAATTCAAGGCCTTCTTCCACCGTCATGTCGAGAACGTCCGCAATATTTTTGCCGTTGTATTCCACTTCCAGAACTTCCTGTTTGAAACGTTTCCCGTGGCAGCTTTCGCACTTGAGGTAAATGTCGGCCATGAACTGCATCTCGACTTTGATCTCACCTTCACCCTGACAAGTCTCGCAGCGTCCACCCTCTACGTTGAATGAAAAGTGTGAAGGCTTATAGGCCCGTTGTTTTGAAATATGCTGGTCGGCGTACAATTGACGGATCAGATCATAAGCTTTTACATAGCTGATCGGATTCGAGCGCGACGATTTACCAATGGGGTTCTGATCTACGAATTCCACTTGGGTGATCCGCGACATGTCGCCTTCCAGCTTATCGTACTTACCCGGAGACTCCGCTACCGAACTGCTCAAGCGCCCCACGGCAGGCCACAATATTTTTTTGATAAGCGTCGACTTCCCCGAACCACTCACGCCGGTCACGACAGTTAAAATACCCAGCGGAAATTTTACGGTGAGGTTCTTTAAATTATTTTCTCTTGCGCCTACCACGGTAATAGAATCACTTCCACTTCCGCCGGGTGGCGGGCACGGGAATTTTTTCTTTTCCGGTGAGGTAATCAGTAGTATGGGATTTTATATGGCCGTTTAATTCTTTCAGCGATCCCTGGAATACAAGTTCACCGCCATGGCTACCCGCATCAGGTCCGATGTCAATGATCTGATCGGCGGCACGCATCACTTCCTCTTCATGCTCCACGACGATCACAGTATTACCCAGGTCGCGCAGGGATTTTAGAACAGTTACCATCCGGTCAGTGTCTCTGGGATGCAAACCAATGCTCGGCTCATCCAGCACATACATTGAACCCACCAATGCGCTTCCCAGGGAAGTTGCCAGTTTGATGCGTTGATATTCGCCACCCGATAATGTAGAGGTAAGTCTGTTGAGCGTCAGGTAGCCCAATCCGACTTTATCCATGTATTCCAGTCGCGATTTTATTTCACTCAAAATGCGGTCTGAAATTTTTCGATCATAGTCGGTAACACGAATCGTGTTGAAAAATGTGAGCATGTCTTCAATCGGCAGCAAGACAAGATCCGTGATGGAGGTGTTAGCGATTTTTACATACTGCGCGTCTTTTCGCAGGCGTGTGCCCCTGCAGTCCGGACAGGTAGTTCTTCCCCGATAACGGGACAGCAATACGCGATATTGAATTTTATGTGTTTTGGACGCGAGGTATTTGAAAAAGTCGTGCAGTCCATCAAAATGTTCGTTTCCATTCCAAAGCAATTGCTGCTGCTCCGGCGTTAGTTCATTGTAGGGACGGTGAATGGGAAAGTCAAACTTGATCCCATTTTTCAACAGTGGCTTTTGCCATTCGCCCATGGTTTCACTTCGCCAGGGTGCAATGGCTCCTTCGTAAACAGAAAGGGATTTGTCGGGAATAACCAGATCTTCATCAATGCCGATGATTTTTCCAAAACCTTCGCAGGTCTGACATGCGCCGAAGGGGTTGTTGAAGCTGAAAAAATTAATAGAAGGCTCTGTAAAGGTCATGCCATCAAGCTCGAAGCGATCGGAAAAAGTTGCCTTTTCTCTTCCTTCAATGTAGACGATGCAGTCTCCTTCTCCTTCAAAAAAAGCTGTTTGAACCGAATCGGAAAGGCGAAACGTCGTGTCTTCGTCTTCTGCATTTACACTGGCCCGATCGATCAGAATTTCATAAACAGAATCTTTTGCGATTTTATCTTTCGCGGACGTCTTTGCTTTTGTTTTGGCTGCCGGCGGTTCCACTAATAATTCTTCAATGAATTTCACCTCACCATTCACTAAAATTCGCGCGTAGCCTTTGCTGAGCAGCAGATTTAGTTCGTCGTTAAGTTTCCGTCCTTTTTTTATGGTCAGTGGACAGGCAATCATAACGCGTGTCCCGGCGGCGAGCTTATTGATGAAGTCAATCACGGACGTGACTGTATCTCGTTTTACTTCCTTTCCACTGATTGGAGAATAGGTTTTGCCAATTCTCGCAAACAAAAGTTTCAGATAGTCATAAATTTCCGTGGTAGTGCCTACCGTTGACCGTGGATTTCGTGTGTTAACCTTTTGTTCGATGGCGATGGCTGGAGAGACACCCTTGATGTAATCCACTTCCGGCTTTTCCATACGACCCAGGAATTGACGAGCGTAGGAACTTAAGCTCTCTACGTACATGCGCTGTCCTTCGGCAAAAAGCGTATCGAAGGCAAGGGACGATTTTCCCGATCCGGACAGCCCTGTTATAACCACCAATTTATTGCGAGGAATCGCAACACTGAGGTTTTTCAGGTTGTTAACCCGGGCGCGTTTTATTATGATAAATTCTTTTGGATCCAATTCATCTAAAAAAGAATCCTTGGCTAAAGACTGTTGGGTCACCGGTGTGTTCAAAATTATTCTTTCAATTACCTCTTGGTAACTTGGCTTTTAAATTTAAAGTTTGGTTGCAGCGCAATAAACATAAAGAATTTACGATTCGCGCGAACGCAAGCAGGCAAATTCATTTCAAATTTTTGAGTATTTGAAATGACCGGAATTGTAAATCTAGATTAGAAGATTAAAACAGGATTTGATCCTGGAGGAATCAAATCAAAAAAAACTAGGTATCGAAATCGGGATCGTAGCTGGCTTCACGATTTCCGCGGCTGCCGCCGCCTTCTTCATCGTAATCTGCATCTGCGTCACTAGTTGCTCCTGCTTCAAAATCATCTCCTGCATCAAAACCGTCTTCCCCTTTCTCCAGATCCTCTTCCTCCTTTGAATCAACGTCGTACTCGCCAGAACTGTTTTTTGTAACCGGAACCTTAATTAAATAGGTACAATCCTCGGTGTCTAATGGAAAAACAAAAATCGGCTCTTTTTTTGCATTGGTGATTCTCGAAATGCTTGCCTGATAACCACTTGGATATTGCTGATGTATCAATTCAAGTAAATCGCCGGATAGATTTTCTAGACTTTTAATAATTTTTTTCTTGCTAATGGCCATACTATATTCGAACACTGGAATTGTGGAGCAATTAGCTAAACAATTTGCATGACAGGCAAGAATTTTTTAAGTTTTTTTTGGCTCGGGAATAAAAAAATGATATCTTTTCAAACCAATTTGTTCTATTAACCCCATACAATATCGAGAGAGACATCTACGTTACCTAAAAGTGAGACAGAATGATTGACAGCAGATTAAGCGACTCCCAACTAGTGTCGCTCTATCAAAACGGTAACGATGAAGCTTTCGAAATGCTCCTACACCGACACAAATCAAGGATCTATACTGCGATTTACCTGATCGTCAAAGACAGGTATACCGCCGAAGACCTATTGCAAGAGACCTTCGTAAAGGCCATCAACACCATTCGTGGTGGGCGGTACAACGAAGAGGGCAAGTTTCTGCCTTGGATAAGTCGCATTGCCCACAATCTGGCGATCGATAATTTTAGAAAGAACAAACGATATCCCGAAGTGGTATTGGAAGACGGCAGCCGTCTTTTTAACTCTATGGATTTTGCGGATGAATCCGCTGAAGAAAAACAAATCTTCAAGGACACCCGTACAAAGCTGAGAGATTATATAAAAGAGCTGCCAGTGGAGCAGAAGCAGGTTCTCATTATGAGACATTACCTGCAGATGAGTTTTCAGGAGATCGCCGAACGCACTGGCGTGAGTATCAATACTGCATTAGGACGTATGCGGTATGCACTCATCAATCTGCGTAAGAAGATGATCAAACACAGAGCCTATGATACAAACTTTTACCCAAACGGACTTGATCAGGTATTTATACCACGAGACTACGGAGGAGGAGAGCAGGAGAATTGACAAAGCCCTGATCCGCGACAGTGAACTACAGTCGCTTTATGCGGAATTATGCACCATGAAAAAAGACATGGATGCAGCGAGCATTGAGCCGTCCTCAAGAACGGTGCTTTCTATTTTGAGCTACTCCAAAACTTTACAGGAGCGCCCATCATGAAATGAATAAGCTCTCGCGTTAATCGCGAGAGCTTTATTTTTTTAGAGCTTCTTAATCTCCACTTTGCGCCAGCGTACTTTTACGCCACCGCCATCGTGTATCTGCAGCGCAATTTTTCCGTTGGCTGCACCAATTTTCTCATCCTTGAACGTGATCATCTTCGTTCCGTTGAGAAATGTTTCTACGAGATCTCCTTTCACCTTAACGGTGAGGGTATTCCAATCTCCTTCTTTTAATATGTTATCCAGGCTGGGATCTGGCTTGATCAGCCATTCTCTTCCATAAGACTCATAAATGCCGCCGGTGCTGTGTCCCTTGGGCGCAACTTCGGCCTGCCATCCTGTAATTTTTGTTCCGTCGATGGTGCTTCGAAAAAATACACCACTGTTACCGTTGGACTCTTGTTTGAATTCTACGGTAAGTTCAAAATCCTTGTAGTCTTTGTCGGTGGCAAGGTAACCGTATTGTTTGTCGGGACCACTTTCGCATATGAGTTCTCCGTTTTCCACGTACCACTTTTCAGTGCCATGGACTTTCCATCCTTTTAAGTCCTTTCCATTAAAAAGTTTTGTCTGGGCAAAGCCTGTTGCAAGGATGGAAATCAGAAGGATTGACGTTAAAATTCTTTTGATCATAATAGTATTGGGTTATGTTTAGCGAATGGAGCATCGGTCAGTTCCGGTTCCAGATTTCTCTACAAAGCAAAAAATACTTCAGCATAAACAGAAGACACACAACAATTCTTTTCTTTGCACCGTGAAATGAGCCATGATTTGCAATCACCCAAAGGCATGATAACGAGTATGGCGAATTCCATGTGTCCATCAAGAAAAAATTATTAACACATGAAAGTCCTGATCCTTCATCAACATTTTAATACCCCCACGGCCGGCGGAGCACTCCGTTCGTATTATTTGGCGAAGGCGCTGACGGAGCGTAATATCGGTGTTGTAGTGATCACCGGGTACAATGGTGACCACTATAAGGTGGAGAATATTGAAGGAATAGAAATTCATTATTTGCCCGTTTCCTACGATAACCGCTTTGGTTTTTGGAAGCGCAGCAAATCTTTTCTGCACTATAACATCGGTGTCGTCAGGCTGGTTGGAAAAATTCAAGAATAAAACTTTGTTATGCGATTTCAGTTCCACTCACAATCGGACTGGCAGCATTCTGGATTAAACGCCAGTATGGAATAAAATATTTTTTTGAAGTGGGTGACCTATGGCCCGAGGCTCCCATTCAAATGGGGTTCGTAAAAAATTATTTCTTCAAAAAGTCTTTGTACAGCCTTGAAAAATTTATTTATGATCACGCAGACGCGGTGGTCGGATTGTCGCCGATGATCAAATCAGCGGTGGAGAAAAAAGTTCCGGGAAAACCGGTTCATCTCATTCCAAATATGGCTGACACCGATTTTTATAAACCTGGGGAAAAAGATGCGGCGCTACTTAAAAAATTTGACGTTGCAGATAAGTTTGTCGTCTCCTACATCGGTGCGATAGGCTTGGCCAACGGCCTGGATTTCTATCTCGAGTGTGCCAGGGCTTGTCAGAAAACAATGTTGCCCATACATTTTCTATTGTGCGGCGATGGGGCGTTGCTGGAATATTTTCGGAGCGTCGTCAAACAATATCAATTGAAAAATTTTTCGATCCTTCCATTTCAAAATCGTGAAGGCGTAAAAGAAGTAATGAGTGTGACGGACGCTACTTTTATCTGCTATAAACCAGTACCAGTTCTGGAAACAGGATCGCCCAACAAATATTTTGATGGACTTGCCGCGGGTAAACTGATCCTCATCAATTTTGCAGGCTGGGTGAAGGAAGAAATTGAAAAAGAAAGATGTGGCGTTTACATTAACCCAAAGTCACCGGATGAATTTGTTAAGAAAATAGAACCGTTTGTATCAGATGTCCATCTATTAAAACAATACCAGCAAGCGAGTCGCTTGCTGGCAGAGTCAAAATATTCACGAAAAATGCTAAGTGAAAAATTCGGCGGAATCGTGAAGGCTGTGCTTTAATTATTCCAGTACTTTTTCTACGATTTTACCGCTCTTTTTACTTTTTAATATGACTTTCTTGGCGCCGTAGTGAGTCACTTCTTCTTTTACCAGGTAATGGTCTGAATCATATTCCTGGAGGTGGCTGTCTTTCATCACGCCGGTTTTCCCTCGCCAGATGTCAAGTTGCACAGGTTCCCACAACTTTGATTTGGCGGATTTATAAGCTGCATCTAAAACCGAATTTACGACATAGCCATCGTAAAAGGTTTCTTTCGGTTGCCTCTTTTGTTCGATTGACTCAAACATATCCATGAACATGTGATTGTAGCCCAATTCATTCAACTCATCCCCTACTGGGAACAACCATCCCTTATCTGCTTTCTGCTTTTTCCGAAACGTAACTGGCAGCCTTGCCGGTTGTAAACATCTCAAAACCGGTACGCAAAAAACTGTTTATCCAAATGGTACCTTCTGTTCCCATCACTTCATCACGCAGATCAAGTCCGCCGCGGAAGGTCCAGCTGACTTCAAATTGACCGATGGCTCCGTTTTCATATCGCACGAGTCCAATGGCGTGATCTTCCGCGTCGATGGGTTTTACCTGGGTATCGGCCCAGCACATCACCTCAACGGGTTTAATATCCTTCCCGATGTATGTACGGGTGATCTCCACGCAGTGACATCCAAGGTCAAGAATACAACCGCCACCCGCTTGTTCGATATCCCAGAACCAATCGCTGTGTGGACCAGGATGGGTTTCACGCGATTTTGCCCAGAGAATTCTTCCCAACGCGCCATTCTTCACGCTTTCAAATGCCTTAATAAATTTCGGTGTATAGACCAGGTCTTCAAGATATCCATTGAAGATGCCAGCCTTTTCAACAGCCTCCAGCATTCGTTTTGCTTCCGCTGCATTTCTCCCAAGAGGTTTAGTTGTGATGACTGCCTTCTTATGTTTGCAGCACAACATCACGGCCTCTTCGTGAAGGTTATTGGGAAGGGAAATACAAACGACTTCCACCTCGGGCCTGTTGATCGCTTCCTCCATGTTGGTGGTCGCAAAAGCGACCTTATAGTCTTTCGCAAATTTCTTAGTGCTTTCTTCTCTTCGCGAATAAATGCTGACGATTTTATCCTTACTTCTATACCCCTGAAGTGAATCTGCATAAAATCGACCAATAAATCCGGAACCTAGCATTGCAATATTCATATCCCAATAAATTTTAGTGTGAGTTTATAAAATTTAAAATATCTAAACGCCTGCTTTTTTGATTTCTGTTTTCTCATTGAAGAAAAATATAAAATATAGCAGAACCGCTACAGCGATATAAGCAGGCACAAACCAAATTTCTTTCCATTGATGGACACCATCGAGGGTGTAATGGTCCGTGGTATAACCGGAAAACCATGTTCCGATGAACATACCTACCCCATACGTTGCAAACGTAAACAAACCTTGGGCCGCATTTTTTATTTTTTCCCCGGCCTTTTTCTCCGTATACATATATCCTGTCACAAAAAAGAAATCATAACAAATTCCGTGAAGGATAATACCCGCATATAACATCCATAAATTGGCATCGATATTTCCGTAGGCAAAACAAACATAACGAAGGATCCATGCAGTCATTCCCAGCAACAACATTTTTTTTACGCCAATGCTGTTGAATAAAAATGGAATGGCAAGAATGAACATCGCTTCTGAAACCTGACCGAGAATCATTTTGCCAGCGGCATTCTCCATGCCTGACTTCATTGAGAAATAGGTTGGCAAATCCATAATAGAATGACAACGGAATACAAACGAGAATGGCAGCGATAAAGAAAATCAGGTAGGGCTTGTCTTTGAATAAAACGAAAGCATCTGCTCCCAAAGTTGACGCAATGCTTGTACTTGTAGGTTTTCCTTTTGGCGGTGTATTGGGCAAAATAAAACTTATAAGTCCTAATGCAACGGAGGCGATGGCGGCCATGTGAAAAGTAAAGTGGCGTTTTCTCAATCGACAAGGCAGCGATCATCAAACCTGCAACGATCCATCCCACTGTTCCAAAAACTCTGATCCATGGAAATTGTTTTCCCGGATCGGTCATTTGGTGAAAGGCAATACTGTTTGATAACGCAATGGTGGGCATGTACAAGCAGTGAATAAAAGACAATGACCCAATAAAATGCAGTATTGTCGGTAATCAGCGTGGCTGAATAAAGTAATACGCCGCCAATCAAATGAAGCACTCCCATGATTCGTTGGGCCGCGAAAAAACGATCGGCCACCATTCCGATAAAAAAAGGAGAGATCATGGTTGCAATCGCCAACGCACTGTACGCCGCTCCAATCTGTACCCCCGACGATTTTAGAAACTCCGACATGTATGTACTCATCGTACATACCATGATCCCCAGATAAAATATTCCAGTAGCATCATCACGGAGAGTTTGGTAAAAGTGGCTGGCTTCATAGCGCGTTGATTGACGAAAGAAATATACAGGGATCGAAGCTATGGAAGAAACTCCCTATGAATAAATTATTTTATTGGAGATGTGCTCTAGGGCACATGCTTGGTGCGTAGTTGGTGATCGGCAATCGCTAGTTGGTGATGCGGTAATCGGTAATCAGTGATCGAGTGTGCACGGTAGTGCCCCGGATTTCAGCATGTCTCTGCTTGAGTTCGTTCGGAATCTATTACTATTGCAGCCTTGTGCAGAGCGCATCAGGTAAGTCCTGCTGCGTTCATAAATGGATTTACAAATATTCGGCCATGCGAAAGAAAGGATTAAAACAAGTTATTGAAGCTAAGAGTGATAGTGGTAAGCTATTGGCGATGAGAGAACAGATAAAGGAACTCGAACGGATCATTGGTGAAAAGCAGATAAAGCTTGATTTTCAGGAGAAGTTAATAGAGCTGGCTGAAAGTGAATATAAGATAGATATCAAAAAAAAATTTACTGGCAAACTATCCTCTGGTACTGGCTCCACCGGAAAATCCACAAAGTCAAAATGAATCGTTTGTTTAAGGCCATAGGGATGAGTAAACAATCTTTTCACCAACGACTCAATCATCCAATTACTTCTCCTTGATGACATGCAGTCAGCTTTTCTACCGGTAACCGATTATCCGATCATTCGCTTATATATTCTTTTTTTTTTTTTTTTTTTTTTTTTTTTTTTTTTTTTTTTTTTTTTTTTTTTTTTTTTTTTTTTTTTTTTTTTTTTTTTTTTTTTTTTTTTTTTTTTTTTTTCTCTTATCTCTTTTCTTTTTAGCTTTTTTTTTTTTTTTTTTTTTTTTTTTTTTTTTTTTTTTTTTTTTTTTTTTTTTTTTTTTTTTTTTTTTTTTTTTTTTTTTTTTTTTTTTTTTTTTTTTTTTTTTTTTTTTTTTTTTTTTTTTTTTTTTTTTTTTTTTTTTTTTTTTTTTTTTTTTTTTTTTTTTTTTTTTTCTCCACTACTTCTACCACTTACTTCTTTTACATTCCTCTTCTTTTTTACTTTTGTTCTAAAAGCCCTGATTACCCAATCATTTTTTTTTTTTTTTTTTTTTTTTTTTTTTTTTTTTTTTTTTTTTTTTTTTTTTCATCCGAAACAGTATGTGTGAAAGCGTTTATGAAAACTCACATGCCGAACGAATCAATGGAATTATTAAGAACGACTATCTAGTGGGTTATGGCCCTGAAAATTATACCCAATTGACTGAAATGACAACGAAAGCGGTACTGAAGTATAACAGCGAAAAACCACACCAATCAATTGGAAACATTTCCCCTTATGAATTTGAAAAACTATTAACAGCCGCTTAAGTTTATTCACATGATTTTAAAAAGAAAAAAAGAAGCAAAAAAAGAAAAAACGCAGGAATGTGGATAACTCGAAACGAGTTACCCACATTCCCGCTAATGACTATAATAATAGTAGTAACAAATGAGTTAGATTTAATAAAAAAACGGTCAACAATCAACTTACTACGTTGAACCAGCAGACACGTTCCTACCGGCACCTCTTACATTTTACGACTTACCTCTTACGGATTACGCTCGAACCGATTCACATCCCTCTCCCAAGCGGAATCAGCTGTTAACGAACACCAACGCAGCCCAGTTTTCGCGTTCGTCTCGTTTCAATTCGTGAAGATTATGTTTCAAACCTTCTGATATTAAATCCGGAATATCTTCTACGTAAAATCCACTCAAGAGACAGCAATCCCCCGGGCTCAAATATTTTTTGTACAATTTCATTTCATCCAGTAATACATTCTTATTGATGTTGGCTAAAATGATGTCGAATAATCCTGCGAATGTTTAGCTCGCTTAATTTTCCTTGTTGCTGATGAATGTTATTACATCCGTTCAGGTCTATATTATCTTTTCCATTGCTCACGCTCCATTCATCGATGTCAAAAGCTTCGACCTCTTTTGCACCAAGCTTTGATGCCATCACAGAAAGAATGGCTGTTCCACATCCAGCATCCATCACCCGCTTTCCACGATGTTCGATATCCATCTGATTTTTTATCATGAGGTAGGTTGTCTGATGATGGCCCGTCCCAAACGACATTTTAGGAGTAATGATCAGTTCGTACGGGTATTTTTTTTCAGGCTTATGAAAGTCAGCACGAATGAGACATTTATCCTCCACCACGATGGGTTCATAATTTTTCTCCCATTCTTCATTCCAATTTTGTTTTTGAATTCTGTCTTGGGAAAAAGTCAGGGGAGTTTGAGCGCTGTATTTTTCTTTGATGTATTGAAGTTGCTCCTGGTCGTAATTTTCCATTTCGACATAAGCCTCAAATCCTTTATCCGTTTCCATAAACGTATCAAATCCGGCTTCCGCAAGTTCTGCCATGAGAATCTCGATATATTCGGGATCGCACGTGACTTGGAGGCGTGAGTGATAGGACATGGGAGAGGTACGAGTTACGAGGTACGAGGTACGAGGAGGTTGAGTCTAAAATGATTTTGCGATTTCGGTGAACTCTCTTGATTTTAAGGAGGCACCGCCAACTAACCCTCCGTCTACATCGGGACAGGCAAAAAGTTCTTTCGCATTTCCTGCATTTACACTTCCACCGTATAAAATTGAGATAGAATCGGCAACAGCATTTCCGTATTTTGACGCAAGATGTTTTCGAATAACGGCATGCATATCTTGTGCTTGTTGAGCGGAGGCTGTTTTACCAGTACCGATAGCCCATACGGGCTCATAAGCAATAACAACCTTTTGTACACTGGAAGGATCCAAGTGAAAAAGGCTCTCTTCCACCTGTTTTTTTACCAACGCTTCATGTCCATTGCTTTCTCTCACTTCAAGCGGTTCGCCACAACAGAATATAGGCGTAAGATTATGCTTTAAAGCGATGTCAACTTTCTTGGCAAGTAAAGCTCCGCGTCTCGCCATAGTATTGTCTGCGTTCGCTATGACCTAAAATGACGTAGGGTACATTGGCGGATTTTAACATGGCGGCGGATATTTCACCAGTGTAAGCGCCGGATTCGTGCTCACTACAATTTTGAGCGCCCACTGAAATTCTGGAATTATTGCCTAAAATATTCTTTACGGGCGTGAGGAATAGCGAGGGGGTACAAAGAATGACAATGGTGCCACCTTTTACTTCGTCCTCTACCATACCCTTTACTTCCGAAGCGAGAATGTTAGCCTCATCAAGTGTCTTATTCATCTTCCAGTTGCCAGCTACGATTTTTTTGCGCATTGTGATTTTTTTAGTTTGAAGTTTCTAGTTTAAAGTTTCAAGTTGTAACGCTATAACGTTTGTGCGAGAAAGTCAAGGGCGCCTCAACATCTTTTCCCATTGTTAGTTTCTGGTAAACCTGAACTCGTACAACTCGAACCTTTCCGAGAGGTCAGCTTACAGCTTTCTTTCTCATAGTACTACTTCGGGAAATATCTTCGACAACCTCGAACTTCAAACAACCTCGAAAGTATCTTTTTTTCACGAACGGTGTAGCGTTTAAACTAGAAACTTCAAACTCGAAACTCGAAACTATCTCGCTCGAACGCCATAGCGTTACAACTTCGAACCTCAAACTTCGAACCTCGAACTATCTCAGTTTTTTCGCACCAACGAGGTAGCGTTACAACTAGAAACACTAAACACGAAACTAGAAACTATCCGGGCTTGTATCTCGATTCCTTAAAAATTTTCTGAGCGTCTTCAGTAGCCATTAAATGAGGCAAATTGATATCGGGGTGGCTTTCGGCGTATTTGTTGATTATTCTCCAACCCACCCACTGGCCTATTCGTCCCGGGCATTTCTCTCCAACCTGAACGGTGACGGGCCGTTCGCCCAGGTAGTCTTGTTTTACTTTTTTGTTTGTTGAAAACAGCACCTGACTTTCAATAAAACGCGCCCAGATCAGATCTTCATTTTTTCGTGACCCGCTTATTTCTTCGGGGGTGTACCAGATGAAAACACTATCCGGTTCGCAGGGCAACATGTGCTTGGCAAAATAAAATGCTTTTCCATAGGTAATCATGTCGGCCAGGACCGTTTGATCACTTTGTTGATTTTTGTTGAACTTGTTACTGATTCCATAGATCAACATGCATGAGGGTACAATATCGTTGGGGTCATACTTACGAAGAAGATAGTCGTAGAACTTCGGACGATATTTGGCATCACGTCCAAGAAAATAATCCAGGCTAACGATGATCAAGCTGTCAGTGACCAGCAGGTCATTATCCAGTAGGCCCGTTATAACCGTTTGAACTTTAGGAGGTGTAAAGTCAGGATAATAATATTTCAGATTGGAAAAGGCTTTTTCGAATTGTTCTTTGAGCGCGGAGGCATCCCCAAATACACGTTTTATTTCCAGATTTAACGTATCCATATGTGGATTCGTGAGCCGGTTATAAAGCTCATTGACAAAGACAGAATCATTCTGGTATTCGGCCCTTCTAAAAATATAATCCCGGAGGGCGGGATGATGTGTTAAAAATTTTACGAGGCCATTTTTCGATGGAACATCTACCAACGAATCCTGCAGCATCTCGAAATCCAAAGAAATGGAAGGTGCGTCTTCAGGTTGAAACACACAACCTTCTTCGTTTTCTGAATTGCAGGATGCCAATAACAGCAGCGAAAAAATGAATAGGACAAAATTCTTGTACATACTGTTAATAAAATACACGCGAAGATGATATTTTTTTAGAAATCAAACGTGAGTTTGTCGACAGGATTATTTTTTGTCAGTCGCAGGCTTCTGATTTTTTCTTTTACAGTTACATGGACCAGGTTGGATTGATCGGCGTGGACTTCCATGATAATGTCGTCTTGAATCTGAATGGTTTTCCACTTTTTAACATTCGGGACTTCGATATAAAAAATAAGGGCTGGATCATCCTGCTCATGTCCCAGGTAGTTAATTTTTTGTGCCTTTCCATCCAGGGAAATCTTGAAGTGGTTTTTAAGGTAACCGGATACTATTTCATCGCGGGCTTTTTCGGATAAACTCAGAAAATCCAGTTCGGGTTGATTCGTGGCTTGACGAAGGTCTAACTCCAGATCATCCGTGAACACGCGCATCATGATTTCAAGCCGCTTATCTTTTTCATCCATTTCAATTTCAGTTACGGAAACGTGAATAGGATGAACAAAGGATACTACCAACCTGATACAGAAAAAGCAGAAAATCGATTGCAACTCCAGCATTTATGTTTTTAAATCATACACGCAAGATAGCTTTTCAAAAATAATACCGAATTAAAATCAATGCTTAATACGATATAATCTAGTATACTTGAGGCCATAAGACGTTAACATTTCATGAGTGAATTTCAGTTGTATTTTGGATTGGGGAAAAGTCATATTCTGGATTACGCGAACGGTTATGATCATATACTTTTTGTTGTAGCTTTGTGCGCCCTTTACCTAACGCGGGAGTGGAAGCAGGTTTTAATACTGGTCACGGCATTTACCATAGGACACTCCATCACGCTTGCATTATCTACACTCCGAATTATTTCTGTAAAAGTTGAACTGATTGAATTCCTCATTCCGCTGACGATTTTTATAACAGCGGTGTCAAATTTGTTTAAAAACGAAAATAATCTTACAAGCCGAAGTGTACAGATGAATTATTTTTTTGCCGGCTTTTTTGGGTTAATTCATGGGATGGGTTTCTCCTCCTATTTGCGTTCTATTTTAGGAAAAGATGAAAACATACTTACACAGCTTTTTGCCTTTAACCTGGGACTTGAATTGGGCCAGATTATAATCGTGGCGATTTTTATGGCGGCTGCATTTATCCTGGTTGATTTATTTGGTTTGAACCGAAGGGATTGGAAAATGGTTATCTCATCTGCAATTGCGGGAATTGCCCTGGTGCTGATGAAAGAAAACATGTATTGGCTCGAATAGATTTTTTTTGGATTGACTCATTACTCATTAACCTAAACATATTTATGAAGTTTTTATTGATCACCGTTGTAAGCTTTTATGCGCTGGGGACACTTGCGCAAGGGGATCCGAAGTGGGAGGGGAAGTTTGAGCAACTCGGACAGACATTGCCAACCCCGAATGAATACCGAACCGGTTCCGGAGCACCCGGCCCTAAGTATTGGCAGCAAAAAGCAGATTACGTTATTAGCATTGAATTACACGAATCGACCAATAGTATTTCCGGATCGGAAACCATTACTTACACAAACAACTCTCCTGACGTTTTGAAATACCTGTGGCTGCAGGTGGATCAAAATATTCTTTCAAAGGAAAATACGTTGAACAATTCGGATACAGGTGTTGTAAAAGATTCGGCGAACGCAAAAACGTATGCGAAGGAAGTATCAGATTTCGATGCAGGATTCAAAATAAAAAGTGTTACGGAAACCAACGGGAAGCCGCTTCCCTACATCATTAACAATACGATGATGCGGGTGGATCTGCCACAGCCGCTTCGTCCAGGACAAAAATATTCATTCGGTGTAGCGTGGTCATACAATATTGTGGACAGGAGTATTTTTGGACAAAGAAGTGGAATGGAATTTTTTCCCGAAGATGGTAACTATGTTTATACCATTGCTCAATTCTTCCCTCGCATGTGTGTGTATGATGATTACCAGGGTTGGCAGAACAAACAATTTCTGGGAACCGGCGAGTTTACATTGCCGTTCGGAGATTACAAGGTAAAAATTACGACACCTGCTGATCACATCGTGGGGGCTACTGGTATTCTTCAAAATCCAAATGACGTACTGTCAAAAACCCAGTTGGAGCGTTTTGAAAAAGCAAAATCCACATTTGACAAGCCGGTAATTATTGTTACACAGGCTGAAGCGGTTGAAAAAGAAAAAACGAAATCGACGCAGAAAAAAACCTGGGAATTTCACGCAGAGAATGTAAGGGACTTTGCCTTTGCCAGTTCCCGTAAATTTATTTGGGATGCTCAAACGGTAAAGCTTGGAAGTAAAACTACTTTGGCGATGTCATTTTATCCAAAGGAAGGAAATCCGCTGTGGGAAAAGGAATCCACGAAGGCCGTCAAAAATACTTTGGAAGTGTATTCACGGTTTACCATTGACTATCCTTATCCTGTTGCTATTTCGGTTCACACCGCAAGCATCGGTATGGAGTACCCCATGATCTGTTTCAACTTTGGCCGCCCTAATAAAGATGGCAGTTATTCTGCAAGTATCAGGCAAAAGATGATCGGTGTTATTGTTCATGAAGTGGGACACAATTTTTTCCCCATGATCATCAATAGCGATGAGCGTCAGACGGCATGGATGGATGAAGGCATCAATAGCTTTGTGCAGCTGCTTACTGAACTCGAACGTTATCCTGACATCAAATGGACGCGTGGTATTCCCTCGGAGATGGTTCCTTACCTGAAAGGCGAAAGCAGTGCGAAGCGTCCGCTGATGACCACTGCAGACCAGGTTATCAAACTTGGAGACGAGCAGTATGGAAAGGCCGCCACGGGCTTATACATCCTTCGCGAATCCATTATGGGACCTGCGCTTTTTGATAAAGCATTTAAAGAATATGCAGACCGTTGGGCATTTAAACATCCTAAACCCGCCGACTTCTTTCGGACGATGGAAGATGCTTCTGCCGTCGACCTTGACTGGTTCTGGAAGGGTTGGTTTTATACCACGGACAATTGCGATCAGTCCATCGATCAGGTGAAATGGTTCAAGATGCGCAAGGAAGAAAAAGGATTAGAGAAAAAGGAATTGAAAATTAAGAAGGGGGATCTTGCTTCAAGTCAGGACGAAAAAAAATATGAAAACTTTAACAATGGCCCGGAACCGTTTAGCCTGGTGCCCACCGACCCAAGACTTAATGGTGAATTTCGCAGCGTCGTAGATGATAAAGCGATCATGCAAAAGCTGGAAAATAAAAACATCTATGAAGTCACCCTTTCTAACAAGGGAGGATTGGTCATGCCAGTCATTATCCAATGGACTTATGCGGATGGGACGAAGGAAATTGAAAGAATCCCGGCCGAAATCTGGCGGAGTAAATGAAAAGAAGGTCAATAAGGTTTTTATCAAAGATAAGGAAGTGACCACGGTAATGCTGGATCCCAATCAGGAATTAACCGATGTGGATTTGCAAGACAATGTATTTCCAAAGCGGACAGGTTCCCCTTCGAAATTCGACTCTTTTAAAAAGGGTGTGAATTAATTTTCTAAAATTGTATCAAATCATGAATGCTTGGTGATCCTTCTCGCCATATATTAGAATCGCCAGAGTACATTAACCTAACAAATGAGAGCATTTTATATAGTTTTATTTTTCATCCATCCTGTATTTCAATGGGAACACGCAAACTCAATGGAAAGGGAAGTTTGAGCAACTGGGAGAAATTCTTCCAACTCCAAATTCTTATCGAACGGGTTCTGGTGCGCCAGGATCAAACTATTGGCAACAACGGGCTGACTATGTGATCAATGTTGAGGTCAATGATAAGACCCAGGTTCTGACAGGTTCGGAAACCATAACCTATTATAACAATGCCCCTGAATCGCTAAAATTTTTATGGCTTCAGCTGGATCAAAATATTTTTGCTGACCAAAGCATCATGAATCAAACGAAAACTGGCTCTGTAAAAGATTCTGATACCGGCTTCATTTTTTACCACGGCTACAGGTGTAATGGTCACTGATTATAAAGGAGGATACACGATTAAGTCGGTGAAGGATGCTGCGGGAAAAAATCTTCCTTATATCATTAACAATACCATGATGCGGGTGGACTTGCCACTGCCTTAAAGACAGGAGAAAAATTTTCATTCTCTGTTGACTGGAGTTATACAGAATACAACAGACAAGTTTTTGATGGTCGTGGAGGTTATGAATTTTTCCCTGAAGACGGCAACTACGTTTACACTTTTGCACAATGGTTTCCGCGCATGTGCGTGTATGATGACTATGAAGGCTGGCAAAATAAACAGTTTCTCGGCCAGGGAGAGTTTGCACTGACCTTCGGAAACTATAGTGTGAAGATTACGGTACCTGCCGATCATATTGTGGGGGCTACAGGCACGATTCAAAATCCAAAGACTGTATTGACGAAAGAACAATTGGAGCGGTATGAAAAAGCTAAAAAATCTTTTGATGCCCCTGTTTTCATTGTAACGGAAAAAGAAGCCAGGGAGAAAGAAAAGACCAGATCGGAGAAAAAAGCCACGTGGGAGTTTTATGCAGAAAATGTTCGCGACTTTGCTTTTGCCAGTTCCCGAAAATTTATCTGGGATGCCCAGGCGGTTAAGGTTGGCGACAAAACTCCATTGGCGCAATCCTTATATCCTAAAGAAGGTAATCCGTTGTGGGAGCGCGAATCCACGAAAGCCATCAAAAATGCTTTGGAATTGTATTCTGAACGAACTTTTGAATATCCTTATCCAGTAGCCTATTCGATTCATAGCGCCCATCAGGGAATGGAATATCCGATGATCTGTTTTAATGGTGAACGCCCTAAAAAGGATGGATCGTATTCGAAGCAAACATTGTACGACCTTGTCGCAGTTGTCGTTCACGAGGTAGGGCACAATTTTTTCCCCATGATTGTAAATTCAGATGAGCGTCAATGGTCATGGATGGACGAAGGACTGAATACTTTTTTAGAAAAAGAGACCATTCGGTTGCGTTACCCGGAACTTTTTGGAACCCATGGCACCCCAAAAGGAATCGTTCCGTTTCATGAGAGGTGATAAAAGTCAGATGCGACCGATCATGACATCTTCCGATAACGTTAGGCCTGGTGAGTTCGGTGCCAATGCCTACACGAAACCTTCGGCAGCGCTTACAGTACTTCGTGAAACCGTAATGGGCCCCGAACTATTTGATAAGGCTTTTAAAGAATATGCACAACGTTGGGCCTTTAAACATCCTGGGCCTGCGGATTTTTTCCGTTCCATGGAAGACGCTTCCGCCGTGGATTTGGATTGGTTTTGGCGTGGTTGGTTTTATACCAACGATAATGTCGATGTTGACATGGCGGAGGTGAAATGGTTCAAGTTGCGATCTGAAACAGTAGATCCGGAAAAGAAAAAGTTAAAAGTAAAACGAGGCGATTTAGAAGCGGAAACGGGTAGCGGAAAAAGCGACGGCAATGATTTTAGCAACGGCCCTGAAGAATTTTCACTCATTGAATACGCCTGAACATCTGCAGGGAGAATTTAAAAGTCGCGTGGATGATAACGCGATCCGTCAGAAATTAGAAGGCAAAAACATTTATCAGATCAAGTTCAAAAATGTGGGCGGGCTTGTCACACCCCTGGTTATTGAATGGACCTTTAAGGATGGTTCAAAGGAAGTTGAACGAATACCGGCGGAGATCTGGAGGTTGAATGAAAACGTGATCACCAAAGTATTCATCAAGGATAAAGAGGTTGTGAATATCCTGCTTGATCCCAATTTTGAGCTGGCAGATGTTGAGATGAGAAATAACGTTTTCCCAAAAAAAACGACAACATCCAAATTTGATCAGTTCAAGAAGAACAATTAGCAATTTGTTTTAGGACTGGTTCGAAAAAAGAGAACAAGCTTTCTCCAAATCGACGTTTCCCCCAGAAAAAATAATACCCACACGCCGGCCTGAAAATTTTTCTTTTGCTTTAAGGACCACCGCCAACGGTACGGCTGCTGATGGCTCAATTACTATTTTCAGGCGTTCCCAAACCAGCCGCATAGCTGCAATAATTTCTTTGTCGGTGGCTGTAATAATTTCCTTCACATCATTCTGAATGATCTGGAAAGTCTTGTCGCCAAGTGAGGTCAGTAATCCATCGGCCACGGAGTTCGACGCTGCGGGTTCTATTTTCCCACTCTGCATAGATCGGAATGCATCGTCTGCGCCTGCAGGTTCGGCACCAATAACGTGCGTGGCCGGCGAAAAGAATTTTGCGGCCAATGCTGTACCGCTCAGCAAACCGCCGCCTCCAACTGGGGCAACAATAACATCCAGATTGCCAATCTCTTCGATAAGTTCCTTGGCTGCAGTTGCCTGTCCTGCGATAACATCATAGTTATTAAAGGGATGGATTTCGGTGGCGCCAGTCTTGTTAATTACCTCTTTTAAAGTTTTTTCACGCGCTTCAATCGTTGGCTCACAAAGAAAAATTTCTCCTCCATAACCCTTAACTCCTCTCCTTTTTATTTCAGAGGAATTGCTGGGCATCACGATATAGGATTTTATACCTAGAATTTTTGCTGCCCTTGCCACTGCCTGTGCATGATTTCCAGAGGAATGTGCAGCAATACCTTTTGCACGATCTTCAGCAGCCAGCAACAACGCGGCATTCATCGCACCCCTTGCTTTAAAAGCACCAATTTTTTGAAAGTTTTCACATTTGAAGAACAAACTGCAACCTGCCATTTCATCCAATCCGGAAGATCTCATCACCGGTGTTGACTGAATATAACCAACGATGCGCTTATGCGCCTGTTCTATGGCGAGCTTGTCTGGTATCATGATTGTTTGGCGCATAAAAAAAATCAAACTGATTAACCCAACGGAGTAAGTCCGCCCTTCGAACCTCGAGACTTTGAACCTATTGAGCCAACGAATTTAACCACAGAGTCACAGAGAACACAGAGGTTCACAAAGAAATGACAAGCAATTCTCCGTCTAACTTTGTGCCCTTCGCGGTGAACAAATCGCCAAGTCTATCTTGGAGAGATTTCGAAAACCTCGAACCTCAAACTTCAAACTTCGAACTACTTCGCCGCCATTTTATTATTTCGGTAAAGCTCTTTCCCTTTATCGTTCCACTCTGCTTTTACATAGGGCTTAATGGCTTCATCAAACGGTTCTTTAGGATAAGTGACTATTTTTTTTCGTTTTCCATTGGGATAATACTCTGTCCAATCTCCTACTTTTTCGTCCCATTGATATTCACCTTGTACTGCAAGCTGACCATTCTCGTGAAAAAAATAATAGTAGCCTTCTTTCTCGCCGTATTCGATGGGAGTCATCTCCTTCATGCGCTTGCGTTCTTGCGGATCGTAATAGCTCACCAAAGATTCTTTTGGCCAACCGCGATAGTATCGATCTTTATCAACCAACGTGCTATCGCGATTATATTTCATCCACCTGCCATGGCGGGTACCTTTGTAAAAAATTCCTTTTTCTAAAACGACGTCACCCTGCCGCTTTTCGTATGGACCGTGCAATAAAACTCCCTTCGTAAGATCGAAAGTCGTTGTCTTCCTGATTTCGTGCCTGGTGTAGTCATACCAATAAATATCGCGAACAAAGGTTTGGGGTTTCTCGGGTTTTTTCAGGACATAAAAAAGTTCGTACGTGATACGATCTCCCTGTCCTTTCCGCGTGAAGGCTTTTTTTGTTTTGATTCCGTAGTAAACCTTTTTCTTGACTTTTTTCTTTTTTTTATCGCTTACGGGATCTTCCTCTTTTTTAAAATCCAGGCTTGCAGGGGTATCGATGGTAAAACGTTGTTCTTCCGGCCCACCTTCCTGCGCGAACAGGGCTGCACCAGATCCCATTAAGGCCAATAGTAAAAGGGACTTCAATGGCATAAATTTGAATTGATTGAGAACAACGAAATTACCGAAAAAATATTATTTAGTCGTCAGACCACTTCAAGTGGTGAAAAGTCGTCCGACCACTTGTAGTGGTCAGACGACTGAATAGACTTATTGGGCGGTTAGCGCAACGCTTCGCTTGATGAAATTTGTCAGGTCAGTTCCTGTAAGCATATTTTGAGAAAGGAGCGCCAGATCATAGGCTTGTTTTGCCAGGGTAATTTTTTGGTCTTCGCTTTCTGCCTTAAGTATTTTTTGAACAATGGGATGATTACCATTGATAGCAACATTGTAATTGTCAGGCATCGCTCCCATAAAACCATAACCTCCGCCACCAAGCTTGGCCATATCTTTCATTCTACGCATAAACTCGCTCATGGTGATAACCACAGGCAGCTCATCCGGTGCCATAGCTTCTACTGCCAGTGTCATATTCTTGTTATTGACGGCTTTTTCGAAGAGACTTTTTATTTGTTCCTGTTCTTCCGTGCTGAGAACGCTTTCTGATTTTTGATCTTTCTCAATCAGTTTGTCAGGGGTATCACTATCTACACGTTTGATATGCGATTTCTCCAGTTTCTGTTCCAGCGTGTTGATGAAGTGACTATCGAGCACACCATCCAAATTAAGCACATCATATCCTTTGTTCTTGGCAGCCTGGATAAAACTATCTTGCTTTCCCTTGTTGGAGGCATATAAATAAATCACCTGATCATTTTTATCGGTTTGATTGACCTTTACTTTTTCGCGGTATTCGTCAAAGGTGAAATATTGATCATCGACATTTTTCAACAATGAGAATTCCTTGGCACGTTCGTAGAATTTTTCATCGCTGATAATACCATACTTCACAAAGATGTTGATGTCGTCCCATTTCTTTTCAAAATCTTTCCGGTCTTTCTTAAATAAATCAGAAAGTTTATCCGCCACTTTTTTTGTAATGTGCTGACTGATCTTTTTTACGTTTGCATCACTTTGTAAATAACTGCGCGAAACGTTGAGCGGGATATCGGGAGAATCAAGGACACCATGCAGCATCATTAAGAAGTCGGGCACCACATCTTTTACTTCGTCGGTAATAAATACCTGGCGTGAGTACAGCTGAATTTTATTTTTTTGGATCTCGAAATCGTTCTTCACTTTCGGGAAGTAGAGAATCCCGGTAAGATTAAAGGGATAATCTACATTCAGGTGAATCCAGAAAAGCGGGTCTTCCGAAAATGGATATAGTTCTTTATAAAACTTAAGATAGTCTTCGTCTTTTAATTCCTTCGGTGATTTTGTCCAAAGCGGAGAAGGATTGTTAATGATCCGATCCTTCGTAATGGTTTTGTATTTCGGCTTATCATCCTTATCTACACCATCTTCAACACTTTCTTCTTTCGTTCCGAATTTTATTTCAACAGGCAAGAATTTGCAGTACTTTTCTAATATTCCTTTGATGCGAAATTCATCCAGGAATTCTTCCGAATCACTGTTGATGTGGAGGATAACATCGGTACCACGATCTTTTTTTGTGGTTTCCGTCAATTCGAATTCGGTAGATCCATCACACTCCCAATGCGCAGCTTCGTTTTCACTGGCCTGATACGATCGTGAAATAATTTCGACTTTATCGGCCACCATGAACGCTGAGTAAAAACCGAGACCAAATCGTCCGATAATATCTTTCGCGTCGCCTTTATCTTTGAATTTTTCCACAAATTCTGTTGCACCGGAAAATGCGATCTGATTGATGTATTTTTTTATCTCTTCGCCGGTCATACCAATACCCTTGTCACTAACGGTAATGGTCTTTTTCTTTTTGTCGAATTTGACTTCTATAGTAAGGTCGCCCAGTTCGCCTGTGAATTCACCAATCGAAGCAAGTTTTTTCAATTTTTGGGTTGCATCGACCGCATTACTCACCAGCTCACGAAGAAAGATTTCATGATCGGAGTAAAGGAATTTCTTAATGATTGGAAAAATATTCTCGGTGTGAATGGAGATGTTGCCTTTCTCTTTTACGGCTGCCATATTGTTATTATTTCAGGTTGAAAGTTTAGTTTTTTGACACAAATGAATAGAAATCCTCGTGCGTGCAGGGATTTCAAAAGTTATTCCAAGTGGAAAGAAGTGCCAGGATGGCAGATAAATAGCTGAAAGCGAAAAGCTGAAGGCAGAAAGCTAGCGAGTGCGTCCTTCCGCGTTCGTGCCTCGAAGATAGTTCGTGGGGGTATTGGCGCTCAGCAATCAGCTTACAGCATACAGCTGGGCGGCAACTTCAAACCTCGAACCTCGAACTTCAAACTCGAAACCAGAAACTCGAAACTATCGTAACCTTTCCGAATCGCGCACCAGCTTTTCGTCCTTTCTGATGAATCGATTTGAAAGCAAGTTGCAAAGTACAGCAATACCTGGAAGCCACATGCCTAATCCATATTGACCCCCCTGGTAGGTCTTGATCATCTGGCTGGCGAAATATAACGCCAGTCCTATTGTTGCTACCAGAAAAAGGGAGTTGAGCGCCCCTAACTTCATCTGAAGCATACGGTTCTTAAATTTTCCAATTTCAATAAGTGCGACGGTGGCCGACGCAACAGCGAATATTGCTGTAAGCGAATAAGGAAAATAGTTTGTTGTCCGGGTGTCATTTTCAATTACCGTATAATGCAAAGCGTACAACACATGCGTTTTTCCGGCGGCATCTCGATTCGTCCAGATCGGTAGAAAAATGGCGGCTATGAGGCTGATAATAGCAATAATGAGAAATACAGTTTGGATCCTTTGCCACATACAAGTGTTGCTTTTAACTTGGCGCAAAGTAACTAAAAATTTGAGGATTTGAGCAAACCAACTTTTTGCACCCCTAAACGCTTCAAAATCAAGGCAAACCCAAAACCTCGAACTTCAAACCTCGAAACTTGAACTAAAAATGAGATACTTCTTCGAGATTGCCTATAACGGGAAAAATTATTCAGGGTGGCAAAGCCAGGTAACCGGTATCGGTGTCCAATCGGTTGTTGAAGAGGTGCTCAGCAAGATTTTCAGAAACGAGGTAAAGATCTTTGGAAGTGGAAGGACCGATACCGGGGTACATTGTGAACAACAGTTTTTCCACGTGGATCTTGAGAAAGATTTCGATTCGAAAATGCTTATCCAGCGGTTAAATTCTTTTCTGCCAGTGGATATCGCGATTCACTCGATTCGCGAGGTGAAACCTGACATTAGCGCGCGACATGATGCCATCGAACGAACCTATGAGTACAGAATAACCCGGAAAAAGAATCCGCTTTTAATTGGGCTGGCTTGGCATTATTTTAAAAATATTGATGTTGAAAGCATGAATGAGGCGGCGGCTTTTTTGTTGGGCGAGCATGATTATGAATGTTTTAGCAAAGTGAAAACCGAGGTAAATCACTTTCTTTGTGAGATTAAGAAGGCTGAATGGAAAAAAGATGGAGATCTGTTGGTCTTTACCATTACGGCGAACCGATTTCTTCGGGGCATGGTTAGAGCAATCGTAGGAACTTTATTAAATGTTGGTAATGGAAAAACTTCGATGAAAGAATTTCAGTTAATAATTCAAAGCAGAGACCGGAAAAAAGCGGGTGCAAATGTACCGCCATACGGATTGTATCTGACGAAGGTAAAATATCCCTCAAATGTTTTTATCCGATAGCCAGGCAATCAACGTATAATCAACTCATCAACAATCAACGAACCAGGTGGAGAAAGAAAAAGTAAGCAGTGGTAACATTATTGACTGGTCGGTGCTTTCACGCCTGATGCGGTTTGTCATGCCCTATAAAGGCAGATTTATTAGTGTTATTGTACTCACTATCGTATTAGGGGTTCTGGCGCCAACGCGGCCCATTCTAATCCAGTATACCTTGGATAACGATGTTGCTGTAGGCGACTACCAGGGTATGGTTTCAATGATGATCATACTTCTTGGTTTACTGATTTTTCATTCCATCGCACAATACATTCATACCTATGTGTCGGGCTGGCTAGGGCAACAGGTGATCAGGGATATAAGGTCGAAGCTTTATCAGCATATCATTGGACTTCGATTAAAATTCTTTGATAAAACTCCCATTGGAAGATTGGTTACGCGCACGATCTCGGATGTTGAAACGCTATCCGATGTTTTCAGTGAAGGACTTGCTGCGATGGTGGGAGATTTGCTGCAAATCATTTTTATTCTTGGTTTCATGTTTTACCAGGATTGGCGTTTGGCATTGCTGAGCTTGTCAACCTTGCCGTTGCTGCTGATCAGCACTTATATCTTCAAGGAAAAAGTAAAAGTTACTTTTAATGATGTACGCAACGCTGTGTCTAATCTAAACACGTTTGTCCAGGAGCATATCACTGGCATGAACATCGTTCAGATTTTCGGAAGTGAAAAAAGGGAATTCGAAAAATTCAACGAAATAAATGAAGAGCATAAACGCGCGAACTTAAGGTCAGTGCTGTACTATTCAATTTATTTTCCCGTCGCGGAAATTATTGCCGCTGCAGGTATCGGACTGTTGGTTTGGTATGGTGCAAAAGGTGTAATCAACTACGAGGAAACCGGCATTACTATAGGGAAGCTTATTGCTTTCATCATGTACATTCAAATGTTCTTCAGACCTATCCGAATGATTGCCGATAGATACAATACACTTCAAATGGGTATTGTCAGTACATCGCGTATTTTGAATTTGTTGGATGCCAATGACGACATTCAAAAAAATGGAACGTATGTGCCGGATCATGTTAGAGGTGAAGTAAAATTCAGCCACGTGTGGTTCGCGTATAATGATGCAGAGTACGTTTTGAAAGACATTAACCTCGATATCAAACCCGGAGAAACCGTCGCGTTGGTGGGTGCGACAGGTGCTGGCAAATCATCGATAATAAATTTGCTGAACCGGTTTTATGAAATCAATCGAGGATCGATTGCGGTCGACGGGGTGGCGCTGGAGGAGTACGAATTAGGAGCCTTGCGTAAAAATATTGGTGTTGTGCTCCAGGATGTTTTTCTGTTTTCTGATACTATTTTGAAAAATATCACCCTTGGCAATCCAGACGTAACGGAGGCAATGGTGTGGCACGCTGCCGATGTTGTTGGCGCGCGAAAATTTATTGAGCGACTCCCGGGAAAGCTTCAGTATAATGTGATGGAGCGTGGGGCAACGCTTTCGGTAGGTCAGCGACAATTGATCTCGTTTATTCGCGCCATGGTATACAATCCTAAAATTTTGGTGTTGGATGAAGCTACCTCATCGGTGGATAGTGAAACGGAGGAAATGATACAACAAGCAATCGGAAAAATGATGAGTGGAAGGACGTCCATTGTTATTGCCCACCGGCTTTCCACCATTCAAAAAGCCAATAAAATCATTGTGTTGGATCATGGTGAAATTAAAGAAGTTGGACGCCACGAGGAATTGCTAATTCGGGAGGGGTATTATGCGCAACTCCACAAAATGCAGTATAAAGAGTTTGTTTAAAGCATAATTCGCCCAACGGCGGTTTGTTTCAAGGAGTTACGCGGCAAATGCAGTATATTTACTGCCAAATGCACTTTTTTAAAAAGGTTATTTTATTGATTTTTTGCCTCTTTAGTGCCGGGTTCGTAATGGCCCAAAAAGCACGCATTTACAACGGCGGAAAAAGCATGTATACGCGCGAGCGTTACAATCATAATGCTTCACGGGTTCGTGGAGCAAAAGCCAAAACCGTGTGCCCGATTTTTGAAAACAGCAAATATCCCTACCATGGTATCGGTATCAAGTTGGGCGATCCTTTCGCATTAACCTATAAGTATTACGCCAATAAAAAATTTGCAGTGGTAGTTGATTTTGGTAAAGCTTCCAGCGGACTTTACAACCGCTACTTTGCCGAAAAATTTTACGAAGAGATCGAGCGGAAAACTTTTGCCAACGGTGAAGACTCACTGGAATATTATACGCACAAAGTAAAATCCGATTTGATTGGCGAGGTAAAACTCCTCTATCACGTTAATGTTGAACCGATTTCTCCAGGCCTCCAATTTTATTTGGGCGTTGGATGGGAATGGAAAAGCACTAACATCGAATACGATTACACGTACATGGAAAGTATGGGTGGTGAGAAGAAATTCGGACGCGTAAACCGGTCAAGACTAACGATGGGGCCACAGGCCGTTGCAGGTATCGAATACGCCTATTTCAAAATCCCGATTTCTGCTTTTATGGAATTAGAATACTTTACAGATATCCAGGCGGATCCGGGCTGGAGCCGTTTTGAAGGTGGGGTTGGATTACGATACATTTTCTGATTCTGACTCCGGCGTAGTTGCAACGTCCAGTTGTCCTTGCTTATCAAAAAGCTCTTTGTATAACCCATCCTTCATTAACAACGATTCATGGGTCCCCTCTTCAGCAATAAGTCCATCAATCAACACAATAATTTTGTTGGCAAGCTTGGCAGAAGAAACACGATGAGAAATAATTATCGTCGTCCTTCCCTCCATAATCCTTTTCATGCTGTTGAGAATATTGTTCTCGGTTTTCGTGTCAACGGCTGATAGTGCATCATCTAACATCAGAATTTTAGGCTCGCGTACAATGGCCCGTGCGATAGAGACGCGTTGCTTTTGTCCTCCCGAAAGGGTTATCCCGCGCTCCCCTACCCGTGTATTGAATCCTTGTGGGAATCTGACAATATTTTCATACACATCAGCGTCCTTTGCTGCCTGAACAATTTTCGCCTCGTCCGGACTTTTTATACCAAATCCGATGTTGTTAAAAATGGTGTCGCTGAAAAGGAAAACATCTTGAGGAACGTAACCAATCTGACTTCGAAGTGAATTCACATTGTAATGGGCTAATCGGAATATCGTCGATTAAAATTTCTCCATCTCTTACGTCGTATAATCGTGAAACAAGATTAGATACTGTACTTTTTCCCGAGCCCGTCGTTCCAATGATGGCCAGTGATTCACCTGGATTAATGCTAAAGGAAATATCCCGCAATGCTTTTATCCCAGTATCCGGATAGGTAAAGCTCACGTTTCTAAACTCCACCTTTCCTTTTATGTTGTGCATTAATTCTTTCTCCGAAACAATGTTGGTCTCGGTTTTTAAAAATTCATTGATCCTTTTTTGTGAAACCTCAGCGCGCTGGACAAGGCTGGTAGTCCAACCCAACGATGTAACGGGCCATGTCAAAAGATTCACATAGATGATAAACTCAGCAATGTTTCCAAAAGTTAAATTTCCACGGATAACCTCGGCGCTACCAGCGTACACAGTGAGGATTGTGCTGAGGCCTATCAGGCCCATGATTAGGGGGAAGAACAACGATTGGACCTTTGTAAGCTTTAGAGATTGCTTTCGATATTGATCAGTCTCGACATCAAACCGGTCGACTGACTCGTGCTCGCGATTAAAGGACTTCAATACCCTGATCCCGCTAAAGGCTTCCTGAACAAACGTCGAAAGTTTCGATTGACTCTCCTGGATTTGTTCGGCGCGTCTTTCAACTTTATTGTTAACCAAAAAGATACTCAAAGACAACAGCGGAAGGGGGCTCAACGCATACCAGGTCAGCAGGGGGCTAATTTTAAACATGAAAGGGATTAACATCATGAACAAAGTAGCCAGGGTTAGGCCATACATAATTGCAGGCCCCAGGTACATTCTAACCCTTCCAACATCTTCCGAGATTCGGTTCATCAGGTCCCCGGTATTGTTCCGGCGGTAAAAGCTAAGGGGCAGTACCTGGTAATGTTGAAAGATTTCATTTTTGAGGTCGAACTCAATCAGTCTCGACATCACGATTAGGGTCTGGCGCATGAAATACAAAAAGATGCCCCGGAGAAGCGCCATCAGCAATATCAGACCCGCGTAGATCAGGATACCAAAAGCGAAAACCTTGAAGAAATCGGCCTCCAGCTCCGTTCCTGAAAAGGTCTTGTAAACCCGGATGTTATCAACCACCAAATCAATGGACAGCCTCACCAAAGGACCTGGAACAATCTGAAAAATGTTTGAAATGATAACGAATAGGGTGCCCAGAATTAAATGCCATTTGTACTTAATCAGATACTTATTGAGGTATTTTAATTCTTTCATTCGGAAATTTGGTGGCTCAGGATAAAACGAAATTAATTTTTATAGGTTCGGGAAAAGTTTGAAGGTCAGGAGTTAAAAATACCTGTTACCAGGGGCCCTCGACTTAATAACATTTTGGTTTGAAGCCAGATAACTTTCAATTTTTGTACAATACTAATAACTTCAAAACTTTCTACAACACGATTGACAGCCCTAATTGAAGCTCATTACCTTCCTTCGATCGCATACTTTGCAGCGATCTCTCGGGGCGATACGATTTTACTTGAACGTTACGAGTATTTTATAAAGCAGACCTATCGAAACAGATGTAGGCTTAATACGGCGAACGGAGAATTAGATCTTATTGTTCCCGTAACATCAAAACACGGAAAAGTGCTTATCACTGACGTTCGTTTAGACTTTACCCAGAAGTGGCTAAACAACCACTGGCGTACTGTTCAGTCGGCGTATGGTAAGGCCCCATTCTTCGAGTATTATGCGCCCGACCTGCACGAAGCCTTGTTCAAAAAAGTGAGTTTTCTTTACGAACTTAATTACACTTTGCTGTCAATGTGTCTTAACTGGCTTAAGTGGGATATGCCAATAAAGGAAACGGAATATTACACCAAAGTTGTGTCAAATCCCGTTTTAGACTTGCGATCTGCCGTAAATCCAAAAAAATCGGATCAATGTTATGAATTTTATTACCCTGTAATGTATAATCAAGTATTTGGCTCTACGTTTGTAGAGAATTTGAGCCTAATCGATTTAGTATTTTGTGTAGGACCGGGCGCTGGGAAAATTGTTCGAGACTCAGCAATTCCGAAAATGAACAAATAGAAAGTCGGGTGTGTTTTTTTATCGATATTAAATCTTCGGGTTGAATACGTTGAACACACAAAAAACTTTACATTTACATTAATCATTTTTTATCAAACTTCTTATGGAAGCAAAATTTTCCAATCGAGTCAAGGAAGTTATCTCGCTGAGCAGGGAAGAAGCGTTGCGCCTTGGCCACGATTACATAGGCACGGAACACCTGGTATTAGGCATGGTTCGAGAGGGCGAGGGTGTTGCAGTTGGTGTCCTGAAAAAACTGGGCGTGCCACTGGATGAACTTCGAAACGAAATAGAAAAGATCTCAAAAGGCACAGCCACACATCAAATAAAAAACCTGGCTAATATCCCCCTGACGAAAGCGTCAGAAAAAGTTTTGAAAATCACCTATCTGGAGGCTAAGATTTTTAAAGCACAGCTCATCGGTACAGAACATCTTCTGCTCTCAATTCTTCGTGATCAGGATAATCTGGGAACACAAATACTCAACAAATTCGATGTCAATTACGAGACCGTTAAAGAGATGTTAGAATACCAAAATGAGGGGCCTATGGCGTCTCAGGATACTGATGATCCAGATGATGACTCCTCAAAAATATTTGGAGGTGCGGGAGCAGGAGGCGCAGGCAAGGAGAAAAAGGGAGCTGAAAAATCCCGTACGCCTGTGCTGGATAACTTTGGTCGCGACTTGACCAGACTGGCGGAAGACAACAGGTTAGATCCTATCGTAGGTCGTGAAAAAGAAATTGAACGTGTAGCGCAAATACTTTCCAGGAGAAAGAAAAACAATCCGATACTTATAGGTGAACCAGGTGTAGGTAAAACGGCGATTGCAGAAGGCCTTGCCCTGCGCATTATTCAGAAAAAAGTTTCGCGGGTTTTATTCGGGAAACGCGTGGTAACGCTTGATTTGGCTTCCCTGGTCGCTGGTACGAAGTATCGCGGTCAGTTTGAAGAACGAATGAAAGCAGTGATGAACGAGCTGGAAAAATCTCCAGATGTTATCCTGTTTCATCGACGAGCTTCACACCATTGTGGGAGCCGGAGGCGCATCGGGCTCGCTGGATGCTTCCAATATGTTTAAGCCCGCCCTGGCGCGTGGTGAAATCCAATGCATTGGAGCAACGACTTTGGACGAATACAGACAATACATTGAAAAAGATGGTGCTCTTGCCAGAAGATTTCAAATGGTATTGATCGATTCCACTACGCCGGAAGAAACGATTCAGATCCTCGATAACATCAAAGAAAAATATGAAGATCACCATCATGTGATCTATACCAAGGAAGCTATTGAAGCTTGCGTTAAACTTTCTGATCGGTATATCAGCGACCGGTATTTGCCGGACAAAGCCATCGATGTACTTGACGAAGCAGGTGCGCGCGTGCACATCAATAACATTCATGTTCCTGAAGATATCGTGAAATTTGAAGAGGCGATTGAGGAAGTGAAGAAGGAAAAGAACCGTGTTGTAAAAAGCCAGAAATATGAAGAGGCTGCTCAGCTTCGCGATCGCGAAAAGAAACTGATCGAGCAACTGGATATTGCCAAAGCAAAATGGGAAGAAAAAACGCGTACGGAAAAATATACCGTAACGGAAGACAACGTTGCTGATGTTGTTGGAATGATGACTGGTATACCAACAAACCGCATTGCGCAGAAGGAAAGCAACAAACTTCTGAACATGGCTGACGAACTCAACGGAAAGGTTATTGGCCAGGAAGAAGCTATCAAAAAATTGACAAAGGCGATCCAACGGACGCGAGTCGGATTGAAGGATCCTAGAAAACCTATTGGGTCATTTATTTTCCTTGGCCCTACGGGTGTTGGTAAAACCGAGCTTGCAAAAGTTCTGGCAACCTACCTTTTCGATAAGGACGATTCATTGGTGCGGATTGACATGAGCGAATACATGGAAAAATTCTCCGTGTCACGCTTGGTGGGTGCGCCTCCGGGATATGTAGGATATGAAGAAGGCGGACAGCTGACGGAAAAAGTAAGACGCAAACCTTACTCTGTTGTACTGTTGGATGAAATTGAAAAAGCTCACCCCGATGTATTCAATATTTTATTGCAAGTTTTAGATGATGGTATTTTAACGGATGGTTTGGGAAGGCGAGTTGATTTCAGAAATACCATCATCATCATGACTTCCAATATTGGTGTTCGGGATTTGAAAGATTTCGGATCGGGAATTGGTTTTGCATCTGCTGCGAAGCGTGCAAAGCGATGAAGAGAACATGAAGACCACCATTCAAAATGCATTGAAGAGTGCGTTCAGTCCTGAATTCCTAAACAGGTTAGATGATCTGATCGTATTCAATTCTCTGCAGCGCGAGCACATTCACAAGATCATCGATATTACGCTTAAAAAACTTTTCGATCGAATCATCCAGCTCGGATACAATGTTGAGCTTAGCGACAAAGCAAAAGATTTTCTTGCAGAAAAAGGATATGATCATCAGTTTGGAGCTCGTCCTTTGAACAGGGCCATTCAAAAATATCTGGAAGATCCCGTAGCCGAGGAAATTCTGAAAGGCGAAATTGAAGAAGGCGGAACGATCTTCGCTGATTATGATGGAAAAGGAGATGTCCTGACAGTGAAAGTGAAAAAGGCAAAAGCCTCGTCGAAAGAGAAAAAAGAATAACAAATAAAAAAGCGGGATCAAGTCCCGCTTTTTTTATTTCAATACAATTGATGCTAATCTTAATTTAAGACAAGTTGAATCAATTCTTTTTGCACCTTCCAATCTTTGGCAAGTTTTAACATAGCCGTCGCCTCCATTTCCGTTACATAACCCTTCAGATTATTGGCCTGCCAAACCATGTTGATCAATTCGATCCTCTTTTCTTTTTGATAGTCACCGATAATGTCATTGAGAAAAATTCGGGCACGATCAAATGCCGTAATATAGTCGGAGGCAACGAAATCCAGCGCCCACCGGTACTCTTCATGAGCGTCCAGCGCGACGGCGGTGTTGTCAAGATCCTTTTTTTCCTGATCATCCAATCCATGATAATGGAAAATCACAGATTTGAGCAGCATTTGTACTTTTTTCTCTTCCACGGATAGCATTGGGTTCAATTGTAATGGAAAGGTACCAAAAATTGAGCAAACCCTTCAATGATCATAGTCACCGCATTCCCATGACTAGGTCATCATAAACAGGTCGGAGGCTATTTTGTCCGCCAATAATCGGCCTGATTTCGTCAATATAAGCGTTTCATTCGATAGCAATGCATGCCCGTTTTCAACGAGCTTTTGAACATAATTGCCATGAATTGTTAACAAATCGTACTGGTGGTCATTTGACAGTTTTTTGAGGTCCGTTCCCCATGATGTTCTCAGTGTCGTTAGCAGGTATTCATTCACCTTATCTTCATGGCTTAAAATTTCAATTGTCGCTGGAATCTGGCCCGATTCAAGGGTGTTGATGTAAAGGTGATTGTTACTGATGTTGAATTGCCGGCTTATCCCATTGTAAGAATGCGCGCTGGGTCCTACGCCCAGGTATTTTTCGCCTTTCCAATAACTGCTGTTGTGTTTTGAAATGTAACCGGGTTTTGAAAAATTCGAAACCTCGTAGTGCTCAAATCCGTCACGTTCCAGTTCCTCGATCAGCAATAAAAGTTCTTGTGCCGAAGCATCATCACTGCGCGACTTTGATTTTCTTATCAGCAGCCCATTTCCCAAAAACAGTTTTTTCTTCTATGGTCAATGAATAAGCAGAAATATGATTCGGACCAAGACTTAATGCGCGGTCAATATTTTTTTTCCAGTCCTTCAAATCCTGCCCGGGAAGCGCATACATTAAATCAATACTTATATTTTCAAAACCAACGTCGCGCGCATCCTGGAAACTCGATGTAGCCAATCTTGAATCGTGCGCCCGATTTAGAAATTTTAGAACAGCATCATCAAAAGATTGGATGCCGATGCTAAGGCGATTAATTCCTATTTTTTTAAAGGCGACAAGTTTTTCAGAAACTAAATCATCGGGATTTGCTTCTAAGGTGATCTCAGCCGATGGCGCCACATCGAAGTTTCCGAAAATAATATCGAAGATATTGTTTACTTCGTCTGTTGAAAGTATTGAAGGTGTGCCACCGCCAAAATACAGGGTATTGATTTTTTCTTCACCCAGATAATTCTTTTGAATGAGCAGCTCGTTTCCGATAGCTTGAAGGAGTTGGGCTTGCCTGCTTGTATTGGTCGAAAAATGGAAATCACAATAATGGCAAGCTTGCTTGCAGAATGGAATATGAATATATATGCCCGCCATGTCCGACAAAAATAATTGCATTTCGGATATCAACACAGAACTGATATTTTTGCCGAAACATTCATGAGATCAACAAAATCTATATTGTTCGTGCTTTCATTCCTGCTGACGCCTTTGCTCTGGGCGCAGGATTATTCCATCGTTAAAGATTTAAAAGCCGAATGGCAAATTTATAAGGGAGAGCGCTATGTTCCTTTCAAGACAAATGAAGGGGAGATTAAAACGATATATTTCTCGCTGGAGCCTTCCAAATTCGCAGGCAATATGTTGCGGGTGGCCAGTAACGAGCCTTTGACCATTTTTATAAATGGTCAGCTTTTTACAACCCGAAATACGCGGCTTGATCTGCCGATCGATAGTTTACAGCAAACCTTTCAATCACCGGTATTGCTAGTGGGAATTCATCAGGAAAAAATTCGTGCGGGTGGTTTACAGACGCTGATCTTAACGCGGTCAGCGGATTTGTCGAAGGCGAACGTGGAAATGCCAATGCGTTTTTCCTCTTTTCGCGATTTTGTAATTGTCGGAATGTTAATCTTAGTAAGTGTTTTGATTGTTGTCGTTCAGCTCAACCCAAAATTAGCGTCAGATTACTTTTCGATCATTAAAATGTTTTTCATGCGCGAAGGCGAAGACAGCCAGATCTATTCGCGCATCACCAGTAGTATCAACATTTTGTTTTATGTGTATTGCAGTTTGATGATTGGATATTATCTGATGATCATTTTCAGGTTCATCCCTTCACACTATGTGGTCGCCTTAGGCTTTCAAGCCGACACGTTTGGAGGCGCTATGTTTTTATGGATAAAACTAAGTGCAATTATCCTGACGATCGTTTTTTTGAAAGTCGTGTTGGTGTATTGCCTTTCTATTATGTTCGGCCTTACAGAGATTGCGGGTATCCATATTTTTAATTGGATAAGGCTGCTGCTGGTGGTCTTTGGCATATTGACAATACTGTTGTTTTTATATTTTATTTTACACGGCCAGAATGAGAATTTCCATATCGTTTTGCTGCAGATTATTTCCTGGCTTCTGGTTGGCTGGATGTTCCTCATTATTTTAAAATTGAGCAAACGAATGACTCACTCCATGTTTCATTTATTTTCGTACATTTGTGCCACAGAATTAATTCCCTTACTAATTACAATAAAGGTTCTTTACAACTAGCCCGATTCGTTACGCGTAGATATGAGTGAAATTGCAACTGACAGGATGCGAAAAGTAAAGAGTATCCTAGTGACACAAGAAGCCCCCGCTGATGCTAATTCTCCTTATCTGAAACTGGCTGAAAAATTCAATTTGAAAATTGATTTCAGGCCTTTCATTCAGGTGGAACCCGTTCCTGTAAAAGAATTTCAGAAAGCAAAAAATTGATATTCTAAATCACACGGCGATCATCTTCACCAGCAGAAATGCTGTGGATCATTTTTTTCATATCTGTCAGGAGTTAAAAGTCGAGATGCCTCCGGAGATGAAATATTTTTGTATTTCCGAACAAACGTCAAACTACCTTCAGAAATATATTGTCATTCGTAAGCGAAAAATTTTTACAGGACTTAAAACGGCGCAGGATCTTTTAGAAATTTTGAAGAAGCATAAAAACGAAAAGTATCTTTTCCCTTGTTCTGATATTCGTAAGAATGATATACCTGATTTTTTGAAAGACGGAGGATATAATTATACGGAAGCAATTATCTATCACACCGTCGCGGCAAATCTTTCAGATTTGAAAGAAGTGTTTTACGATATCCTTGCTTTCTTTAGCCCCTCCGGTATTAATTCTTTGTTTGTAAACTTTCCGGAATTTAAACAAAATAATACGCGGATCGCGGTGTTTGGACCAACCACCGCTAAGGCCGTTCGGGATGCCGGTTTAATACTGGATATTGAGGCTCCTTTACCCAACGCACCTTCCATGACAGGAGCCCTGGAACTGTACATAAAGAAGGCAAACGGCATCAAGTAACTGCTTCATTCTATTGAATTTTAGAAAGTGCCTATTTTATTACACTTTAATTACATTTGTTGATAGTGTCGTAAAAAAGCGCTTACTTTAAATTCTACTTTTTAAACTTAATGCTGAAAAGGACTTTTTATACGCTCGTGCTAGCTCTTTTTGGAGTATGCGCTTTTGCTCAGCAAGATGCCCTGTTTACGCAATACATGTTTAATAACTTGTATTTGACTCCGGCATTTGCGGGTGTAGATGGAGTGACTCGATTCTCAGCAATTCACCGCAGTCAGTGGCTAGGATATCAATCAAGCTTTGGAGATGGAGGAGCACCGACCACAACCATGGTAAGTTTTAATACTCCTATTTATAAATTAAGAAGTGGTGCTGGTGCTGTATATTTTGAATGATAAACTTGGACCACAAAATAATCTCGAAGCACAAGTGATCGTATGCCTATCATTTAGGTATAAAGGAAACAAAACTAAGCTTTGGTGTTAAGGTTGGGTTTGTACTCTCAAACGATTAATGGAAAATATTATCGATACATTCAAGAAGGTGATCCTCTGATTGTTGAAGGCAAAGAATCTCAGGTAAGACCTGACATTGGTCTTGGTATATTTTATCGGGCTGAAAAATATTATGCAGGCATTGGATTTAACCACTTGCTAAGGTCTGAATTTGATTTTGGCGCTGACAGCGTCCGTGGTGCCCTGGCAAATCATATTAATTTTACCGGTGGATATTTTTATGAAGTAGTTTTGATCTAAAACTACAATTTAGCACGAACGTTAGAACAGATCTAAATAAGACTCAATTCGATTTAGCAGGAATTGCTTATATCAAAGATACGATGTGGGGAGGTTTAGCGTTTAGACAATCAGAGGCTGCAAGTTTACTGTTAGGATACAGTCTTTTAAAGGATAAATCTTTGAAACTTGGGACTGCCATAGATTTTATTGTAAAGGACCAGGCTGCGAAGGAAAACTTTTCCTTGGAGGTTATGTTGAGTTATGACTTACCGGTCAATCCGGGTAGCGGTAAAAAAGTCGTTCGAACCCCTCGGTATAGGCACTAACCGACATTTGATTTAAGTATCATTAAGAATTTGTGGAATTTGTAGATCAGTTTCTCAAAAAAATAAAGAGAATAATAGGTTAACTTTCAATACGTAAAAATTAGCGTAGACAAACTGAGCAAAGTAGTATGAATAAATCAGTTGTTTCTAAAATACTTTTAATTCTAGCAGGGGCTGGAGTCAGCGCTTGTGGATTACTAGGCCTTGGCGGCAAAAAGGGTGGCGGCGATCAAGGTGAACTTGTTGGTGTTTCTGGACGCGAGGGTTGGGTGATGACTATTCCTTACGGAATGGTTCCAATTCCTTCCGGAACATTCCACATGGGTCAGGCAGATGAAGATCCTGCATCTACGCAAATCAACTTCAATAAGCAAGTCACGATCGGTTCATTCTTTATGGATGATACCGAAATCACGAATAACGAGTATCGTCAGTTCACGAACTTTTTCCTGGTGGACAACGGTAGCATCGAAGGATTCGAAACTGTTGATGCGGAAACATTCCGTCAAAAGTATTATCCTGACACAGCTGCATGGGTAAGGGATTTTGCTCACCACATGGGTGATCCTATTCAGGATTATTATTACTGGCACCCTGGCTATGATGATTATCCAGTAGTAGGTGTTAACTGGGATGCAGCTGTATTCTTCGGACAATGGAGAACTGCTTACCTGAATGATTACAGAAAAAGTGTAGGTGATTTCCCGATGCCTGCTTTCCGTCTGCCTTCTGAAGCAGAGTGGGAATATGCAGCCCGTGGTGGTCGCGATATGGCTAAGTATCCTTGGGGTAATCCTTATATCCGTAACTCGAAAGGTTGTATGCTTGCTAACTTCAAACCTGGACGCGGAAATTTCTACGACGATGGATTTGCATACTCATCGCCTGTTCAAGCGTACTTCCCAAATGACTATGGATTGTATGACATGTCAGGAAATGTTTCGGAATGGTGTCTTAGATGATTTCAACCCTGCTTCAGTACCTACTGTATGGGATTTGAATCCTCAATACATTGACCCTAGAACAAATCCTGAAAGCGCTAAATACAATCCACGAGTTCCACCTAAAAAAGTTGTGCGTGGCGGTTCCTGGAAAGATGTTGCTTACTATCTGGAAACAGGAACAAGAACCTACGAATTCAAAGATTCGACCCGTGCGTATATCGGCTTCCGTTGCGCATTGACTCACTTGGGCCGGTCTTCTGGTCAGGAATTTTAATTTTTTAACTTCTATATTTTTTATTTTTAACTATCAAAAGGCAATTAATTTAAACCATCACTACAATGAGCAAGAAAAAAGGCGGATTTGTTGAACTTCTCTACAAAACCATAATGCCAAAAGTTTATGGTATTGGTGCGGCAGTCGTAATTATTGGTGCTTTATTCAAGATTCTCCACTACGAGGGTGCTGACCAAATGCTGTTTATTGGACTAACAACAGAAGCGATTATATTCTTCCTAAGTGCTTTTGAACCGCCTCATCAGGAACCGGATTGGTCAAAAGTTTATCCAGAACTTGGCGAAGATTATGAAGCTCCTGCAGTACCAACAAGGATTTCCAACAAGCCTGGCGTTTCATTAACCCAGCAATTAGATGTATCGTTGGAAAAAGCGAAGATCGGACCGGAGCTTCTGGATAGCCTTGGCAAAGGATTGAATAACCTTGCGGAATCTGCAAAGAAGATGACGAACCTTTCTGATGCAGCGGTTGCTACCAATGACTATGCAGGAAATGTTAAAGAAAGCTTCAACTCAGCTTTTGGAAATGAATAAATCATACGATGTAGCTATTAAAGCTGTATCAAGTATGTCTGAAGCATCCAAAGATGCCGGAGAATATCATTCACAAGTTCAAAAAGTAACGAAGAACCTGGCTGCCTTAAATTCTGTTTATGAAATGGAATTGAAAGACGCCGATAGTCATGTTAAGAACATGAACAAGTTCTATGAAAGCTTGACTGGCGCTATGAATGGATTTCTAAAGTTGGTGATAACACCACCAAGTTCACGAATGAACTTAGGTAAGCTTACTGATAATCTGACTGTCGTTGAATAAGGTGTATGGCAGCATGCTCACAGCCATGAAAGGTGGCGGACAAAACGCATAATGTATACAAGGTTTCTAACGTTTAAAACTAAAAGAATTTAACATGGCAGGTGGAAAAGAAACCCCGCGTCAGAAAATGATAGGCATGATGTATCTCGTGCTTACAGCGTTGCTCGCGCTTCAGGTAAGTAATGCGGTACTCGAGAAATTTGCGATCATTAATGAAACGTTAACGACTCTTATCGAAGATGGTAAGAAGAAAAGTGAACAAACACTGGCGGCGATCATTGATGAGGCTGGTAAAAGCCAAAGTCCCAAAGTTGTGGACGCTAAAGAAAAAGCTCAAAAAGTAAGAGATCTTACAAAAAGCACGATTGAGTACATTGATGATTTGAAAATTAAGAATGATGAAGCAATCCGGTACCGACAAAGTCAATGAGAATGTTATCAATGATCATAGCTCAAAAGTGCTACCATGATGATTGATCCGAAATCAAAAGATCAAGAAGGTAAGAAATATGAAAAACTTATTGAACGACTATGTGAAACAGATTAAGCGAACTTTCAGGTATAAAGGATTTTCGACAAGCTGGCTAAAGCCTCCTAAGGAAATTCCATTGTTTGCCAGCGATGATGATCACGTACGAAAAGACTTATTTGACTTTCACATTTGAAAATACTCCTGTTATCGCAGCATTGCTTCAGTTACTCAAACTCAAACAGAAGATTTTGGAATACGAAGCACGCGCTTTGGATAAACTTCGCGAAGATGCTGGAGCAGACAGAATTAGTTTCGATCAATTTGTTCCGATGGTTAGAGCAAAATCTTCAGTTGTTGCTGCTGGTGCAAAATATGAAGCAGCAAATGTTTTTGACTGGTTCTTCAACGGCTATTCTTCCCGAATTCTATAAGGATGGTGCGAAACTTAATGTCGTCGAAGACAAGACTGGTGTTAAGATGGGTAAAGTTGAATTCATGCATCCGGTGGTAACTACGATTCTCATGGATTCGCGAAGAAATCATTTAAGGCTGAAATCAAGATGAACGACAGAACATTCACTGAAAACATTGAGTACGAAGTAGCACAGCCGACAATCCGTGTAACAACGGGTAATGCTCCGACACTTTATATGAATTGTGGTAATACCGTTTTCATTGAAGTTCCTGCACTTGGAACAAATTATAATCCTGCATTTTCAGCAGGCGGTGCTGCGGAAATCATTAAAGGTGACAAACCTGGACAGGGTTACGATTATCCCTAAACAAAGAAAGATCTCTGTTGCTGTAAGCAATGCTGGTACTGCTATTGGATCTCAAGGGTTCGATGTAAAGAACGTTCCGGATCCGCGTTATGTAGCCTACGTTGGAAACAATCCAGTTGACTTAAGACAAGGTATCACGTGCCAACCAAATAGGAGCACTTCGTATCGTGGCCGAGCCTGAAGCAAATTTCAAGGAAGAAGTTCCTAAAGATGCTCGTTACAGAATTAAAAGAGCTGAAATTATTTTGGGTCGCGGAACGGCTGGTGTTCAACGGATGAATGCTACCAATGAAAATCCGGACCTTCGTGCGTGGGCTAGCCAAGCAAGACCCGGCGATCGAATTATAATTGATATTAAAGATGTTTCGCGCAGAACTTATAAGGACGAAGAAGAAAAAGTTGTTCCTAAAGGATCAAGCGGTATCATTCAGATTCCAATTAATTAAAATGATGAAAAAGTCACTATTCATAGCATTACTTTCCTCTGCCATGAGCGGAGTAATGGCACAGGAAGTTCAGGATTTGGAGGTTCAGTATAATCCGAACTCTCTCAATCCAATCCCTGTGTATGAGCAACATTACAAAGTAAGGGTGTGGAGAAACATCGACTTGCGGGAAAAACAGAACAAAGGTTTTTTTGCAAAGAATGGTGAGATCAGCAAACTCATTGTTGATGCCGTAAAATCTGGTGAACTAACAGATGTGTATCAAAATGATTCGCTCACCACTAAACTTTCCAAGGAAGATTTTCTGGGAAGGTTAGTTTCTGAGCAAGCGCAGACTTTTCCTGCATGGAATCCTACTCAAACTTTCTATACGGATGATATAGTGACTCATAATGGCAGGAATTATCGTGCCGTTCAGGATAGCCAGGGCGTTACTCCAAGTGAAGACGCAGTTGACAACTGGGCTGCAACTACGCAAGGTAGCGGTCTTGAATATGCCAGTCATCGACATGAGTACACTGCACCTGATGGAGGATATTATTTTTGACAGAAGAAGATCCCGGTTGTACTATGACATTCAAGGTGTTGAAATTCTCGTCCTGGGTGCAAAAACAAATACCGGAATTGACCTGTCACTCGGATGGTTTAAATACAAGGATTTGGAAAAACTGTTCCGGAACAATATTCCTAAAGCGGTTTGGTTTAACAGAATGAACACAGCGCAAAACAAAAATTTTGCAGATGCGATTTTGTTGAGATTGTTCCAGGGATCGATTTACAAGATTCAGAATCCTGATGATGAAACGTATCGACGACACATACCGTGGTAATGGAAGACCTTACCGTGAAGGTGTGTGGGCTCGTGAGTGGACGGAAATGATGCTCATGGAGAAAGAGCATAACTTGTGGGAGTTTTAAAAAATTTTATTTAATAGAAAAAGGGAGATCGCAAGACCTCCCTTTTTCATTTCTTAACATTTTTATCCCTTAACAATCTCCGCTTTCTTCTTCCCGATCAGGCTTTCAATTTCTTCAAAGGAGGCCTCCTTAATTTTCTTGACTGACTTAAAGTGCTTTAATAGTTTCATCGCTGTTTTCTCTCCAATGCCTTCCAATCCCTCAATCTCTGTTTTTAATTGACCTTTGCTTCGCTTTTGGCGATGGAATGTGATGGCAAACCGATGCGCTTCATCCCGAATTTGTTGCAGCAACAATAGGCCCTGCGATTTTTTGTTGATGTGAAGCGGGAATGGATCTTCCGGATAATAAATCTCTTCCAGTTTTTTTGCAATGCCTATGATGGGCACCTGGCCATAAATATTAAGCTCTTTCAATGCCTCGCAGGCGCTGCTCAATTGTCCCTTGCCCCCATCAACTACAATCAAGTCCGGAAGTTTTGCTGATTCGTCAAGTATTCGCTTATACCGTCGCCAAACAATCTCCTTCATGGAGGCGAAATCATTGGGACCTTCTACGGTTTTAATATTGAAATGTCGATAACCTTTTTTTTCAGGTTTGCCATCAACAAACCGCACCATAGATGCGACGGGGATTGTGCCTTGGAAATTTGAATTATCAAAGCATTCGATGACATCGGGTAGGTTTTGGAGCTGCAAATCTTTTTGCAGGGTAATGAGTACTTCCTTTTGTCTCGATTTTTTTCCCTCGCGCAGTATTTCCTTATCCTTCTTCAATTCCAATGCATTCTTGATCGACAGGGCCAACAGTTTTTTCTTGTCACCTATCTTTGGAACAACATTTTCAATGTTATTTTCCGGCACAACGATAGGGATGTTGGTAAAGATGACGTTGTTATCACTGTTCGTTTGTTCCCGAAGTTCCCAGACAGAAAAGCTTAGCAGATCTTCGTCAGACTCGTCGAGCTTTTTTTTCAGTTCTACAGTCTTTGAATAAATGATCGAACCTTCCTTGACCTGTAAGTAATTTACGTAGGCATATGCTTCGGTGCTGGTAATGGTAAATACGTCGATGTCTGTGAGGTCGCGGTTTACAACCAGTGATTTGGATTGAAATCGTTCCAGGGTATCTAATTTCTCCTTGTAACGTTGCGCACGTTCAAATTCCAGATTGGCCGAAGCCATTTTCATCTGGTTAATGAAATATTGGTAGACGATGTTGATGTTGCCTTTGAGAATATGTCGAGCCTGTTCGATTTCCTCGCGATATGACTTTTCATCATAAAGATTCTCGCAGGGGCCTTTACAGTTTCCCAGGTGATACTCCAGGCAAACCTTAAATTTCTTCTGCTCGATGTTGGTTTCGCTGAGCAATAAGCTGCAAGTTCGGATGGAGTAAAGTTTCCGCGTTAATTCCAGCACATTTTTCATCGCCACCACACTGGAATACGGCCCAAAGTATTCCCCTTGTTCCGGCAAATACTTTCGCGTATAAATAATTCTGGGGAATCGTTCCTTTAAAATGCAGATGTAGGGAAAGGTTTTATCATCCTTCAGCAGGATGTTGTACTTGGGTTGATTCTGCTTAATGAAATTGTTTTCAAGTAACAGCGCATCAAACTCCGTGTTCGATACGGTGTAATCGATACTTACGATTTCAGATACTAGTCTTAGTGTCTTTTGATTTATGCCCGAGCTTTTTGAAAAATAACTGCTAACCCGCTTTTTAATGCTCTTCGCCTTGCCGATGTAAATTAGAATGCCATCCTTATTATAAAACTTATAAACACCTGGCGAGTCGGGTAAGCGCTGAACGACTTCCTTTAGCCGGTCATCCAAATCCGCTGCCATAACTACAGATTAGGATCCCAGTTTTCAGGATGTGCGTCGTTGACCGGATCTTCCGTTTCATAGGCCTTGCAGTCCATCGTCATATCCAATCCGCCTGAAGGCCTTCTGAATTGTCCTTTCTTATATTCTAACGTTGGGTCGGCATATACCTTCAGCATATACTTTGCCCAAATGGGCCTTGCCGTTGATCCACCCTGGCCCAATGACCATTCGCGGTAGTGGATGCTGCGTTCGTCTCCGCCTACCCATGCCCCTGAAACCAAATTGTGCGTAATGCCCATATACCACCCGTCGGAAGCGTTATTGGTTGTTCCGGTTTTCCCACCTATTTCATTGTCTTTTTTCAAATCATAGGGAAGTCCAACCGATGTTCCGCCTGCCTCTTCAACACCGCCCATTAGCATGTAAACCATCTTGAAGGCGGTTTGCTCATTAATTGCCTGGCGCGTTTTGGGAACACGATTTTCGATGACATTTCCATTTTTATCCTCGATACGCGAAATATAAAAAGGTTCTGTATGAATCCCCTGGTTAACAAAGGTGCTGTAGGCCCCTACGATTTCGTATAATGAAACGTCGCTTACTCCCAGGCAAAGGGAAGGTACAGCGATCAAGGTGACTTTTAATCCCAACTCTCTTGGCGAAATCGACCACATTTTCGTGCGCCTACACGTTGAAGAACCTGGGCTGTAATCGAATTCTTGGACTGCGCCAATGCCTGCCGTAAATTCAACCACTCGCCGGTACCTCTGTCTCCTTCGGCGTTAGGTGGGCTCCAGGTTCCGCCAGGAACATTGAAGGTTGGCGAAACATCCTGAAGTTTAAGGCAAGGATTGTAGCCCGCCTCCATGGCAGTACCATACACAAAGGGCTTAAACGCAGAGCCTGGCTGACGAGTACCCTGCCGAACGTGATCATATTTAAAATATTTGTGATTGATCCTCCTACCCATGCCTTAATTGCTCCTGTTTGTGGATCCATCGACATAAACCCTGCATTAAGAAACCGCATGTAATAGTTCAGGGAATCCATTGAACTGAACAAAGTATCCCGCTCTCCCTTCCAGGTAAAAATCGTCATTGGCTTTTTCACGTTCAGCATGAACTTTATGGAGTCGCTATCCTTTCCATATTTTTTCAATAGAATTCTGTAGGCTTCTGTTCGTTTAATTCTGGAATCCAGGAATCCTGGCAACTCGACGCCTTCTTCATCAATCCAGGGATTTAGTTTTTTCCAATGGTTATCAAAAGTCCTTTGCTGAGGCCTCATGCTCTCTGCAACTGCCTCTTCCGCGTAGCGTTGCATGCGGCTATCGATCGTGGTATAGATTTTTAATCCGGATTCCTCGAGGTCATAACCATGCTCTTTACACCATTTCAACAGGTCATTCTTAATCACGGTTCTGAAATAGGTGGCTAAACCTTCGTTGTGGTTTTGAACAGAATACCTTAATTCAATCGGACGTAGTTTTAACTCTTCGTATTCAGTCCTGGTTTTTATATAACCATGTTTGAAAAGTTTGAATAGAACTTCATTCCGCTTTGATAGCGCATTGTTCGGATTTCTTTTCGGGTTATAAAATGATGGTGCCTGAAGCATGCCAACCAAGACTGCAGATTCCTCTAGATTTAAACTATCGGGCTGCTTGCCGAAGTAGGTTTCCGCGGCAACCTTGATACCATACGCATTACTACTGAAATCACTGGTGTTTAAATACATCGCAATGATTTCTTCTTTCGTAAAATTCCGCTCAAGATGAATCGCGATCATCCACTCTTTTGTCTTTTGAATAATCCGACTGGGAATCTTACCTAATCTTGCCAACGAACCGTCCAGCTCAGGATTTAGCGTATAAAGATTTTTTGCCAATTGTTGGGTGATAGTACTTCCTCCCCCCTTCGCGCCGGAATTGAATGTGGCGATACCGTAAAACACTCGCAAATACGCTTGAAAATCCAGCCCGGAGTGGTCATAGAATCGGTGATCTTCAGAAAACAGCAATGTATTTACGAGATGGGGTGAAAGCTGATCATAAGTGACTTGGCTTCGGTTGTAGGTAAAATAGCGACCGAGCGATACTCCATCCGCAGATAACAGTTCAGACGATAAGTCATTCTCAGGGTTTTCAATTGCCCTTAAGCTCGGCATCCCCCCGAACAAGCCAAAGAGGTCGAATTGCACCGAATAGACGTACAGCGGCACGGCAACGATAAAGCAAATGAAAAGAATCCAGATTCCTTTTACTAACTTCTTAAATCCATTGCTTTTCAGCAGCAGGATGCTATTGAATTTCTGCAGGATAGTTCCTTTCGAAGAATTTGAGGTACTCATCAAGGCCTTTTGTTCTATAAAATATATCGAAATTGTCTTTTGTAATTACAAAATTATGGAATTTATGGCTTCGGATTTCGGTAAGAGTACTGAGCTTTTCGTTGAATGTCTTTATGTAATCAAGCGCGGTCGTTATTCCCGGTAAATCTGCAACCAAAGTCAACGTGTACATATCGTTCAACACTAAATTGCTCGTCTTAAGTTTGAGATCCTTAAAATTATTTTCGTTGAATTTCGCCAATGCTGACGATGCAGGCAGACTCATGTTTTCTTCGGTTTTATAAACAATTAAAAAATAGTGGGGTTCTTCGAGAGACCGAATGTATTGGATACTTCTTCTGTTCCTGGTTCTTTTGAAAGTTTTGAGAAGCTTCCAAAAGTTTTTTTGCATACGTTCCTAATTCATCGTCGTTGTGTGCCTTCACGAATTCCCCTAATAAATATTGGTACTTGACTGATATCTTCCGTCTTACCGGCAATAAGAATTTTTAAGAGCTCCAGGTTGGTGTAAAACTGTTTTCTCCAATGGCGTAAGCCTCATTGATGGTTTGAAGGCTTGAGTCATATTCTTCATTTTCGAACTGTTCGTACGCTTTTTTGTATAATAATTTTTGTTTCTCAACTGCCTGACTAGACTCTTTTAAGAAATCTGGATTCAGCAGGATCTTGGTAAATGTAGAATTAGGATGTTCAGTTTTAAGGCGTGAAGCATAAACATCAGATTTCGATGCGTCAATTTCCTTGTAATAGAGGTATAGCTTGTAAAGTATCTCCGGTTCATATTCAGTCTCCGGAAAACGATCTAACAGTTGATTATAAGTGATTACTGCATTCTCTTTTTCCAGTAATTTGAAATAATAAATATCTCCGAGATTATAATAGGCATCTTCAATCAGCTTTAACGCCTGTTTTTTCTGTTCCTCTGTTCGTGGTATTTGGCTGCTGATTCGATCGTATTCCGCCGCGACAGGATCGACGGGCGCCGCAGCCTCGCCCTTATTTTCCGTCGCAACCGCAGGGCCTGCTTGCTCCGCAGGACTTTGGAGAGGCTCGTCGGGAGCTGTATACCGGAGCGACCTTCGCCAATTATCTTCAAGGGGAACATTTCCCCAGATGCGCTTGAATTCCGATTGCCCTAAACTCATGGCTGAAAGATTTCCGAAATACCAATCTGTTGTTTCCTCATTGCCATCGTCACCGGTATTAAATACGCTGTTGGCATTGGATACAATTTCTACCCGGTTCGATTTTTTCCTTTTTTTCTTGCCGGCGTTTGCTTCTTCGATCGCTTTTTTGGCCTGAAACGAAGAGTCTATTTTCATCCGAATGGTTGCAGAATCTAAGGTCGCCAATACCAAAAGGCTGTCCTGCCATTTAATGGTGTTCAGATTTTTTACAAATTCATCGAGAATTTCCTGGCGTGCTTTAATTTCGGCATAACCTTCATAATCTTTCGGGAGGCTGTTGATCGCGCTGTCGTAATATGCTTGTGAAAGCTCGTATTTGCGCAAGGTGTCGTAGTAAATTTCACCTAACCGTAAGTAAGCTTCGCCGTCGATTCTTCGATTTGTTCCTTCACGGATGGATTTGTTAAAATTAGCGATCGCTTCATCGAGATTTTTTTGCTTGGATTCAAAAACGCCCATCTCATAATAAATTTTGTCTTTGAATTCCTTATTCTTATTGTCCTTTAAAAGCTTGCGGAAGGATTTGCGCGCTACATTAACGTTTTTGCTCCGTGATATTTCTGTTACCTGAGCTAAGTATAATCGAGCATAAAAATCGACTTCATATTCTGGATTGGTCGCCAGGCATTTCCTGTAGTAGTTATATGCTTCGGATTCGAACCCAAGTTTTTGATATACCTGGCCGATGATGAAATAAATTCTGCCGGGTTTGTCTTTCTTTTTTAAGAGGTCCGTGACGGCAGTAAGATTTCGCACCATTCGGTCGTAATCCTCCTGTTCCTGGTAGAAATATGCTTTTTCAAGCAGCAGATTTTTTCGATTGATCTTGTTGAGTTTTTCTTTTTCTACAAAGTCAATTGCGGCCTGGCCGTTATTAAATTCCTGATGTTCAGTAAAAGTCCGCACCAACTGGATGATCGCCTTATGCTTGGCATCCGGGTTCTCGCTTTTTGAATTAACCCATTTTAGTGTTTGCACGGCGTTGGCCCAATCGAGGCTATACAAACGCGCTTTTGCCACGAGAATGTAGCAGTCATCCACCCATCTGCTATTGGGATGACGTTGTATGGCGATGGATGCCATTTTAATAGCCTCCTGAATTTCTTTGTCATAGCTCCTGGCCAGGGCCGTATCCAATTTTGGATGGAGCCTTAAAATTTTGTTATAGTCGTCCGTCAAACTTTCCCAGAGTGTTTTTTCGACTTTTCGGATTTCTTCTTTCGCATAATAATATCCGTTGTAATGCGCCGTGGCATTGTGATAGGCTTTGCTTGTCCATGTATTTTTTTCGGATGAACATGCGCATACTCCGATAAAGCAACACAGGAGGAATATATTATTAAAAAGTCCTTTCAAGTTCGAAATGGATTTGTGATGTGATAAACGCGAAAAACCTACATTCCATATTTTAATAAGCTTGGAATATCTAATTTTGTGTAAAAAAGCGGAATATTTTGAAACCCAAAAAGACATTGTCGAGCTGGCTCACCACGCGGTATCAACTTATTATCCGTAACGAAGAAAATTTCGCCGAAAAAACCAGCATGGGTTTTACCTATTCGAAAGTAATTCTTTTTTCAGTTATTCTATTTACCGGCCTGTTTGTGCTAAGTCTCTTCATGTCCAAAACGATTCTGGCAAAATGGTTTGATCCGAAGCATGAACAAATGGTTTTGAGGCAGGAACTTTTTGAGCTCGCACTAAAAGTAGATTCCCTTGGCGTTGAAGTGGACCAGAAGGATCGATTTATTGCAAACTTTCAGCGTGTTTTAAGTGGTGATACCATCAATTTCAAAGATCCGGCAAAACAGTTACAGGGCGAAGCACAGCCCCTTGCAAAGCCGACAACGCTAAAGGCGGCCCCGACTGATTCTGCATTTCGTAAGGATTTCGAAAAATCCGATTTATCACTCATCTCCCTTACAAATTCCAAATACAGGGAATTGCAGGAAACATTTTTCTACTCCCCCATTACAGGCTTCGTTTCGGACCAATACGATGTGAAGAATGGCCATATGGGTGTGGATGTTGTCGCAAAAGCCAACGAACCGATAAAATGTATAACCGATGGCACCGTTATTTTTTCATCCTGGACACAAGATTCAGGATATGTCATCGTGGTGCAACATCGGGGCAATCTCATTTCCACCTATAAGCATAATGCCCAACTCTTGAAAAAAGTTGGTACTTTTGTCAACGGAGGAGAAATTATCGCTATCGTTGGCAACAGTGGGGAACTTACAAATGGTCCTCATCTTCATTTTGAATTGTGGTACAATGGAAATTCATTGAACCCGGAAGAATTTGTCACTTTTTAAACTTTTAACCTCATGCTAACATCGAAAGAACAAAAACGCGCCGCCGATGAAATCAGTACCTCTAGCAATACCATCGGCAAAGGTACCTACCTGGAAGGTAACATCGAAACCCACGGCAACATCCGTATTGAAGGCAAAGTAACGGGAAACATAAAATCTAAATCTAAGGTCGCGCTGGGAAATGGTTCTCAGGTCCTTGGAAATATCCTGGCTCAGAATGCTGATATTGAAGGTGAAGTGAAAGGCAAGATCGAAGTCTCCGAACTTCTGGTTTTAAAGGCTACTGCCGTTATTAATGGTGATATCTTGACTGGGAAAATGGTAGTTGAACCCGGTGCTGTATTCAACGGCACATGTAAAATGGGTGCTGTTATAAAAGATATTAAAATCGGCGATAATAATGGGCTTACAGAGCCATCCCCCAACAAGAAGTTAAAAACATATAACAGCTATTTAAAATACAGCAGCCTAGGGCTCCAGCTATTTGCCGCGATTGGTGTATTTGGATGGCTTGGTTATAAGCTTGATCAATACCTGAATCTCAAATTTCCGGCTTTTATGCTATTTTTTGGGCTTGCAGCGTTCGGAGGAATGATGTATCAGGTTTACAGATCAATTAACCGGGATAATCCTTGATCCGTTTTTTCTTCACGCTGCTGATTGTTGCGCTGGTGCTCAGCACGGGCGCCTGGGTATCGGCTGATTCGCATTGGATCACAGCGTTGCCGTCATTCTTCTTTCAAACGACAATTTTTCTATTGTTTGGAACGGGATTGTTGTATATCTATCTCTATAGGTTCAACAAACCCGATTTTTTCATTCAGTTGTACCTGCTGACCATGGCCGTAAAACTCCTTGCCTATGGGGCCTATAATTTTTTTATCATCATGGAGGATAGGGAAGGAGCTGTAAACAATGTCGTTTGGTTTATGACCCTCTATTTTATTTTTACTGGCTTGGAAATAGCTTTTTTATATCAAAAAATATCCAAGCGTTAATAGCGTCAAAGTCAAGGCCAATTTTTTTTTAAAAGATTTTTTTCTGGAGCATTAATTAATACCTTTGCGCTCGGATTTAAAAACCTTGAAATTAGCCCTGAATGAGCCTATTTTTGAGTCTTCTTAGAAAAAATTTCGTAGCCTTTATTGTTTTTTTCCTGACGGTGCCTATGATGGGTTTTTCGGCTCAGGAGGAACACGCTGGCGAAGAAAAGCTTGATGCCAGCAAGATGATTATCCACCACGTTTTGGATGACCATGTATGGCATTTATGGGATCACGGGGGCACAATTTATTTGCCTGTTATAGTCTATTCTTCCGAAAAAGGGCTGGATGTTTTCTCCTCTCATCATTTTTACGATGAACATCATAACGTGGTAGAATACGATGGCTACAAATTGGATCATGAGCGCATTTATTTATCGGAATCACATAAAGCTGTCCTGGACCTTTCCATTACCAAAAATGTGGCCATGCTGTTCATCAATGCAGCTTTGTTACTTTTTATCTTCCTGGCTGTTGCAAAAGGATACGAGAAAAATAAAGGAAAGGCGCCATCGGGACTTCAGTCTTTCTTCGAACCGATCATTGTTTTTGTGCGGGATGAAATAGTGAAGCCGAACATTGGGCACCATTACGAAAAGTTCTTGCCTTACATGCTGACACTTTTCTTTTTTATCCTTTTTGGAAATCTATTGGGTCTGCTACCAGGAGCTGGTAACCTTACGGGAAACATTGCTGTAACGGTGACGCTGGCAACGTTGACCTTTATCATCACCAACTTTAATGGTAACAAAGCATACTGGGGGCATATTTTCTGGACACCTGGAGTACCGCTTCCCCTTCGTATAATTATTCTCCCCGTTGAAATCGTAGGTATATTCACGAAGCCGATTTCTCTAACGATACGTCTTTTTGTTGCCATTACCGCCGGACATATTGTATTGCTAAGTCTGATCTTTCTTGCTTTTATTTTTAAAAGCGTTTGGGTGGGCGCAGGTTCCACAGTTATGGTATTATTTATAAGCTTGATAGAATTGTTGGTTGCAGGGATACAGGCCTATGTATTTGTTTTGTTCTCCTCTCTGTATATAGGTATGGCGATGGCTGAACACGAAGATCATTAACAGAATTAAAGATATCCATCACGCCGGTGGCGTGATGGTTTGTTTCACTTAACTATTTTATACTTATGCTATTTGCTATTTTATTGGACATCAGCTTTGCGGTAATGGGCGCTGGAATTGGTGCTGGTCTGGCTGCGATAGGCGCTGGAATTGGTATCGGTCGCATTGGTGGCTCGGCGATGGAAGGTATGGCACGTCAACCTGAAGCTTCTGGGAAGATTCAAGGTGCGATGCTTGTCATTGCTGCTCTTATTGAGGTGGCTGCCTTATTTGCGCTTGTAATTTGCTTGCTGATCTCTCAGCGCAGCAGCGTAAAAAATCAAGGAACTTGCTTTGGCAATGGGCCAGGCAAGTTTCTTTATTATTTGAAACTACACCAGATATTCATTCGATATGGAACTTCTTACACCGGGTACGGGCCTCATCATTTGGCAACTTATAATATTCCTGCTTTTGTTTTTTCTGCTGGCAAAGCTGGCATGGAAACCCATCTTAAATTCATTAAAGGATCGCGAGCAATCCATTCAGGAAGCTCTTGATACTGCAGAAAAGGCGAGACTCGAAATGTCCAGGCTTAAAGCCGACAACGAGAACCTTTTAAAACTTGCCCGGGAAGAACGCGAAAAAATTTTACATGATGCGCGTGAAGCATCAAACCGGATAAAAGACGAAGCTCAAGTAGATGCTAAAAAAGCTGCAGACCGCATCATCGAGGATGCACGTGTTGCCATTAATGCAGAGAAAGTGGCTGCATTAAAAGAGGTGAAAGCTTTGGTTGCCAATCTCTCTCTTGAGATCGCTGGGAAAATTTTGCAAAAAAATCTGGCAGACGACAAAGCGCAAAAAAATCTCACACAAGAGTACATCAAAGATTTAAAATTGAATTAAGCAATGGCGGACAGTAAGGCAATTTCGCGTTATGTCAAATCACTGCTTAATCTTGCAGTAAGCTAAGGGCGTGCTGGAAGAAGTGCACGCGGACATGAAATCATTTGACAAAGTGTTGGGGGAAAATCGGCCGCTTTTAAATGTATTGAGAAGTCCCATCATCAAGCATTACAAAAAGAAGAATGTTTTAGAAGCGTTATTTCGTGGTCGATTTAATGATCTGACGATGTCATTCTTTCGGATTATCACGGAAAAAAATCGGGAAGAAATATTACCACTTATTGCCAAAGAATTTCATGATGCTTACAACGAGCATAAGGGTATTGGCAAGGCTTCAGTTACCACAGCTGTTCCGTTAGATAACGAATTGCGCGAAGAAATTCTCACGCTTGCCAAGAAGGTTACCGGTAAACCAAACGTGGAGTTGAAAGAAGAAGTTGATCCGGCGATTATTGGAGGATTCATTTTGAATGCAGGAAGCCAGCAAATAGATTCTTCGATCAAACACAAACTGAAAATACTTCAGTTGAATTTTAGTAATAATACACAACTTAATAAGCAATAATATTCATAAGTATGGCAGACATAAGACCAGAAGAAGTATCAGCTATTTTGATTGAGCAACTAGCTGGCGCAAAGACCAAGGCGGATTTAGAAGAAGTGGGTACTGTGCTTACAGTAGGGGATGGTGTTGCTCGTATTTATGGATTGACAAAGGCGCAGGCGGGTGAGTACCTCGAGTTTGAGAATGGTCTCAAAGGGAATGGTGCTTAATCTTGAAGAAGACAATGTGGGCGCTGTGTTGATGGGCGAGTCAAAAGGTATCCACGAAGGTGATACCGTTCGAAGAACTGGCAAAATCGCCTCCATTAAAGTGGGCAATGGTATGATCGGTCGCGTGATCAACACCCTGGGTGAACCGATTGATGGAAAAGGACCGATTCAGGGTGAATTGTATGAAATGCCCTTGGAACGCAAGGCACCGGGGGTAATATTCAGGCAGCCAGTAAACGAACCGTTGCAAACCGGTATCAAAGCTATTGATGCTATGATTCCTATCGGACGGGGACAACGTGAATTGATCATCGGCGACCGCCAAACGGGCAAAACAGCCGTTGCGCTTGATACCATCATCAATCAAAAACAGTTCTTTGACCGTGGTCAGCCTGTTTATTGTATCTACGTAGCAATTGGACAGAAAGCATCTACCATCGCCAGCGTAGCAGCCGAATTGGAAAAAAGTGGCGCGATGAAATATACGGTTATCGTAGCAGCTAATGCTTCGGACCCTGCTCCACTTCAATATTTCGCTCCATTTACCGGCGCAGCTATTGGTGAATTTGTTCGTGACGGAGGACTTCCGGCGCTTGTTATTTACGACGATTTGTCAAAACAAGCTGTGGCCTATCGTGAAGTTTGCCTGTTGTTGCGCAGACCTCCAGGACGCGAAGCTTACCCTGGTGATATCTTCTACCTTCACTCAAGATTATTAGAGCGCGCGGCAAAAATCATCAATAACGATGAGATCGCAAGAAACATGAATGACCTTCCTCCTTCCATCAAGCATTTGGTAAAAGGGGGTGGCTCATTGACAGCGCTACCGATCATAGAAACGCAGGCCGGTGACGTTTCTGCGTATATCCCGACCAATGTTATTTCCATTACGGATGGGCAGATATTCCTGGAATCAAACTTGTTTAACTCGGGAATACGGCCCGCCATTAACGTTGGTATTTCCGTTTCACGCGTAGGTGGATCAGCGCAAATAAAATCGATGAAGAAGGTGGCTGGAACGTTGAAGCTTGACCAGGCACAATTCCGCGAATTAGAAGCCTTCTCCAAGTTTGGTTCTGATTTGGATGCTGCAACAAAGCTGACCATCGACCGCGGACGAAAGAATCAGGAGATCTTAAAGCAACCTCAATTCTCACCGGTTCCAGTGGAAGAGCAGGTTGCCATCATTCTGGCATCTACGAGAGGATACTTGGATAAAGTGCCGGTCGAAAAAGTGAAAGAATTTGAAAAGGATTTCTTGTTAATTCTCAAATCTCAACACACAAAAGTGCTCGACAATTTCCGGGCTGGTAAATTGGAGGAGCAAGACGTTGAATTGATTAAAAAAATCGCCCAGGAAGTGGCGGGGAATTTAGCTTAATAGATTTGACCGGATGCCAAGTTTAAAAGAAGTTAAGAATAGGATTACCTCTGTTATATCTACACAACAGATCACGAAAGCTATGCGCATGGTCGCAGCATCGAAGCTTCGTAGATCACAAGACAAGATACACCAGATCAGGCCCTTTGCTGGGAAGTTGCAGAGTATTGTCTCAAATCTAACGGCAGCGATCGGTTCGGATAATGACGACGACTGGTATGCCGCTAAACGTACAGAAAACAAAATACTCATCGTTCCCATCACCTCCGATCGCGGGTTGTGCGGTGCCTTTAATAGCACGGTACTGAAAGCTGCAGTAAAGCTGGCCCAGGAAAAGTATTCAAGTCAATTTAGCAAAGGCAACGTCACAATTTTGCCCCTGGGCAAGCGGTCAATGGAATATCTTTACAAAGCGTAAATTTTCTTGCCAGGATTCCTATTGGGGTATCTTCGGACATTTAAATTTTGAGAATTCGTCCAAGGCCGGCAACCATATTATAGACACCTTTAAAAAAGGAGGATATGATAAGGTCGAAATTGTGTACAACGAGTTTAAAAATGTTGCCACGCAAATCTTAAAGGTCGAACAATTCTTGCCGCTCACTTTAGAGTCATCTTCGGTTGCTAATGCACCGGATTATATTTTTGAGCCAAATGCCGAAGAACTTTTAGCAGGTTTAATACCTCAGCTTCTGAATGTTCAGCTTTACCGGGCAGTTCTCGAGTCAAATGCTGCGGAACATGCTGCCCGGATGACGGCGATGGATAAAGCTTCGGAAAATGCTGGTGAGCTTTTAAAGGAGCTAAAACTTGCCTATAACCGTTCGCGACAAGCAGCGATCACAAAAGAGATCCTTGAAATTGTTGGTGGTGCGGAAGCACTTAAGTCAGCCTAAGCACTTTTTAAGTGATAAATTTGAAGTCTTCTGAAATCAGGAGACTTTTTTTATGCGGGCAGGACTTCGGTTTTATCAGTATATCAATATCCTCAGCCTGGATATTGCCGCGGGCGCCGTCATAAGCGCCACTGTTCTTTGCCCAAATATTCAATGTACAAATCAAACCTTATGGACTGCTAGCGCTGGGTCTTACCGTGTGGATAATTTACACCGTTGATCATTTGCGCGACGCAAAAAAAATAAAACATAGCGCCTCTACGCAAAGGCATCGGTTCCATCAGCAATATTTTTACACGTTGACTGTCTTTGTGAGCTTAGCCATCTTATTGGATGCTGTCACAATTTTTTTTATTCGTCGCCAGGTGTTTGAATGGGGATTGATACTATTTGCTATCGTGATTATTTACCTCATTGTTCAACAGTACCTTCGCTTTCTAAAGGAATTTTTTATCGCGTCTCTCTACACGTGGGGTGTGCTGTTACTATCCATCACGATTACAACGATTACGTTGAACATAACCTACGCCTTGCTGATTGCTCAATTTGGTCTGATCGCCTGGACCAATCTCGTTTTATTTTCCTGGTTTGATCATCGTCTTCGATCAGCGGGATAAACAAAATTCACTTGTCACAATTTTGGGAAAGCGCTCGACAATTTTTTTTCTCCATGGATTATTTGGCGTTAATTTTCTGATCACTGCGATTCAGATTGTTTTGTTCACGACCACTACGCCGGTATTGATATTGTGCCTTATGAATATCATTTTATTTCTAATTTTCACATTTAGAGCCCCTTTGGCCAAAAATGATCTGTATCGGTTAATCGGGGATGCCGTGTTTTTTTTTCCCGGACTTTTACTGATCTCCTAGCAAATGAACAATTTCGACTCCGTAGCTGGGTACTATGATAAACTTTCCACCCTGGTTTTCGGAACGGCCATGCGGCGCGCGCAGACGGCTCACTTGTACGACATCCCGCAAGGATCCAACGTGCTGATATTAGGCGGCGGCACAGGATGGCTGTTGGCCGAACTTTCGGCAGTAAACCCGACCTGCAAAGTGTGGTACATCGACGCATCGTCCAAGATGATCAGCCTCTCAAAAAAGAACATGCGAAATTCAAATCAAGAAATAGTTTTTATCCATGGTACCGAGGAATCGATACCAGTTGGAATAACGTTTGACGCAGTCATTACCCATTTCTATTTGGATTTATTCCCACAGGACTCATGCATTAGGATAATTCATAAAATCCGGTCTACCATTCAAACTAACGGCCTATGGTTGGTCTCCGATTTCATCAACACAACGTGGTGGCACGGCGTAATGCTCCGAATGATGTATGGATTCTTTAAACTAATGTGCGGGATAGAAGGCAGCTCACTTCCCCCATGGAAAAATTTATTGGAGGAAAACGGATTTAAAGAACACAAATCCCGAGAATTCTTCGGAGGTTTTATAAAAAGCGCCGTGTTTCGATTAATTTGCTTAAAAGAAAAATAACTATTGTTGCCGGCCACAAAAAGCAATTACTGCAACATCATGGTGTCCTTACCCAATTGGTGAATCAACTCTGCTTTTTCTTCCATAAGTTTAATAATTTTGCGCAGATAGTCGATTTCCTTGCGGGAAAGTTCGAGTTGTTTTTGGTAATCGGAAGTTTCAGATTTCAGGAGTTTTATTTTCTCATCCACTCTCTCCGCAGGATCGGCGACATAGTATTGGAAAAAGTTATGATGAAGAACCTGCGAAATTTTTAGCAATAAGCCTGTATCCAGGTGACGTTTCTTAAAAATGCGGTAAACGTTCTGGCGGACAGTGCCAAGTTCGTCCGCGAAGTCGGTGAGTTTAATTTGACGCTGATCAAATACCTCCTTAATCTTTTGTCCAATTTCAACTGTTGCCATCTTGAATACGTAAAATAGGTTATGAATTTAGTTAAAATAAAGTTTACGTTTTTTTGATTTTATAGGTCAATTTGTCACCAATATTTTTACAAAAGCCGAATAGATGTTAAATTACATGTCCATGGGAACCCTCAATTCAACTCTTTTTAACCCGGAAAGCAGCATGATAAGGCCTTTTTATAAGGACGAATATGCTACTCTTGAATTAGACGATTCCATCCCTTGCATTAAGTTGACCTTGGAAGGAATCCCCCGCTATAGCGAACATTATCAGTTCGTCCAACAGAAGCGCCTCGAATTGATTCGGCAGGAAATAGGCAACTATCCAAAGCTTCATATGCTCACCGATAGCCGGACGGCAGGCCCTGTGTTAGACGAGGACATCAATTACTTTAAAACGCAGGTAATGCCGCAAATGGAAAAAATAGGTATTCGGTATTTAGCCGTTGTTATGCCCAGCAGCAAATTTACCCGCCTTTCCATCAAAGAAATGGAAGAGGGTGCTGCCGTTATGAAAGTTCGGAACTTTGAGTCTATTCGTGAAGCGCGGTCCTGGTTACGAAAGATGACCACCCTTTAGCTGGGGCCGTATTTATCGAATTCTTTACCTGACTTCATTTTTTGAGGTTTCCCAATCTGAAACCCCGTCTGAATTTTTCGAGATAATTGTCTGTCTCCGGCAAATTGAAAAAGCTTCCGCTCGCTCCCGACCTGGGAGTTAAGGCCAGGGAAAATTTCCAACGTATTAAAACACCTATGCATTCGCTTGCTTTCTTAGCACTATAAATTATCTTGCGAAGTTTACATTACACTCAATCCTGGCCCTGACTGAGTTTAAAGTTAAGCTGCTCCTTTTCTTTCTTCGTATGCAAGACTTCTTTAAGCATTTACCAGCTGTGCTCTACGAGTATGTAGTTCGCCCTGACGGTTCCAGGAATTTTAATTTTATAAGTGATGCATGCGAATCCGTGCTGGGTCTGTCTTCAGAAACTGTAACGTGCGAGAATCATGTCATTTGAGTCATTCGTGCACAAAGACGACATTCAAAGTTTTCTTGACACATTGTCTGCGAGCGAACGCGGTGGAAAGGATTGGAATTGGCAAGGAAGAATATGGGTTCGCGGAAAGCTGAAATGGATGGAGTTCTCATCGAATCAAGAATCAAAATCAGACGGAAGTATTATTCGACGCGGCATTGTACAAGACATAACAGCGCGGAAAGATCGTGCGAATGAAAGCGAAGTGAAGTACCTGGAATCAATTGAACTATTACCCATTGGAATCATCATTCACAAAAAAGGAAAACTTCTCTACGTTAATGCGCAAGCTCACGCCATTCTCGGTGCTGATGACGCAAAAGATCTAGTCGGAACATTTGTGATGGACTTTGTTCACCCTGAATTTCATAAACGAATCATCAAGGGAATGAAAGAGGCCGCGATGGGTGTAACGGGAGTACTGGAAGAGCAGAAGTTTGTCCGTAAAGATGGAAAGGTCATTTACGTAGAAACAACAACACTACCTTTTACCTTTCAGGGAGGATCATGTTTTCAGATAATTTTTCGGGATGTAACGGAACGAAAGCAAACAGAGGAGCGAACGAAAAAGAATGAGACTTTACTGGCTCAACTTTTTCAAAATGTTCCGATGGCGGTTGTGTTGCTGACAGATTCAGGAAAGGTGGAACAAGTGAACAAAGGATTTGAAGAGATGTTTGGTTATACGCTGGCCGAACTCAAAGGCAGAAGTATAAATGATTTTATCGTTCCTGAAGAACTGACACACGAAGGGGTAGATCTTAACAATCTGATCACAAATCATCGTGTGATAAGTATTGAAACTGCAAGAAGGCATCGTAACGGTAAATTGGTTGATGTCATACTCTATGGAATGCCTGTCATGCTCGAAAATCAAGCGATCGGCATTTATGGCGTCTATGTTGACATTACAGAACGTAAACGCGTTGAAGAAGAACTAAAAATAAGAAATGGCGAGTTGGATAATTTTGTGTACAAAGTTTCCCACGATCTCCGTGCGCCGCTGTCTTCCATTCTGGGGCTGGTGAACTTAGCAAAGCTACCCGGCAATACCGATAACCCAATGGACTATATCGATATCATTGGAAGCAAAGTAGAGCACCTGGATCATTTCATAGGTGATGTGTTAAGCCATTCGAAAAATCTGAAGATGGAAATCAGCATCGCGAAAGTTGATTTTAACCGGATTATCCAGCAAACTTTTAGCGATCTCAATTATCTCGATGGCACCAAGGAAATAATCCGTTCCATAAAAATTGAGGGAATAGATTTTTACAGCGACCCTTGGCGTATTTCGGAAATACTACGCAACCTGATTTCAAATGCTATTAAATACAGGCGGTTAGAAAATGTTCTTTCGGAGATAAATGTTAAAATAACCATCGATAATCTTCGCGCTGAAATTATTTTTTCAGACAACGGTATCGGTATTAGCGAATCTAGCCTTTCTAAAATCTTTGAAATGTTTTATCGGGCGACTGAACAATCTGATGGTTCGGGTATCGGTCTATACATTGTAAAAAATGCTGTAGAAAAATTAGGAGGCCAGATTTACGTTGCAAGCCGCGTCGGACAAGGCACAAGATTTAATATTATATTGCCAAACCGGATCAACAATGTAATCCACAATACGACACAACTCGAAGTTGAACAGTGATGACGATTCAAGAAGTTACTACTTCGTCACAGGCAAAAGAATTTCTGATACTGCCTGTCAAGCTTTACAAACATGAACCCAACTGGATTCGACCCCTGGACAAGGATATCGAATCTGTTTTCGACAAGGAAAAGAATAAAACTTTTCGGCATGGCGAATGTACGCGTTGGATATTGATCAACGAAAAGAATGAAACCATCGGCCGTGTCGCGGCTTTTGTAAACAAAAAAACCGTCAGCAAGGGCAACGATCAACCAACGGGAGGCATGGGCTTCTTTGAATGCATTAACGACGAGAAGGCCGCGTTTATGCTCTTCGATCAATGCAAGCAATGGTTGCAAAGCAAGGGCATGGAAGCCATGGACGGGCCGATTAATTTTGGTACCCGAGACCGATGGTGGGGATTGTTGATCGAAGGATTTGACAGAGAACCAAATTATCAGTGCAACTATAATTTTTCTTATTACAAGGACTTCTTTGAAGCGTATGGATTTAAAGTCTATTTCTATCAGCTTACTTTTGGCCGAACCGTGCAAGGTGCTGTAGCGCCGCGATTGGCGGAGAAAGCGGCAATTACGGCCAAGGACCCTGATTATAATTTCAGGTTCATCCCCAAGGCAGAACTCCCTCGTCTTGCAGAATATATTCACCATGTTTACAACAAAGCGTGGGCTTCGCGCAATGAAAATCCCGACTTAAATCTTCAGCAAGCAAACCTGTTGGTAAAACAAATGAAACCTATCCTTGATCCGCGGCTGTTATACTTTGGCTTTTACAAGGATGAACCTGTGAGTTTCTTTTTATCGCTTCCCGAAATGAACCAGATCTTTAAATATGTAAACGGAAAATTGAATTGGCTTGGGAAATTAAAATTTGTTTGGCACACCCTTATGAAAACAAATCGGAAAGCTTTCGGAATTTTGTTTGGCGTTGTCCCTGAACATCAAGGGAAAGGCCTCGACGGCGCGATGGTGCTCAAAGCAAAAGAAGTTTTACAAGATCAGTATAACAGGTATGATGAATATGAAATAAATTGGATCGGTGATTTCAATCCGACCATGATCAATGTCGTAAAACAAGTCGGAGCCGTTGAATGTAAAAAACATGCCACCTATCGAAAGCTATTCGATGAAACAAAGCCTTTTAAAAGAGCTCCGATAGTGGGTAAATGAAAATCAGATTCATTTTCTTTTGTTGAAATTTCCGAATATGTCAAAACCGAGATGAAAAATAAAACAGGGGTTTTACTGATTAACCTGGGCACGCCAGATAGTCCATCAGTTGGGGATGTACGCTCCTATCTCTCGCAATTTTTAAATGATCCAAGGGTAATTGATATTCCGTGGTTGCTTCGGAAAATTTTAGTCAATCTTGTGATCGTTCCATTTCGCGCGCCGAAGTCCGCGAAGATTTATAAACAACTTTGGACAGCCAATGGCTCGCCATTGCTGTACTACAGCAAAAAAGTTAGAGAACTTTTGCAAAACGATTTAGGGGCGACACACGAAGTCTTCCTCGCCATGCGATATAAAAATCCGTCGATACCCAGCGTGCTGGAAGAGATGAGGAAAAAAAACTTTGCTCGAATAATTGTAGTTCCGCTTTTCCCGCAGTATGCTTCCGCATCGACAGGATCGGCACATGAAGAAGTAATGCGCGTCTTATCGAAATGGTGGGTCATTCCGGATGTTACATTTGTCAGTCAATACTATGATCACCCCGCGTTTATTCAGGCAGTTGTCGAACGGGGTCGAAAGTACAATCATTCAGAATTTGATCATATCTTATTTTCATACCATGGCCTACCGGAACGTCAAGTCGACAAAGTTTATGACGCCGGTGTAGTGCGCCGACCACAATTGTGAAAATGAAATTACGGATGAAAATAAATTTTGCTATAAAGCAACTTGTTACGCGACTACGAGATTGGTTGCCACAGCATTGAATATTCCCTCCGAAAAATATACCGTATGTTTCCAATCTCGGTTGGATGAGAAATGGTTGAAACCCTTTTCCGATAAGGTAGTAGAGGAGTGTGCCCGTAAGGGAATGAAAAAAATTTTAGTTTTCTCGCCAGCTTTTACAGCCGATTGCCTGGAGACTATCATTGAAATCGGCGAAGAGTATCAGCATATTTTTCATGCGAATGGAGGTGAAAAAGTTCAGCTCGTTGAAAGTCTGAATGACCATCCTTTGTGGATCACTTGTTTAAAGCAGATTGTACTGGATAATTAATATTTGCAGTCGTTTCATGATGTTTTGCTTTTGCAGCGGCCAGCACGTTAGACGCAGAATTGTTTCCGTTTTCAAAATCCCCAACCGAATTGAGGTTGACATTTTGAATTGTTATTTGTCAATTGCTGTCCGTAGTAATTGCACACCAATGAATGTTCAATCGCGCCTTCCTGATGTTGGCACTTCTATCTTTACTGTTATGTCTAGAATGGCCCTGGATTACGGCGCCATCAATCTTTCACAAGGGTTCCCGGATTTTTCTATTGATAAAAAAATCATCGATCTGGTGCATCGTTTTATGTTGGAGGATCACAACCAATATGCGCCAATGTTAGGCATGCCGGTATTGCGGTCGATGATTGCGGAGGTGATAAAACGCTCGTTTAATAAGGACGTCGACGCTGAAACAGAAATAACAGTAACTTCTGGAGCAACGGAAGCCATTTACGCGGTTATCGCCGCCTTTATTACGCCAGGTGATGAGGTGATTGTTTTTGATCCGTCCTATGATTCTTACAATCCGGTAATTCGATTAAACGGTGGAATTCCCGTACATCTTAATTTATTGTATCCGGATTTTTCCGTGGATTGGGACTTGGTGCGGGCGAAGATTTCCCCGCGTACAAGAATGATAATAATTAACACGCCGCATAATCCCAGCGGCGCCGTCCTTCGGGAATCGGACTTAAAAGAACTTGAGGAGATTGCCTTAAGGCATAATATCCTGGTGTTAAGCGATGAAGCTTATGAAAGACTGATCTTCGACGGAAACATCCACCAAAGCGTATTGCGATATCCGGGGCTGGCATCGCAAAGCCTGGCTGTATTTTCTTTTGGAAAAACCTTTCATGCCACCGGATGGAAAATGGGCTACGTTGTCGCCCCGGCTTATCTAATGCAAGAAATTAGAAAGACTCATCAGTTTATTGTATTCAGTGTAAACACACCGATTCAGTTGGCTTTGGCCGAATACTTGAAGATCCCAGCGCATTATGAATCCTTGGGAGCTTTTTATCAAAAAAAACGGGACTTTTTCCTTGAACAAATGAAGGGATCATCCTTTGAGCCATTAGCGTGTCATGGATCATATTTTCAGATTTTGTCTTATGCAACCATCTCGAAAAAATCCGAAGTGGAGATGGCCGAGGAGCTAACCAAAAAATTTAAAGTTGCTTCCATTCCGGTCTCGGTATTTTATCAAGATAAGTCCGACCATAAAATTCTGCGTTTTTGCTTTGCAAAGAAGGAAGAAACCTTGGAAAAGGCATGCGCTATTTTGCGAACGATTTAGATCCCTTAACTGGCTTTTACGTCAAATTTTCCTTAGAGAAATTGCTCTTCATTCCTTTTATTTGCGGGCAAATCACTACGCTATGCAGGACCTGAAAATCACATTAATTCAGTCGGATCTCCACTGGGAGGACGCTGAGGCCAATTTGTCCATGTTTGAGGAGAAAATCTGGCGAATTAATGGCGGTACCGATGTGATAGTGTTACCGGAGATGTTTACGACAGGCTTTACGATGGCTGCCTCCAAAATGGCTGAAATGATGAACATGCGGACTTTCAAATGGATGAAGCAGGTGGCCGATCAAACGGGCGCATTAATCCTGGGAAGCTACATTGTAAAAGTTCATGACCGGTATTACAACCGCTTATTGTGGATGGAGCCGGGTGGCAATTTTAAGACATACGACAAGCGGCACCTTTTTCGAATGGCCAATGAGAATAAAACCTTTTCGGCAGGAGAAAGTCTTTTAATTTCTTCCTGGAAGGGTTGGCGGATTTGTCCCTTGGTATGTTATGATTTGCGTTTTCCCGTGTGGAGCAGAAACCGATGGGATGCGACAGCCAAAAGACCTTTTTACGATGTGGCAGTCTATGTAGCCAACTGGCCAACTGCACGCATCGATGCCTGGAATACTTTGTTGAAAGCAAGAGCCATTGAAAATCTGAGTTATGTCGTTGGTGTTAATCGAGTGGGACAAGATGGTAATGGCATCGAGTACAATGGCCATTCGTCCGTGATTAGTCCAAAGGGAGAAATAATTTTTACAAATGAAGGCGATGAAGCTACCCGGACCGTTGATTTGAATGCACATTCACTTACAGCTTTTCGCGATCGCTTTCCGGCGTATATGGATGCTGATGATTTTACTATTGAGTTCGAAGAGTTTGAGGAATCGTCCGGCTTTACTGACTTTAATTAATTTTTCTTGTTTCGATAACATTCCTAAACTCACTTATGTCCACTCGCAAGATTTCCCGTGCTTTAGTTTCCGTCTTTTACAAAGACAATCTTGAACCCATCATCAAGTTATTAGGTAAACATGGCGTTGAGTTTGTATCAACAGGAGGGACGCAAGACTTCATTGAAAAGCTAGGTTTTAGCGTTTCGCCAGTGGAGAAACTGACAGGGTATCCTTCCATTTTTGGAGGAAGAGTTAAAACCTTGCATCCCGTTGTCTTCGGAGGAATATTGTTCAGGCGTGAGGACTCGGGCGACTTGAAGCAGGCGTCGGAATTCGATATTGCTCCAATCGATTTGGTTATTGTCGACCTTTATCCTTTTGAGGAAACGGTAGCGAAAGGTGGATCCGAGGAGGACATAATCGAAAAGATCGATATCGGTGGCATCTCGCTTATTCGGGCAGCCGCGAAAAACTTTAAAGATGTTATTATTGTCGCCTCCAGAAATCAATACGAGGAAGTGTATCAATTGTTAGAATCTAAAAATTGTTCCACGGATCTGATAGACCGAAAGAAATTCGCCGCCATGGCATTCGATGTCACCTCGCACTATGATTCGGCGATTTTCAATTACTTCAATCGCGAATTTCAGATACCGAGCTATAAAAAAAGTATACAACAAGGGAGAACCTTACGTTACGGGGAGAATCCACATCAAAAGGGAATCTACTACGGCGACCTCGACGGATTATTCGAACAACTCAACGGCAAGGAACTATCATATAACAACCTGGTGGATATTGATGCCACAATTAACCTATTGAAGGAATTTGATAACGAAACTGCTTTTGTCATCATAAAACATACAAATGCCTGTGGCGTTGCCACGGCTTCGTCCGTGAGAGACGCTTATGTGAAAGCATTTCAAGCCGACACGATCTCCGCGTTCGGAGGTGTTTTGGCGACCAATGAACAAATAGATCTTTCAGCAGCTGAAGAGATCAACAAACTGTTTTTCGAGATACTCATTGCGCCGTCTTATTCCGATGAAGCACTTACGCTATTGAAGAGTAAGAAGAACCGGATGTTGTTGCTTCAGAAAAGTAAACTCGCTGAAGCCAAACAATCTAAAACGATATTGAATGGCATTATCGAACAGGATCTGGACTTAAAAACTGACTCAAAGGAAGATCTTAAAGTAGTTACAAAGAAGGCTCCAAGCGCTTCTGAGATCAAGTCCTTACTGTTCGCCAGTAAAATATGCAAGCATACAAAATCAAATACCATTATTCTCGCGAATGAAGGTCAGCTGTTAGCCAGTGGTGTTGGACAAACTTCTCGTGTTGATGCATTGAAGCAAGCGATTGAAAAGGCTGCAGCTTTTGGATTTTCCTTGCAAGGATCAGTGATGGCGTCGGATGCGTTTTTTCCATTTCCAGATTGTGTTGAAATTGCGAGCCAGCATGGAATAAGTGCCGTGATTCAACCCGGAGGTTCGGTGAAGGATCAAGACTCAATAAACTTCTGTGATCAGCATAATATGTCGATGGTCTTTACAGGCATTCGACATTTTAAGCATTAAGTTTATAGTTGAAGTATAGAGCCAAAATTTGCTTCATGATTTTTTTCGCTCACAACGAAGTTGATAAGCGGAATGAAGTAAATATTCTAAGGTGTCAAAAAACTTACATTTTTGAAGTGAAAGTCGATATTTTGATAAATTAGATGCAACTTTAAGGCGCGGTTCTCTTCTTAGTTAAACTCAACTGACATTTTTAAACTTTAGGCAACATTAACGTACATGGCATTTTTTGATTTCTTCACCAGCGACATCGCGATTGACCTAGGAACGGCAAATACCCTCATCATCTACAAAGACAAAATCGTGGTCGATGAACCTTCCATTATCGCTCTTGATAAAGCAAACAACAAAGTTCTTGCTATTGGTCGCGAGGCCATGCAGATGCACGAAAAAACTCACGATCACATCAAGACCATCCGCCCGTTGAAGGAGGGTGTTATTGCCGACTTCCAAGCGGCCGAGATGATGATCCGCGGTTTGATCAAAATGATTGATACCGGCAAACGTCTTTTTCCACCTTCATATCGCATGGTGATCTGTATCCCTTCTGGAATTACAGAAGTTGAGAAACGCGCTGTTCGTGATTCAGCAGAACACGCCGGAGCCAAAGAAGTATATATGATTTACGAACCGATCGCTGCGGCTATCGGGACCGGTATTGATATTGAACAACCTATCGGGAGTATGATCGTGGATATTGGTGGTGGTACTACCGATATCGCTGTGATCGCGCTTTCAGGAATTGTTTGTGACCAATCCATTCGGGTGGCTGGCGATACTTTTAATCGCGACATCCTTGACTACATGCGCAGACAGCACAATTTACTGATCGGTGAAAGATCTGCAGAACGTGTGAAGATCGAAGTAGGTTCTGCATTAACGGAACTTGATGACGGACCTGATGATTATGAAATCCGTGGAAGAGATTTGATGACAGGGATTCCAAAGACTATTAAAATATCTTATTCGGAAATTGCCTTTGCTTTGGATAAATCTGTATCTAAGCTGGAGGAAGCAGTATTGAAAGCGTTGGAAACTTCGCCTCCTGAATTATCTGCTGATATTTATGAGCGTGGTATCTATCTAACCGGTGGTGGCGCGTTGTTAAGAGGGCTTGATAAACGGTTAGCACTCAAAACAAAGTTGCCACTTCATGTCGCGGATGATCCGCTTCGCGCTGTTGTGAGGGGAACGGGTCAAACCTTAAAAAATATTGCAAAATTTCGTGCTGTGTTGATGACGTAAGCCATGGAGAGGCTCTTTCTTTTTGTCTACCAAAATCGGGCTTTTTTTACTTTTTTAGCATTAGAACTTTCTTGTGCATGGCTTATTGTAACGAATAACCAATATCAGGGTGCTAAATTTTTCAATTCCTCCAATGGAATTGTAGCGACCATGAATAATTTTTCGCAAGGTGTAAGAGACTATTTTCAGTTGCGGGAAGTCAACCAAATACTGGCGCAGGAAAATGCTGCCTTGAAGCAGAAACTTACCCAGCAACTACAATACATTGCAGCTTCCGATACTTCAGTTGCCATTCAGGATTCCCTACTGTTGAATCAATATGGTTTTGAAAGTGCAAAAGTCGTCAACAACCACGTCGATTTTTTCAAAAACTACATTACTATTGACAAAGGTGAAGATCGGGGCTTGAAGCCCGGAATGGCAGTAATCAGTCCGTTGGGTGCAGTGGGCAAAGTGAAACAAGTATCCGACCATTATTCAGTAGTTACTTCGTTGTTGCATATTGACGTAATGGTATCTGCGCGACTTAAGAAAACTGAACACTTTGGTACCATTCAATGGGATGGACGTGATCCGGATATCGTCCAATTCAAATACATCCCCCGTCACGTAAAGCCAGTCGTTGGCGATTCGGTTATAACTTCAGGCTACGCCATTTTCCCCGATGGAATTATGGTTGGTACCATTGCTGAGGTGAACCTTCGGGATGAAGCGCTTTTTTATGATTTAAAAGTGAAACTAAGCCAGGATTTCAGAAAGTTGTCTTTCGTTACCATTGTGAAGCGCAATTTGCAACATGAACAGGATTCATTGGAACAAACCATCACAAACATTGACAAATGAGTAGGATAAGTGCAGTACAGATTATTGCTTTCTTTATTTATCTCTTGTACCAGGTACTCATTCTTCAGAATGTAGTTTTGTTCCATACTGCTTTTTGCTTTTTATATATAGCATATCTGTTGGTGCTGCCGGTCGAAACCAATCCCCTGGCATTAATGGGTATTGGCTTGGTGATGGGCTTAGCCGTGGACATGTTCTATGATAGTCTGGGTTTGCATGCCTTTGCATGCGTACTCATTATGTATGTGCGGAACTACTGGCTCAGTAACTTAACGCCTCAGGGCGGGTACGACAGCAGTTCGACACCATCATTGGCATTGAATGGGTTACAATGGTTTTTAGTTTATACAACACCATTGGTTTTGCTCCATCACACGGTTTTATTTTTTACGGAAGCCGGTGGCTTTGGAATGTTTTGGTTTACAGTCTGGAAAATAATTACCAGCACTTTTTTTACTGTACTTGTAATTTTAATTGCTCAGTTTTTGTTTCCCAGCCGAAGACCCAGGTAGAGGTACGAGGTAAGAAGTAAGAGGTACGAGGTAGGAGGTACGAGGTACGATTGGGGATCAGAGGCAAATGGATAGAAATACAGTCACACCACACACGGAAGTCTTTTATTTCAAAATTCTTATTCCAACCATTTTAATATGAACGAAGGAAGGAGAGAAATTATTCAGATCGTATTTGTACTGGTGGCAGTTGTCTTCCTGATAAAACTTTTTTTTATACAGGTAATTGACAGCCGGTACAAGCAATTAGCTGACAGCAACGCCATCTTAGCGGAGGTGGATTATCCTGTCCGGGGACTGATAAAAGACCGCAACGGGAAGCTTATTGTATATAATACGCCCGAGTTTGACTTAAACATCATACACAAAGAGGTAAAGAATCTTGATAGTGCGCGCTTTTGCGAAGTGTTTTCAAAAACACCGGAAGAACTTCGTTTGCTGTTCAAGGAACTCAAGGCACGAAGAGAGTATTCTTCGGTAAAACCCACCATATTTTTAACCAAGCTTTCGACGCTTGACTTTGCAAAAATTCAAGACAACATCGATGAGTTTCCAGGCTTTTACATTCAGGCCCGGAGTACCCGTGCCTACACAGCAAAGGCGGGGGCAAATGCAATTGGTTACGTAAGTGAGATTTCCAAAACAAAACTTGAACGTGACAAAACCGGCATATATAAGCAAGGCGATTATATCGGTCAAAGTGGAATTGAAGCTTACTACGAAGAATTTCTCAGGGGTCAGCGCGGTGTGCGTTTTAAATTGCGTAATGTCGATGGCGTAGAAAAAGGTTCATATAACAATGGCAAAATTGATACCCTTTCGATCCCGGGCCAGGATATCACCACGACACTTGATTTTGACCTTCAGGAATATGGAGAATACCTGATGAATGGTAAAGCCGGAAGTATCATCGCCATTGAGCCTTCGAGTGGAGAAATTCTTGCGATGGTATCGGGCCCATCTTATGATCCGAATTTGTTAACCGGAAAGAACTATAGCTCCAACTTCGTACACATCAGCAATGATACGCTCAAACCATTATTTAACCGCCCTTTGATGGCTCAATACCGTCCTGGATCGATCTTCAAGATCGCGCAGGCGATGGTTGCCCTTCAGGAAAAGGTTATCACACCAGAAACACGCTTCCGCTGTGACAAGTCAATTATCAATTGTCACGGCCCGCATACTAATGAAGATCTACGTGGCGCAATAACCCATTCCTGCAATCCGTATTTCCATGCGGCGCTCAGGAGGATGTTGAACAAGGGAGTTTCAAACAACCCTTTTGATGACACACGGATTGGTTTGGAAGAGTGGAATAAACATATCCGGAGTTTTGGCCTAGGCAAGCCGTTAGGAATTGACCTTCCAAACGAAAAAGGGGGACTTGTTCCCAGCCCTGCATACTATGACAGAGCTTATGGCGGAAGGCCTTGGAAATTTTCCAATATATATTCAATTGCTATTGGAGAAGGAGAAAATCTGGTAGTACCACTTCAGATGGCGAATTTTGCTGCTACGATAGCAAACAAGGGGTACTATATTATTCCACATCTTGTGAAGGGAATCGGTGAAGCAGGAAAGCCTTTGCCAAAATATGCGGAAAAGCATTATACCACGATTGATTCAACCTACTTCCGTGTTGCTGCCGACGCCATGCAGGCAGTGGTAGAATCTGGTACTGGATCTTATCGTGGTAAGCTTCAGGATATAATTGTATGTGGTAAAACCGGATCGGTTCAAAACGAACCTAGACCTGATCATTCTGTCTTTATTGCCTACGCACCAAAGGAAAATCCAAAGATTGCTGTTTCGGTGTACGTGGAATTTTCAGGACAAGGTGCCAGGGCTGCAGCCTCCATAGCGACACTGATGATCGAAAAATATTTATATGGAGCCACCAAGCGGCCTCAGATTGAAGAGTATGTTTTGCGCGGAAAATTTTTGAACTGATACCCACGTGAGAAATCAAGAAATCATATCATACAAAATGGACTGGGTTACAGTCGCATTGTATGCTACCATTGTATTTATGGGATGGCTGAATATTTACGCCGTTACCTACGATCAGAACGCTGAAATTTCCATTTTTAGCTTGCAATTAAATTCCGGGCGACAACTTCTTTTTATCGCTGGTAGCATAATCATAATCATGGGCATTCTTATTATGGACATGCGGTTTTATGAGACTTTCGCCTATGTCATTTATGGTTTCATTATGTTTTTGTTGCTGCTGGTGCCGATCATTGGGAAGGAAGTTGGTGGAAATAAAGCATGGCTGGGCATTGGATCATTTGGCGTGCAGCCTTCGGAGTTTGCCAAATTTGCAACGGCTTTGGCTGTGGCAAAGTATATGGGTTCAGTTGGATTCAGAATGGATCAGCTTCGGAATCAAGTCATCCTGTTTGTGATGATTGGCGTACCCATGCTGCTGATCCTTTTGCAAAAAGATACGGGAACTGCATTGGTCTTTACGGTTTTTACTGTCGTCTATTTTAGAGAAGGAATGTCACCCATGTTAATTATTATGGGTGTGATTGCAGCCATCATCTTCATATTAACACTGTTAGTCAATCAGAATTATCTTTTCATCGGTATTGGGGTAATTCTTGTGTCAGCCATCATGTTAGGAAGAAAAAAACTCAAACGTATTGGAATTCTTACAGCAGCAGCGCTGCTGGTCTGTGGTGTAATAGTCAGTGTTGATTACGTTGTAACCAACGTGCTTAAACCCCACCAGCAAAACCGTGTCAAGGCACTGATTAATCCGGATGCAGATCCACTGGGTTTTGGTTGGAATGTAACGCAGTCAAAAATAGCCATCGGCAGCGGTGGCTTTACGGGAAAGGGTTTTTTAAAAGGAACGCAGACTAAATTTGATTTTGTACCTGAGCAGAGTACTGATTTTATTTTCTGTACCATCGGAGAGGAGCACGGATGGCTTGGAAGTTTATTTACAATGTCGCTCTTTATTGGTTTGATGCTGCGTGTGATTTTCCTGGCGGAGCGGCAAAAAAACCGGTTTGCAAGAGTGTACGGCTATGCTGTCGCTTGTATATTCTTCTTCCACTTTGCCATTAATATCGGTATGACTATTGGCCTCTTTCCTGTTATTGGGATCCCGCTTCCTTTCTTTAGCTATGGCGGTTCCGGATTGTGGGGTTTTACAATCCTCCTTTTTATACTACTGAAATTGGATATACACCGTTCGCAAGTGCTGCAGCGGATGTAGTAAGAGTTGGTGGCGGAATCAGGAACTTAAGCGAATAGGAACTACGCGAATCGTTTTTCAACAAGTTCCATAAACTCATGAAACTCTTCGCTCTCTTTATCCCAGGTCGAGGCATGCTCATTCTCCAGGTATCGCATCGCACCCTTCATATTATCCTGTCGATCCAACTGTTCGATCGCTTTGCTGAACAATTCAAAATCTCCATGGAACAATACTTTGGTGAACATGAATTTCTGGTTGATCGTTAAGCTGTCCTTGATCTTGGCAATCTTTTGAAAATTGTCTGCTAACGTGGTCTTTGGCTGATTGTTCAGGCTGTCGTTGATCGAAGTATTTTTTGGTTGATCTTTATCTGGCGTTTGCTGCTGGTTCGGTTTTACAAATTCATGTGATGCCTTAGTCTCCACAATGGAGCTTGCTTCGGCTCCGGATTTTTCTCCACATAGAACTTGTTAGCATCCAGCGGAACTACAGCTGAAAATTTTTCCAGGTATGCATCAACATCCTCTGGATGGAAATTAACTTCTTCCAAAATTTGATCAAGGATAGCAAAGGCCTCATTGCCGGAAATTTCTTTAACATCTTTTTCCAGTAATTTTTCTAGTAAACGTTCTAAAGGCGCCTTATTTACCCTCAGGTATTTTATTTCTTCTTTGAAAGCCGTTACCTCAAGCTTATTGTTTTGCCCTGATATTATCAGGGAGAAAAAATCATATGGATCAAAGACTGCCAGGAGTGTTTCATCAACAGCTTTTTTTAAAATTGGGCCGAAGTGCTTTTGATCAACTGCTATATTGTTTGATAATCGGTCCATTAAGGTTTCGAAAGCTTCTTTGACCTCCGAGCTTTCGTAATCAAAATAGGGACTTTTTAGTTTTCTGGTTTCCTCCTTCCATGTCTTAAAAAGGTCCCGTACCACAAAAAGATTAATTTGTTGTACGCTGCTGAGTGATAAAATTTCAGCGCCCGTAATTTTATCTTTTGATGCAAAAAAACCTTTCAACACTTTTTCAGTGTATGCTTCACTATAGCGGGAGATCGATTCGAGGCTTATCTTTTCGTCCATAAGGGCATGGCTTAACCATCGGTAAAGTTAATGGATATTCAATAATGTAAACAGTCTTCCTGTCGACTGGTCGTGTATTAAAACTATTGATCTGCTAAATTTTTTGACTATTCTTACAACCGAGACAACGGCAGTTCAAATAGTATCGTGGCTTTTTATAGTGTGAGTACCGCAGAATTGCATTCTAACTTCTAAATTTAGTTCATGTTTATTGAACCACGTATTGACAGCAGGCCTGAGCGGGAGCGCGCCGGTTGGATTGAAGTAATTTCCGGATGTATGTTTTCAGGAAAGACTGAAGAGCTTATCAGAAGGCTCAATCGCGCTATAATAGCCAAGCAGCGCGTTGAAATCTTTAAACCTGTAATCGACAAGCGTTATCACCACGAACAGATTGTGTCACACAACGAAAAAGCCATTCGGTCTACGCCTGTAAATTTTGCCAATGATATATTTCTTTTGGCAGGCGATTGTGACGTCGTTGGTATTGATGAGGCTCAGTTTTTTGATCAGTCCATTGTGGAAGTTTGCAATACGCTTGCCAATAACGGTAAACGCATTATTGTCGCTGGTCTTGACATGGACTATGAAGGCAAACCTTTTGGACCGATGCCTAATCTTCTCGCGATCGCTGAATTTGTTACGAAGGTCCACGCGATTTGTGCTCAAACAGGTGAGCTTGCATCGTTTTCCTTCCGGCTGTCTGACAATGATTCTCAGGTAATGCTCGGTGAAAAAGGAGAGTATGAAGCCCGAAGCCGAAGGGCGTTCAATGAAGGAATGAAGGAACGCAAAAAATGAAATTGGATCATTCATTGAAAACTTCCCACTCATTTCGATCAGATATGATTCACCTGCTTTCCCCCAAGGTGGCGAGGTTTTTTAAGTATTCTGCGGCGTTTTTATTTTTACACATTTCGTGTTCATCCCTCGCGCAATCGAATATTCCACTGGCGAGCTGGCGCCTGCACATTTCCTACAATAGTATTCTTGCTGTGGCCCTTAGCGACCAAAAAGTATTTGGTGCCTCAGAAAACGGGGTCGCCGTATTGGATAGATCCGACAATAGCCTGACCACCTATAATAAACTCAATGGGTTACATGGAATGGGTATTACCAGTGTGGCATTTGACAATACAACGGACCAACTATTGATCGCTTATAATGATGGAATAATTGATGTGATCCAAAACAATTCGATAGTCTCTTTTGACCCGGCACGAAACTCGACTGTCACCGGTTCAAAAAAAATCAATCATATTTCTATTCACAACGATCTCGCATACCTGTCGGCAGACTATGGCGTGATTATTTTTGATTTGGCGAGAAGAGATGTAAAAGAAACCTGGCGGGATATTGGTATGGGAGGGGAAACTTTAAAAGTTTTCAAAAGCACTTTTAAGGATGACAGTATTTTTTTGGCTACCGACAAAGGAGTTTTAGCGGGCGACCTCACCCAAAACCTTTTGGATTTTAATTTTTGGAAAAGATTCGATAGCGGTGACTTTTCTGGTGCGATCCAATCGGTCGAAGAATTTAATGGAAAAGTATATGCCACCGTTAAGGATGTGGGGTTGTATCGCTATGAATCGGGTGTGTGGACGAAGGAAGGGTTTTTGCAAAATGAACCGCTTCAGTCGCTGGATTCATCGGTTGATAATCTCTTAATTTCGTCTGGCCAAACCTTGTGGCGACTAGCCAGTAACAATGTTCTTTCGGCGGTACTATCTGACAAAATTGTCCATCCGAACATGGCGATAGAAGAATCCGGCGGTCAACTTTGGATAGCGGATAGCACGAATGGAATTGTTTCGAATTTCTCAGGTAGTTTTGCCAATTATTTACCGAATGGTCCTACGAACGCGCGTGTCACAAGCCTGGGTTACCACGATAAAACAATGTATGCGCTGGCTGGAGGATATTCTTCAACTTTCACCCCGCTGCGAATTCCTGGAAATATTGACCGATTCAGCGAGGGAGTTTGGTCAACGCAACTTTCACCCATGCTTGATTTGACCGATATCACATTTGATTCAAATTCGGATCAAAAGTACCTGGCTTCTTTTGGATACGGTGTCGAAGAAAGGAACAATGAAAGCAGTGTGCAGATCTTTGATGAGACTAACAGCTCTCTGATAAATACGAATTCGCCAGGCCGGTTTGTAACGATCACTGCTGTGCGAAAAACGGACGAGGGCCTTTGGGTTGCAAACTATGGAACATCACAATCCTTGCATCTGCTGGACGATAATAATTCCTGGACATCATACTCATTTGCGCCAACGGCTTCGCGTTATCCTCAAAAAATGGACGTGGATTTTTATGGCAATGTTTGGCTTGTTCCGAACGTCAATCAGGGTGGAGGTTTGGTCGTTTACAACAAAGACGAAAATAGTTCGGCCTATCTTACCGATGTTGAAGGAGCCGGTGGATTAGCCAGCAGATCGGTTCTGAGCATTACGGTGGATCGGGAAGGATTTGTTTGGCTTGGCACCGACGAGGGGGTATGCTATTTTGCTGACCCGCCTTCCGTGTTTTCGTCAGGCGTAAATGCTACGCGGCCAATATTTGAAGATCGTTTTTTACTACGGGACGATCGGGTTACAGCCATTGCCGTTGATGGGGGTAATCGAAAATGGATGGGAACAGAACGTGGGGTGTGGTTATTTAGCCCATCGGGCGAAGCGTTGATCCATAATTTTACAACCGACAATAGTCCGCTCCTCTCCAATGTAATTCTTGATATTGAGGTTAATCATGAAAGCGGGGAAGTTTTCTTTGCTACGGATCGGGGATTGGTATCATTTCGATCCGACGCCACCGAAAGCGATTTCCAATTTCAAGGGATTAAAATATTTCCGAATCCTGTCACGCCCGAATTTAACGGAACAGTGGGCATCAGCGGACTTGCAACGGATGCCATAGTTAAAATCACCGATATCTCCGGTAAATTGGTTTGGCAATCACAAGCGAATGGTGGTACGGCATCCTGGAACGTTAGAGACCTCCACGGTAAGCGTCCCTCTACTGGAATGTATTTGGTTTTCAGTGCAACTGAAGATGGGAGTGAAAGTGTCGTAGGAAAAATTGCCATCGTAGAATAATTTTTCACGTTTAAAGTGATTGAACAAAGTAATGAAGTGTAACTTTCCTTCATGTTGCATAAAACACGTGGCGTTGTTTTCAGATTTACAAAGTACGGAGAGACATCCATCATTGTAACATTATTCACAGAACTGTTCGGTTTGCAGAGCTACATAGTCAATGGTGTTCGCAGCAAGTCAGGTAAAAACAAAATCGCATTATTTCAACCCCTTACTTTGCTCGATTTAGTCGTGTATCATCGGGAAAATGCAAATATCAACCGGATAAAAGAAGTAAAATGTCTATATCCCTATCAGTCCATTCCGACAGATATTAAAAAATCAGCGTTGGCCATTTTTATAATGGAAGTCATCAATAAAACGGTGAAGGAAGAAAGCCACGCTCAGGAACTATGTGAATTTTTTATTCGCTCTTTTATAACGCTGGACCAAATGGAAGACCGATCAGAAAATTTTCACATTGTCTTCCTTCTTCGGATGAGTCGAATGCTGGGCTTTGGCGCACATCATGTTAATGAGGTTTTGGGAGCCCGGGTTACAAGTTTAGAAATTGAAGCCGCGTTGGACAGACTTATTAAATCGGACTACCTGGATTACGTGCCGATTCAAAATCATCAGCGGCGTGAAATCCTTGAGCTTGTGTTGAAATTCTACGCTGATCATATGGATAACCTTGGGGAAATGAAATCCATACAAGTACTGCGAGAAATTCTTTGATAGGTCGATATGGTAGACGAAGGTAATTAAGCCAGGCGCTTGGCGACTTCTTCCCAGTGCACTACATTCCACCAGTTTGCAACGTATTCATTGCGCTTGTTTTGATATTTCAGGTAGTAGGCATGTTCCCAAACATCAAGGCCAAGCAAAGGCGTTCCTTTTAATTCGCTGCTGTCCATTAATGGATTGTCTTGATTAGCAGAAGATCCTATTTTTAATTTTCCATTATCGTTCACCAGCCATGCCCATCCTGAACCAAAACGGGTCATCGCAGCTTGCGTAAATTGTTCTTTAAATTTTTCAAAGGAATCGAATGAACCATTAATCGCGTCGGCTAATTTTCCGGTTGGGCTTTTCATTTCCTTTGATGGATGCATCACCTGCCAGAAGAAATTATGGTTCCACGCACCTCCACCGTTATTCTTTGCTTTGGCAGAAAGTTTGGATGCGTTGTTGAAAAAATCTTTTTCCGTGGAGAAAGAAATCTTGTCAGCTGCAATTGCTTCGTTTACATTTTTAATATAAGCCGTATGGTGCTTGTTGTAGTGAATGTCCATCGTTGTGGCATCTATAGAAGGTTCAAGCGCATTGTATGCGTAGGGTAAAGCTATTTGAGAAAATTGCAACGCGTTGAGCGGATTTTCGGAACTAATGTCGACGGACGTGGGTGATGTTGCTGCTGCTGAAAGAAGCGGTGAGGCCGCAACGATGGCAGTTGCTTTAAAAGAATTCTCAATAAATTTTCTGCGTGTGGTATTCATACTCGGAGTGGTTAGATTAAAGTAAAATTACTTAAAAATATTTAGCTTGCGGAAGGCTCCACAAAACGACACGAATCATGCAAGAGATTTTATACGAAACAATCCCTTCACTCGATCTCGATGACTTCCATAAGGGAAACGCTTCAAAGAAACAAAGGTTCGTTGAAACACTTGGTGAGGCATATAATAATATCGGATTTGTTGCCATCCGAAATCACTTTCTTACTTCAGACATGCAACATCGGTTGTACGATGCCATCAAAAAATTCTTTGCCTTGCCGGATGAAATTAAGCAAAAGTACGAGCTCAGTGGAATCTCAGGCCAACGAGGTTACACAGGCAAAGGTAAGGAGCATGCTAAGGGCAGGAATACCGGAGATTTAAAAGAGTTTTACCATGTTGGACAAGATCTGTCAGCCGGATGCCTTAGCCAAAGAACATTATCCAGCGAATATCTGGCCAGCTGAAGTGCCCGAATTCAAGTCAGCATCGCTAGACGTGTACAAGGCTTTGGAAAAAACAGGATTGTATATGTTGCGAGCAATTGCCCTGTACCTTGACCTGCCCGAAACTTATTTTGATGATAAGATTAAAGAAGGCAATAGTATTCTGAGGCCCATCCATTATTTCCCTATTGAAAATCCTGAAGCAGTTCCCGCTGACGCTGTACGTGCCGCCGAACATGGTGACATAAATCTTATTACTTTATTAATGGGCGCCAGTGCTGATGGGCTGCAGGTATTGCGCAGAGATGGTAAATGGATTCCAATCACTGCCCTTCCAGACCAGTTGGTCGTGAATGTCGGTGATATGCTAGAGCGCTTTACCAACAAAAAGTTAAAATCCACTATTCACCGAGTGGTGAATCCTCCGAAAAATTTGATGAATACGCCGCGATATTCCATTCCATTTTTCATGCATCCAAGATCAGAGATGAGCTTGGCTGCCTTGCCGTCTTGCGTAACGCAGACCGATCCAAAAATTTGGGAAGATATCACGGCTGGGGAATTTTTGGATCAGCGCTTGCGTGAAATAGGTTTAAAAAAATAAAGCATTGGTTCGAGAAGGCACACCAAGGGAAGGCACACAAAATACAATTCAACGTGTGCGCTACTATATATTCCTTCGGGATATATTGACACTTGCCTTAACTGCCTTTGGCGGTCCTCAAGCTCACCTGGCCTATTTCAATAAACTTCTGGTTGATAAACGAAAATACCTGACGGAAGCAGAGTTGATGGAGATCAATTCCTTGTGCCAAATACTTCCAGGTCCTGCCTCTACTCAAACATTAACGGCAATTGGATTTAAGATTGGTGGTCCTACGCTCGCATACCTAACACTTTTGGTGTGGATTTTACCGGCGGTGATTATCATGATGATTGCAGCCATGATAATGACCAGTATTCAAGCGAAGAACTGGTCCATAGAATTTACACGATTTATCCAGCCGATGGCTGTTGGATTTGTTAGTTACGGGGCTTATGTGATAAGTATGAAGACCATTCGCACGAAAACGGGTTTTGCGTTATTGGTTGTCGCTGCAGTGATGTCATATTTATTTCAGACACCATTTGTATTTCCGATAATATTACTGGGCGCCGGGCTGGTCACTGCGCTAAAATATAAAGCTCAGCCGAAAGAAGAGAAGCAAAAATTGGTTGTGCCCTGGGCAAACTTCTTATTGTGGATTAACGTGCTAATTTTTGCGGCCATTTTAGGTGCCGTGACGAAATCATTACCCGTTAAATTGTTTGAAAATTTTTATCGAAATGGGAGTTTAGTATTTGGAGGAGGCCAGGTGCTGGCGCCTCTTCTCTATACTGAATTTGTTGAAATTGAAGAAGGGGAAGAGGTAAACAAGGTCTCCAAACTGAAAGCGAAAATCAAACAGAAGTATGCGCCAAAACCACTCCATCATCCTACATCGCATCATGAATTTCTTTCGGGATATGCTGTAGCACAAGCTTTACCGGGTCCGGTTTTTTCCTTTAGCGCGTACATAGGAGCGTTATCGATGCGCGACTATGGAACTGGAGGAGAGGTTATCGGCGCAGTAATGTCGGCCCTTGGGATTTTTCTTCCCGGCACATTTCTTATATTTTTTGTGATTCGATTCTGGGACAGTCTAAAAAAATATCGCGCCGTGAGAGCATCACTAGAGGGAATTACAGCAGCGAGTTCGGGTTTAGTTGTTGCGTCGGCAGTGATCATGTTTCAACCGCTGGCGAACACAATTTTAAATTTTGCTGTAACGATCGCGACTTTTGCCCTTCTTACTTTCACAAAAATCCCTTCACCGTTTATAATCTTGGGAGGATTGATTTTGGGTTTTTTACTCAAATAAAAAAGCCCTCCGGTGAGAGGGCTTTTTTTATCTAAGTGATTTCTTTGAAATTTTATCCAAGTTTGAAGGCAATGGGAAGAACCATTCTCTGTCTTACTGGCTTACCTCTTTGCTTTCCAGGTTTCCATTTCGGAGCAGATTGCAATACGCGAACCGCTTCTTCATCACATCCGGCACCAATACCTTTGATCGCCTTTACGTCAGTGATGCTACCATCACGTTCAATAACGAATTCAACGAACACCTTTCCTTCGATGCCCATTCTTCGAGCTTGAGCAGGATATTTTAATTTTTTCCCGACGAATTCATAAAATGCAGGCATACCTCCCTGGGGAGCAGCAGTTTCTTCAACGACCAGGAAGATCTGATTGATGTCTTCTTTTTCTTCCTCAACTGGCTGCAATTTTGATTTCCTCCACTTTGGTTTCTTCCGTCACCTCCGTGTCCATGTTGATTTCAATTTCCTCTTCTATCTTCTTTTCATCAGGAACTTCAATGATTTGGGGCTGCTGAATTTTTGGGGGAGGCGGAGGCAATTGTTCTGTTGGTGGTACTTCCAAAATCTCCTCTTGCCACAGCATCTTTGCGACCAAGATCTTTTACTGAAGTATCATCGTATACGCGATAGGAGAATGCTGATAATTGCTAGCAATAAACTGATCACCAATCCAATGGTCAAAAACAAGAATGATTTGTTGGTGAGATCCGCTTTTTCGGTCTTCTTCGGTTCCATAGGTTAAAGTATTTTATACGATTAGAATCTCAAATATAAATAAAGGTCACACTTTTAACGAAATTTTTTACAGGCTATTTACGGTTTCCGTAAAATAGCGTTAGGAATAGCGTGGGATAGACAGAATAGTTCTTGGTCGTCGGCATCATTTCAATTTTCTTTGAGTAGGCATCAACCAAAAACCCTGCCTCAAAGCCTGTAACCTGGCTTTTTATGGTGCCAAGTTCAAAGTTTAATGCAGCTTTTAAATTTAATCCGAGAGCAATTTCGGATTCGCCCAGGCCTTCAAATACTCTTCCCGTGCCTCCGATCTGGCCGATATCGATACTCGGATCCCAGGGTGCGCGCAACGTAGTCCTTCCACTTTGATCAGGATAGTACTCGACGTAGTAAGGAGCGACAACGCCGATCGATGGACCCACAGCGAAAATGGCTTTTATTTCAGCGCCCTGTTGTGGAGCCTTTTTAAAAAGGATGAGGTCTCTGCCATACTGCAAGCGGATCGCATAGAGGTAATTTGATTTACCGTAAATGAAAAAGTTACCCGTGGCCGAAGAATTTCGGCGCACTTCCTGCGGATGCTTAACGTTCATCAACTCTAAGCCAAAAGTTTCCAGCCAATGGTCGTTTAACTTCCGGGCTTTCTTGAAAACAATTCCACCAATTAAACCGCCAGAAGTGTTCTTATTAATACCCCAGGTAAATTCAGATTGATATTCATAGCTATCCTGGGTCTGGGCAAATGAGCTACCCGAAACCAGTAGGACAAGTGAAATTATAGGGATTAGGAACTTTTCAACGCGCGACATTCCAAGCCAATCTTTACAATAAATTTAGAATAATAATTTTCTAACACAAATGATAAGCAGAAGTTATTCAGCACGATGTTTTGCGACAAGACGCGCTTGTGCCGGCTTTAACTTTTCACTACTTCCCTAATCTCCTGATAATCAATACCCATGTGCGACTTGATCGTAGATGGACTTTTCGTTTTCAATGATGAGAACTTGAGGGGATTCGTGCTCAACATCGAATTCATGGGAAATGCGATTCGAGATCTCCCGATAGGTAATCAAATCCAGAAAGTAGGATTTAATCCCAGCCATTTCTGTTTCTTTCCAACTCCTTTCCAGTCGATCCAAGGCTAAACGGCTTAGGGAACACCTGGAGCTGTATTTAAAAATCAATATCGGGTTTTCGATTGATTCTTTGCGGATTTGATCGATTTGATCAACCGAGCTCAGTTCACTCCATTTCATAAATTTGCTATTCATACCACATTCCTGCTTCACCTTTATCGTAACGGGGCTTCTTGCCTTTTTCCTTTAAATGTTCAGGTTGGGTTTCCTCCTTCTTAAATAAACGTGCCCACCACAACTTAAAGTTCGTGATGATATCTTTTTCTTCTGCGAACATTGTTCTTGTTCGTCTTGATAAATTTTGTATCGGGATGAAGCCCTCTGTTTTTTTCGAAGAGGTTAAACTTTCTTCATTTTAATATTTCCCTGATAGGCAGCAGATCGGGCATATGCCTTGCCAGGCTCCCGGGTTTTCAAAGCTTCGTCTGCACTACTTGGATTTCGAATGTAATCCCAATTTCGTCGTATGCTTCGTGCATATTCATTTGCTTTGACGGAAGATTTTGAAGGTTTAATTCCAGGAAGTGATCCTTCAGCCGCATGAGGTTTCTTTCTGTAATCTCCTTGCTTGACCTTCACGTGCAGCTCCCCGGCCTGTGTCGTGCTCTTCGTAGGTTGCAACTTAAACAATGCGTCTTCCGAAGAATTTTTGTTTTCCACGTATTTTCTTCGTTGAAGTTTTACCTGTAAGCCTTCGGCTTCAAAGGCTCTTTTGTTCTGACGCTTTTTCTTGACGGACTCTTCTGCAGCATCCGGATGTTGCACATAGTTCTTTTTGAATTTTTTTAATTTGATGTATCCCGTAAAACGTTTCACCCTGGTCAGCGAAGCCTGGATGTAAATCAAACATCTTATTTCGTCCTGGATATCCTCCTACCTTCTTGGAATCCGGCGAATATGTTTTTCCTGGAATCGGGTTTTCTTTGTTGTTCCACAACTTTCCACTCACACTGCCACCACCCTTTTCAGGTCTTTTAGCCTTGATATTGCCTTGGAAAAGCGCCGCTGCAGATCCTTGCCTTGGCGTCCGCACGTCCAACGGACTCCGTTGTTATTCCATATTCTCCCACTTACACTTCCTCCACCTTTTAATGGCCGTCCACCTCTTATGTTTCCCTGAAACTTTCCAATACGATCAGCGCCAATTCCGGGAGCACGTCTTGGCAGCGGAGACAAACCTGGTCGTTTTTCCCCGGAGCGTGAGGCGGTTTTATACCAGCCCGCTTTTCCCGCATAAGCGCGGTCTCCAAATCGATCTCTGTTTTTTCGAACGGGCAGGATCGGCTGACCTTCGATAGATTTTTTACTGGAAAAATTACGACCCCTAATTCGCCGTCCGGCGATATCCCCTGTCCAGGCTTCCTGTCTTCGTTTAGTAGCTGAGCCGTAACCACCCAAAGGTTTACCTGCATAGGGTTTGTCCCCCATTTTACCTCTTCCTTGGTAAGGTCTAAAAGTTGGCGCGACAACCCCTGGCCGCGGGGTCTCATAATTTTTTTTGCGAAGAGGTCTGCCAGAGATATCGTTCAGATAAGGCTTTTCAGCTTTGCGTTTGGGCCGTCCGGAAATTAGCATAGACGTTTATGCTCTTTCTATAAACCCTCGGCGGCGAGCTTTGTAATTTCTTTAACCGTGACAAAGTTCCCCGATTGGACGAAGGGTTTTGTGTTGATCTCGGAGTCTTTGATGGATTATTGACATAGCGATTTTGCTGTGGATAAAACTTATGGGCACGCGCTGGAGTTTGTAACTTTTTCAAGCGGGCTAATGTGCTTTTGTTGGAAACCGATCGCTGTGTCGGCTTCGGTGTTCGGGATGGATTATTGGTGTATCTCCCATACTGCGGATAGACATTTTTAGTTCGCGCAGGCGCAGATTTGGCTCGGATACGGCGCCCGGCTATATCGCCAGTCCACGCCTTTTGTGTGCCTTGTGGTTTTGTCCCTGCAATCGGACGATTTGGTTTGCCAGGTCTTTCGCCCCCTTTTGCGCGCCTTCTGGGGGTGTAGTTAGTGGCATTATAGGACATGGATTTTTTTTCGTCGAGACTCTTTTGCCGGGTCGCTTTTGTTCTCTTTTGATTGCTTTTTTTTGATGGAAGCCTAAAACGACTTTCGCGATTCGATGAGGGTTTGTCGCCCTTGGTATTCTGAGCCAATGCTGGCATGCTCAAGCCCAAAATAAGGATTAGCCCTACGACCCGGAATGCCCAGGGAAAAAATGAGGTTCTATGACGGTAATTGGAGTTCAAAAAATGTGTTAGAAAACAGGCTAAGATAGGTAAATTTTGCCTTACGTGAGGCGAGATGTACCATTCCTAAAACAAACGCTCGATTAACGGCTTTCTTTTGCCGGGGATCAATATTTTAACAGGTTTTCAATACTCGCTTTCAGGCGGTTTTTAGGCAGGAAATTTTGTTCCAGGGTGGGTGCAAACGGGATGGGCGTATCCAACGATCCAACGCGAATAACGGGAGCGTCCAGGTACCTGAAACAATGCTCATTAATCCATGCGCTGATTTCCGCACCAATACCACCTGTCAGGGTATCTTCATGTAAAATCAGTACTCGGTTTGTCTTTTTAACGAGTTCCTTAACCGATTCCTTATCCCAGGGCAAAAGGGTTCTCAGATCGAGGATAGCAGCGTCGACTCCCGGCATTTCATCTAATATTTCTTTCGCCCATAGAACCCCCATGCCGTAGGTGATAATGCAAAGCTGAGATCCATCCTGTATCAATTTAGCCTTTCCAATCTCCAATGTGTAATAGTCGTCAGGAATAGATTCCTTGATCGATCGATACATCAATTTATGTTCGAAGTATAAGACAGGATTTGGGTCTTCAATCGCCGCACAAATCAATCCTTTTGCATCGTAAGGATTGGAGGGATAAACAATTTTTAATCCTGGGGTGTGAAAAAACCAGGCTTCATTACTTTGAGAATGAAACGGACCCGCCGCCGTTCCTGCTCCCGTTGGCATGCGGATAACCACGTCGGAATTTTGCGCCCAGCGCCAATGCGATTTCGCGAGATTGTTCACGATTTGGGTGAAGCCTTCCGTGACAAAATCAGCAAACTGCATTTCGATCATGGACTTCATTCCTTTCACAGAGAGACCCAGGCCGGCACCAACGATCGCAGCCTCACAAATCGGTGTATTTCGTACGCGTTCTTTGCCGAATTGCTTCACAAAACCTTCGGTGATCTTAAAAACTCCGCCGTATTCAGCAATATCCTGTCCCATCAATACGAGATTATCAAATCGTTCCATACTTTGACGCAGACCGTCAGAGATAGCATCGATGTAGCGCTTCTCGGATTTTTTGCTAGTTGAAGGAGAAATTACTTGTCTGAGTAAATGGCGCATAGACATCATTTACTTCGGAATCTGTGTCCGGGGTCGGATGGGTCTCTTCAAATGCTATGGAAAGTCCCCTTTCAATTTCTTTCTTGATTTTATCTTTGAACTGTTCAACGTATTGTGAATTGATCACACCTGTATCCAACAAAAAGCGTTGATAATTCTCGATTGGATCTTTTTTAGCCCAGTCGTCCATCATTTCTTTTGGAACATACTTAGTGCCGGAAGCTTCTTCATGACCGCGCATGCGAAAAGTTCGACATTCCAACAAAACCGGTCGAGGGCGTTTTCGAAGATCGGTAACAAGCGTTGTCACTGTATCAAAGACCTCCAAGTACATTGTTGCCATCAATACTTATTCCTTCTATACCATATCCAATTCCTTTGTCTGCAAAGCTCTTGCACCGGAACTGCTCATGGCTTGGCGTGGAAAGTCCATAGCCATTATTTTCAACGATAAAAATTATGGGGAGATCCCAAACGGCCGCGACATTTATGGCTTCGTGAAAATCGCCTTCACTGGTACCCCCATCTCCATTGAAAACGACCGTAACTTTTTGTTCCGATTTCAACTTACTGGCTAGTGCAATACCCGCGGCGACCCCATTTTGGGGTCCGAGATGTGAGATCATTCCCACAATATGGTGTTCATGCGTCCCAAAGTGAAAGGAGCGATCGCGTCCTTTGGTGTATCCCATCATCGTGCCTTGCCACTGCGCAAACAAACGCTCGAATGGCATGTCGCGAGAGGTGAAGACGCCCAGGTTACGATGCATCGGCAAGATGTACTCATCTTTATCCAGCGCAAGCGTTACTCCCACTGCAATAGCTTCTTGTCCGATGCCACTAAACCATTTGCTTATTTTATTTTGGCGCAATAGAATGAGCATCTTTTCCTCAATCATTCTTGGTTTAAGAATGGCATCATAAAGTTCTCTAAGGGTCGTGTCCGGATATTTTTTTCGATCGAAATTCATGTTCGGAAAAAGTCGAGCAAAGTTAATCGAGTTTTTGATCCTGCTTTAGCCTAAGGATTGGAATATATTCATTTCTAAAGAGTTTAGGACGGAAAGGAAAAAGCATCATACAGTTTACTATTTTTGACCCTTATGATTTCATTTAAGGAATTCGAACTTGACAATGGGCTGCGCGTGATTGTCCATGAGGACCCCACGGTTCAAATCGCAGTAATGAATATTTTGTATGATGTAGGCTCTCGGGATGAGCATCCGGATAAGACGGGATTTGCCCATTTATTTGAGCATTTAATGTTCGGCGGCTCGAAGAATATACCGAGCTATGATGAGCCGCTTCAGCGTGTAGGTGGTGAGAATAACGCCTTTACCAATACCGACATAACGAATTATTACCTGACATTGCCTGCTTCCAATATTGAAACAGCGTTTTGGCTGGAGAGTGATCGGATGCTAAGTCTGTCGTTTGATCCCAAATCATTGGAAGTGCAGCGCAAAGTAGTTATTGAAGAATTCAAGCAGCGCTATCTCAATCAACCATATGGCGACGTCTGGTTAAAACTTCGTCCCCTGGCGTACCAGGTGCACCCCTATCAATGGGCTACTATTGGCAAGGAGATAAGTCATATTGAAAATGCTACCATGGAGGACGTGAAGAATTTTTTCTTCAAATATTATGTGCCTGACAATGCAATCCTGGTGGTGGCCGGAAATGTGACCGTGGACCAAATTAAGTCCCTTTCGGAAAAATGGTTTGGTCCTATTCGGGGAGGCAAGAAATCCCGGGCACTTCCATTGGAGCCGCATCAAAACCAGAAACGATTCCTGGAAGTAAAAGCGAAGGTACCCGCCAATGCTTTTTATAAAGCCTGGCACATGCCGGGCAGGTTTCACGAGGATTACTATGCGATCGACTTGCTGAGCGATTTGCTCGGAAGAGGCCAGTCCAGTCGATTGTATCAAAATCTTGTCAAAGACAGAGAAATTTTTACTTCTGTTTCATCATTTGTCATGGGAACGATAGACCCTGGTTTGCTGGTGGTCAGTGGACGAGTGAAAGATGGTGTCGCATTAAAAGATGCTGAAGAAGCAGTGGATAAAATTATTGAAGACCTTCGCAATAACGTTGTTGTTGACGAAGAGTTGGGAAAAGTAAAAAATCAGGCAGAATCTATCCTGGAGTTTAGCGAAGTGGAAGTGATCAATCGAGCCATGAATCTGGCTTTTGCAAAACTTTCCGGAGACGCTAATCTGGTCAATGCAGAAGCGAAAAAAATCGATCAGGTAACCGCGACGGACATTAAACGTGTATCGAATCAAATATTTCGGGAAGAGAATTCGAACGTAATATATTACCAGGCTCTCAAAAACTGATCTTGACTATGAAATTGCGTGTAGGTATGGGGTTTGATGTTCATCCTTTAGAGGAAGGACGAAACTTTTATCTCGGTGGAGTGCTCCTTCCCGCTGCGACCAAAGGCGCCGTTGGTCATTCCGATGCCGATGTCCTGATTCATGCGATATGCGATGCGCTTCTGGGTGCCGCGAACCTGCGGGACATTGGATTTCATTTTTCAAATACAGATGATCGATGGAAGGGAATGGACAGTAAATTTTTTTTGAAAGAAGTTACGCGAATGGTAGAGGAAAAAGGGTGGAAGATCAGCAATGTGGATTGTACGGTATGTCTTGAAAAACCAAAGGTGAACCCCCACATCCAGGAAATGAAAAAAGCACTTGCTCCCCTCATGAATATTTCAGAGGACGATGTATCCATCAAAGCTACGACCAATGAAAAACTTGGCTACATCGGAAGAGAAGAAGGTGTATGTTCTTATGCAGTAGCGTTGATTCAAAAAGATAATTGAGTGTTAAAAATCATCACCACTGCTGATGGTTCCCATTCTCTTTTTAATGAAGAGCTTAACGAAACCTACCATTCGGTTCATGGGGCGATCCAGGAATCGGCTCATGTGTTCATAAAAAATGGACTGGAATATGTATTAGAAAGAAATTCTCCGTTACCAATTTCGATCTTTGAGGTTGGTTTTGGTACGGGATTGAATGCATTGCTCACGCTTCAATATTTGCAAGGACATCACTAAGGCATGTCAACTATACGGCTATTGAAGCATTCTCCCCTGGGAGAGGAAATTTGGTCAAAGTTAAACTATGCCTCATTACTAAATTTGGGAGCTGAATATAAGGACCTTCATTATTCGGACATGGGGTCGACCGCACGCCTTAACCACCAATTTCAATCTCTTGAAATTGAACATTACCCTTCAGCAAGTTGAGCTTTCGAAGGAAAGTCTTGACCTGGTATATTATGATGCTTTTGCTCCGTCGAAACAACCTGAGCTCTGGAGCTTTGATGTTCTGAGAAAAATTTTTGAGGCATTAAAGCCTGGCGGAGTGTTGGTCACGTACTGCGCAAAAGGCCAGCTAAAACGCGACCTCAATGGCTTGGGCTTCGTCGTTGAAACCCTTCCTGGCCCACCTGGGAAAAAGGAAATGGTAAGAGCCGTCAAACCTTAAACTATCTATTTTAAAATTCTGTGTAAAAAATGTGGATAACGTTAAAGGAGCATGATCCTTTTACAAAAACTTCAATCGTTTTCGCTGTTTTTTCAAATTTTTAAAATTGGACATAGTGCAATCGTTCCCACTTTTTAATATTTAAAGGCTTTGGATTCATTTGTGAAAAGATTCAAAAAATTGGGAGAAATAGGAACTAATGCAGAATTTCCTTCTGTTTGTTCCGTAAATTCAAAACTCCATTTTGCCCTGAATGGAGATTTTTTGTTGTACTTATAACCGACCAGAACGATGAAACAAAAAACCAGCCGAGGTTTGTATACCCCTGAACTGGAACATGATGCATGCGGTATTGGCTTTGTAGCCAATATCAATGGCACAAAAACCAATCAAAATTTACGCGATGCGCTTTCGATGCTCGAAAATATGGAGCATCGGGGAGGAAAAGGAAGCAGCCCAAAGACGGGTGATGGTGCCGGCGTTCTTATTCAACTTCCTTATGAATTTTTTGATGAAGAATGCAATCGCTTGGGTTTTAAACTACCAGCAGCGGGTAGTTACGGCGTTGGAATGGTATTTTTTCCGCGCGATAAAAAAGTAATGAACGCGTGTAGGGAGGTACTTCGCAAGAGTATAAAAGAACTTGGACTTGAATTGTTGGGATATCGGGTAGTGCCGGTAGATCATAGTGTGCCTGGTCCTGGCGCAGTAGAAGTAGAACCTGTTATCGAGCAGGTGTTTGTAAGATCAAAAGATGAATCAATTGTCGGAAATGCATTCGAGCGTAAACTTTTTGTATTGCGTAACCATGCGTCGCATGTTATATCACGCGATGTAAAAGGAAGCAATAATGAGTTTTATATAACCAGTTTCTCTTCCAGAACTATTATTTACAAAGGGCAACTACGGACAGAACAGTTGCGCGCGTATTTCGATGACCTTCAGGATCCGCGGTTGAAAACTGCGTTGGCATTAGTACATAGCCGGTTTTCAACGAATACTTTTCCAAACTGGAAACTAGCCCAGCCATTCCGTTACATCGCGCACAATGGTGAGATCAACACCATTCGCGGGAATGTCAACAAGATGAAATCCAAGGAAGCACTGTTTAAATCGACATTCTTTACCGATGAAGAATTAAAAATGCTTCTTCCGATAACCAGCCCTGATGGTTCAGACTCAGCTAATTTGGATGCCTTGGTGGAAATGCTGGTATTGTCGGGCCGTTCATTGCCTCACGTGTTAATGATGCTGGTACCCGAGGCATGGCAGGACAATAAATTGATGGATCCCCATCGCAAAGCTTTTTATAAATACCACGCTTCGATGATGGAGCCCTGGGACGGCCCGGCCGCCCTGGTCTTTACCGATGGATCGCGAATAGGCGCTACGTTAGATAGAAATGGTCTTCGTCCGCTTCGTTATTGCGTTACACGCTCTGGACGGGTAATCGCCGCTTCGGAGGCTGGCGCATTACCGATTGATCCGAAAGATGTATTGGAAAAAGGACGGATCACCCCGGGTAAAATGCTCATGGTTGATCTGGAATTGGGTAAAGTACTCGATGACGAAAAAGTAAAACGCGCTGTTTACGAAGGTAAATCATACTATAACTGGATTATCCAGAATCGTCTGAAGCTGAGGCTCGAACCCGAACAGGAATGGGTTGAGAGCAGCTTCGATGAGAAGACATTAATACAACGGCAGAATGCCTATGGTTATACCAGCGAAGACGTAAAGGCACTTCTTCTCCCCATGGCGGAAAAAGGCTATGAAGCCATTGGCTCCATGGGAGATGATACACCACAGGCAATTTTGTCCAAGGAAAGCCGGCACCTTTCAAATTACTTCAAACAACATTTTGCTCAGGTAAGCAACCCGCCCATTGACCCGATTCGCGAGCGCTTAGTGATGTCGTTGTTTACACGCGTGGGCGCCAGTCTGAACGTGCTTGAAGAGACACCGGAGCACACAAGACAAATTCACATTTCACAACCTGTTTTGTTAAACAGTGATCTTGAAAAATTCAAACATTTACAGGATCAGGGTTTCGAAAGTGCAATTATTCAATGCGTGTTCAAAGCTGATGGAAAACCCGGCCGGTTGGAAGAAAGCCTGGACAGAATTTGTGCCGAGGCGGAAAAAGCTGTGCGTGCTGGCAAAAGGATTTTGATCTTGTCAGATAGGAAGATCAGCAATGAATTTGCTCCGATTCCATCACTGTTATCCGTAGGTGCAGTACATCAATATCTGGTCGGAAAAAGAATAAGGACACAAGCCGGATTAGTAGTTGAAGCCGGTGACGCCTGGGAGGTACATCATTTTGCTACTATCGTTGGATACGGCGCAAGCGCCGTAAATCCCTACCTGGCATTGGAGACGATCCACTTCATGAACAAGCATGATCAGTTTTATAAACGTCTCACAGATGAAGAAGCGTATGAGAATTACCAAAAGGCGATCGGTAGTGGCTTGTTGAAGGTAATGTCAAAAATGGGGATCAGTACCCTTCAGTCATATCAGTCTTCTCAGATCTTTGAGGCCCTGGGACTGGGCAGCGACGTTGTTGAAAAATGTTTTAAAGGCACCATTAGCCGCATCGAAGGATTGTCATTTGATGACATCGCCCGTGAGGTATTGGTAAGACATGAACTTGCTTTTGAATTGGAAAGCAAGGAGTTGCCGGTAGGTGGAGTTTACCAATGGAAACGCCGTGGCGAGAAACACTTGTTTAGCCCTGAGGTAATTCACTGGCTTCAGCATTCAACGAAGACGGACAACTATGAGATTTACAAAAAATACGCGCAAAAGATCAACGACCAAACACGAGACACTTTAACGTTCCGGGGATTGTTCGAATTCAAAAAACGCAATCCAATTGCCCTCAGTGAAGTAGAACCTGTCGAAGAAATTTTCAAACGATTTGCTACAGGAGCAATGTCCTTTGGTTCCATTTCTCATGAAGCGCACAGCACATTGGCCATAGCGATGAACCGCATCGGCGGAAAAAGCAATAGTGGCGAGGGTGGTGAGGATGAAATTCGATATGAAAAGAAAGCAAACGGTGATTGGGAACGTTCTGCCATAAAACAAGTTGCATCGGGAAGATTTGGCGTCACGAGCCATTATTTGGCAAACGCCGACGAGCTGCAGATTAAAATGGCACAAGGTGCTAAACCTGGAGAAGGTGGTCAATTGCCAGGTCACAAAGTGGATGAGTGGATTGGCCGTGTTCGGCACTCTACCCCGGGCGTTGGCTTGATCTCGCCGCCTCCACACCATGATATTTACTCGATTGAGGACCTTGCGCAGTTAATATATGACCTTAAGAATGCGAACCGTCAGGCACGGATAAATGTGAAGCTGGTATCGCAGGCGGGTGTGGGTACAGTAGCGGCCGGTGTAGCGAAAGCTAAAGCGGATGCGATTCTTATTTCTGGCGGCGACGGAGGAACAGGTGCATCTCCTGTCAGCTCGGTACGTCATGCCGGCTTGCCTTGGGAACTCGGTTTAGCGGAAGCGCATCAAACATTGGTTAAGAATAATTTACGCAGCCGCGTAGTGCTGCAAACGGATGGACAAATCCGCACCGGACGCGATATCGCTATTGCATCTTTGCTTGGCGCAGAAGAATGGGGCGTTGCTACGGCGGCATTGGTTGTCGAAGGTTGCATCATGATGCGTAAATGCCATCTCAATACATGTCCTGTGGGAATCGCAACCCAGGATGAAGATCTGAGGAAGCTCTTTACAGGAAATCCAGATCATGTCGTGAACTTTTTCAAATTCCTGGCGAATGATCTGCGCGAAGTTATGGCTGAACTTGGTTTTAGAACCGTCAACGAAATGGTTGGACGTTCAGACATGCTGCGGGTAAGGCAAGATATCGATCATTGGAAAATTAAGAAGTTAGATCTCTCACCCATTTTGATGCGTGAGCCCGTACGTGAGCATGTTGGCCTGTATAAACAAATCGATCAGGATTTTGAACTGGAAAAAGTTCTTGACTGGAAGTTGGTCGAAGCCGCTCGTCAAGCGCTGGATGAGGGCGAACCTGTTAATGAAAGATTTATCATTCGAAACACCGACAGGACTACGGGAGCCCTATTGTCAAATGAAATATCCAAAAAGTATAAAGGCAAAGGTTTGCCTGCAGATACGATCCACTTTCAATTCAAAGGTTCGGCTGGACAAAGTTTCGGAGCGTTTGTGGCGCCGGGCGTGACGTTCGAGCTTGAAGGAGAGGCCAATGATTATTTTGGCAAAGGTTTGTCGGGCGGAAAGCTGGTGGTGTACTCCGATAAGGAGGCAACTTTTAAACCAGAGGATAATATTATCATCGGCAATGTTGCATTCTATGGGGCAACGTCGGGTGAGGCCTATATCCGCGGCCAGGCAGGAGAACGTTTCTGTGTGCGCAATTCAGGAGTAACGGCCGTTGTGGAAGGAGTTGGTGACCATGCCTGCGAATATATGACAGGCGGCCGCGTTGTCATTCTCGGAAAAACAGGAAAGAACTTCGCTGCCGGAATGAGTGGGGGTATTGCCTATGTCTTCGATCCGGAGCATTCGCTGGAAAGGCTGTGCAACAAGGAAATGGTTGACCTTGAGACCATGGAGGATGAAGACAAAGCAGAGGTAAAAGCAATGGTGCAACAACATTTTAAATATACAGGCAGTGATCCCGCAGAATGGATCATTGAAAACTGGCCGGTAGCTTCCGACTTGTTTGTTAAGGTAATGCCAAAAGATTACAAGCTTGTGCTTTCAAAGCAAAAGGTTCGTCATCAATCTACTGTCAATGACGAGATTGGTATTCCCGAGCCTTCTAAAATAAAAATATAATCTCCAGAAATTTTTGAACTAGTTTTTTTAATACTTCACGCATAGCATGGGACAAATTGATGGTTTTATGAAGTTCGATCGCGAGATGCCGAAATCACGTGATACCAAAGAACGGATAAAAGATTACAAAGAAGTTTATACACCACTCGATAAGGAAAAGGTAAAACAACAGGCTTCACGTTGTATGGATTGTGGCGTTCCGTTTTGTCACAACGGATGCCCACTTGGAAACAATATTCCCGATTTCAACGATGCCGTATATCAGGGAAAATGGGAAGACGCGATTCGCATATTGAGCAGCACCAATAACTTTCCGGAGTTTACGGGAAGAATTTGTCCCGCGCCATGTGAGGCTAGCTGTGTGCTCAGCATCAACAATAAGCCGGTCACCATCGAGTATATTGAAAAGACGATTGCAGAGCAAGCTTTTGAGAAAGGCTATATAAAAGCAAATCCTCCGAAAGTTCGCACCGGTAAGCGGATAGCCGTGGTTGGTTCCGGGCCTGCGGGCCTGGCTGCCGCCGCTCAGTTGAACAAGGCTGGTCACTGGGTTACCGTTTTTGAACGCAGCGATCGGATTGGTGGGCTGCTACGGTATGGGATTCCTGACTTTAAACTGGAAAAGACGGTTCTCGACCGTAGGATAAGGCTGATGGAACAAGAGGGCATTATTTTCCGAACGAATGCTCACGTAGGGGTTAATATCAGTGCCAAACATTTAAAGGAAGAGTTCGATGCCACGTTGATTTGTGGCGGAGCTTCTGCACCGCGAGACCTTCCAATTCCTGGAAGACAATTTAAAGGTGTTCACTTCGCCATGGATTTTCTGACACAACAAAATAAACGTGTGGCTGGTGATCGTATTTTCTCAGGGGAAATTTTGGCGAACGACAAAAACGTTTTGGTCATCGGAGGTGGCGATACTGGCTCTGACTGCGTGGGTACTTCTAATCGTCAAATGGCAAAGTCGGTAACACAAATTGAACTGCTGGCAAAACCACCTTTGACACGCAACGAAGACAATAATCCCTGGCCACTTTGGCCGATGGTGGTGATGACTTCGTCGTCTCATGAAGAAGGTGTTCAGCGTCAATGGGCAATACTTACCAAAGAGTTTTTGGGCGATGCGATGGGCCGGCTCACGGGGTTAAAAATTGTAGACATCACGTGGGGTGTAAACGCACAAGGCAAGATGGGTTTTGAAGAGATTCCAGGTTCAGAGAGAATTATACCGTGCGAGCTTGCTTTACTCGCCATCGGATTTACCGGTGCTGAAAAAGGCGGTATGGTCGAAGAGCTTAAGCTTGACCTTGATGAGCGTGGCAATATTAAATCCCAGAACTACAGAACTACACAAGAAGGAATTTTCGCCGCGGGAGATATTCGACGTGGTCAATCACTGGTCGTCTGGGCTATTTCAGAAGGACGTGAAGCTGCGCGTGCTGTTGATACGTGGTTGATGGGTGAATCTGCACTGGAAGCCAAAGATGAATCATTTGTTCATCTCGCGCAGGAAGGGTAATACCGTCGTTATTTCCTAAAGCTTTAGCAAGCACCTACTTTTTGATATCTACCGGGAACGTTTCATAACTGAAATTACTTCCCTAATTTTGCGTTTTAAATTTTTACTAAGTGAGCAAAATCGTAAACGTAGGTATTGTGCAGATGGCTTGCACCTCCGACCCCAAGGAAAATCTTGACAAGGCTATCGTAAAAATTCGCGAAGCGGCCTCGAAAGGTGCTCAAATCGTCTGTTTACAGGAACTATTCACCTCGCTGTATTTCTGCGACGTTGAAGATTACGAAAATTTTAAGTTGGCCGAGTCCATTCCAGGGCCTTCCACCGACACCCTTTCCAAAGTAGCATCTGAGTTGGGTGTCGTCATCATTGCGTCGTTATTTGAAAAACGCACGCAGGGAATTTATCATAATACGACGGCGGTGCTGGATGCTGATGGGACCTACCTGGGGAAATATCGAAAGATGCATATCCCCGACGATCCTGCTTACTATGAAAAATTCTATTTCACGCCCGGCGATCTCGGTTATAAAATTTTCAAAACCAAATTTGCTACGATTGGCGTTCTGATTTGCTGGGATCAATGGTATCCTGAAGGCGCCCGAATTACTTCCTTAATGGGTGCTGAAATCTTATTTTATCCTACAGCTATTGGTTGGGCTACTTCGCAGGATGAGGCAACGAACAGTGAGCAGTTCAACGCGTGGCAAACCATTCAACGCAGCCATGCTGTTGCTAACGGAATACATGTGGTTAGCGTCAATCGCGTAGGTTTAGAACAGGAAGGAGCGATGAAGTTTTGGGGCGGATCATTCATCTCGAATCCATTTGGACGTGTGTTGTTGGAAGCGTCCCACGACAAGGAAGAAGTGCACGTGTTAGCCGTGGATCTGAACAAAACAGATTCTTACAGAACGCATTGGCCATTTTTACGTGACCGAAGAATCGATTCCTATCAGCCAATCACTAAAAGATATATTGACGAGGCTTAATCCCGTGACCATCTTGCCGCACTCGGCCTGGAATTTGTAGCCTTTACCATTTTTAGCGCGCTCCTTATAGAAAGGACGAAAAGCAAAATAAGGAACGATCACTATCGTTTAAGTTTTGTCCGTACTTTTGTAAAACCATTTTTTGAACTTGAAGATTTTTCGAAAGATCCTTTTTTACACTTTATTGGCCCTTGCCGCACTATTTCTTGGATTGACGGTATCTGTATTTCTATTTAAAGAGAAGATCATTAGTCAATTTATCCGTGAGGCCAATAAGAATCTGAATACACCTGTCAAAATCGGGAAGATGGACATTTCTATGTTTCCAAGTTTTCCGCAGTTGTCGATCGTACTGAAAGATGTTTATATAGAAGACAGCCATGACGGGCAATATCCCCTTCTCACCGCTTCAGAAATTTCATTTCAGTTAAGTCCGATCCAGGTTTGGCAAGGCAACTTTACGATAGAAGGCCTCAAAATCAAGAATAGCGAAACGAATTTGAAGATTAATCAGCAGGGTAAAAATAACTATACTATTCTGAAAGAGACTGGGAAGAAGTCCGCAAGCACCAGTACAGTAAAATTTCACCTTGAAAAGGTCAACCTTGAAAACACGTTAGTCCATTATATTGATGTCAACGCTGAACAACACCTGACATTTAAAAGTGAGGAATTACTAGCATCGATTCAATCCGCTAATGATATCTATGACATAGAAGCCGAAGGTGAACTTACCACGGAGAGAATAAGCGTCAACCAAAATGAATTTTTAACCGGTAAATCGTTCCAGGTTAAAAGCGATTTGGTATATGATGACGTACAGAAAACTTTGGTGATCAAGCCTTCAACGCTGGAAGTACGGAATTCATCATTTAACGTGGAAGGAAGTTATAAATGGAAAGAGAAAAATATCATTGACATCACCACGGAGGGAAAAGACACTGATATTCAAACGTTACTTTCCCTTTTGACAGAAGGGGTTGCGAAAAAATTTGAAAGGTATAAAAGCAAAGGGGATGTTTACATTACCGCCAAACTAAAAGGCCAGATCAGTCGAAAGGTTAGTCCTTCCATTACGATTCATTTTGGATTCAAGGATGCAACACTTTTCAATCCTGAGTCTAAATCACAAATTTCGTCGGCAAGTATGGAGGGGTCATTTTCCAGCCCTCAGATATTAGATATTCAGAACGCTGTCCTGAATTTGAAAAATATCAATGGCGAGTTAAATGGCGAACCTTTTACCGGCGACTTTAGACTTCGCGATTTTAAAGATCCGGATGTAGCCTGTTCCTTCCATGGCAAACTGGATGCTGCTTCGCTGTTGGATTTTTACCCTGTACAAAATATCAATAAGATTTCGGGCTCATTGTTAGCGAATGTCTCATTTGAAGGGAGAGTTGGGTTGTTAAAAAAACGGGCCACGGCGCAACGCGTTTCCACACAGGGAACCATCGATCTTCAAAACATCGGTTTTTCCTATGGAGAAGATCAGATTGAGCTTCAAGATCTTACAGGCGGTATGCAGTTCAATAATAATGACCTCGCGTTAAGTAACGTCTCGGGTAAATTGGGGAACAGTGACTTTTTACTCAATGGATTTTTTAAAAACATAATAACGTTTTTGCTTTTTGAAAACCAACCAATCGGGATAGAAACTGATTTGAAGTCTAACTTTTTAGATGTCGACCAACTTTTTGCGCTCGGATTTGAAAAGCCCGAGGGAGGCGCGGCGCAGTAAAAAACCGGAGTACGAATTTAAAATCTCGAGAAATATTAACCTTAATTTCAATTGTGATGTAAAAGCTTTGCGATACAAACGGTTTCATGCGACCGAGCTTAGAGGGGATTTGCTGGTAAAAAATGAAATGGCAGTATCGCGCAATATTAAGTTTAATTCAATGGGAGGAGATATGACCTTCTCGGGGATCGTCGACGCAAAAAATAATAAAGCTATTGATGTTGTAAGTACTTTTAAGCTGAATGGTATTTACGCGGATAGTGTTTTTTATGTCTTCGAAAACTTCGATCAGAGTTTTATCATGGATAAACATCTAAAGGGGCAAGCCATATGCAGACGTTTCTTTGGAGTTTACATTAAATCAAAACCTTCGACTTTACCAGGAAACGCTTGTGAGTGACATCAGCACGTACATAAAAAATGGCGAGCTTAACAATTTTGAGCCGATGAAAAAATTGAATAAATATCTGAATGATGAAGGATTGAGCAAGCTTCGTTTTTCAGATATCAAAAATGAAATCCACATTGAAAATAAAACCGTTTACATTCCCCAGATGGAGGTTCGCACGAATGTTACTTCAATCAAAGTAAGTGGCACGCATACATTTGATCAACGCATAGACTACCGTATCATTGCCCCGCTTCGTAACAATAAAAATATCAATTACGTCGAAGCCAAAGAAGCGTTGGAGGATGATGGATCCGGTCAAAGCAAATTGTTTTTAAAGATCACAGGTACGACGGACAACTACAATGTCTCTTATGATACAGAATCCGTAAAAAAGAAGATTGTCAGCGATTTGAAAAAAGAAGTGATCGAACTCAAAGAGGCTTTTAAGAATAAGGGAACGAAGGAGAAAAAAGAGGTAGAGCTTGAGCAAGATGAATATTTCGATTGGTAAGATTTGCAGCAATCGTTTTTTGGAATTTTCGCGTTAATTAAATTTTTTTCATCCTGTGCATCCGCGAATTCCATAGCGCTTCTTTGCGGATGGCATCGTGAATACTTGCATTTACTTCATAGCCTACCAAGAGTACAATCGTTATAAGCTGAATCCAGACCATGAGGGCAATCAACACCCCGATGGACCCATATATTTTATTATAGGTTCCGAAGTTTGTTATATAATAAGAAAACCCATAGGATACCGCGAGGCATAGGAGGGTCGCAAGCAATGAGCCAACGGAAAAAAATCTCCAATTATAATGTATCGCCGGCCCGAAGTAATAGGTGAACGATATGGCCAGGAAAAATGCGATAAAGATCGTTATGAAGCGGAGAATGAAAAGCAAAGTTACCGTGAAGGAACTTATGTTGATCCAGTCAAAGGCGGGAAGATTTGACATAATAGCCTCCAATATAAACTGACCCACAATCAGAAGAATGATAGCCAGGAAGAGCACAAACGTCATGTTGAAGGTAAGCCCTGTGGCGATCAGCCGTGTTTTTAAACCCCCACGATTTTCAATGGTGCGATAAACGGCATTGAATGCGCGCATGAGCGCCATCATCCCATTGGTCGAAAGGTAGATGGAAAAAAGAAAACCCAATGAGAGCAGTCCACCACGTTGATTACTGATGATGTCGTGGACAGTCGTAGAAACCACCTCGAACATGCTCGACGGAATCTGTTGTCCCATAAATTCCATAATGCTTTCCGTGTTAATCTCCGGGAAAAATTTGGTTACATAAGGTATCAGTGTAAACAAGAAGATCACAGCTGGAAAAATGGCCAGGATAAAATTAAAGGCCACACCATTTGCGCGGTCCAGGATATCGTCGTTTAGTAAATTGCGCAGAAAAATTTTTATGATCTTGTACAGCGATACATTCTCGTATTTCTCAAATCGCACTTTTTTTAGCCAGTTGATGAGTAGCCAGCCCGGACTCCATTGCAATATGAGGCGCTTGTATTTGTATTTCATTTGAAAAAGGGCTCCAGAACTTTTTCCATAGCCTCTGGCGGCCGACAAGGTTTGGACGATTGTTTGTCGACAAACACCAATAAAGTTTCACCGATGTTTATGAGTTTATTTTCTTCGTTATAGATCTCGTACTCAAACTTAATCCGGATACCGGGCTTTTGCCGAATGGTGCAGACAATACGGAGTAGTTCGTCGTAACGGCCGGGAGCAATAAATTTTGATTTGTTTTCCAACACAGGCATGATGATGCCTTTTGCTTCAATGGATTTGTAAGTCAGTCCCAGCTGGCGCAAACTTTCAACGCGAGCCACCTCATAATACATGGCATAGATATCCGTAGTACACATACCCCATCTGATCCGTTTCGCCATAGCGTACCCTAACCGTTGTTTCAGAAGTATACATTTAAGTTAACGTTTTTTTAAAGCTGCACCTTTTCGTTGCTCAATCGTAAGAGCTCTTTGGTAACGAATGGCATTGTTCATGTGTTCCTTGTAATCGCTGGTAAAATTATGGCGTCCCGAAAAATCTTCCTTTGCACACATATAGAGATAATCACTCGGCTTGAAGTCTAAAACCGCCTCAAGGGAATTGATCTCAGGCATGTTTATCGGCCCCGGAGGCAGCCCTGCATATTTATAGGTATTGTAAGGCGAATCTATTTCTTTGTGAACATTCAAAATACGTTTTAAAGTAAAATCGCCGACGGCAAACACCAACGTTGGATCCGCCTGAAGCGGAATTCCTTGTTTCAGTCGATTCATGTATAGACCGGCAATAGTGGGAGCTTCATCCTCGCTTATTGATTCGGCTTGAACAATGGAAGCCAGGATCGAAACTTCGGTGCGCGTAAATCCTAATTTTTTTGCTTTTGCCTTTCTTTCATCGGTCCAGAAGTTTTCATATTCCTGGTACATTCTTTTAACCAGCGCCTCGGGAACAATATTGTAGTATACCTGGTAGGTATTGGGAATAAACATCGCCAGGATATTTTCTTTGTTCAAACCGTAAGAATTCGCCATGGAAAACTGAACTAACGCGGCTTCAAATTCCTGCAGGCGTCATCCCCAGGTTTCTGGTAATTTTTTCGGCAAGTTCGGGTATCAACCGTACATTATTAAAAGTTATCCGAACCGGTTCCTGTGCGCCTGATTTTAACAACTGAATGGCGCGGAGGTTGCTCATGTTTCGTTTTAACAGGTAGCGTCCGGGTTTTATTTGTTCGTCATAATCCATCAGCTTAGCTAAAAAGCTGAACGAAATCAAATCCTGCACATACTCGCCTTCGTGCAGTTCCTGTTGAACATCTTTAAATGTATTTCCTTCTTTAATCAGCAAAAGTCTGTCATCCTGGTCGACCAAGATATTCGGTGTGTAAACCATTTGATAGGCATAAAAGGAAAACGATATCCCTAAAACGGAAATCACCAGAAAGAAAATCAAACGTTTATTGAACTTCATAAGCGACACTTAGACTTCAAAAATAATAAAAACATACTTAGTTGATCGTTATCTTCATCATGGACCCGGCTAAAATGACATTCTTAGCCATGGATCGTTGTATAACCTGATCCGTAATTTCATTTGATAACAATCATCTTTAACTTTAGACTTCCAAATGACCGCTGAACTAGTAAGAATTCATCCCTTAAATCCTGAAGGTAGGAAGATCCAACGGACCATAGAGATTTTAAAACGCGGTGGAATTATTATTTATCCCACCGACACCATTTACGGAATTGGTTGTGATTTGATGAACCGGAAAGCTATCGAACGGCTTTGCCATGTGATGGATATTAAACCGCACAAACTTGATTTGTCCTTTATCTGCAATGACTTGAGTCATATTTCCGAGTATGTCAAACGTATCGACACACCTGTTTTTAAAATTCTGAAAAAAGCCCTGCCTGGACCCTATACTTTTATCTTAGAATCCAGCAGTAAAGTACCACGAATCTTAAACGTAAATAAAAAAACGGTGGGGATTAGAATCCCCGATCATGCTATTCCAAGGTCGATCGTGGATCAACTTGGTAATCCTTTAATCACTTCATCGATAAAGGACGACGATATTATTAAAGAGTACACGACGGATCCTGAAGAAATCTATGAAGACTTTAAGCATTCCGTTGACTTAGTGATCGATGGCGGACCGGGAAATAATATTCCATCGAGTGTAATTGATTGCACTGGTGATCAGATTGTCGTTGTTCGCGAGGGATTGGGAAGCGTGGACCAGTTCACTTAAATCAGTGAAAATAATCGGGAAGTATTTTTTGTTGCGTTGTGAAACCTACGGGGATATTCTATTTTTGTTGGCAATTTAAAGCAGTTCTTTATCATGCTTAACAGAAGAAGCCTTCGGATTAAAGTGATGCAAAGTTTATTCGCGCTTCAGCAGTGCAAGGACGCGAACTACGAATTGTGCCTGGAAAAAATAAGTGAAAAGTTTTCACCGGATTTGAATTCCATGGAAGTTCAGAATAAGGCAGAACTCACCACCCAGAAGAAACAGGCCCTTCAGCTATTCAAAGAGGCTTTTGCCAACGAAGAAACTTCCATAGATCATAAAGATGTAAAAGTAAAAAAGGGGGTAAACGATTGTTTGAATTTCTATTACAATCAAAATAAAAAGGATTCAGCATTCTTTGCCAAAAACCTGGTGAGTGAAGTGGAGAAAATTTATGAACGCTACATCGCGGTCCTTTGGTTAGCAGTTGAGTTTTTGGAGTTGGCAGAATCAGACAAGAAGGTAAGCCACAAAAACTTCGCTCAAAATGGTTGGATCAATGCACTGCGCGATAGTCCAGAAATGAAGAAGGAGCTGAAAAAAATTGGCAGACATTGGGCTGATAAAATGGATCGCGTGAGGATATGGTTCCGTGATGTGATTCGACAGGATACGGAGTACCTACACTACTTAGACAAAAAAAATCCGTCGCTGGAAGATCAAAAACGATTTGCTAACCACTTATTTAAAAAGGTTATCCTGGGCAAAACCGTGATCAATGAGTATTTTGAAGAAGAAGTTCAGCGCTGGGCAGAAGACAAGGAGATCGTAAAAGGGCTCGTGGAAAAAACAGTAAAATCATTTGATCCCGAAACCAAGACGCCACTATCCCTGCATACCCTGTCGGTCAATTGGGAGGATGATAAGGATTTCATAGAAAGGCTTTATAGCAAAGGTTCTCAGCTGGACGCGAAATATAAATCGCTCATCGCTAACAATACCCGGAATTGGGAAGTAGACAGGCTGCCACTGACCGACCGTATAATTTTAGAGATGGCTATCGCAGAGCTGATCATTTTTCCAAACATACCGGTAAAAGTGTCAATCAATGAATACATTGAGCTTGCGAAAAATTACAGCACACCCAAAAGCCGTCAGTTTATCAATGGTATTTTGGACGTTATGTCAAAGGAATTGAAAAGTGCCGGTGATGTGAAGAAGAGCGGCCGGGGCCTCATCGATAACAAATAGCGGTCGGTCGGGAATGGAAAAATTTTTTCCAGCCTACACTTATCGGGATAAATCATGCGATAAAAGAGCATAATGCCTTCCATCCTTACATGATTTGTTAAAAATTGTTAAAATTTTGAATTTGCAATCAGACTCTAATTAATTTTAAAAAGTTTATGAGCAAAAAAAGCGGAAATGCAATGATGGCGTTCCTTTTTGGAGCGGCAGCGGGTGCTGTACTTGGAATTCTATACGCACCAGATAAAGGAACCCACACGCGCGAAAAGCTGTCATTTCAACTGGACAAATACCGCAAGATGTTGGAAAATTTGATCGATGATTTTGTTTCGGGAAAAGAAACTCCCCTGACAAGTGAGGCAAAATCGCAAGGTCAAAAAGTGGTGGATGAAGCTAAGAACAAGGCCGAACGGTTGCTCGAAGATGTTGACGAACTGCTGGAACAGATTCGTGGAAAAAAAGGTTAATAGAGTACTTAAACTTGAACCGATAAATTGGAGTAAAACATGAAACAAAACGTTTTGAAATCCTTTGTATTTTTTGGGCTACTGGTCCTGTTAGCGACTGCCTGCAAAGATCGTGATGCTGAGAAAAAAATCGCGCAATTGGAGAGCCGCCTCGCAGAGCTCGAAGGTAAGAAATCGCCGGATCCAGCAACTGCAGCATCCACGCCCGTTGCGGCTGCGCCAGAAACAAAACCTGAAGGTCCGCTTCCAGCCATGGAGTTTGCTACCATCGATCATGACTTTGGCACTATAAACGAAGGCCAAATTGTAGAGCATACCTATTCATTCAAAAATACCGGCGAAGCGCCGTTGATTATTCAGAGCGCCCAGGGTTCTTGCGGATGTACTGTGCCGGATTGGACCAAAGAGCCAATTCCAGTGGGTGGTACCGGTTTTGTCAAAGCTAAATTTGATACAAACGGAAAACCCAATGCCCAGAATAAAACTGTAACCGTAACGGCAAACACCTGGCCCAAACAAACCGTATTGCGATTTAAGGCAATGGTATTGCCGAAAGCGACTTCCACAGAAGGTCCCGTCAAGAAATAGCGAAATTTTTTTGAGATATACATCCCAATCCTCCGCAAGGTGGATTGGGATGTTTGTTTTAATTGAGATAACTTTGACCCCTTAAAAATTTAAATTTATGTACGGCATTTTGCTTCAAGCCCAACCACAATCAAACCCGATTTTTCAATATGTAATTTTTGGGGGGATCATTCTCGTGTTTTACTTCTTTATGATTCGCCCTCAACAGAAGAAGGCAAAGGATCAAAAGAAGTTTATCGAAGAGGTTAAAAAAGGTGACTATGTCATTACCATTGGCGGAGCGCATGGACATGTTGCTGAACTGGATGGCGATACGTTTATTCTGGAAGTGGAAAAAGGTGGAAGAATCCGTTTCAACAAATCAGCGATTTCACTCGAGGCTACAAAAGCTGCCAATAAGAAATAACGCATGGCCGCCAAAACCAGAGCCATCAATATGAAATGAGCTTTATTCAGTCCATATTCAACCTGCTGAGGTTTAATAGTAGAAATTGGAAGGCCGTAGGCCTCTGCATCTTTGCAGCTACGGTCTTTTGGTTTTTTAATGCCCTGAATAAGAACTATACGACCAACATTAATCTTCCATTGGTCTTTGACTTTGACCGTGAGCATTACATCCCCATCAGGCCGCTCCCGGAAGTGGTTCGTTTTAATGTCACCGGAATAGGCTGGAATCTGTTTCGAAGAAGCGTTGGATTAAAATCTCCTCCTTTGGTTGTTCCTTTGCCACAACCTAGCGAAGTAAAAAAAATTGTTGGAAGTACATTGCCGGCCTTGGTGTCAAATCAGCCGGAGGGTTTTGCAATTAATTTTGTGCTAACGGATACCCTGCATGTGGCAATTGCACGCAAGAAAAAAAAGGTGATAAAGTTACGAGTCGATATACCAACGTTGTTGCTGAAAAAAGGCTATGGCCTGGTGAGCGATATAAAAATTATGCCTGACACCGTGTCAATTGAAGGTCCGGCAGAATTGATAGACAGCTTGCCCAAAGTATCTGGATTTGAAGTTAGATGATCGGAATATCGATGATGATTTCGCCGAGAACATTGAAGTAAAATTTTTGAACGACGAACTTATTAAACGCAATCCTCCGACGGTGTTGGTAACATTTCAGGTTGAACGATATGTGGAGATTGAAAATTCAATTCCACTTGAAATTGCGAATCCGCCAAAAAATTCATGGCCGGTCATAGAAGGAAAAAAACTAGAATGTACAGTAGCGATACCGGAATCTGCACAGAATACGTTTGCGCCCGATTCGATGAAGGCTGTAGTCGATCTTGAAAACGTAACAAAAGGGCAAAAGAAATTATTACCGATCATTGTTGGCCTTCCTCCCTATTCGCGCATAATTAAGTTGGATTCCATATCCATAAAATTTTAAATCGGTTGAAAACACCACTCCAAATTGGAATCACCGGCGGCATAGGATCCGGGAAAAGTTTGGTATGCAAAATCTTTCAATGCTTAGGCATATCGGTATATGATGCCGACAGCCATGCGAAAGAATTAATGACCACCGATGGAATACTGGTATCTGAGATCAAGAAAGAATTCGGAGTATTGTCTTATAACGTAGATGGAAGCTTGAATCGTGCGTATTTAGGTAATACGGTTTTTAATGATTCAGAAAGACTAAAGACGTTAAATGCGCTGGTTCATCCCAGAGTAGGTTTAGACTACAGGCAGTGGGTGGAACAGCGGAAAGATCAACCTTATGTATTGAAGGAAGCGGCCTTGCTTTTTGAGGCAAATTCTCATCAATCAATGGATAAGGTTATTGTTGTTCATGCAAATGAAGCGCTGCGGGTTCGACGTGTTCTAAAACGAGACCACCACCGAACAGCCGAACAAGTCTTAGCCATTATAGAAAATCAAATGCCGGAGGAGGAGAAATTGAAAAGAGCTGATTTTATGATTCGAAATGATGAGACTGTACTTTTGATCCCCCAGGTGTTGGCCTTGCACCATCGCTTTATTTCAATGCATTCGTTGTAAATCAGAACCGGATCAACTGGTAAGGTTGTTACTTAAAAGCCTAGGAATTTCATATGTATAAATCAATTCGAATTGTTGTATTACTAACGGTAATGATATTCTTGATTGGATCTTGCAACGATAAGAAACCACAACAGCAGGCGGGGGGCGCCGGAAGGCAACAAGGGCCTATTCCCGTCGATGGTTTTATTGTGTCAGAAAGGACCATCAGCGAAAATATAGAAGTTCCAGGATCCCTGCTTCCTTTTGAAGAAACGCAAATACGCGCTGAGGTTGGAGGTCGCATTGTACAACTGAACATTAACGAAGGATCAGAAGTCAACAAAGGGAACCCTATTGGTTAAATTATTTGACAAAGATTTACAGGCGCAGTTAAGAAAGCTCGAAGTACAACTAAAAATCAAAGAAAAATCGGAGGAAAGAAGCAGCGAGTTATTGAAGATACAAGGGATCAGTCAACAGGATTACGATTTGAGTGCTTTGGATGTGGAGAATTTACGGGCAGATATTGAATCAACGCAAATAGCGATTTCAAAAACTGAAATCCGTGCGCCTTATTCTGGACGCGTTGGCCTGCGCAACGTCAGCCTTGGAGCTTACATAGCTCCGAATGATATTATTACCATCGTTCGCCAAGTGGATAAACTAAAGCTAGAGTTTTCTATCCCTGAAAAATACGCCAGGGAAATAACCCCTGGCTACATTATAAGCTTCCAGGTAGATGGTGGCAAGCAGTACCACAAAGCCAAGGTCATGGCGACTGAAAATAGCGTGGATCAGAATACGCGGACGCTTAAGGTTAGAGGAGTTGTGGAGGCAAAACATCCAGAACTTATCCCAGGAGTTTTTGCGAAGGTAAATTTGCAACTGGGTAAAAATGACAAAGGCTCTCATGGTGCCTACCCAGTCCGTTATACCCACAGCCAGAAACAAACAAGTGATCGTTGTACGACGGGATAGCGTTCTCTATTCAGTTGTCGAAACTGGAACAAGGGATTCAGCTTTTGTTCACATCACGAGTGGGCTAAAGGTAGGTGATACAGTTGTCACGACTGGACTCATGGCGATACGACCAAATTCGAAAATCAAAGTTACGCGTGTCGCAGACAGAAAATAATGAAGACTTAAATTAAGCGGTTATGAATATTTCAGAACTAAGTTTAAGACGGCCAATACTTGCCTTTGTCATGAACATCATGATCGTGTTGTTCGGATTGATCGGCTATAAGTTTCTTGGGTATACGGGATTACCCGGCGATCGATCCTCCTAACGTTAACGTTCGTACGTCTTATTCCGGAGCGAATGCTGATATCATTGAGTCGCAAATTACTGAGCCGCTTGAAAAATCTATTAATGGGATCGCGGGTATAAAAAATATCACCTCACTGTCGAGTGTGGGGACCAGCAATATTAACATTGAATTTGAACTGGGTGTCGACCTGGAGGCAGCAGCCAACGATGTAAGGGATAAAGTTTCCCAAGTCGGTCCGTCAATTACCGCAAGACCTTACCAGCCCGCCCGTCGTGTCGAAAGCCGATGCCAACGCTGATGCTATACTCTCGATGACAGTACAAAGCAACACCAGGAATGCCCTTCAGTTAACGGACTATGCCACCAATACCCTGGCCGAACGGTTGCAAACCATTCCAGGTGTTAGCAGTATTCAGGTATGGGGTGAACGAAAGTATGCCATGCGGATTTGGCTTGATCCAGGCAAACTGAGTGCCTATAGCCTTACGCCGCTTGATGTACAAACTGCTTTGAACAGGGAAAATGTAGAACTTCCCTCTGGCAAGATTGCCGGAAATACCACCGAATTAACGGTGCGAACTTTTGGCCGACTTTATACAGAAGAGGATTTTGAAAATGTAATTATCAAATCCGGCGCTCAAGGCGACATTAGGTTAAAGAATGTGGGCGAAGCGATCCTTGGACCTGAGAATGAGGAATCGCAGGGACGCGAAAGCAATGTTACGATGGTGGCACTGGGACTCGTACCACTGCCTGGGGCCAACTATGTTGAGATCGCTAACGAGTTTTACAGACGGTTAGAACAAATCGAAAAGGATGTACCGGAAGATATAAACCTTAAAATCCTGATGGATCAAACCGTCTTCATCAAGCGCGCCATCAGCGAAGTGGAAGAAACGCTCCTCATTTCGATCATCCTGGTAGTGCTGATTATTTACCTCTTTTTCAGAGACATGGTCATTGCAATTCGTCCACTGATAGACATTCCGGTTTCGTTGGTGGCCACTTTCTTCATCATGTATTTGTGCGGATTCTCGATCAACGTACTAACGATGTTGGGTATCGTTCTGGCCACCGGCTTGGTCGTGGACGACGGTATTGTCGTTACGGAAAATATTTATAAGAAACTGGAAGGCGGGATGAATAAATATCAGGCCGCCAAAGAAGGTTCAAAGGAAATTTTCTTTGCTGTTATTTCAACATCCATTACCCTGGCCGTTGTCTTTCTTCCTATACTTTTCCTGGAAGGATTTGTTGGTAGGCTGTTCAGGGAATTCGGTATCGTGGTGGCGGGCGCCGTACTGGTATCCTGTTTTGTTTCGTTAACACTGACACCGGTATTGAGCGTTAAACTTACCCGCAGCAAACACGAACATTCCTGGTTTTACCGGAAGACCGAACCATTCTTCAGCGGAATGGAAAACGGATATCGCAGGTGGCTTGAGGGTTTTATGAAAGTCCGCTGGTTATCTTTTATTATAATAGCCCTTTGCCTTGCATCAGCATATTTTATCGGCACTAATCTTCAATCAGAACTGGCGCCGATGGAAGATCGAAATCAATTCCGTCTCCAACTTACTGCCGTCGAAGGGACGTCCTTTGATTACATGGATCAATACGTTCAGAAGATGGTTACATTTGTGCAAGATTCAATCCCTGAAGCTAAGACGGCATTTTCTGTTACAGCACCCGGTTTTGCGGGGGCGGGATCCGTCAATATGGGGTTTGTTCGCGTAACCTTAACCGATCCAAACGAGCGAGACCGGTCACAACAGGAAATTGTAGATATGGTGAGCAGAAATCTGAGCCGTTTTCCCGAAGGGCGTGCATTTCCGATTCAGGAACAAACAATTTCCGTTAATCGAAGAGGTGGACTGCCCGTTCAATTTGTGATTCAGCATAATAATTTTGAAAAATTAAAGGAGGTGCTCCCGAAGTTTTTAGAGGCTGCTAATGCCAATCCCGTTCTCCAGGGCGTGGATTTCGATTTGAAATTCAATAAGCCTGAACTGAGAGTTCAAATTAACAGACTAAAAGCTGCTCAGCTTGGTGTATCGGTTCAAGACATAGCCCAAACGTTGCAGCTTGCTTATAGTAATCTTCGTTTTGGATACTTTACAAGGGATGGAAAACAATATCAGGTGATGGGGCAAGTAACCAGGGTAGACCGGGATGATCCCGATGATCTCAAGAATTTGTACGTCAGGACAAATTCAGGACAACTTATTTCTCTCGACAATGTGGTGTCGGTTGAAGAGTCGACCACACCGCCTACATTGTATCACTTTAATCGTTACAAGTCTGCTACCATTTCAGCAGGTCTTGCGCCGGGCAAGACCGTTGGCGATGGTATAAAAGCCATGGAAGAGATCAAGGCACAGGTCCTGGATGATACTTTTACGACATCATTAACGGGTACTTCACGCGACCTTTCCGAAAGTTCAAGCAATACATCGTTTGCCTTTTTATTGGCACTCGTTTTAATTTATCTGATCCTTGCAGCTCAGTTTGAAAGCTTCGTTGATCCATTGACGATAATGTTTACAGTACCGCTTGCGATCGCAGGAGCCGTTCTTGCCCTGGCTCTTTTCGGCCAAACCATTAACATCTTCTCACAGATTGGTATGATTATGCTGATCGGACTGGTAACAAAAAATGGAATTCTTATCGTTGAGTTTGCGAATCAAAAAAGAGAAGAAGGTCTTTCCAGAATGGAAGCTGTGCTGGAAGCTTCCCGCCTTCGCCTTCGTCCGATATTAATGACGAGTTTGGCTATGGCCTTAGGCTCATTGCCACTTGCATTGTCAATCGGCGCTGCTTCTTCCAGCCGGCAACCCCTGGGAATTGTTATTGTTGGTGGAGTTTTGTTCTCGTTGGTGCTTACTTTATTTGTAATTCCAGCGATGTATTCATACTTATCACGTCAACGCAAGCATATCGAATTTGATGTCAAAGCTCCTGAACAAAAGGAATTGGTGTATGAAATTTAGTATTTTCGGCGTATTGCTGATTTTATTTTTTTTAATACTTCAGACGGCTCAGGAAAAGATTTCCATTGAACAAGTTGTCGCCCTGGCATTAGAACAAAACTATGATGTCAAACTTCGCAAAATGCTTCTGATGGCAGCCTCTACCGATGATAAATATGCGCCTGGTGCATTCCTTCCTACACTCAACGCTACCGGTACGCGCTTGGAACAATAACAATCAAAAACAAGAATTGGCAAACGGTGATGAACGTAGAGCGGAAATGGAGTTGAATCCAATATTTTGACCGGCTCCGTCCAACTCAATGGATGCTGTTTGATGGAACGCGGATGTTTGCTACGCGTGAAAGAATTTCGCAAATCGAAGCAGCAGGGCGAGTTGTTTGTGAAGGAACAAATGGTGAATACCATTGCCCAGGTCATTACCAACTACCACAATATTGTCAGACAAAAGCAACAGCTAAAAGCAATCCGGGAACAAATGGGTGTGAGCGAGGAACGCGTAAAACTAGCAGAGCCGCCGATTGGAAGTAGGAACCGGCGGAAAACCGGAACTGCTTCAGGCGAAGGTTGACTTAAATGCTCAACGCACCGATGTGCTAGTGCAACAAACGCTCTAATACGCGCAACTTAAAGGATCAATTGAATGGATTGGTGGATATGCAATTGCCGCCCCCGTATGAAGTTTCGGATACCATCATTATGAATCTTGAATTTACACTAGGAAGAATTTCTACCAACATTGAAAATAGGAATTTTGCATTGCTTTCGGCAAAAAGCGAAATTCGAATTGCCAATCTCGCCTTACGTGAACGGAAAGGCTGAACGCTATCCTTTTTTTATTTTAATGCCGCCTATAATTATTCCAAAACAGATAATACTCGTTGCCATCAATCCCTTTACTGCCGCTCTTCAATCAGAACAGAGGTTATAACTATGGGTTCTCAGTTAATTTCCGATTTTAATTGGATTTAATCAATCGAAGATTTATTCAACAAGCCAGGATCAATGCCGACCGGCAAACGCTTATTGTATGAGCAGCAAAAGTCACTGTTGATGTGGGCCTTCAAAATGCGTATGTGAATTATGATAATGCAAAAAAAGTATTGCTGATTGAAGAAGAAAACATTCTTTTGGCGAAAGAAAACTTGTCGATCACCCTGGAAACTTTCAAACGAGGTCTGACTACGTTTATTGAACTTCGTACTGCTCAGCAAAGTCTCGCAGATGCATATACACGACTTATCAATGCTCGTTTTCTTGCTAAGGTAGCTGAAACTGAATTGCTGCGTTTGAATGGCGGATCTGCTTAAATAACACCTCATCTTTAAGATAATTATTTATTCCTGTCGTATATTTTACGCGACCGTGTATCTTACTGTTATGATTCAGGAAATACACGATGCGGCCGAATATCTTAAAGCAAACGGGGTTGACAAACCCGGAGATCGGAGTGATCCTTGGTACCGGACTGGGTAACTTATTCATTCAGCATATCAGACATGCCGATCGTAATTGACTACAAGGATATTCCACATTTTCCACCTTCAACAGTAGAATTTCATAAAGGGAAATTATTGTATGGCGATATTGGTGGAAAAAAAGTTCTCGCTATGCAAGGCCGTATCCATTACTATGAAGGATATTCACATGCAAAAGATTACATTGCCTGTTCGGGTAATGAAAGCCTTGGGAGTGAAATACTTGCTTATTTCAAATGCTGCTGGGAATTTGAATTTAAATTGGAAAAAGGGCGAATTGATGTTGATCGATGATCATATCAATTTGCAGCCGGACAATCCTTTGCGAGGTACTAATGACGATGAGCTTGGTCCCCGTTTTCCTGACATGAGTCAGCCCTATTCAAAGACTTTGAACGAAAAATTGATTGGTATTGCCAAAAGCAAGGACATAAAACTTAACGTGGGTGTCTATGCTTGTGTAACGGGTCCCAATCTTGAAACACGTGCTGAATACCGATTTCTTCGACGCATTGGTGCTGATGCTGTAGGAATGAGTACTGTGCCGGAAGTGATCGTCGCGAATCATGCAGGTCTTCCTTGTTGTGCCATCTCTGTTCTGACCGATGACTGTGATCCTGATAATTTACAACCAGCAAACATTGACGAAATAATTTCGATCGCTGGGAAGGCGGAAAATAAATTAACCGAGCTCTACGTTGAGTTAATTCGTATGCTTGTAAGGTGTTTGTATTTTCAAATATCATTTTAACTGCATTTCATTCATGAAGAATTTATCCGACAGCTGTATTAATAATTCTCATTGATAAGTTCGATGACACTCTACGGCCAAAAAAATAAATCCTTGCAAGTCAATTCTCCGAATGGAGTGATAACCGTGAATGTTGAGGCCGGAAATAAATTGGAATGGTCAATAAAACACAAGGGGCAGGTAATTCTTGCCCCTTCGGCCATTGGACTTCAGCTGGAAAACGGCGAAGTTCTTGGTGACGATCCAAAAGTTACGTCTTCTAAAATGGAAAAAGTAAAAAAAGAGATTGCAGCCATCAATTATAAGAAAGCCACGATTCCTGACGAATACAACCAACTGACTATACGATTGAAAGGAGATTTTGGTGTTCTCTTTCGTGCCTACAATGATGGCGTTGCCTATCGGTTATTCACTTCCAGAAAAGAAGATCTAATTGTTAAAAATGAAGTCGTGAATTTCAATTTTGCCGAGGATCATAAAGCGTTTATCCCATTTGTTAGAGACCTGCGCGGGTCCGAAATCTATGTCAATTCTTTTGAAGCGCTGTATAAGGAAACCAATATTTCTAAGATCAACAAAGATACGCTGGGTTTCCTGCCCCTGCTTGTGGATATCGGTGACGGAAAAAAAGCTGTGATACTGGAAGCAGATGTCGAAAATTACCCAGGAATGTTCGTCAACGTCAACCAGGAAACAAGACAGGGGACTGGTGGGAGAATTTGCTCCGTTTCCATTGGAAGAAAAACAAGGTGGCTTCAACATGTTAAACCTTATGGTCACGAAGCGGGCCGACTACATTGCTAAAACCAGGGGGACCCGTAGCTTTCCCTGGCGAGCTATTGTGATCAGTCAAAATGATAAAGAACTTCTTAACAATGATATTGTCCAAAAGCTGGCGGCTCCCCCGCGCATTGCCGATGTTTCCTGGATCAAACCTGGAAAAGTGGCGTGGGACTGGTGGAATAATTGGAATATTTCGCACGTTGATTTTCGGGCAGGTATTAATACGCCTACGTACAAGTACTACGTTGACTTTGCGGCGGCAAATAAAATTGAATACATCGTGATGGACGAAGGCTGGTCGGTGAGTACGGACATGACCAAGGTTTCCCCGAAGATTGACCTCGAGGAAATTGTGGAGTATGGAAAGAAAAAAGGTGTGGGCGTTATCCTTTGGGCTACCTGGTTTGCGCTGATACAACAAATGGATGATGTATTTGAGAAGTATTCCAAAATGGGCGTCAAAGGATTTAAGATAGACTTCTTCGACCGTGACGATCAGAAAGGCAATTGCTTCAACCTATGAGATCGCGGAGAAAGCAGCGAAATACAAATTAATGGTCGATCTGCATGGTATTTATAAGCCGACAGGCCTTCAGCGCACCTACCCAAATGTGGTAGGATTTGAAGGCGTTAAGGGAATGGAGAATACCAAGTGGGCGCGGGATGATGTGCCTCGTTATGATGTTTCCATTCCATTCATTCGCATGGTAGCCGGTCCGATGGACTATACTCCTGGCGCTATGAAGAATGCTAACCGTGCAAACTTTCGTTCCATCAATGCGTCTCCCATGAGCCAGGGAACGCGTTGTCACCAGCTGGCGATGTATGTGATTTTCGAAGAGCCCATTAAAATGCTTTCCGATAACCCGACGATTTACATGAAGGAGCAGGAATGTACTGACTTCATCTCCCGAATTCCAACAACCTTTGACGAGACCGTAGCGATGGATGGAAAGGTTGGAGAATACGCCGTTATTGCCAGGAGAAAGGCAGATACCTGGTACGTTGGAGCCATGAGTAATTGGGATGCGCGCGAATTAACCCTGGATTTTTCATTTCTGCCGAAAGGAAATTACGAGGTAGAATATTTCAAGGATGGTATCAATGCCGATCGCGAAGCAACCGACTATAAAAAAGAAATTGTTAAAATTGATTCGGGCGATAAAATTAAAATTCAACTTTCAACCGGGGGAGGATGGGCTGCAATTTTAAAGAAGGTCTAGTAAATTTTTGCCTTGAGCGTTAAAGCTTTCAATTATTTGGCTCGTACGCCGGATCTGCAAACGAATCATCATCATCCTGACATTCCAGGGTTATGTCTAACCCGTTTGCGGGCCTTCTGAATTCTCCCTTTTTATAATTGAGGGATCTGTCGGCATAAACTTTCAGCATGTATTTTTCCCAAATAGGCCTGCGCCGTTCTACCACCTTGTCCCATTGCCCAATCCCGATAGCGAATGCTGCGCTCATCACCCCCAACCCAAGCTCCCGAAACAAGATCACGTGTGATGCCAACGTACCAGCCATCCGAAGCGTCATTGGAGGTGCCGGTCTTGGCGCCAATTTCATTATCCAATTTTAATTCTTCGTTCAACGTGACCGAATTGCCACCTTCTTCCTCGACACCACCCATTAGCATGTACACCATCTCAAATGCCGTAGCTTCGTTGATGGCTTGCTTTCTGACAGGAACAAAATTTTGAATTACATTTCCGTTTTTATCTTCGATTCGGGTGATATAAAATGGTTCGATGTGAATGCCCAGGTTGACAAAAGTGTTGTAGCCACCCAGAAGTTCATACAACGACACATCATTCACACCAAGGCATAGCGCAGGTACCGCATCAAGCTGACTTGTGATTCCGGCTCTCCTTGCAAAACCGACGACATTCTCGGCGCCGACAAGTTGGAGGACCTGGGCTGTGATAGAATTTTTTGATTGTGCCAATGCTTTTCTCAGCGTTAGCCTCTCTCCGGTACCACGATCTCCTCCAGCATTTGGCGGTGTCCAGGTTCCACCACCGGCCAGCTTGAATGTTGGCGATACATCTTGAAGCTTATAGCAGGGAGTATATCCTGCCTCCATGGCTGTTCCATAGACAAAAGGCTTGAATGTTGAGCCAGGCTGGCGAGTACCTTGGCGCACATGGTCGTATTTAAAATATTTGTGATTTATCCCCCCGACCCATGCTTTAATTGCACCTGTCTGTGAATCCATCGACATGAATCCTGCCTGAAGAAATCGTTTATAGTAACGCAAAGAATCCATTGAACTAAATAACGTATCGCGTTCACCCCTCCATGTAAAAATTGTCATAGGCTTTTTTATATTCAGCATGATTTCTACCGAGTCGCTATTCTTGCCGTATTTTTTTACGAGGATTCTGTAAGCTTCTGTTTGTTTGATACGCGATTCCAAAAATCCTTTTATTTCTTCGCCACGCTCATCTATCCAGGGATTTCTGTTTTTCCAATGCGCATCAAAAATTTTTTGTTGTGAGCTCATGCTCTCCTCTACCGCTTGCACGGCGTAACGTTGCATTCGGCTGTCAATGGTTGTATAAATTTTCAACCCGGCTTCATAGAGATCAAAACCTCGCTCTTTACACCATCTTATCAGTTCGCGTTCAATCGCCGTCCGAAAATAAGTAGCTGGTCCCGCATTTTGATTTTGAACAGAGTACTTTAACGCTATGGGAGTCGATATCAAGCGAATCGTAGGCGGCTTGAGATTTTATATATCCATGTTTATAAGCCTTTTCCAGAACTGCATTTCGTTTTTTCAACGAGTTCTTTGGCCTCCATCTTGGATGAAATAAGGAAGGATTTTGCAGCATTCCCACCAACACCGCGGACTCTTGAATGTTTAACGCAAGGGGCTGCTTTTTAAAATACGTTTCCGACGCAACCTTAATACCATACGCGTTGCTGCCAAAAGCACTTGTATTAAGATACATCGTTAGGATTTCATCTTTCGTGAAGTTTCTTTCCAGGTGAACAGAAATGATCCACTCTTTTGTTTTTTGAATAATCCGTCTTCGGAAGTTCACCAAGCTTTGCCAGATGTCCATCCAACTCCGGATTTAGTGTGTAAAGATTTTTTGCCAATTGTTGTGTGAGCGTACTTCCTCCCCCTTGGCCGGAGGGGTTGAAAGTAAGGATACCATACAGCACCCTCAAGTATGCCCGAAGATCCAGGCCCGAGTGATCGTAGAATCGGTGATCTTCCGAATACAATAAGACCTTTACAAGATCAGGCGACAGCTGGTTATAACTAACCTGACTTCTGTTGTAATAAAAGTAACGACCGAGTGAGACGCCATCGGCAGAAATGAGTTCAGAAGACAAATCATTTTCAGGATTCTCAATTGCTTTCAGGCTTGGCATACCTCCAAACAGGCCAAACGAGATCGACACGAACCGCGTACACGTATAGTGGCAGTCCAACAACGAAGCAAAGTAAAAGCACCCAAATACCTTTTATAGCTTTTTGAAACCAGGGGTGTTTTTTTAACAGGATTTTATTGATCCGCTGACGCATAGTTTTTTTAAACGATCCTGGCTAATAAAATAAAAAGTAAAAGATGGAGCAAAAAATCTGTTATGCATGACCTTCCGGTTTGATAATCCTCCAATATCAGGACAAATATACATGATGGAAGTTTTTGAAATTTAGCGCATTACAAAATTCAAGACAAGGCTCTTTGTCGCCTTTCATGTCGGCTTATCAGCACGTAAGTTCATCGTTGGACTTATTTCCTGGATGAAGGTCAGTAGGGGTCGCCAGTAAAAAGAAATTTTAGTGTGGTGGTCGACCTGTTGATGAACATGCGAGCGGCAATTTGTAATGATCTCGCAGTGTCCTGTAGGGACATAATATTGGTAGAAACGACACACGTATTCCGTCAAGTCCTGTCAGGGACGGCATGTGAATTTATTCTGAAAGATATTTCATCGCTAAGTTTATCCGGTGATCTTAAAATGATCGAATAAGTTTGATAACTCTGGAATTTTTGCTTCTTCGAATCTTGTCTGAGATAAGCATTATATCAAGAAGAGATACTCAAGAGAACCCGGCAACGGAGCATTAACTGATAGGCGATTTCAGTGGCAACGACCACTACGACTGCAGACTTAGTCTTTGACCGGTTCAGTCTTGTAGCTGAAATCTTTCTCCTCACCAGTAGTGAATTGTACTTTGATTTTCCAAAGGGCAATCCCTGGCCAACTACCCAGTGCCAGAACGGGTTGCTTGTTGCTCCGGTAGAAACTCATTTTTCGAACATCTTTTTCGATCTCCGTTTCGATTTCTTTGAAATCGTCACTGTAGGTGGCAACAACATTTCTGTCTTGTTTCAGTCTATACTTCATACAGCTATTTGAGTGAAGCGGAAAGGTAGCTCATTTGACAACAAAATGAAGCGGAACGTAAACGTAGAATGGCATACAACGTAAAAAAGAAAAGGCGACTTTTAGCCGCCTTAGTAGCGGGGACAGGACTCGAACCTGTGTCCGCCGCGGCGGATATGAGCACCAACGAGCTACCTAAGATTTTTCGAAATGATTATTGTCTGCAGAAATTCTCTTCCTATTCCAGACTTGAGGTACTTCTCTCGCAGAATGGCAGCAGGCTTATCGGCGAAGGTCTCCCAATAAATCAATTGCCACGGTCTACCACGAATGGTCCAACCCTTAATACCAAGATTATGTGCATTAATTCTGGCAGTCAAATCAGAGGTCATGCCAACATAAGTTTTAGCAAGCGAGGCCGACCACAAAACATAAACATCAAATTGCATACAACAGAAAAGGCAGCGAGTAGCTGCCTTCTTTTTTAGTAGCGGGGACAGGACTCGAACCTGTGTCCGCCGCGGCGGATATGAGCCCAACGAGCTACCTAAGATTTTTCGAATTGATTATTGTCTGCAGAAATTCTCTTCCTATTCCAGACTTGAGGTACTTCTCTCGCAGAATGGCAGCAGGCTTATCGGCGAAGGTCTCCCAATAAATCAATTGCCACGGTCTACCACGAATGGTCCAACCCTTAATACCAAGATTGTGAGCATTGATTCTGGCATTCAAATTAGAGGTCATGCCAACATAAGTTTTAGCAAGCGAGGCCGACCACAATACATAAACATCAAATTGCATACAACAGAAAAGGCAGCGAGTAGCTGCCTTCTTTTTTAGTAGCGGGGACAGGACTCGAACCTGTGTCCGCCGCGGCGGATATGAGCCCAACGAGCTACCTAAGATTTTTCGATTTGATTATTGTCTGCAGAAATTCTCTTCCTATTCCAGACTTAAGGTATTTCTCTCGCAGAATGGCAGCAGGCTTATCGGCGAAGGTCTCCCAATAAATCAATTGCCACGGTCTACCACGCATGGTCCAACCCTTAATACCAAGATTGTGAGCATTGATTCTGGCATTCAAATTAGAGGTCATACCAACATAAGTTTTAGCAAGCGAGGCCGACCACAATACATAAACATCAAATTGCATACAACAGAAAAGGCAGCGAGTAGCTGCCTTCTTTTTTAGTAGCGGGGACAGGACTCGAACCTGTGTCCGCCGCGGCGGATATGAGCCCAACGAGCTACCTAAGATTTTTCGACTTAATTATTGTCTGCAGAAATTCTCTTCCTATTCCAGACTTAAGGTATTTCTCTCGCAGAATGGCAGCAGGCTTATCGGCGAAGGTCTCCCAATAAATCAATTGCCACGGTCTACCACGCATGGTCCAACCCTTAATACCAAGATTGTGAGCATTGATTCTGGCATTCAAATTAGAGGTCATACCAACATAAGTTTTAGCAAGCGAGGCCGACCACAATACATAAACATCAAATTGCATACAACAGAAAAGGCAGCGAGTAGCTGCCTTCTTTTTTAGTAGCGGGGACAGGACTCGAACCTGTGTCCGCCGCGGCGGATATGAGCCCAACGAGCTACCTGAAGATTTTTCGATTTAATTATTGTCTGCAGAAATTCTCTTCCAATTCCAGACTTGAGGTACTTCTCTCGCAGAACGGCAGCGTGCTTATCGGCGAAGGTCTCCCAATAAATCAATTGCCACGGTCTACCACGCACGGTCCAACCCTTGATACCAAGATTGTGTGCATTAATTCTGGCAGTTAGATTAGAGGTCATGCCAACATAAGTTTTAGCAAGCGAGGCCGACCACAAGACATAAACATCAAATTGCATACAACAGAAAAGGCAGCGAGTAGCTGCCTTCTTTTTTAGTAGCGGGGACAGGACTCGAACCTGTGTCCGCCGCGGCGGATATGAGCCCAACGAGCTACCGAAGATTTTTCGAATTGATTATTGTCTGCAGAAATTCTCTTCCAATTCCAGACTTGAGGTGCTTCTCTCGCAGAATGGCAGCGTGCTTATCGGCGAAGGTCTCCCAATAAATCAATTGCCACGGTCTACCACGCACGGTCCAACCCTTAATACCAAGATTGTGTGCATTAATTCTGGCAGTTCAGATTAGAGGTCATGCCAACATAAGTTTTAGCAAGCGAGGCCGACCACAATACATAAACATCAAATTGCATACAACAGAAAAAGGCAGCGAGTAGCTGCCTTCTTTTTTAGTAGCGGGGACAGGACTCGAACCTGTGACCTTTGGGTTATGAGCCCAACGAGCTACCAACTGCTCCACCCCGCGATATAGACGCTTTTATAACTTAACGGTCATAAAAATCGTTCGCAAAAGTATGTTGCTGATGTTTAAAAAACAAATCTAACGATAAGTCTTGTTTTCGGTCCTTGCGAATCGATCTCACAATGGAATGAAATTCGGCCTTTTCTTCATCGAGCAGTAATATATTTGGCCAATCAGGCCTTTGTAAAATTGACGGCTGTTTTGATCGCCGATTACTCGACAAGTCTCGATTGGGGGCGATCCGTTCGTTCTATGCTGACCACAGCAGTCATACGCGCTTGCCTCAAAAATTTGATGATGCTCCATCATTTGGACAAACCAGACTCGACGTTGTCCGATTTACCTTATAAACTTTTGGAAGCCTTAGATAATTCTAAATAAGGTGAAATATTCGCCTATGGTTTTTGCAAAGACTCTCTGTTCCAGACAGATTTCTGGCGAAGAAAAAAAATATAAATATGAAAAAATTAAGCATCGAGGAACTTGAAACCACGACAGGTGGAAGGTTAAGAACTTGTTTTATTGCCGGCGGACTCACTGTAATCGGGGTTGGTATTGGATTTGCCTCCGGTAGTTTTTGGGGTGCAGGAGCTGCGTTAATTGCAGGTCTGTCCGCAGGTAATTCTAATGGCTGCTTTTAACAATTTATCTACCCTAATCAATTTCACAAATGAAAAAGATCCCTCTAAACGAAATGGAAAGAGTTCAAGGTGGTTCTCTTAGTACCATGTGTTACGGCGTGGGTGCGTTGACTGTTTTAAGTCTTCAGTCCCCATTTTCGCTTTATATTCTGGCACCCGCCATTAAATATTGTTGGAATCATTAACTAAATTAGGAAGGGAGGCTTATTACCTCCTTTCAAACCCCCATACTATGAAAAGAAGTTACATCGCACTCGTCGGCGCGCTATTATTTGTTTTCCTGCTCATCGGAAATTTGATGTTCAAAGTTTCTCCGGAAAGCAATACTACTATAGCTGTTTTTATTGGTGTTTTCCTTTTGCTGTTTTTCATACAAATGCGAAAAGAAAAACGCACATGAAATCTTTGCTTGTCAGCGTAGGCGGCGTTAATGTAACGTTGTACTTTATCCTTCTTTGTCTGTCATCAATTCTACTGACCTACGCGGGTAAAACATTTTTAATTTCGGAAGATCTTTATTTTCAATTCTTTGGTGATCAACTCTCATATGAGAGAATTACGCAAATAATATCCATTCAGGAAAAATGGGAGTGGACTTCATATGTGTTTGTTCCTGTTTACTATGTGGTTAAAATTTTCCTCGTAAGTATTTGCATCTATACTGGGGCAATTATAATCGCTATTGATATTTCTTTTAAAAAGATTTGTCAAATGGCGCTGTTGGCAGAAGCTGTCTTTCTCGTTCCAGGCATTTTCAAATTGTTTTGGTTCATCTTCGTCCAAACGGACTATACCTTATCCGACATTCAAATGTTTTACCCGCTATCTTTACTAAATTTTTTCGATCCTGATTCACTCGACGTCTGGTTAATTTATCCGTTGCAGTTGGTTAATATTTTTGAGGTTATATACCTGTTAATACTTGGCTTATGGTCTCTATCTAGCTACCGAATCGAGCTATAGCAGGATGCTCAGTTTAATTGTCTGCACCTATGGAACAGGACTCTTTATTTGGACAATCGCTATCATGTTTTTAACCGTTAGCTTTTCTGCTTGACATCATATGATAAAGAAATCTCTATTGTTATTAATGGTTAGCGCATTGCTCTGTGGTACCTCATTTATGATATACCTTATCATTGAGCGGGTAAATCACAAGAGATTAACACGGCAAGAACTTCAGAACCTTGACAACTTTCCTCTGTTTGATTTTGACAGCGCCCGCTTTTACCTGAGCTCAAATCGTAAAACCATTGTCGTCTATTTTGATTCTGGATGTGACCATTGTCAGTATGAGCTCAACCAGATCTTCATTAATAAAAATTCCTTCAAAGATTCAGATATTATTTTAATGTCTTCTGAATTGATAAGCACAATAAAACGCTATGCTGAGAGAAACTGCCCTCAGCGATTTGGGCAACATTCGGTTTACTAAAATTAATCAAGACGAAGCCTATGAAACATTTGGAAGTTTAGCAGTACCTCAAATTTTTATTTACGGAGCTGATGGAATACTGATCAAGGAATTTAAGGGTGAAACTAAAATAGATGTTGTCCTTCAATATTTATAATGCTATGGTTAAGCACGCCGAGAAGACTTTTACCCTCCAGCATGGGCTATCGGATTGTGGCGTCGCTTGCCTCGCATCTATCATCAAATATCATGGAGGTAATCAAACAATTGAAAAGATAAAAGAATTTAGCGGCGCCAGTACTGAAGGCGTATCCCTTCTGGGTCTTTTTCAGGCAGCAGAGAATTTAGGATTTGATGCGGAAGGACTAATGGCGGAATCCGTGGAGAACTTAAAGGACTTCTCTAATCCTGTTATACTTCATGTCACGATTGAAAATATACTGTCTCACTTTGTGGTATTTTATGGATTTAAGTCCAATAAAGCTATCATCGGAGATCCCGCTAAAGGAGTGATGACTTATTCTAAGGATGAACTGAATGACATTTGGAAAAGTAAGACGTTACTTAATCTAATTCCCAATCCCCATTTTTTAAAAAAGAGAAAAATCAATGCGGAGAAAAAAAGGTGGATTGCCGATTTAATAAATGATGATCTTCACCTTTTGTTTATAGCACTGTTTCTGGGTATACTGATTTCTTCATTAAGCCTTTCATCGGCTATTTTTTCTCAAAAACTAATCGACGATATTTTGCCAGACAATAATACACGGAAGCTTGTGGTAAGCCTTTCGTTGTTTGTGGTGATCCTTTTGGTTAAAAGTGCAGTTAGTTATTTGAGAGGATTCTTTGTTATCAAGCAGAGCAAAAATTTTAATGAGAGGATCATTGATCAATTTTATCACCGGCTACTACGGCTTCCAAAATACTTTTTTGATACTCGAAAAATTGGGGAATTAATCGCAAGAATGAACGACACTCGTCGTATACAATCTGTCATAACTTTTATCGCGGGTAACATTGTAATTGATTCACTGATCGTAATAGTTTCCTTGGGAGTCCTGTTTAGCTATTCTATTCCAATCGGCAATGTTCTAATTTTTTGTATTGTCCTATTTGGCTTGTTGATAAAAATTTTCCATAAAAAGATTATCCTTTCGCAAAATGAGGTGATGCACAGCTATGCCCACTCGGAGGCGCCACTATGTTGATGCCATTCAAGGTATATCAACCATTAAAGCAAACAACAAAGAGGCTTTTTTTGATAGCCTTAATAAGCGGTGCTATTCTAATTTCCAGAAAAGAATTTTTGAGCTGGGCATTTTGCATAATCAATTTAATTTTCTAACGGAAATACTTGGTACCATTTTCATCACTGCTGTATTTGCTATGGCTTCGTTTATGGTTCTTAAGAAGTCTCTCTTATTGGGTGAAATGATTGCCATACTTTCGCTCGCCTCAGGACTTATACCCTCGCTTAACCGATTGGTCATCTCCAATATCCAAATACAGGAAGCAAGAGTCGCCTTTGATAGGATGTATGAATTTGCTTCAGTCCTTCCCGAAGACAATCTTCTCCCGAAGACCTTGAAGAAGGATCCGATATTTTTGATTCCGGGACTTTTAATTTGAAGATTGAAAATTTATCGTTCAGGTTCCCAGGGCACAAGCTATTGCTAACGGATATTTCCTTCTCGCTTCAGAATAAAGAAATGATGGCCCTATTAGGAGAAAGTGGCAGCGGTAAGAGTACTTTGATCCAGATTCTTCAAAAATTTTACCATCCTGAAGCTGGATCGTTGGAATTTAATGGAAGGCCATTGAATAATATTTCTACGACTGCGTGGAGGAGTACCCTCGGTGTTGTGCCACAGGATGTCAAAATATTTAACGGCAGTCTGTTGTATAATATCGCATTGAGTGACGATCCAGATGATCTGACTGGTGTTTTTAAATTTTGTAAAGAGTTCGGTTTCGATACTTACTTTGAAAAATTTCCGCAACGTTATTTATCGCTTCTGGGCGAAGATGGTATTAACCTGTCAGGCGGCCAAAAGCAAATGGTTGCCTTAGCGAGATCGTTGTATAAAAAACCTAAATTACTCATCCTGGATGAAGCCACTTCGGCGATGGACAAACTCACTGAAAAATTTATCTTTGACCTTTTGTCCAAATTGAGAAAAGAAATTTCGATAATTCTGGTTACGCATAAAATTGAATCTGCACTCCTTGCTGACAGAGTTTTTTACCTGGAAGACGGAGTCATGAGAGAACTTCAAACGGCCAAACTGGAAGGGTAAAAGACCTTTGGAAAAGAACTGATCGATAAATTCCCTTCATTAATTATGCTCTCTTTACTTCCTGTAATTCGATATTCGGCTCCATAGAAACTCCGGAGGTATTTTGCTGGCTGTTAACTTCTGATATTTGGTGGTCCCAAAGTTCTTTAAATACCAAGCTATATCGCCTCAACTCCTCAAAGGTTCCGCTATCGACAACAAATCCATCCTTGAGAATATAAACGTAGTCGAAGTAATGCAATAGGTGTAAACGGTGAAGTGAAGAGATTACCGTTTTATCTTTAAAGCACTCAAAAAGATTTTCATAAATATTTCTTTCCGTACGCGGATCGATGCTGCTGGTTGGTTCATCGAGTAAAACAAGGTCACTGGTTTTCGCCGCGAGAATGCCCCTCGCCAGTGCTAGTCTTTGTTTTTGTCCCCCAGACAGATTGACTCCTTTTTCCTGAATATGGGTATCAAATCCATGCGGAAGATTTTGAACGACACGCTCGAATTGAGCCGCCTGGCAAGCTTTTGTTATTTCGTCTTCACCAAACTCCAATCCTAACGTAATGTTGTACAAAATTGTGTTCTCAAAAATTTCAGGATCCTGAGGCAACAAGCGTCACGCTGTTGGCAATGGTCTCAAAATCTGCAATCTTACTCCCATCAATTTTGATATGAGACTTTGATTGAGGCTGGAACAATCCTCGCAGCAGCGCCAGATAAGTGCTCTTGCCGCTACCGCTTTCACCTATTAACGCTATACGCTGACCTCGCTCGATGCGCATGCTTAAGTCATGAATCCCCACGCGTTTTGATGAGCCTGGAGTTTCTGAACGATGAAAATTTAAATTTTCAATGTCCAGCGTCTTCCAATGATCGGGAAGTTTCTGTTCAGGATCAGAAGGACGCATTTGATCATACGCTTCTTCTACTTCACGAACGCTCTGCAATTCCGTGTTGTATTTCATGATCTGCGTATAATGCCCAGCGATATCGTTAAATACGCTGGTAAACTGATTCACATACCCCAGGAGCACCACGAGTCCTCCGATAAAAAAAGTTGATCCAGTGTTCCAATGCTGGTATAAATACCCAATCGTTGTCACGCAATAAATCAAGCCAACCATCATTTGTGCTGTGAACCATTTCCATTCATTCACTGAGACATTTTTTTTGAAGGGAGGATAAACGGCCATCAGCTTTCCCATATAAGTGGTATGTATTCGTTTTTCAAGTCTCAGCGTAATGACAGAGATAATGTTTGACAAGCTGTCAAACAACGTCGAGGATACTTCGTGCTCGCGTTCATTTACCTCTCTTAACGTATGAATGAAAACCTTATCAAATTTGGCTATGATCCAGATTGTCAAAATCCCAAGGATAACTCCAATCGTGCCAAACAATGGAGAAAAATACAACATGGCACCGAAGGAGAAGAAAAACTTTCCGAATGAGTAAAAATAGATGAATCCATTTTGGAAGAAATCCCTTAAAGCTTCGTGGGCTTTACGCAACTTATTAATTGTCGATCCGCTATGATGATCCTGATGCCACTTTACCGGAAGGTGTAAAATTTTGTGATAGACTTCCTCCATAAAGTTACGACTTAACGTGAACGCTAACTGCCTTTCTAACACGCGTCCCGGGCCATGGAAACACCATTCCAGAAGGCGCAGCCCGAGAAAACCTGCGATGTAAAGCCAGCCCGTTTTCAAAACATCCGAGCCCTTCGCCTGAAGTTCGTTGACAAACCAGCCGTAAAACAATGGGTTAATAGCTACAATCGTGGTGGCCAGGACAAACATCCCATAGACCAGCACAAACCGTTTCTTTTCGTGTCGTGCATATTTCCAGGCTGTTGCCAGAAGGGAAAAATAAGGATTGCGCATTGCGTGATGAGAGATTTTTATTGCGAAATACGTCAGCGGTGCCCTATAATACCAGTGGAATAAGAATCGAATATTACATAGACAGAAATGAAAGGATATTGTCAATGAAAAAATTCACTCTTTATTTCTTTTAGCAAGGCGCAAGAAAAACCAGCACATCTAAAAAACAGATTACCTTTGCAGACCAGTATGGAGCAATCATCCTTTAAATCGGGTTTTGTCAGCATTGTGGGTAAACCCAATGTAGGTAAGTCATCGCTTATCAATAAGTTGATGAATGAAAATATCTCCATCATCACGGCGAAGGCACAGACCACCCGGCATAGGATTATGGGTATTCTGAATGGAGAAAACTATCAAATTGTCTATTCAGACACGCCCGGGATTTTGGAGCCCAAGTACTCTTTGCACGACGCCATGATGAGTTACGTTAAGGTTTCCCTGGACGATGCCGACCTTATTTTGCTGGTGGTATCGATTGAAGACAAATATGAACCAGACCTTTTCGATCGTTTTTTAAAAATAAAGACGCCGATATTGCTGGTTCTCAATAAAATTGATTTGGGCAAGGGATCTCAAGTGCATGATAAAGTAACGTATTGGAAAGAGTCGTTGAAAAACATTCAGGAGTTCGTTACCGTGTCAGCAAAAACCGGACAGCAGGTTGAATTGCTACTGCCGAAAATTCTGGAATTGCTCCCAGTTCATCCGCCTTACTTTCCACAGGATGAATTTACCGACAGGTCAGAAAGATTTTTTGCCTCTGAAATTATCCGTGAAAAGATATTTCTGAACTATGAACAGGAAATCCCTTACAGTACGGAGGTTTCGATCACTTCATTCAAAGAGGAAGCGGATATTATCCGGATCAGTGCAACCATATATGTAGAGCGGGATTCGCAAAAAGGGATCATTATTGGAAAAGCAGCCAGCTCAATAAAAAAAGTAGGCGTCGAAGCGAGAAGGGATATGGAATCTTTTTTTGGAAAAAAGATTTTTATAGAGACCCATGTTAAAGTCGCCGACAACTGGCGCAAACAATCATTGAAGCTTAAACAATTCGGCTACCTCGAATAAAAATTAAGCACACACACTATACCTCGTACCTCGTACCTCGTAACTCGTATTTAATATGGCCAACATCGTAGCAATAGTAGGAAGACCAAATGTGGGAAAGTCAACCTTCTTTAACCGATTGGTTGAGAAACGTGAAGCTATTATGGATAATATGCCAGGCGTGACCCGCGACCGACATTATGGCTATGCCGAGTGGTGTGGAAAATTTTTTACCGTGATTGATACGGGGGGATATGTAACAGGCTCGGAAGATAAGTTTGAATCACAAATTACGAAAACAAGTTAAGTTGGCCATCGATGAAGCATCTGCGGTAATTTTTATGGTGGATTCAAGGGATGGGATTACAGGTTTTGATAAAGAATTTGCAAACATTTTACGAACCTCCAAGAAGCCAATTTTTGTCGCTGCCAATAAATCTGATACACCGGAAAAAGCAATCTATGCTGCAGAATTCTATGAACTTAGTTTAGGCGAAGTCTATCCGATTTCGTCAGAAAATGGAGGAGGCACAGGCGAACTTTTGGATGAATTGGTTAAAACCTTTCCAACCGAAGGCGTTGAAGATCCGAATGCGGGAATTCCGAAGATTACTATTGTAGGTAGGCCAAACGTTGGAAAATCATCGCTGTTGAATGCATTGTTAGGAACAGAACGCAGTATTGTGACCGATGAAGCAGGAACCACCCGCGATGCGATTCATTCGCATTATAAAATGTATGGAAAGAATTTTATTCTTATCGATACGGCGGGAGTTCGGAAAAAAGGTAAGGTAAAAGAAGATATTGAATTCTATTCCGTTCTGCGCTCACTCCGGGCGTTGGAGGAAAGCGATGTTTGTATTATCGTAATCGATGCCGAACGAGGAATGGAAGCGCAGGATGTTAACCTTATAAGCTTAGCCGAACGACAAGGCAAAGGCATGGTCATCATGGTGAACAAGTGGGACCTGATTGAAAAGGATTCCAAAACATCTGAGAAATTTAAAAAAGATATTCAGGAGAAACTAGCGCCGATTGACTATATACCCATCATTTTTGCCTCCGTTTTGACCAAACAGCGAATTTTTCAGGTTATCGAAAAAACGGTCGAAGTTTTCGAAAATAAGACGAAAAAGGTACCGACCTCCAAAATAAATGACCTTTTATTGCCCGAAATAGTCCGAAATCCACCCCCCTCAATGAAGGGCAAGCATATCCAAATAAAGTATATAACACAGGTAAATGCCCGTTTTCCATCGTTTGTTTTTTTCTGTAACCTGCCGCAATACATTCAACGCTCGTATGAGCGCTTTCTCGAAAATAAATTGAGAGAACACTTTGATTTTGAGGGAGTACCAGTGCGTTTAATCTTTAGGAAAAAATAACTTTTATTGCCGGGAGTTGTTATAATACTATTATATTTGCGGTGAAAATTATAAAACCTGTAACTATGAAAAAATTGATTGCATTGTTAGCTGTTTGCGGCTTCGCTCTTGCTTTCGTTGCCTGTGGCAAGAAAGCTGAACCTGCTGCTGAAGCTGTTGATTCTGCGGCTACTACTGAAGAAGTAGTTGTTGATTCAGCTTCTGAAGTTGTAGATTCTGCTGCTGTTGATTCAACTGCTGTAAATTAATCAGTCTGAAACGATTCGTACGTTAAAAGGCTTTAGAATTTTCTAAAGCCTTTTTTTATTTTATGAATTCCAACAAAGTACTAGAAATATTACATACTCATCTTCCTCCGCCCGCGGTTGAGTATTGCTTTGATTTATGGAAATCTAGTCCCTTTGAGCTGAAGCTAGCCAAGAGCAGACAAACAAAAGTGGGTGATTTTACCAGCAAAAGAAGCAAAAGTCATCCGCGTATTACATTGAACAACGATCTCAACCCGTATCTTTTCCTCACAACATATATACATGAGGTTGCGCACCTGCATGTGTTCCTTCGTTTCGGGCATCAGAGTCGACCCTCATGGTGAAGAATGGAAACAAAAGTTTACCGATCTGCTGATTCCCTTGCTTTGGGATCATATTTATCCGGAAGAAATTTTACACGAGCTCAGAAGGCATATGATAAATCCGAAAGCCAGCTCCTTTGCCGATACAAAACTTACAGAAGCTTTTCGGCAATTCGATAAGAATAAAGTCACATGCCGCGGTTCTATCGCAACTGCCGGAAGGAAGTATATTTCTCCTTCAAGGCAAGTACTTCAAAAAAGGTAAGCTTCGACGGACAAGAGTTTTATGCAAGGAATTAAAATCCAAACGAGACTATCTCGTGCCGGCCGATGCCCTCGTCAATGATGTTCAATTAAGTCTTCTCTGAATCAAGCCATTCACCAGTTCAAAAAAATGTAACGGCTGCAATGTACGCCATCGATCCAGTTGCAAGCGTGCCACCCATGTTGATGTAATGATCTATGTTATATTTTTTAAATTCATCCTGGATGAATTCCGGAAAAGAAACAGCAGCGATCCATCCATCTTCAACGTCTTCGAACCATTCCTCATAGTAACAATCATCTGAGCCATGAAAGTTGAGGATATTCTCTCCAATTAGAATGTATTTGTTAATACCATGAGTTGTCAGCACCTCGATGATGTTTCGTTTCAACATCATGATATCATTGTTGATGGCATCGTTCCATTCGCCGATAAATTCGATTACGGTAAAACCCAAGGTATAATCTGCATAAAGGATTTTTATGTATAACGTTTCGGATCCGATAGAATCCCAGGCAGGATCAATATAATATCCGTAGATCGTTTCAGAGTATACATCAAGGTTATACTCCTTTCCAAAAAATGGTGAAAGTTTGTCTAGAGAAGAATCGTAATATTTTAACCAGTTATAATATGGTTCGATTTCATGCATTCTTTTGCTTGCTCTCCACGGCTTTTCTAACAGAACCGTATTGACGTAGCAATTGTTCGGCCTCTTCATACGAAACGCCGGTTTCGTTCATAATCATCTTTACACCACGGTCTACTAGTTTTTTATTGGTGAGCTGCATGTCAACCATTTTGTTTCCTTTCACCTTACCCAGTTTTATCATGGCCGTGGTGGAAATCATATTAAGTACAAGTTTTTGGGCTGTTCCGGATTTCATCCGGGTACTTCCCGTAACAAACTCCGGGCCCACTACAACCTCAATGGGGAAATCGGAATTTTTTGCCACCTCGCTTCCTTCATTACATACAATACACCCAGTTACAATGCCATTAGCACGAGCAGTTTTTAATGCCCCGATAACATAAGGAGTTCTTCCTGATGCGGCAATTCCTATTAATACATCTTGCTGATTGATCAGGTGTTCTTCGAGATCTTTCCATCCCTGGGCAGGGTCATCCTCGGCATTTTCAACCGCCTTCCGTATAGCCTTGATCACCACCCGCAATTAATCCAATCACTTTACCATGGGGCATTCCGTAAGTGGGCGGAATTTCAGAAGCATCCACAACGCCTAGCCGTCCGCTTGTGCCAGCACCAATGTAAAACAGCCTGCCGCCAGCCTGCATTTTTTCAACAATGACATTTATTAATGAGCTGATCTGCGGTATTACTTTTTCAATGGCCAGTGGCACTGATTTGTCTTCGCGGTTTATGTTGGCAAGCAAGTCCTGAACACTCATGTGTTCGAGATTCTCGTAGTAAGAAGAAGATTCCGTGGTGCTCACCTCGTCAGATCTTTTTGATGATATAGTGTCAGACCGGCGATGGGTCCTTCCAAAATATTTTTCACGGTTATTCCTTTGTCATTGGCAACTTGACGCAATATATCGCTAAAATAAAAAGCGATGGAGCCGGTGAAATGAACTTTGAGATTTTTGTAATTCTCATACTTCATCACATTGTTTTCATAAAACTCCGAAAAACTATTGTACACAAGCTGGTAACAGTAAGGTTCTTTCAAATGTTGAAAAATAAATTTGGTGAAGCTGGCAAGAAATGCACTTGGCCTTTCTTGCTGATAAACGCGTTCTAAAAATTCCTCTCGCGTTAATGGGAAACGTTCATGAAATTGTTTCCGCAGTCCTTCGGGCATAATCTCCCGGAGATAATCCACGAGAAATTTTCTTCCGATGTTTGCGCCCGATCCCTCATCCGCTAAGATCCAGCCCAGATTTGCCACGTTGCCCACTATTTGTTCGCCGTCATATAAACAGGAATTTGAACCAGTGCCCATGATGCAAGCGATGCCGGGCTCACGGCCACAAAGTGCTCTCGCTGCCGCCAACAAGTCCCATCCGATTTCAATTTGAGCTTTAGGAAAAAATTCTAAGAAAGCATTCTTAATAGTCATTTGATTTTTCTCCGAAGAAACTCCTGCACCATAGAAAAAGATCTTTTGAATTCCTTCTGTTACCTTAGGAACTATAACTTCTTTGAAATTTTTTGTTAAGTCCTCAATCGGTTGATAATAAGGATTGAAGCCTGGGGTATTGGCTTGGACAACTGTGCCATCAAATGTCAGGAGTCTCCAGTCTATTTTGGAGCCTCCGCTATCCGCAATTAGGATCATCGGTTCAAATCGGGTAAGAGTGGGTAAATCGGGCTAAGATTAGCATTAACTATTCATTCAACAAAGCTAAACCTTGTAAGTAAGAGAAAAAATAAATGATAAATGTGTGTTGATGTGCCGCTTAAATAGTGATTAATTCTTCAACATCCCAATGATTTTGAACTTATCGAACACATTTTCATTGTGGGGGGCATCTCCCAGCTCGTCCGTAAGGTCTTGGCCGGCCCAATGTTCATAATGTTTACCTGCCCGCCATAGTCTTGACCGGCTTACATCATATATCATTCCTTTATAAGCCACCCATATTTCAGGTTTATCCTGACCGTTCCGGAGCGCCAGGTATGTGCGGCTGTAGGTTGGCAAGGCGTCCGTGCTCATCCAGATGTAATGGTTTGGTAATCTTTAATGATAGTGTACAAAAATTTCACAGGCGGAAGATCAGTCTTTATGTCCAACAGGCCTTTGATCTTCTCTGTTATAATCATTACCGGCTGAATATTTCCCTGATCACGATTAACCTCCAGGGCGCGTTGAATCAGTTCAATATCTTTTTCAGTTAGATTGACCACTTGCGTGAACGTAGGTGTATACTGTTCCTCCACAGGAACAAAAACATTTTGGGTTGTGATCTGGTGATGTTCTACCAGTTTTACGACTGACGTTCCGGCGACGATATCACCGAGTCTTTGGCCCTTTCCACCGACAGCGATAATGACCACGGCCAATGCGCCAGAAAGAATATAGAAATCAATAAAACTAAATATCCAGCGCATCAAATAATCACCAATCGCGGGAGGTGTTCCATCCAAACGTACCACCTTAATCTTCAAGGCCAATTTACCCGGCGTTTGACCGTTCATGAAGATCTCAAACAGAAGACTGAAGAACAACCAGGGAAACCCCAGGACGATAAGCCACACATACCAAAGCTTGACCTCCAGTTTTGCCAGTATGGCAACGATAGCAACGGTGTAAAGAACAAGAATAATCCAATCGATGAGATACGCGGCAATTCTCTCACCAACACTTGCCAACGGATACTCTATAAAAACATTTTGTGTAGTCCTAACCCGAATGGTTTGCATCCACTTTTAAATTTGTGCAAATTTCAAATTAAAGCTATAACTATGAAATTATAGCTTCCTTGACTGGGGAAAGTCTAAATAAATCTATTAAATACAAAGTTACGCGATGAAACTTCAGGTTGTTGTATTTGCTCATTATTGGAATAATAAGTGTGTCATGTACGGAAAATAAAGATGATGGAGAATTACGCAACAAGGCAAATGAACTCGCGCAGAAGTTTATCCTCGCTGATAGTCACGTGGATTTGCCTTACCGGCTTAGAATAAAACATTTTAGGCTGGAACGTGAATATCTGGGGATACCTGTGAGTACACCAGAAGGAGATTTTGACTATGAACGTGCAAAAAAGGGCGGTTTGGATGCACCTTTTATGTCCATTTATATTCCCTCGGAATATCAGTTAAAATCGGATATGGGAAAAGTTCTGGCGGATTCGTTGATTGATATGATCCATGGAATTGTTGAAGCGCACCCAGACAAATTTGCTTTGGCAGGAACGCCGCAAGAAATTGAGGCCAATACTCAAGCAGGGAAAATATCACTTCCATTAGGAATGGAAAATGGAGCGCCGATTGGCGATAGTTTGGAGAATGTGAAGTATTTCTATGATCGCGGTATCCGATACATTACCCTCACACACGGCAAAGACAACCAGATTTGTGATTCATCCTATGACTCGCTGAACCGGTGGAATGGCCTTAGTCCGTTTGGCGAAAAAGTCGTCGCCGAAATGAATCGCGTCGGGATAATGGTGGATATCTCTCACGTTTCTGATAGTACCTTCTATGATGTTTTAAAGATTACGAACGCTCCGCTCATCGCCTCGCATTCATCGTGCAGATATTTCACACCAGGATTTCAACGCAATATGTCTGACGATATGATTAAAGCGCTTGGGAAAAAATGGTGGTGTGATTCAAATAAATTTCGGCGCTTCATTTCTTGATAGCCTGACAAGAGTAAACAGGCATCTTCTGGATTCGCTTGAGAAAGTCCTTACGGCAAAAGGACTGACTTCGCGGGACTCTGCAGCGCAACCTATCATTGATCAGTTTGCTCAAAACCATGTTGCGTTGTATTCGGATGTCGAACGCGTTGCTGATCACATCGACCATGTTGTCAAACTTGCCGGGATCGATCATGTTGGTATTGGATCAGACTATGATGGCGTAGGCGATACGTTGCCCATCGGGTTAAAGGATGTATCGGATTACCCTAATCTTATTTATGTTTTACTGAAACGTGGCTACAGCGACGAAGACATCGAAAAAATTTGTTCTAAAAATGTCTTTCGCGTCTGGAATAAAGTAATTGAAATGTCAGATAAGGCTCTCCAATAAAACAAAGTTTCGTCAGCGAAAGGAGGTCACATATGGGCTTCCAAACGCATCAAGTGGATCTATCTCCAACATAAACACATAAACACCTACACACGTAAACACGTCGAATGAAGGAAGCGGCTTTTATAAGGCAAAATAAAACGCGTTGGGAAGAGTTTGAAAAAATAGTAAAAAGCAATCAACAAGCTCATCCTGATAAGTTAGCGGAACTGTTCATCCAGGTAACAGATGATCTTTCCTTTGCCCGAACCCAATATCCGGAGAGCCGGACCACACGTTATTTGAATGATCTGGCGAGTAAAGTACACCTGGACATCTACAAGAATAAAAAGGAAGACAAAAACAGATTCATTACATTTTGGAAAAACGAACTTCCCGCGGTTATGTATGAAGTTCAAAGGCCGCTGCTCTATTCCCTGATTATTTTTTTAGTGGCTGGTGTTATAGGCGCGGTTTCAGCTCGATATGATGACACGTTTGTCCGCCTCATTCTGGGCGATGGATATGTAAATATGACATTGGAAAATATTAAAAGCGGAAATCCAACCCAAGTCTATGCCAGTGAAAGCGAACTGATGATGTTTTTTTCCATCACTTGGAATAATATCCTGGTGTCATTTCGAGTCTTTGTATTTGGTTTTTTTGCATCATTAGGCACCGGGTTATATTTATTTTATAATGGTCTGATGGTAGGTGCCTTTATCATGTTCTTTTCGCAAGAACAACAGCTGAGTCAGGCACTACCGGTAATCATGCTGCATGGAACAATCGAGCTCTCCTCTATTGTGATTGCTGCAGCTGCGGGATTTACGATGGGCAATAGTTTGCTATTTCCCGGAACATATTCCCGCCTGGATTCTTTCAAAAAAGGCGGCATGAAAGGACTAAAAATTGTGATGGGTCTTGTGCCTTTTTTTATTCTTGCTGGATTTATTGAGTCATTTATTACACGGTATGCGTTTATGCCATTGAGTATTAAAGCGCTTATCATTGGTCTTTCAGCCATATTGATGGTATATTATTTTGTGATCTACCCAATTCGTCTTAAACGTTATGGAAAATTTTAACTTCATTGAATTTCACCGAACCCGCGACTTTAGCCGGAAGCTAAATGCGACGTTTGAATTCGTCAAACAGAATTTTAAATCCGCTGGGCAAGAGTATTCTTTTTATTGCTGGCCCGCCCATGTTAGTGGCAAGTTTGGTCAGCGGCTCCTTTATGAGCGAATTCATGAGTTTCAGCATGGTGGGTAATAATGCAGAGGAAATGGGAAATTATTTTACGTCCGTGAGCTTCTGGCTTCAGATCGTATTAATGCTCGTTTTTTTAACCGTTGGCAGTGTGATGAACATTGCCACTATAAATAATTACTTGCTGTTGTATGAAAAGAAGCGAACTAATAAAATTGAAGTGTCAGAAGTGTGGGAGCGCGTTCGTGCTACATTCTGGATGTATTTTAGTACGCTGTTCCTGTTCATGATACTGGTCGTTGCAGCTTACATTGTGTTGCTTATCCCCATAGGTATTTTGGGAGTCATTTCGCCGTTTCTGATTTTTTTTGGAATGCTTTTCTTTATCTGCGGAATTGTATACTTTTTTTTCGGGGCGGCCCTTGTGTTTATTATCCGCACTTATGAAAAGAAGGGCTTCTTTGAAGCAGTTTTCAGATCTTTCAAATTGGTGAAAGATAAGTGGTGGAGCACTTTTGGGCTAATAACCGTTTTGTACTTAATTGCTGGGCGTCAGCTCCTACATTTTTCTGATCCCTGGGTATATTGTACAGGGAGTGTCGGCTTTGCACGCAACGTCGGTAGACACTTTTCAGGAACCGTCTTTGACGATGCAGGTTATCACCATAGTGTTGTTTACACTATCTTATCTTGTCCAAATGATTCTTACTGCTTTGCCGAACGTTGGAACTGCCTTTCAATACTTTAACCTGGTGGAACTGAAAGAAGCTAAAGGATTAATGGCACAGATACAAACGTTAGGACAAGCTCAATCACATGTTTCGCCAGAGGATGAACACTTTTAACTAAGAAAAAGACGGTGAAGTTAGTTTGGGTCGTTTGTTTTTTCACGTTGACATCTTTCTATTCCTATGGACAAGATGCGGATTCGACCAACATATCTGTATGATTCCGTAGCGGCGCTCATAGATTCAGAAGGAGATGATTCGCGGGCTCCCGATGATTCGGTTAAAATCGAAGCAAGAAATTTTGACGGTGCAACGTTAAACAAACTTAAATCAGATGGAGGCCTTCAATACAAAGAACCTCCCACAATTGCAGAAAGTTTGTGGGACCGGGCTATCCTTTTGATTAAGCAATTTTTGGATTCGCTGTTTACAGGTGCTGTTACAACAAACTGGGGGAGAGTTTTTTCTTATATCCTTGGCCTGGTCTTGGTCATTGTTCTTATCATGATGGTCCTTAGGGTAAACGCTTTTAAGGTATTTTATTCCGGCCAGGGCGCAAGTACTATTCCTTATCATGCCTTGGATGAGAATATTCATGAGATGGATTTTGATAAGTTGATACAGGAGGCGATTGCGGACCGTGATTATCGAAAAGGAATCAGGCTGTTATTTCTAAATTCCCTAAAAATGCTGGCTGATAAAAACTTCATTCATTGGGAACAGGGCAAAACAAACCATGATTACTTGTCGGAGTTAACAGCGGCTGATTTAAAAGAAGGATTCAATGAGCTAAATTATTATTTCGAGTACGCGTGGTATGGAAACTTCACGGTAAATCATGAAATGTTTTTGAAGGTTCAACATGCGTTCACGGATTGGAGGCGACGAATCTGATGCGGAAAGATTGGAAATACATACTGTACATTTCGTTGGCGTTTGGACTGTTTGTCATCGTAAAATTACTCAGCCCAAAACAATACGATTGGACCATGACCTTCGCCCACGATGATAAAAATCCCTATGGGGCTTACGCATTTAGCAATTTGTTGCCAGAACTTTTTCCGAACCGGACTATTTCGCATTCCTACAAAACCCTATATGAAATCAAGGACTCTTTGGATGGGGTGGAAAACATCGTAATTATCAGTTCAAGTTTCAGCGCGGATAAAGAAGATTCCAAAGCGTTACTTCAACATGTTGAAAAGGGTGGGTCAGTCTTTATTTCAGCGGAGTATTTTTGGGGCCACTTTTCGGATACGTTAAGCCTGAAGACGTACGATTATTTTTTCAAAAGCGGAAATATCTTTACGAAACGTGACACCTCTTACTTGAAATTCGCCAATGCTCAACTTGATACCCTTGACGAATTTCACTACCGTCGGGATAACATTCATAATTACTTTAGTCAATTCGACACGACAGGAACAACGGTAATTGCCAGAAATGATTATAACTACCCTGTTACCATCAGGATGAAGATTGGCAAAGGCAATTTAATTCTCAATAGCACTCCTTTAATTTTTTCAAACATCTATTTGTTGTCATCGAACAACCATCAATTTGTCTCCAAAACCTTGTCGTATCTTCCCATCCAAAATGTAATGTGGACCGAATATTATCATTTAGGACGGATGGAAGTCACGACTCCATTGCGTTTTATTTTGACGAACGAACCACTACGTTGGGGCTACTACATTACCATAATTTCCATTTTAATGTTTATGCTTTTTGAAATGAAGAGAAAGCAGCGGATCATTCCCATTGTAAAACCACTGGCGAACACAACATTAGAGTTTGTCGGTACTATCGGTAATTTATATTATCAGAGCGGGGAGCATAAAAGCATGGCTGAAAAGAAAATTCATTTTTTTATGGATCAGCTGCGATCAAAATACTGGCTGACCACAACCCACCTGGACGAGACGTTTGTAGAGATAGCATCAAAAAAAACGGGACGAAGCGAAGAAGAAGTCCGGAACCTGATAAGTGTTATCAATTCCATCCGGGCGAAAGAAAAAATTTCGGAAGAGGAACTAATTGATTTAAATAATCGAATCGAAAAATTTAATGCATCTGCCTGAAATGCGAGGGATCAAAGTTATAACACTTAACTTGTAATGCTCTTAGCCTTCACTTAAACACAACCATGGAAGAAAAAATTTTTGAAAACCGCGTCGATCTTACCGCCTTAAATACCAGTATTGTTAAGATCCGGGAAGAGATCGGAAAAATAATCGTCGGGCAGGAAAGGATGATCGACCTATTGATCACTGCAATTTTAGCCGATGGTCACGTGCTGATCGAGGGAGTTCCAGGCGTGGCAAAAACGCTCACAGCGAAACTTCTTTCAAAAGTTATTTCAGTCAAGTTTTCGCGGATTCAATTTACACCTGATCTCATGCCGTCGGATGTATTGGGTACTTCGATTTTTAATATTAAAAAATCTGAATTCGAATTTAAGGCGGGTCCAATCTTCTCCAACATAGTACTGATCGATGAGATCAATCGTGCTCCGGCTAAAACGCAGGCCGCTTTATTTGAAGTTATGGAAGAAAGGCAGGTAACAGTTGATGGCACGACCTACGCAATGCATCATCCTTACATGGTGGTGGCCACACAAAATCCTATTGAGCACGAAGGTACCTATCGACTGCCGGAAGCACAGCTTGACCGTTTTCTTTTTAAGATCCAGGTGGACTATCCAAACCTTGAACAGGAGGTAGCAATTATTGGCGGTCACCACCAAAGAAAAGGTATTAATCCGACTGAGAACATTAATGCGGTGTTGTCGGCAGAACAAATCGGAAATTACCGCCAGGCCGTACAACAGTTATACCTGGAAGATCACCTGTTAAAGTATATTGCTCAGATCGTTCATGAAACGAGAAATAGTCCAGCGCTTTTTCTAGGTGCATCGCCGAGAGCCTCTATCGCGCTTCTAAATGGAGCCAAAGCTTATGCCGCTGTCAACGGACGTGATTTTGTGACGCCGGAAGACATTAAATTCATTGCTTTACCAGTGCTGCGCCATCGCGTTATGTTGACACCGGACAAAGAAATGGAAGGGTATCACTACCGATGAAGTTGTAAGTCAGATTATCGATAAGGTAGAAGTACCGCGTTAATGTGAAATTCCTTCGTGCGCTATATCTGAATAACCGGTTGTTTATTGCAATTTCTATTGTAGTAGCATTCTTCATTGCAAGTTTTATTAGCGGTGGCTGGCTCCTGTTGATTTCGAAAGGACTATTCTTTTTATTGTTGTCGGTTGTATTAACGGATAGCATTCTATTATTCAGAATTAAAAAGGCCGTAATCGGATATCGCGTTACACCGGAAAAACTTTCAAACGGCGATGAGAATGAATTAAAAATACACCTGGAAAATTTTTATCCTTTCGCGGTCGACCTTAATGTCATCGATGAAATACCGCATCAATTCCAACGGAGGGATTTGAATTTCCGCCTGAATATTAAAGCCGGGGAAAAAAAGGTAATTCAATATCATATTCGTCCGGTGAAGCGTGGCGAATATTCTTTCGGAACTGTAAACGTTTTTGCCAGTTCTCCACTGGGCTTCTTGTCGCGAAGATTTAAATTTTCAGGCGATGCATTGGTTCCAGTTTATCCATCGTACATCCAAATGCGGAAATATGAATTGATGGCTATTTCCAATCGGCTTGTGGAATCTGGTATCAAGCGCATTCGACGTGTTGGACAAAACCGGGAATTTGAACTGATCAGGGAATACGTGAGCGGAGATGACTTTCGCACTGTTAACTGGCGGGCTACTGCAAGAAAAAATCACTTGATGGTAAACCATTTCCAGGATGAGCGGTCGCAGCAGGTTTACAGCCTGATCGACAAAGGGCGGGTGATGCAAATGCCGTTCAATGGACTAAGTTTATTGGATCATGCGATCAATGCAAGTCTGGTGATTTCCAATATTGCGATTAAGAAATCTGATAAAGCGGGACTAATTACGTTTCAGCATAAGATCGGCTCGATTGTTCCGGCAGGCAAACAAAGTAAGCAGATGCTGCGAATTATGGAGGTGCTGTACAACCAAAAAACATCCTATCGCGAATCGGATTTTTCTTCGCTATTCACGCACGTCAGAAGAAAAATCACACATCGAAGTTTGTTGTTATTGTTCACCAATTTTGAATCGATTTATGGATTGCATCGCCAATTACCCTATCTGAAAAGCCTGTCAAATCAGCACCTGTTGGTAGTCATATTTTTTGAAAACACCGAAATGCGATCTCTCTTAGACCTACCTGCCAATAATCTCAAGGAAATTTACCACAAGGCGGTGGCAGAGAAATTCAGCTATGATAAAAAGCTTATCGTGAAGGAATTGACAAAACATGGCATTCAAGCACTTTTAACGCCCCCGGAAAGCCTTACGGTTAATACTATTAACAAATATTTGGAATTGAAGTCAAGGGGTATGATTTAAGTGCATCGCATGCATTACCTTCTCGTAATTCCTGGTATAAATCGTACTTTTGATTCCTAAATACCGATTCCTTAATAACCGATGAGCTGGAAAACCGTTTGGATCGTGATTGTTTGCTGTTGGGTGAATTATTTTGCCCATGCCCAAATCCATAGGTTTAAGCTGCCCAGCGGGTCGGATTATGAAGCGGGCGTCGTCTTGGTAAAAGTAAAACCTTCCTATAAAGATATCTTTCAGAGTGGACAACCAGCAGGACGCCTTCCTGGTAACCTGCGGGCTTCGAACATCAAACCTCTTTTAGCCCACGGATCCCGGAATAAAAGTGTTGCAAGGATGGCTCCCCGAAAGCCTCATGTTGATCTCTCTGTTTATTTCAAATTGAAGTTTGATAAGTCGTATCCCATTGAGGACTATATCAATGATCTGTATGCAACTGGATATTTTGAAATTGTTGAACCTGTCTATGTTCAGACATCATTCTTCATGCCGAATGATCCATTAATTGTTAATCAATACTATCTCAACATAATAAAGGCAAATCAGGCATGGGACGTTACGCAAGGAAGTCCGTCGATAATAATCGGAATTGTTGATACCGGTGGAGACCTCAATCATCCAGATCTACAGGGAAATATTTATATCGATCCTGCCGATCCAACGGATGGCATAGACAACGATGGCGACGGTTACATCGATAATAACCGCGGTTGGGATTTTTCAGGTGCTGATGTCGCTCTTATTGGATCACCTAATTTCAAAGGGGACAACAACCCGTCGGTGTTTTCTGGAAATCGTTTTGCACATGGAACAATGGTCGCGGGATGTGCCAGTGCCGCGACGAATGATGCAGTAGGAATTTCAGGCGTTGGATTTAACACCAAGCTATTGTTTACAAAACACTACGCCGACAACCAGCCCAGCAATTCGAATTCATATTCATCAGATTTGTACGAAGGTGTATTATATGCGGCCACCCACGGCGCTAAAATTATCAATTGTTCCTGGGGCAATCCGAATTACAGTGGAATTGCACAGGACATCATCAAATATGTTACACTTGATTTAGGCTGTCTGGTGGTAGCCGCAGCAGGAAACAGCAATGTGGAAAGTCCCTTGTATCCCGCAGCATATGACTATGTGCTGTCGGTAGCATCATCGGATGAGAATGACGTACGTTCCTGGTTTTCGAACTATGGAAAAACCGTCGACATTACAGCGCCCGGTTCCAATATCTATACCACGAACTACGATGATGGCTACCGGACAGACTCGGGTACATCATTGTCGGCCCCGATTGTTTCCGGCGCCGCTGCATTGGTTTGGGCTCACAACCCTACCTATACACCTTTACAAGTATTGGAGCAGCTTAGAATCTCAGCGGATGAAACTTTTTATGATAATAATCCTACGTTCATCAACAAGTTAGGTAAGGGACGTTTGGACATCGCCCGCGCGCTGACATTTCAAAGTCCTTCCATTCGCGCAAACCATCAGCGCCTGGTAAATGCTGCGGGTGATTTTCCTGGGCCCGGCCAAAGTGCCAAACTATATTTCAATTTTACAAATTACCTCAAACCATCTTCGTCTGCGCTAAAAATTACGTTAACCTCGACTTCACCTTACATAACGATAACACAACCTGAATTTCGTGCTGGAGTAATTCAAACAAATGATTCTGTCAATAATAACGCGAAACCATTTGAACTAACCTTTGCTCCGAACTTACCCATCGATCAACCCGTTGAGGCCTTACTTACATTTACGGATGGTTCTTATCATGATACGCAGCTAATAAATTTTGTCATCCCTTCGTTCATTGATGTAAATGAAAATAATATTGCGACCAGCATTGCCTCTGCCGGAAGAATAGGCTATGGAAACACACAGGCCCAAAACAATGGCTCCGGATTTGTTTACAATGATGAACAGTTACTGTATGAAATGGGTGTCATTATGGGCACTTCATCTTCTGTTATATTCGATAATGTAAGGGGTGTTGGTGGAGTTTACAACCAGGATTTTACGTCGGCGACTAAAATAAAAAAGATAACCCCTGGCGAAAGATCTTATTCGGAAGTTACGGGATCCTTTAGAAATGCAGCCAATGAAAGCGCACAGACGTTGCTAATCTCCTATCGCACTATGGTTTGGAAAAATGAGCCGTATAAAAATTTCGTCATTCTTGAATACAAAATAAAAAACACAACGGCGACTCCTTTATCCAATTTTTACATGGGCATTTTTGCCGACTGGGATATACTTTCCGGAGGCAGCAGCGACCGTGCGTCATGGGATAATAGTACCCGGTTAGGCTATGTCTATCCAGCACAACCGTCTTCGCTGCCGAGGGCGGGGATACAGGCGTTAACGGGCAATGCAACCTATTATGCTATTGACAACGACAACACGATTGCTGGCAATCCATTTGGGCTTTATGACGGATTTACGGATGCAGAAAAACATACCAGTATTTCTTCCGGATTGGTCAAGATAAATGCCGGCGGTACTTCGGGAAATGATGTTAGTCATGTCGTTGGTTCTGGCCCTTATACAATCGCGGGAGGCCAGGAAATTACCATTGCTTTTGCCTTGCATGGAGCGAGCACGCAGACAAACCTGATCAATTCTGCGAAGTACGCCGACTCACTTTACAATTACACTTTTAAGGCACCTAAACCGGTGGCAAATAGTATTGACGTGTGCCAGGGAGACCGATGCTCTCTTAAAGGCCACGGGAGCGACAAAATTTAACTGGTATAAGGAATTTATTGGGGGCACGCCGGTTTTCTCAGGATCTCAATTTAAAATTCCAGGATTGAAAAAAGATACATTGGTCTACGTCTCAAATGCCGATCACCATTATGAAAGCCTAAGAACTCCAGTAGCCGTTGGTGTAACGCCTCCCCCGGAAATTATCGCCCCTCCAGATCTTGAATTTTGTGAAGGGGAAAGTATTGCACTTTCAGTGGACGTTGGCGATGAGTATACCTGGAGTAATGGCGAAAAAACACAAACGATCGATGTTGTTACCGCGGGTAGCTATACAGTTACGGTACGCAAAGGTTCACTTCCTTGTACGTCATTGCCTGTTGATGTAATCGTCAACCCGGCACCAGTGGCCGCATTTACGGCGACGCCGGAAGTAATTTCAACAGAAGAAGAAGTAATTTTTTCAAATGAGAGCAGTGGCGCCATATCGTGGGCGTGGGATTTTGGTGATGGAGGAGTAAGCATGGAAGAAAATCCCTCACACCAATATGATGCAATCGGTGGTTATACCGTTACGCTCAAAGCCACTTCCGATAAAGGCTGCGAAGACATTGAGTCAAAATCTATCGGAATTATAACGGGGACTGAAACCTCCCTTGCGAAAACCACTTTGCTTTATCCAAATCCGATTCATGATGATGTCCTATTCATGAAACATTCAGTTTCAAGCGAGCCAATTGAGATCGATATATATAATGTACACGGCGATTTAGTTTCCCGCCAAACGATTGACCCTAATAATGAAAAGGAAAGCTCCTTAAATGTTTCCGCGTTAGCCAGCGGGGTATACCAGGTGCAAATCCGCACCGGCGATGAAGTACTCACACGAAAAATTGTCGTGGTTCGATAATTATTAAAGATTTAGCTTATTTAATTCCTTAACCGCATAGTCGCAGGCTCTTGCGGTTAGCGCCATATAGGTCAACGACGGATTTACGCACGCCGAGGATGCCATGAATGAACCGTCGGTGATAAAAACATTTTTTACTTCATGCATTTGATTGAATGCATTTAAGACTGATGTTTTTGGATCTTTTCCCATCCGTGCAGTCCCCATCTCATGATTCGCATTTCCAGGGAAAGAGGTATTGACATAGGTCTTTACATTTTTGTACCCGATGGCTTCAAACATTTCACCTGCCGAGTTGGCCATATCTTGTTGCATGGCCTTTTCATTTTCTTTGAACTCAGCATCGATGTTCAACGTAGGCCGACCCCATTTATCTTTTTGTTGTGTGTTGAGTGTTATTCGATTTTCGGGATAAGGCAAACATTCCCCAAATCCTCCAAAACCAATACGCCATTCACCAGGAATCTCGGCCTGTTCCTTCAGCGCGGCGCCCAAAGCAGTTGACTTTACTAAACTTCCCCATCCTTCACGGCTTGCACCACCCTGCATTCCGAATCCACGGATGTAATCCGTCCTTTTTTCATTAATGTTTCTGAAGCGTGGAACATATAGTCCCACCGGGCGGCGACCGATGTAATACTTATCCTCAAATCCTTCCACGGATGCCGTAGCTCCCGCTTGTTTGTGATGATCCATTAAATTTCGACCTACCTGATCACTTCCATTACCCAGTCCGTTGGGGAATCGATTGGAGATGGAATTCAATAAGATAAAAGTTGTACCGACAGTGGAGGCATTTAGGAAAATTATCTTGGAATAGAACTCCATTACTTCGTTGGTTTCAGCATCGGTGACTTCCACGCCGATCGCTTTGCCTTTTTTCTCGTCGTACAGAACTTTGTTTACCAGGGAGTGCGGACGAAGTGTAAGCTTGCCAGTGGCAAACGCCGCGGGTAATGTGCTGGCGTTCGTACTAAAATATGCGCCATACGGACAACCGCGATGGCAAAGATTTCTGGTCTGGCATTGTCCCCTTCCTTTAACAGGTTGTGTCAAATTTGCCGTACGGCCCATCGTCACCCTTCGGCCGGGGAATTTTGCTTCGATTAAACTCTTGGCTTGCTTCTCAACACAATTCATTTCCATAGGAGGCAGAAATTTTCCATCTGGAAGATGTGGAATACCCTCTGCCTGTCCGCTCACGCCGATGAAGGATTCAACATAATCGTACCAGGGCGCAATATCCCGATAACGGATTGGCCAGTCGATGCCGTGGCCATCGGTAACATTGGCCGTAAAATCCAGGTCACTCCATCGATAGCTCATGCGCGCCCAAAGCAAAGAACGCCCTCCGACAACATCGCCACGGATCCAGTCAAATCGTTTTATTTCGGTATAAGGATTTTCCTTATCGTTGATGTAGAATGCTTTATTATCTCCCCGGTAGCTGTAATGACGCTTTTGGATGTAGCCGCGTTCCTTGTCCTCCTCCGTCAGGCGCATTCCATGCGGAAAATCCCATGGATCCTTGGTCGCCGTGGGATAATTCGGATGTTCCATAGGTTTACCCCGCTCCAGCATTAATACTTTTAAGCCTTTTTCACAAAGTTCCTTGGCAGCCCACCCGCCACTAATTCCTGATCCCACCACGATTGCATCGTAAGTATGCTGTTCTTTTCCTTTTTGATTGACGTTCATAGTTCCTCCTTCGGGCATCAAAATCTTAATTCTATTCAACTATTGAAAGGGATTTTTTTTCAAACAGATGAAGATTCGATCAATGGTTACGATTGAGGTTATAAATTCAAAACCTAAATTTAAAGTTCACAATAATTAATCTGGCCAATCTCTAGATCATTTCGATCTGTGTTTTATTTTTGCGCAATTTTGTTCACCCGACTCAACTAGAAATGCCAAGAGACAGAAGTATTCGCTCGGTCCTCATCATCGGTAGCGGCCCTATTATTATCGGACAAGCCTGTGAATTTGATTATGCAGGTTCGCAAGCATCCCGTTCACTTCGCGAGGAAGGAATTGAGGTAGTGCTGATTAACTCAAATCCCGCGACGATCATGACTGACAAAGTGACGGCTGATCATGTTTACCTCACGCCGCTCACTAAAAAGTCGATACGGGAGATATTGGAAAAACATCATATCGATGCTGTATTACCGACAATGGGCGGCCAAACTGCTCTCAATCTTTGCATTGATTGCGAAAAAGCGGGAATATGGCAACACTATGGCGTACGCATTATCGGAGTTGACATCCATGCGATCGAGACCACCGAAGATCGCGAGAAGTTCCGACTCAAAATGCTGGAGCTTGGTGTGGGTGTTTGTCAGGGAGGTACTGCAACTTCTTTCTTACAAGGAAAAGAGATCGCCCAGGAAATTGGTTTTCCACTCGTTATCCGACCTTCATATACCTTGGGAGGAACTGGAGGCGCTTTTGTAAACGATCACGAAGATTTCGATGATGCCCTAAATAATGGCTTACACGCGTCACCCATTCACGAGGTGCTTGTGGAAAAGAGTATTATGGGCTGGAAAGAATATGAGCTGGAGTTGCTCCGCGATAGCGTTGGGAATGTGATCATTATTTGCTCGATCGAGAATTTCGATCCGATGGGGATTCACACGGGCGATTCAATAACAGTGGCACCAGCAATGACCTTGCCTGATACCGTCTATCAGCACATGCGCGACCTCGCCATTAAAATGATGAACGGTATTGGTCAGTTTGCAGGGGGGTGCAACGTTCAATTTGCGCTTAATCCAGACGATGATAATGATATCATCGGCATAGAAATCAATCCACGGGTATCAAGATCTTCAGCGCTTGCTTCCAAGGCCACGGGTTATCCTATCGCAAAAATTGCTGCGAAACTGGCGATCGGTTATAACCTCGATGAATTAAAGAATGCCATCACGGGAACCACAACCGCATATTTTGAACCGGCGATTGATTATGTCATTGTAAAAGTACCGCGCTGGAACTTTGATAAGTTTCAGGGCACGGATCGCAAGCTGGGACTGCAGATGAAGTCTGTTGGCGAAGCGATGGGCATTGGAAGAAATTTCCAGGAAGCGCTTCAAAAGGCGTGTCAGTCGCTGGAAATTAGAAGAAATGGATTGGGAGCCGATGGTAAGGAATTAACCAAACAAGATGAATTGCTTTATAGTCTGGAGCACCCGAGCTGGAACCGTGTATTTCACATCTACGACGCGATTAAGCTAGGCATACCGTTAAAAACGATTTCCAAGCTCACGAAAATTGATCGATGGTTCCTCAAGCAGATCGAAGAACTGGTGGAGCTTGAAAAGGAAATCAGCAAATACGACCTGCACACGATTCCGGCGCCGCTGCTTCGAAAAGCCAAAGAGAAAGGTTTTGCCGACCGACAAATTGCATACATGCTGGATTGTTGGGAAAGTGAAGTTTATAATAAGCGTAAGGATTTAGGTATAAATCGCGTCTTCAAATTAGTTGATACCTGTTCAGCAGAGTTTGAAGCGAAGACGCCGTATTACTACTCAACTTTTGAGTCAGAAAATGAATCGGTATCCTCTTCAAAAAAGAAGATTGTTGTGTTGGGATCGGGACCGAATCGAATCGGGCAAGGAATTGAATTTGACTATTCTTGTGTTCATGGTGTGTTGGCAGCGAGAGAATGTGGTTATGAGACCATCATGATCAACTGCAATCCCGAGACAGTTTCTACTGATTTTGACATTGCCGACAAGCTATATTTTGAGCCCGTATTCTGGGAACATATCTACGATATTATTCAGCATGAAAAACCCGAAGGCGTTATCGTGCAGCTTGGAGGTCAGACCGCATTGAAGCTGGCGGAGAAACTTCACAAGTATGGAATTAAGATAATCGGGACCACTTTTGATGCCCTTGATTTGGCCGAAGACCGCGGCAGGTTTTCAACACTGCTGAAAGAATTGGCGATCCCTTATCCTGAATTTTGGTGTCGCGACAAATGCTGACGAAGCGATTGAAGTTTCAAAAACAATAGGCTTCCCGTTGTTAGTGCGTCCTTCGTATGTTTTGGGCGGGCAGAGCATGAAGATTGTCATCAACGAACAGGAGCTCGAAGATCATATCCTGGATATCTGGAAACATTTGCCAGAGAATAAAGTATTGCTCGATCATTTCTTAGATGGCGCCATCGAAGCGGAAGCCGATGCCATTTGCGATGGAAAGGATGTATACATCATTGGTATCATGCAGCATATCGAACCGGCGGGCATTCACTCCGGTGACTCGTATGCGGTTTTGCCTCCTTATAATCTCGGTGATTTTGTAATCAAACAAATTGAACACTACACCCATAAGATTGCGCTTGCGCTTCAGACGGTAGGATTGATCAACATTCAGTTTGCGATCAAGAATGACAAAGTTTATATCATTGAAGCCAACCCGCGCGCGTCGAGAACAGTACCCTTTATTTGCAAAGCCTACGATGAGCCTTATGTTAATTATGCCACCAAAGTGATGCTGGGCGAGAAAGAAGGTAAAGGACTTTACCTTCAATCCGACGAAAAAAGGATATGCCATTAAGGAACCTGTGTTCTCTTTTCACAAATTTCCCGGACGTAAATAAGGAACTGGGGCCGGAAATGAAATCCACAGGCGAATCCATTTATTTCATCGATGATCTCATGGACGATTATTTCATGAAAATTTATTCGGAGCGAAACCTCTACCTGAGTCGATAAACTCTGCTTTCAGCGATCCTGGTCTCAGTTTAGCCATTCTTGGGATTTTTAGGCGCTCCTGGCCAAAATATTCGGAAAGTGTTGGACTAAATTGGTTAATTACTCGTTGAACCTATACCTTTGTTTTAAGGTTACTGATTGAAATAATACCATGCTTAAATTTCTGATCATCACCAGTCTGGTTTTATACCTGGTGTATAAATTGGGTTCCTTATTTTTTAAGGCTGGGGCGGCTTCCCAACAACTCCGGAACCAGCACCAGAAAAAGACATTTGAGGGTGATCAGAATCAAAAGCGAAAGAGTGATTCCAAACCCGGTGAATACATCGATTACGAAGAGGTCAAATAGCACCGCTCCTTTTTCATTTCAAACAATTTTAAGGTCTTAAAGTGAGTACGGTTCACTTCCATAAATATCAGGCAACAGGCAATGACTTTGTGATCATCGACAATCGCGAAGCAAAGCTGACTTTTACAAACGAGCAGATTGCAAGAATATGCCATCCGAAGTTTGGCGTTGGTGCTGATGGATTGATGCTTATTGAAAATCATCCTACACTTAATTTCCACCTGGAATACTTTAACAGTGACGGATCAAAAAGTCTCTGTGGAAACGGGTGTCGTGCAGCAGTTGCAATTCGCTTCGCAGCTGGGACTCGTGAATGGGAAAGCAACATTTACTGCCTTCGATGGTCCCCATGCCGCCGAAATACTCCCTTCTGGAAATATCAGACTAAAAATGGGAGATGTAAAGGAGACAAAGATGATGGGTAATGACTATTACATTCATACTGGATCACCGCATTTCCTACGATTTGTTCAGGATGTCAAAAATTATCCTGTATTCGAGGAGGGCAGAAAAATCCGATATGAAGATCAGTTTCAGCCAGGCGGAACGAATGTGAATTTTGTGGAATTGCAAAAGGACAACACCATTTTTGTAAGAACCTATGAGCGTGGTGTTGAAAACGAAACACTATCCTGCGGAACAGGCATTACGGCAGCAGCTTTAGCAGCTTCGTTGAAAGGGGCCGTTTCTCCCTGTTAACATCAATACCCTGGGCGGAAATCTTGCTGTCGAATTCAAAAGCGGACAGTCGGGCACATTTCAAGAGATTTACCTCATTGGCCCTGCCAAAATGGTCTTTAAAGGCCAATTGGAACTGTAATTGCTCATCCGGAATTCAAAAAACAAATTTAACTTTGACCTCCGTTGGAGGGCCGTTCTGCATTGTCCGTTAACAAGGGCGATACGGATAACGGATAACGATTAACGGAAAACGAACAATAAAAGCATGCTGAAACTTATAGCCAAACTTTTCGGAACGAAGTCTGAAAAAGATATTAAACGTGTAATGCCCTTGGTTGAACAAACCAAACAAGAGGGCGAGCGAATTAAATCCCTGAGCAACGATGCGCTACGCGGCGAAACAAAAAAGATCCAGGAACAAATCAATCAGGAACTAAAAAACATTGATGATCAACTGGCCAGCTTACATCAAAAAATCGCCGATAATCCCTCGCTCGATATAAACGAAAAAGAATCACGTCTTCGGTCAAATCGACAAGTTGGAGGAGGATCGAAATAAAGAGCTCGAAAAAGTTTTGTTGAAAGTATTGCCCAACGCGTTTGCTATTGTGCGTGAAACAGCAAAACGGTTTAAAGAAAATGAATACCTGGAAGTTACCGCGCAGGATTTTGATCGCGTGATCTCGGGAGTCAGGGAAAATGTAAAGATTGAGGGTGATAAAGCCCTTTGGTATAATAAGTGGATGGCTGCAGGTAATATGATTACCTGGGACATGGTTCATTATGAAGTGCAGATCATCGGAGGAATTGTATTGCATGAAGGTAAGATCGCAGAAATGGCAACAGGAGAAGGAAAAACACTGGTGGCTACTTTTCCTGCTTTTTTAAATGCCCTGGCAAAACGAGGAGTTCACCTTGTTACCGTAAATAATTACCTGTCTGTCCGCGATAGCGAATGGATGGGACCCATCTTTCAGTTTCATGGTCTAACGATAGATTGTATTGATAAATACGAGCCTAACTCACCGGCCCGGATCAATGCCTACAAAGCGGATATCACCTATGGAACGAACAATGAGTTCGGCTTTGACTACCTGCGCGATAATATGACGCGCGATCCTCAGGAACTTGTACAACGCTCACACCACTTTGCTATGGTGGATGAAGTGGACTCAGTATTGATTGATGAAGCGCGAACTCCTTTGATTATTTCAGGTCCAGTGCCACGGGGCGATGAACATGAATTCTATGATTTGAAACCGCGCATTTTCAAGTTGGTCGAAGCACAGAAAAAAATCGTCAACGAATATTTGAACAACGCCCGTAAACAGATTGGGGAAAATAACGAAAAAGATGGAGGTCTGAATTTGTTCCGTGCATTTCGCGCGATGCCAAAGCATAAACCTTTGATCAAATATTTAAGCGAGACTGGAAATAAAGCCATTCTGCAGAAAACAGAAAATTATTATCTGGCCGACAATAAACGGAATATGCCAGAGGCGGATAAGCCATTGTATTTTATCATCGATGAAAAAGATAATAGTGTTGATCTGACTGAAAAGGGTATCGATCTGATTACCGGTGAAGGCGAGGATCCGAAATTTTTTATTCTTCCTGAAATCGGAACCGAATTAAACCGGATAGAAAAAGATAATGCGTTGGATGAAGCTGCCAGATTTCACAAGAAAGAAGAAGTCATTCGGGATTATCAGACTAAATCACAACGTATTCATAGTGTAAATCAATTACTGAAAGCCTATACGCTTTTTGAAAAAGACACCGAATACATCATCGTCGATGGTAAAGTAAAAATTGTAGATGAGCAAACCGGGCGCGTCATGGAAGGCAGGCGCTATTCCGATGGATTACACCAGGCGATCGAAGCTAAGGAAAATGTGAAGGTTGAAGACGCGACGCAAACTTATGCAACCATCACGCTGCAAAACTACTTCCGCATGTACCATAAGCTGGCCGGGATGACGGGTACGGCTGAAACGGAAGCAGGCGAATTCTGGAATATTTATAAACTGGATGTCGTTACCATTCCAACCAACAGGCCAGCTATACGCAAGGATTATGACGATATGGTGTATAAGACGATGCGGGAAAAATTCAATGCTGTGATCGAAGAAATCGTAAAATTGACACAGCAGGGAAGGCCTGTATTGGTTGGTACGACCTCCGTCGAAATTTCCGAATTAGTGAGCAGGTTGCTTCAAATGCGGAAGATCAAACATCAGGTATTGAATGCAAAGCAGCATCAACGGGAAGCGGAAATTGTTGCTGAGGCAGGTAAACCGGGAACTGTTACGATTGCCACGAACATGGCAGGTCGTGGAACGGATATTAAACTTACCACTGAATCGCGTGCAGCAGGGGGGTTGGCAATTATAGGCACAGAACGTCACGAATCACGACGGGTTGACCGGCAGCTTAGAGGTCGGTCTGGACGTCAGGGAGATCCAGGTACTTCTCACTTCTATGTGTCGTTAGAGGATAATCTCATGCGCCTGTTCATGCCGGAGCGTATTGCGCGCATCATGGACAAACTCGGTTTGAAGGAAGGCGAAGTCATTCAGCATTCTATGGTGACAAGTTCCATTGAACGTGCTCAAAAGAAAGTGGAGGAGAACAACTTCGGAATTCGTAAACGCCTTCTGGAGTACGACAACGTGATGAACTCTCAGCGCGAAGTAATTTATAAACGCAGAAAGAATGCCCTTTTTGGTGAACGTTTAGAACTGGATATTCTTACCATGCTATTTGATACATGCGAAGACATGGTAATCAATGCTAAAAATGCAATGGATTATGAAAGTCTGCGATTAAATGCGCTGAGTATCCTGGGACTCGACTACGAAATTACCAAAGAGACTTTTGACAAGCTTGATCAGCCAAAATTGGCAGAGGACCTTTACAACAAAGCACTGGAACACTATCATAAAAAGAATAAAATGGTCGCCGAAAAGGCGTTACCGATAGTAAAAGAAATTTACAAAACGCGCGGTGGAACGGTCGAAAATATTCTTGTTCCATTTACCGATGGACAAAAACAAATTGGTGTAGCAGCTAACTTGGCAAAAGCTGTCAATACAAATAATGCGGAATTGGTCAAGTCGATGGAAAAAATGATTGCGCTTGCTATCATTGATCAGTTATGGAAAGAGCACCTGCGCGAAATGGATGACTTAAAACAATCTGTGCAAAATGCAGTGTATGAGCAAAAGGATCCATTGTTGATCTATAAGTTCGAAGGTTTTGAATTATTTAAACGTTTTATCGCAAAAGTAAACGAGGACACAATATCCTTCTTGCTCAAGGCCGACATCCCCGTTCAACAACCGGATCAAGTCCAGGAGGCGAGGGCGCCGCGCACTCGCGTTCGGCTGAATGAGCAGAAGGAAGAATCCCGATCGTTGCTGAGTGGAGGAGAGAGAGAAGCGCCAGCGCAAACATCAAGACCTCCGCAAGAAAAGGTAATGCCGGCTAAATCTGAAAAAGTCGCAGGAAGAAATGATCGTGTAAGTGTTCAGTACCCCGACGGGAAGGTTTTGCGCGATGTTAAATACAAAAAAGTGGAAGAGGATATCTTGAATAACCGGTGTATCATAATTCATTAGCCATGCGGAGCCATCACATTTTCATTTACATCATTGTCGTAGTATGGCTAGCCAGTTGTGCCAGTCCAAAAAGCACGACGGTTTCATCCTCTCAAGGACAAGCGTATTCTGAAGATTTGTCTATTTGGCGGCCTAAAGCTGAAACCCCTGTTAA
>CAWJXE010000011.1:0-255592 GCA_963846745.1 uncultured Bacteroidota bacterium | reverse complement strand
ACTTTAGCAAACGCTCGAACCGAATGGGTTTCAATAGGTAATCGATCACATCAAGTTCAAACGCCTCAGGTCCGAAATCACGATGAGCTGTAGTAATGATGATCCCGGGTGGATTCTTCAGCGTACTGATGAATTTCAGGCCGTCAATTTCGGGCATTTGAATATCGAGAAATATCAAGTCAACCTTTTTGTTTCTCAATAAATTACTGGCTTCGATTGCGTTTGAGCACTCGCCATAAAATTCAAGTCCTTCAATTTTGGAGGCGTGAGAACTGATTAACTTCCTGGCCAGGGGCTCATCGTCAACGATAACGTATTTGAATTTCATTGTTTCTCCTTATGTATTACGAGATTTACACCGAAAGATTCGGCAATATTATCGTCAATAACCAGTCGAAATCTCTCCCCGAATAAATGTTTCAGTTGGCTTTGGAGATTTTCCAATCCGATTCCATGACCGTTCATTTTATTTTTCCTGCCATTATTAATATTAATGTTCAGCTGCTGATCATCGCACTCCACTGACATGTGAATCCAGGGCTTTTCCGCGACTGGTTCGACACCATGTTTGAAAGCGTTTTCCATTAACGTGATCAACATCATTGGACCAATGATGTGGTTTTCGGGCCTTCCAAGAATTTTTATATCGATATGGGCCCGATCTTCGTACCGAAGGAGTTCCAGATCCACGTAGTTACGGAGGTGTCTTAGTTCTCGGTCAAGGGGTACATACGTTGATTTACCTTCTTTCAACACGTAGTCGAGCACATCGCTAAGACAAAGAATAGCTTGGGGAGCTTTATCCGATTTGACAGTAGCCAGGTAGTAAAGGTTATTCAATGTGTTGAACAGAAAGTGTGGATTGAGTTGCGTTTTGAGAAATTTCAATTCAGTCTCGACTTTTTCTCGCATCAGCTTTTGATACTCCTCTTTTGATTTTTTCCAATGCAATAACATTTTAATTCCACTCGCGAAGAAAATTACCATCAACAACGATGTGAGCAAAAAGACAATGTCGATTGAAGCGGGACTCATGCTTTTAATGCTGAGCTCTGCCATAATGATAAAAGTAACGAGTGCAATAACAGTCTCCAGAAACATAGAACCGAGTAGGGTGTAAGTGAAGTAAATTCCAAAGAAGAGGTACTGTTCCCGCATAAGATATCGCGGTATTAACACATAGTTTACGAAGTATGTAGTACCTATGGTGACTGGCATTAAAAGACCGACAAAGAAAAATGTAAGGGAGTAATTTTCCGTCCTGCGCCCAAAAAAGATTACATAGAAGGCCAGGATCAGGAGCCAAAAGCAGCCGTGAGCAACCCATCGTCGCTGTGTAAAAAAAGTGTCGAAAAGTAAGGTGATACGGTTCATATCAAGAATGCATAATTAGGAAAAAATGCGGGCCTGTAATAATTATAGATTTATATGGAACAATTAAATGCCCCTTTCAACACATTTCGGCGCCCTTTCGTCATAACCGGTTCATTTATATTCGTTAGGTTCTCCAAGATCATCCTTGACCAAAAAAGCAAGATCGCTCCGAATCTTTTTGATAAGCTTGCTGAAGTAAAATTTAAACTTAAACTTTATATTATGTCGAATCTTATCAACATTTATATCGCTGGCGGAGTCGAATATATGCATCCGATAACCCTATTGTTTCTTTTTAATTTGGGTGTGGTCACCTATGTCATCTATAATTACTTAAAAAAGAAATCCATTGACGAAAAATGGATCGAGACTATTAAACATCTAGGCGGTTTATCTTTGGCGGTTGGAACAATTGGCACCTTGGTAGCATTGTTTTTTGCTTTTAACGCTTTGGAAGCGAGCAAGGAAGTCATTCCCTTTCCAGTAATTATGGGCGGTTTGAAGGTAGCCCTTATTAATATTCTATACGGACTGTTTATTTTCTTTATTTCTATGATTGTGTATGTCGCGATGAAATTGAAGATTCAGGGTAAATCTGTTACGTCATGATATTGAGTGCAATAGTACTATTGGTCATAGCAGTCGGGCTTATAATTTATATAATTGCATTCGTTCGGAGGAGGAACATTCAGGCGCGATGGAACGGCGCTTTTAGGCATATCGTTGCATTAATACTGGGATGGGTTTCATTTGCAACACTATCGGGCCTTCTTGTACTGCTTGGCTTGTTTGAATCCAATAAATTTTCATTGGTAACTTTTGCCGATTCGTTATTCACTCCGCTGGTCATATTTATAGCGGGAATGGTTGTCTTGAGACTATTTTTAACCACTTCAGATCAATAGCCCGTGAGCTTTCAATCCAAGCCGTCACAGGTATATCTTTGAAATATCTTGATTTCTTAGAGGTTGTTGAAATTCCAAAAAATATATTTTTCCTGGTTCTATTCCCAACTTGCAAAACGATTTGCATACATCCTTAAAAACTCTTGTTTCTGGATAAAACGGAACGTTAAGTTCTCCTGTAGACCATTTGTTAATATCGATGATCATGCCGCCTGAAAGTCCCTTTATATGCACAAAATATTTATGGAATCGATCATCAATTTTGTTGATCTGTGTGTTTTCAATGGCAACATAGTGCAACGTATATTTTGTCAGAGTATAACGAGAACGAGAGATAGCTGTCCCATTTGTTAATGAAATTGAGCAACGGCAAAATCAAAACCAAAACTATGAGTACAGCCGATAGTAATTTCATTTGAATAGTTCCCTGAATAATAGAAGTAACATTATTTTTTTGTTTAAAGAATAGCAAGGCAGTAAGCAATATCATTGCAATGTTCCAGGGATAAACAATAGAGTTGTCGTCAACTCCAAGTGGGCTTAAGTAAACCAAGATAAACGTGTGCATCGAAACCACGAGTAGAACACCAAGCGTCCGGAGTTTCGGAATAGTTAAGGCAACAGCAATGAATACTTCTATTATGGGAACAAGATATCCGCTGTATCTAATGACATTGATAATTTTTTCATTTTTGATTTGAAAAAAATTGGTAAGGATGTTAGTAAAGGTGAGTTCAATAAAGTTTGAGTTGAATTTATGAATGCCACTCCATAAATAAATTCCAATAAGCACAATTTGTGCGCAAATCAATGCGGAAATGGGTTGTCTTTCGCGAGGGGAAATGGCGAATGGAAGCAGTAAAAGCAAATAGCAATAGACCCATGGTTGCCACCGCTGTTGATCTTGCAACAGGATAATAATTAAAGCGCAAAGGGCTACACGGATGAAAATAGTTTTATTCGAAAAAATCGCGGCCATCAACGACAGTGTGAGCACGGTCAATAGTAAAGAATTTAATTGTGTGCTACTTTCATTTAACCCATGGACGAAAGGCGCTAGCGGAAAAAACCTGTCAGCTTTCCATAGATTAAATGATAGGAGCATGCCAATGAGCAAGAACAGACACATTGCCTTTCTTACTAACAATAGCCTTTGATCAATCGTAAGGTTAGAAAAACTAAGGGGTAGCCACGACGAATATGAATTCATTCAATTTGTACTATTCAGTCCTCAAAGACCTTACGGGATTACCTTCGGCGGCCTTTACCGCCTGAAAACTTATCGAGATAAATGCAATTAAGAGTGTAACTACCCCGGCGACAAGCAACACCCACCAGGGGAATGGTATTCGAAACGCAAATTCGTTTAACCATGTGTGCATAATCCACCAGGCTACCGGCCATGCCACTAAATTTGCAATACCAACCAGCCTCATGAAATCGCGGTTGATCATTAACACAATTTCACGAACACTGGCACCCACGACTTTACGAATGCCGATTTCTTTCGTACGTTGTTCGGCGATAAATGCTGCCAGGCCGAACAATCCGAGGCAGGCGATGAAAATAGCAAGGGATGTAAACAAAAGAAAAAGTAGTCCGATGCGTTTTTCCGTTTGATGTTTTGCTTCAAAATTTTTGTCAAGGAAAGTATATTCAAACGGAGCGTTGTCGGCATACTTTTTCCATAAGGATTTTACCAGATCTATTTTTTTGTCGCTATCTCCCCGTGTCAGGCGTATTGCCATCTCCCAATTGGGCTGTGGACCCAGTAAAATAGCAAGGGGCTGGATGGGTTCTTTCAGCGATTGAAAATTGAAGTCCTTCATAATGCCAATAATTTCCCGCTCGCGTTTTATTTGATCATAACTTGTGACGAGCTTTTTGCCCTTGAAAATAGAAAGCCCCAGCTTTTTGGCGGCAGTTTCATTCAGGATCACGGTGTTTGTATCCGCGGCATTTTGTTCCGAGAAGAAACGCCCTTCTGCCATTTCAAAGCGCATAGTCTCCTGGTGGTCGAAATCCATTTCATAGACACCCAATAAATAATCTTTCTCTGTGTCAGGAAGTGTAAACACCGATTGCCAGTCAACATGGGGTGGGAGCCTGTTCGCGTAACTTGCAGCGTTGATTTCCGGATGCGATAAAAGTTCCTTTTTAAAGGCAAGACCATTCTTACCTAAATTTCGGGTATGGAGGATATTAATAATGTTGTCTTTGTCAAATCCTATATTGGCTTGCTGGATATACCGGACCTGCAGGTACACCACTAGCGTCGAGATAATCAGGACAGAAGAAATGAAGAACTGAAAAACAACGAGACTGTTCCGGATGCCATAGCTCCGAAATTGTTCCCGTAATTTTCCCTTTAAAACTTCTACTGGGCTAAAGTGGGACAAGTAAAAAGCAGGATAACTTCCGGCCAGAATTCCGGAGAGAACAACGCATCCAATGGCAAATGCTAAGAACATGGGGTTAGCGAGTACCAAAAAGCTAAGCTGTTTGCCCGTGAATAAATTAAAAACCGGCAGTAACACCAGGATAAAGAACAACGAGATCACAACAGCAATGAGAATATATAAGTATGACTCTAAAAGGAATTGCGTCATCAGCCGATTGTACGGGGCGCCGACCGCTTTTCTGATTCCTACTTCTTTGGCGCGGCTCGCAGAACGCGCTGTTGATAAATTCATAAAATTGATGCAAGCCAAAACGGTAATGAATAAAGCGATGGATCCAAATGTAAAGAGATATTGAATATCACTATTGGGTTCGAACTCATCACTTAATTGCGATTTTAAATGAATGTCGAGCATGGGAAAGGTAAAGAACGCAATGTCATTTCCCTGTGCTTTAAAATTTGCCAGCGTTGTATTATGTTCCTTTTCTAACTGTGCTCCGATTTGATATTCGATAATGTTATTAAATTTTACGAAGGCATCTTCCAGCTTTGCTTCCGGCTTCATCTTAAAATACGTGAATACCGTGCCGGTCATGTAATCCCCTGGTTGGGTGCTGGTAAAGGATTTCAGCGAAAGAATGACTGAAAAATGAAAGTGGGAATTCAGCGGTGGATCCTCAGCGATTCCGACGACTGTTGCTGAATAACCTTGCGCCAGGTTTATATTTTTTCCAATGGGGGATCGATCGCCTTTGCCTTTGTAATTGAAATAACGTTTGGCTGCAGATTCCGTCATTACGACTTTTCGTTCGCCCGCAAGCACGCTGTCGGGATGACCCTCGATCAGTTTGAAATTAAAAAACCGGAAAAAATTGGAATCCGTCAGCAGCAGGCTAGGCTCAGTAAACGCTTTGTCCTCATACCGAATTGGAAAGGTTTTCCAACTCGCGATTCGAATCACACTTTCGATTTCCGGAATATCCTTCAGACTCTGTGATACCAGCAGTCCGGTTTGAGTAGAGTTAAATTTTTTCCCCTCTAGCACGCCCTTAAATCCTAACCTGTGGATTTGCTGGGCATCGGGATGAAATTTGTCAAAGCTTAATTCGTCGAATATGTAAAGGATGATCAGTAGGCTGCAGGTGATCCCAATGGTAAGACCAGCGATGTTGATGATCGAAAAACCCTTTTGCCTCAACATGAAGCGAAGAGCTATTTTCAAATAATTCTTTAACATTGAAGTTTGCGCGTGCTAATATAAGACGTAATCGGTAAACAGTAATCGGTTATCGTCAGCGGTGAATAAAGTCGCGTAGGTATACATGTAATTTGGTTTACTGTCGATAAATAATTAATTCGATTTCCTTATACTAAATCGATACCAACGATTTCATGATCTTCTATTTTTGGAATTGATATTGAAACAATTCCACCCTCAATTTTGTGACTTATCACCTGACCGCGCAAAAGAAGTTTCATTCCCTTAACCCTAATATTTGAGGGCAGCCTGATCTGAACTTCCGCATCTACGGGGATGAATTCTCTAAAAGGTCCTTTCATCATCATGGGGTTTGTAAGATTGACAAGGTGTACGGTCATAGATTTTTCCTGCCGCCAGGTGGTAACATCGATCACCCCGGGAGATTTTACACTGACGAATGGTTCTTCGTTCAACGCCCACCGAATAGTGTTTTTTAAAAGTGTTCCGTGATCCACGCTCATAATCTGCCAGAATGCGCGATCTATGTCTCCAGTGAAATAAGCAACCCGGCCGTTGCCGATTTACGCAGGTAAAGCTCGCGAATGGTAGTATCTCCAGTTCGAGGGTACACATCTTCCATAGGAAGGTCCGGATACGTGGGAACAAGCGTAACTGGACTGGGAAACTCGCCTTTGGCTGTTACGTTCACCCGATGCGTTCCATTGATGATCCGGTAAGCGTCTTCCAGATTTTTTAAAACCGGATGAAATTGAGATGTCCCAGCCTCGGCCTTCAACCTTAAATAACTGTTTTGCAACGGCCCTTCAACGCTTTGGCTGTACGAAACCCCGAACAGATCGGATAGTCCGAAGTCGGCTCGGGATTTTCCCGCTTCATCATAAAGAGAAGTTTCATAGGTAGCAACCAGGCTGCCGCCTTTTTTAACAAACGCTCGGAGTTGATCACATTGCGCATCAGATAACGCCGCAATGTTGGGGAGGATCAGCAACTTAAACGGCTTTAAGTGCTCTTCATCCATTAGCCGGTCGTTTACCATTTCGAAAGGCAAATGATCTTCAATCAAAGCATGATAAATTCCGTTGGCATGATCGTGATAATTTTTCTGCCACGGTTTATCACCGTAATTTTGGACGGTCTGTTCAGAATAAACGACACCCACACGTGCAAGTGGCTCTGTATTTCTCAAATAGGGTTCAATTTCGTAGTACTTCTGATACATTTTTTGCACGGTGGTCATCCATCGTTTATCAAAAATATAACCGCCAAACTTGACGAAGCAAGGACGAAGTCCGTTGGCAACGCCTTCAGCAACCCATATCCTGATCTCTGCGCGTGCTCTGTACAGAATCTTTCCACCGATAAGGTTCCTCAACTCCAACGCTAAAAATTCCCACCTGAGGTTTCATACCCATGGTCGCACGAAGTTCTTTCGCATGTTTGCCATTGGACCACGGTGGGATCACACCGCTGCGCGCCTGCTGATCGGCAAAAAAGAAATCGGAATGTTGTCCGGTAATGAGTTTGTCTGGAAATCCATTAGGGATATATCGTCGCCGTAGGTTTTTGTTTGCGGATTTCGCCATCCCATAAAAACCACAATTCCTTTAACCGGTTTGTACGCCACACCCTGTATTGGCGATAGGCGGGATCGTTCATGTCTCCACTTGCCATCGCCGTGCTCAACCCGGACTGATTTAATTTTGGAAGATCCAATCCGGAAAATGCTTTAAAATTCTTTACGCAATGTTCACAATAACAGATACCATGTCCGGACCATCGATTGGAAAAGATCGCTTCGGGTTGATAACGTTCCATGATCTCTTTGTTCACGCTGGTCATAAATTCAAAATTGTAAGGACCAAGCGCGCACGTCACCCATAAATCTTTATTTGCCCAGTGGCGCCGTTGTTGTCCGTCAGCGCTCACGGCAATCCAGTCACGGTGTGCCTGGTAAACGTCTTGTCTTGCTGCGTGCGGATCAGTGCGAAGGATGATTGACATGTTCATCTTACGACAACCTTTTACCAGATAGCCAAGGGGATCAGAATCTCCGAGCCATGCACTGCGATGATGCAATGGAATATTAGTTGGATAGAAAGCGACGACTCCCCCTGCGCTGAGCAATGCACCATCGGCATGAATACGTTTTAAAATAGTCAAGCCAAAAATCGGGATCATAATGACCAGGATCATTTTCAACAAAGGCGAGCTGGGCCCAACGCATGGATCGATCAAACCAGGGAGCATCAACAGTTTTGAAATGTTGAATGGAATCATCGAGTGAAAATGTATTGCCCATAACTGTGGCGCCACCAAGCGCACCTGTGGTTTTGAGAAAATTTCGTCTATCCATAGATGGTAATATAAAAGATTTTCAGGCGTGATACAGGCGATTTTTTGCAGACGAGGCAGTCGATCGGAACAATGGGAAAAATCCAATATTTGAGAGAATTTTTGAATAGCGGGACCATTTGGACCCGGCCAATGGCGAAGTATATTCAAAAGGACGTTGCTCCGTAGGAGCATCCTGTTTCTAGCACTGGATTTGGCAAATCGATCAGGCTCCGTAGGAGCCTCCTAATAATTCACATTATTTTTCTATAAAATCGAAAAGCATATTTCTCGTCAAACGCAACGTTAAATTTTCTTCAAAAATTCCAAATATTCCATCTTGAACGATTTTGATCGATGATGTTCTTCCTGATTTAAAACATATTTTACAACGGTGTCAACATGAGAATGTGAATAGGAAAATACATCGTAGCCTTCCTGCCAATTGAACTTACTCTGTAACCATTTTTTACTATTGATAAATTCGTTGCGTTTCTACTTTTATTTCTTTCACAAAATCCGCGATCGATATAGTTGGTCGAAAACCTACAAATAAATGAATGTGGTCTGGCATACAATGAACCGCAAGCATTTTCGCATTTCGCCTTTGGACGAGACCGGAAATGTATTTGTGTAGTTCTTCTTTGTGTTCTCTTGGGATGAGACTTCGTCGTTGACTTACTGCAAATACGAATTGCAAATAGATTTGTGAAAATGTGTTGGGCATAATTTGGGTAACGGTTAGGAGACTCCTACGGAGTCTGGATATAAATCTATACGGTTTTCCTAGAAACAGGAGGCTCCTACGGAGCCATTTTTCCTAACAATCAATATCCTGCTTTGCCGACGCAATTTTTCTTGTGGTCGATTAGAAGGTAGAGATTCGGTTACAGGTTGATGGGATGGTAGATTGGCACCTTAGACGGCGGATCCCTCGGTGTCTTCGATGCAAATTGCAGTACACCTTCGTTAGAGCGTCATGTGGGAATAACTCTATTATTTGCTGAACTAATCAGGCTCCGTAGGAGCCTCTGTCAAATTGTCTAATAATTCGTCGCGAATCGATATTTCTGTAGGATCCTAATAGATCCCGTTATTTTCGTTTCAAGAAACAGAAGGCTCCGATCGGCGCCATTTTTGCTCGTGTTTATTTACTATCTCCTCTTACCGCTCAAAATCCATTAGGATTCTTTAAAATTTCAATGAAACTTAAGGAAGCATTTTGACACACCAAAACAAACTTCAGCAAACCTCAACCCGAATGATATGAAAACCAAAACCAATGTTAAATCCAGTCGACGAGAGGCTTTAAGGATGTTGGGTATAACTTCCTCAGCAGGCCTCTTAGGACTTTTCGGAACCAACGAATCCAGGGCAGCGCACTATGTCACACCCGATTACGCGAAAGGACTTCCACCTGTAAAAATTAAAAGCGTTAAAGCGATTGCTACTGCACCACAAGGTTCAAACCTTATTGTGGTTAAGGTAGAAACCACGGAGCCCGGACTTTATGGCTTAGGTTGCGCGACTTTTACGCAACGGGCTTTCGCAGTTGTTACGGCGATCAATAGTTACCTGAATGAATTTTGTGTTGGCAGGGACGTCGATAATATCGAAGACATGTGGAATGCAGTATATGTAAGCTCGTATTGGCGCAATGGGCCAGTCCTAAACAATGCCTTGAGTGGATTGGACGAAGCCCTCTGGGATATCAAAGGTAAACGAGCAAACATGCCGGTGTATCAATTGTTGGGTGGAAAAGTTCGATTCGCTATTCCATGCTACACACATGCCAGTGGAAATACTGCGGAGGCGGTAGCCGATCACGCTCAAAAGATTATTGAGGATGGCTTCAAGTATGTCCGCATTCAACAGGGTGGATATGGGGCGGTGGGGGCGGCCTCAACATTAAGCGAAAAGCCAGACTTCAAAGAAGCTGGTTTTGGAATGGAGGGTGACAATTTTATGAACGAAAGAGGCTATCTGAAATCTGTTCCACAAATGTTTGAGGTTGTTCGAAAACGTTGTGGAGAGGAAGTGGAATTATTGCACGACATACATGAGCGGGTTCAGCCCATGGATGCTATCAACATGATCAAAAAACTTGAGGAGTTTAGTCCCTTCTTTATTGAGGATCCATTTTCGCCAGAAAACATGGAATGGTTTAAACAATTGCGGGCAAGCACGACCGTACCTATTGCCATGGGTGAATTGTTCAATAACATCAATGAATTTAAAATGCCGATGGTGAATCAATGGTTTGATTACATCCGCGTTCACGTATCACAGATCGGGGGTATTACGCCTGCTATGAAGATTGCGCGGCTAGGGGAGTGGTTTAATATTAAGACGGCGTGGCATGGCCCCGGTGATGTTTCTCCGGTTGGGCATGCTGCACACGCGCACATTGATTTGGCCGTCTGGAATTTTGGAATTCAGGAGGCCGTGTCTTTTTCCGATAAAATGCTTGAAGTTTTTTCGGGATGTCCAACGATGAAAAAAGGATACATGTCAGTGAACGAAGTCCCCGGCATCGGAGTGGATATCAATGAGAAAGAAGCTGCCAAATATCCTATTACTACAAAATCGAATTGGCAAGTTCGAAAGCGGGATGGAACTTTGATCCGACCTTAGAGGATTTTAGATTTTAGATTTACGATTTTAGATTGGGTAACGCAAGTACGTGTGGCGCTTCGAATGCATTTCACGCAAAGCCTGCATGTATCGCCTTCGGTTAGCCGCTTGCGCCACCCGCCTTCGGCTGCCGAAGCCTCTAGCGGAGGCACCCGCTATAGCTTCAGCGTACGCGGTCGGCAGAGCAAGGCCGGTAGGCAGGATTTTAGATTTGGCAATGCAAGCACGTGTACCACTTCAAATACATTTCACGCAAAAGATTGCAAAGTGAAAATTCGAGAAGGACGCAAACGACTGGGCAGGCGGGGCGACTTCTTTGTGAAACGTTGTGGCATTGTTAGAATGTAGATTGTGGGCCATCGACGATGTGGCCTTTTGTAACTGGTTTTAAAACGATAATTCATCAGACGCGTATTTATAATATAAAATGAACATTTATGGCGTCCAGCATATTTTAAAATGCACATTGTAAATTTGCATACGGCTAAATCGTAAATCTAAAATCTAAAATCTCTTGTTGTTCAAAGGTTTCATAGCTAAGCATTCTCGTCTAATACTCTATGGCTTTGCCATGGCGGGCTTGATGTTTTTGTTGAAATGGCTGGAGCTGAGACTTATCATTTTTAATCATGCGTTTGAAATTTATGTGGGGGCAATTGCAGCTATTTTCACGGGGTTGGCATTTGGTTGGCGCTTAAAATTATCAAAGCCAAGGTGGAAACCATTGTTGTGGAAAAAGAAGTTTTTGTACGAAACGATTCATTTTTATTAAATGAGGAAGCCTGAATGACCTTAATTTAAGCAAACGTGAATTGGAAGTTTTGCAACTCATGGCAGATGGACTTAGCAACCATGAAATTGCCGAACGACTTTATGTTTCATTAAGTACCATAAAAACCCATTCACGAAACCTTTTTGATAAACTCGGCGTCGCACGACGAACACAAGCCATCGATAAGGCGAAAAAACTTTTTATCATCCCGTAGAACATCAGCCAAAAGGCTGAAAATCTGCCCGATTTTTGAAAATCATCCTTAAGGCTGAATGAAATTTCTCTTTCATCACCCATTTTTGTCCCATCATTTAACCACAATAAAAATGAAAAGAAATGTCTGGATATTCGGAACGATTGCTGGATTGATCATCACGTCATTCGCACTTTACCAAGTGAGAGAGTGTTATACGAACCCTGACAAGCAAAGCAATGATGTTGTAGGCTATGCAGGAATGATCGCCGTATTTTCCCTTATTTTTATTGGGATCAAAAATTACCGGGACAAATATAATAGCGGGATTATTTCGTTTGGACAGGCCTTTAAGACCGGTTTGTATATCACGCTGGTTGCCTCGGGAATGTACGTGGTCGTATGGCTCGTCGACTATTACATTTTTGTTCCTGATTTTTTGGACAAATACATTCCTCATGTACTGAAAGAAGCTACGCGTAAAGGGGCAACAGAAGCAGAGTTACAGGAAAAAGCCGCGGAGATGGCCAACTTTAAAGAGATGTATAAAAATCCACTGTTTGTAGTGGTGGTTACGTTCCTGGAAGTTTTTCCCGTAGGACTGGCTGTTAGTTTGGTAAGCGCCCTGATTTTAAAACGAAAACCTACTGCGACCTTGGCGAATTAACAATACATGATTTACGATTTTAGATTGACGATTTAAGATTCTCGCTATCAATCTAAAATCTACAATCTAAACTTAAAATTAAAAACCATGAAAATCGGATTGACGGGTGTATTTGTGCACGATCCCATTGCCGCGTTTAAATTTTATACGGAGGTCCTGGGATTCGTTAAGAGAATGTATATGCCGGAAGCCTGGATCGCAATAGTAGTTTCTCCGGAGGAACCCGATGGAACAGGCCTGCTATTGGAACCTAATCATAACGCTATTGCTAAGACTTATCAAAAAGGTCTGTATGCTGCGGGCATCCCAGTGATTGTCTTTAGCGCCACGGATATTCAATCAGAATATGAACGGCTGAAAGGGAGAGGAGTCGTATTCAGGAACCCACCTAAAAAAACTGAGTATGGTATTGAGGCTGTATTTGAAGACACGTGCGGGAATTTAATTCAGTTACAACAGATTTGATTTACGATTTTTAGATTGTAGATTTTAGATTGACGCCGGATAGCAGGATTGTAGATTGGGTTAAGCAGAACTAATAAATACATTTAACGCAAAGGGAAAAAAAATGCATTTGCCACAAAGATAATATGTTTAAAAGTGCATAAGCTAAAATTCTTTAGTAGGTTAAAAGAGTAATCAATTCAATTCACCTAAAAGAAAGAAAGCTTATGCAATCAAAAGTTAATGAGAATTTATTTGAAGGCCAATCAATGTATGTCGGCATCGATTATCATAAGAACAGTTGGAAGGTAACTATTCTTAGTGAACATCAGGAACACAAGACGATGAGTCAGAATCCAGATCCACAAATATTGGCATCCTATCTGAAGAGGAATTTTCCGGGAGCAAATTATCAAGCAGTTTATGAGGCGGGATTTAGTGGATTCGAATCATGCCGGAAATTAAGAGAATTGGGAATAAATTGCATTGTAGCCCATGCAGCGGATGTTCCTACTAGTGAAAAAGAGCGCTTGCAAAAGACTGATAAGTCTGACAGTAGGAAGCTTGCTCGGTCATTACGAGATGCACAGTTGGAAGCTATCCATGTTCCTGAACCATGGTTGGAGTCAGATCGCGCTCTTGTTAGACAACGTCAACGTCTAGCTAAGGATATAAGTCGGATCAAAAATCGCATTAAATCGTTGCTATTTCAGTTCTCAATAGATGTACCCAAGAATCTTACAGCCTCGCAAACCAGACATTGGTCGAGTAGCTATTTACAATGGCTAAAGAAATTGAAGACCGATCATTTGAGTTTAAATCAGGTTATAGATAACTATGTGAGGACTGGTGAGATACTACGAAAAGATCTGTTAATAGTTAATCGTCAGATTAAAGAATTGTCTCAAAGCTCACGCTACGATAAAAATTTCCAGCTTCTCAGGAGCACACCTGGTATTGGAATGATAGCTGCCATGACCTTTCTTACTCAAATAGGAGACATCAGAAGATTTGGAACCGTTGATGAACTTTGTAATTACATCGGGCTGGTTCCAAAAATGTATGGTTCGGGAGATCGAATTCAAGTCGGCAAACTGATTAACAGAGGTAAGAAAGAAATAAAGATCATATTAATTGAAGCCTCGTGGATTGCTATCCGTCACGATCCAGCATTAATGTCAAAGTTTAATGAGTTAATTAAAACGATGCCCAAAAACAAAGCGATCATCCGAATAGCACGTAAAATGTTAAGTAGAATACGTCATGTACTAGTGCATGGTAAAGAATATGAAACAGGAGTGGTAAAATAGCTCAGAGCAATAACCTTGAAAAATTTGGATGGGAGACTAAACGGTATTTGGTGATTGCAGCTCCAGCAATGGAAGACCGCTACACAAAGGTTACGTCTCCTTCCTTTTTAAAATGAAAAGTACGTTGCAGCAAACAAAGTTTTGACTGCTGATAGAAGAGTGATTAAAGAGGTTTATTGATCAATAAGGGATTAACCTTTCTTTTCCCAAACACAAATTTACTTCAACACAAGAACCTGTCAAGGCTAAAATGCACTCCGCTGCGCTCCGGCCTTGACAGAACCTTGCGTTGAACTGAAAAGCATTTGCGAAAAAGAAAGGTGTGAAGCAAAGATTTAGAGAATTTTAGCTATTTAATTTTGGATTTCAACATAGAAGACACCAAGACCACAAAGTTTCACAAAGCTTGCCCACATGCGCAGTAGTTTGCGGCCTTTCTGGAATTTTCTCTTTGCGGCCTTTGCGTGAAATGCATTCGAAGCGCACACGCGTAGCTGTTTCACCAAATCTACAGTCGACAATCTAAAATCTACAATCGATTAAGCCATTGCAAAATATAATCCGCATCTTCTTTCCACGTCGGTTGGCCTAATACGAAGTGATTGCGTCCCTGGAACTCTTTATAATCCAACACGGAATCATTCTTTACATATCGTTTATAATTTCGAATGTTAAGGTGTGCAGGAATAATGGTGTCTTCGCTTCCAGAAGTAATTAGCAACGGAGGATGAGATTTTTTGAAATCTACTTTGGCAGCAGCTACTTAGCCCTCCGCGTGCTACCGTCTTAGATTCCGGAATGGTGTACTTTTCGTATGAGTCACGTTGGACATCCAGGGCCATGCCATTTACAAAAGCATATTGCCAGTCCTTAAACGACATCAAATATGTCTTTTTAAGAGAAGAAAATATCCCAAGAGCTTTCCATCCAGCTTTCAAAAAAGAAAATTCATAAGGAAAAACACCGAGCGGCGGAACGGGATGTATCGCTACACCAGCGGCAGCCAGATCACGATTAACAATAATTTGTGTCATAAGTCCACCTAATGAATGACCAATGACGATTGGTTTTTCTGGAAAGCTTTTTACCACCTTTGCATAACTGTCAATAACTTCTGTCAATGTTAAGGCCGCCAAATCGGTATCGTGAGGTTGCCTTTTTCTTAGTTCAGCGGTGGTGCCATTTTTGAACGGCCAAGGAGGAGCAGTCGTGGTATATCCTTTCGATTGAAAATACGATTGCCATTCATCCCATGAACTGCTGTTCACAAATGCGCCCGTTACGAATACGATGTTTTTAGTCTTAATGCTACCCATATTAATTTAAAGATTATTTAGTCGAATGGAATCACAACGGTAAGGGTACCACTTTCGGTTTGCGTTCGTGATGACCCTAATAGCTATAGAAAATTGTCAGTTGTTTCTGTTATATTCTCATACCGCGAAATGTGACCTGGCCTTAACAAATGAGTCAGTTCTACCTGATGCTGTTATAAGATACACATTTCACGGATGGATAATTAACATCGTGATAAAAAACACAGAGAAATAATAATACGCTAATCATGAGTCCATGGAATTATGGACTCATGCTAACGTTTGAGTGAGCAGGATTTGAGGATTCGAATAAAATGACAGGTTATCGTTTGTGATAAAATTTATTTTTGTGGAAACGAAAATTTAATAAGACTGCGCAGGTGTTTTTCGGAGGTAAGTATTCTGGGTCACTTGATTCAGAATGAAGTCTGCAACGTCAGCACGGGAAATTTTGAGTGTCAGGCCCTTTTCCTGTGGGCCAAATCCATGTCGGTAATTCCCTGTACGCCTGCCATCGGTAAAGGCAGCCGGTCGAACGATGGTCCAATCCAATTTACTTTGTATAACATAATTTTCCTGGAGTTCGTGATCCTTGTATGCTTGCTTTAAAAGCATGCCGAACATAATGTGTTTCCAGAAAAAATTAAGATTGCTCTTACTGTTGCCGGCTCCGAGTGTAGATTGGCAAATCAATCGCTTAACGCCATTTTTTTCCATTGCCCGGATAATATTCCGTGTGCCTTCTGCCCGCACGTTCCCTTTACTTCCTGCGCCTATCGTACATAGCACTACTTCCTGATTTTTTATGGCATTTTCAACGGATTGATAATCCAATACGTCACCTCGAATTACCTGGAGGTTTGAATGACTGACGGTAAGTTTTGCCGGATCGCGCAAAAATGCCGTAACCTGGTGATTGTCTTGAAGTGCTTGTTCGACCAGCAGACGACCTACACTTCCTGTTGAACCGAAAATTATTAGCCTCATAGTTTTTTTTAGGACAAAACTATTGTGGCGCCTTTTTTAAAAATAGAACAAAACCGACAGGGGATTCAGATCACTGAAAAGTTTTCAGCTATTTTTCGATCGTTTTTTTGAAACTGATAAGGTGAGAATCCGGCGAATTCTTTAAAACTCCGTATGAAATGAGATTGATCGGCATAGCCATTATCAAAGGCCACGTCGGATAAATTCGCATAATTATTATTTTTTAACTGACGTAGCGCCGCTTGAAACCTGCACACTCGCGAAAATAATTTGGGCGAAATACCAACGTGTTGATTGAACCTGCGTTGAAATCCCCGCTCTGAAAGTTTTAACTTTCTTTGTAAATCTCTTAGCGGCAGATTTCCTTTCGCTTGAACGATCTCGGAAAGCGCATATTCAGTAGCGTGGTCAACGCGATACGTATTTTTTTGGATATGGCGATCGAGATGTGTCGAAAATATTTCTACTTGATTCTTCAGCGACGGAGCATTAAGCAACGGTTCTTTGAAGTTGTTCAAAAGCAATGTTAAATCTACGCATGAATTCGTAAGTTCACTGGCGTCAAATCCAAACATGCTTTTCAAGGCGTATGGATAAAAACAGACGCCAATTGTTTTAGATTGGCCACCCAAATTAAGTTCAGTCGGCTTGACGGTCTGACCATAGAGGAAAATCGGCGGCCGATGTTCGTCGCTTGTATCGGAGAAAGATCCTAATGATGAATGTTGGAAAACAATGCCTGGACAACCATCTGCTAAGCATAATAATTTCTTTCCCGATTGACTATCATCATCACTTTCCAATACCCAGAAATAACGGATATAGTTTTTAAGATAGGGTGGCGGTGATATTTGGTAGTATTTCATGGTGCCTTATGAGCGACACTAACGCACTCTGTTGGGGTAAAGTTTCTCACTAAATCGTAAGGTATTTTCCTGAAGGGTCCCCAACGCTATCGGCTCCGATGAGTGTTTCGCCGCAACCGTTAAGGGCCAACAATAAGCTTGCTCGACCGCTTGAGGAAACTCAATATCCATATTGAAAAAATAACATTTACTAGCTGTGTGCCGCAACGAAATAAAAACTTGAGATGTCAGGGAAAGTTTAACCCATATATTCTCATTACATTATAGACAAATACAGTGGTTATTTAAAAATCAGATTTTTTCACAAAACCCCTCCTTATTTTATGAAGCATATACTCGTAATAACCTGGTGCTTGGTATGCAGTATCGCTTTTGCACAACAGAAAAACATTGGATTATTTCAATACAACAAAGACATCGGAAAGCCAATAAACCCTGGCGGTGCCTCATATGATGAAAGTACCCAGACGTACACTTTAAAAGGGGCCGGTTATAACATATGGTTTGAAAGGGATGAGTTTAACTTTTTATACAACAAGATTGCAGGCGATTTTGTCATCACAGCCAATTTTGAGTTTGTAGATAAGGGCACAGACCCTCACCGGAAGATTGGCCTTATGGTGCGAGAGTCAGAAGATGACAAGGCTGCGAGCATCAACGCCACCTTACACGGCGATGGCCTCACAGTCCTTCAATGGCGCGAATTGCGCGGGGCTTTCATGCGCGATCCTGAAGATGAGATCTTTCCTCCAAAAAGTAATTACACAATCCTCCAGATGGAGCGCGTGGGCAAGAATATCATCATGCGTGCCGCCCATCCCGGTGAACCCTTGCAAACTTTGGGGTCTCATGCCATGACCAGCTTTAAGGACTCCGTTTTGGTAGGATTGTTTATTTCCTCACATAACAAAGATGTAGTTGAGCAAGCGCGCGTATGGAATGTGCGTATCGACCGTCCAGTTCCTGATTCTTATGACCCTGGCAAGGAAGGTTGGATTGGCTGTCGCCTGGAAACCATGAACGTATTTGACGGAAAGCGGAAGGTTATCTACGAAAAGAACGGACGATTTGAAGCTCCTAACTGGATGCCAGATGGTAAAAATTTGCTGATCAATATGGATGGCTCACTTTACTCATTTCCCGTAGCCGGTGGTGAACCGCAAAAAGTAAACACCGGAACTGCAGCCAGACTCAACAATGATCATGTCATTTCATTTGACGGAAAAATGATTGCGATCAGCAACCATCGCGATGGATTGCCAGGCGGAGGATCATCAGTATATGTTCTTCCGATAGGGGGTGGTGAGCCAAAGCTGCTCACAGAGGAGACACCGTCCTATCTCCATGGCTGGGCGCCGAATAATAAGGAAGTAGTTTACGTCGCAACTCGCGCTGATAATCCTACCTACGATATTTACAAGAAGTCAATCGACGGAAAGAGCAAAGAAGTCATGCTGACCAACACAGGCAAAGGTGAGCACGTCGATGGCTGTGAGTATTCTCCCGATGGCAAATACATTTACTACAATGGAAGTAAGTCTGGAACAATGCAGCTCTGGCGTATGAAGCCGGATGGGTCAGGATCAGAACAACTTACTTTTGATCAGTACAATAACTGGTTTCCGCATATTTCTCCCGATGGAAAATGGATCGCATATATTTCTTTCCCATATGATATACCGGTGAACAGCCACCCGTCTTACAAGAGAGTAACATTAAAGTTAATGCCAACGACCGGAGGAGCGCCGAAAGTAATCGCATATCTGTATGGGGGGCAAGGCACAATTAATGTTCCTTCATGGTCACCTGACAGCAAAAGTATCGCTTTCGTGAGCAATTCAGGTAAATGACTTTCTCTCGTGGACGTTGAATGTAATTCGGCCCGTTATCGGTTCAGCACATTGACATGATCGAGCAATACTTTTTCAGGAAGCATAAATGAGATCCCTTGCTTTCCTTTAGAAAGTTTTACCTCGACCTTATCCCAAACCCAGTTCCGGGAGCTCCCGTTTTGCCAGAAAGTGATTTCGGTGGACGGTAATTCTCCAACAAGTACCGAGGTTTTCGAGGCGAATTTGTCTTGGCCATCCTTGACAATGTAGCGGAATTCAAGAATATATTTTCCGCCAATTGGCGCATTATAGGTTAACGTTATTTTGTTATTTGGTCCGGCTGCTGCGACATATCCCGATCCCGTAAAACCTTGAACTCCTGATAACGCCTTAGTATTTTCTTGCGCAGCAGTTTCCGCCTCCAATATTGTTCCACCTGGAGTGGTTTCCATATGGGATAGTTGTACATCGCCGTGTTGATCGGTGATGTCCTTTAAAACATAAGCGTAAAGATCTATCCAGTTTACATGTCCAACTCTGTTTGTCCACAGTGGGTTCTTATACCGCGCCAAAGCTGTTGCGGCATAATAGCGCCAATACAATGCAGAGGTGTTCAATTCCTTGATCGTGGCGCTATGGAAATCTGGATTAGAATTGTTTTTATACAAGCCGAGATTTGTAGCTGCATTTATTTTGTGGGCATAATATTTTCCCAGGTAGGACATTGCCTTGATGTCTTCCACTGTTTTGTAAAGTTCATCGTCACCCGATGTAGAAATATCTTTTAATAGCGTCAGGGCATGGTCAGCGACTTGATTGATTTTCGAGCAACTTCCAAAGGTGTTGTACCCGGCATGGATGAATTATCCGTCTTTCATTTTTACATATTCAGGAATGGAAATGAAATCGGTTCCCTTGTACGGAGGAAGGCTAATAAATCTATTGATGTCATGAAATCCGGAAGGAGTTTGAGCGGGTTCAGGTCTCGACTTGGAAGCTTCGATATACCATTGAAAATCAAGCGCGCCATAGTGGAATCCAGTGGTCAAAGGATAAATCGTCGACGCTGACTGCCATGCATCAAAAAGAATTTTATTATCGATTCGAGGGAAATGATGTTTTAAATTAGCGATGAATCTGCCGTTGTCGACGGTGGGATCATAGCCCAATCTTCCCCAAAGCATCCACTGATACCAATGTTTTGCAATTTCGATTTCTCTTTTTCCATTGGGATATCGATCTAAAAATTCTCGTCCCCAAATGTATTGATCAGAGCCATAATAGTAGCCTTCTGACACGTCCATGGGAATGTTTTTTATAAACTCGCGAACAAAGTCAGGAGATCCCCAGCGGAAATAATATATATCATCATTTCTCAACGTCCATAATGTTTTGAAATTTTTGGTTTCCTGTATCTGTTTGACAAATTCGTGATGATGAATCTGTTTGGTCGAACTGTATACATGTGCTTGCGCATATTTAAAACTAAAAACAAAATTGATGTTCTTATTTTCAATTAATGGACTAAACTTTTTTACAATGTCTAATGCTCCAGCCTCATGCTGACGATGGATAAGGGTTATTTTTCTGTCAGGCTGTATTTTGGCTACATCCAAAACGCCTTGAGCGTACGTATCAAACGACCAATCTTCTTTGGCTTGAAAATCGGCGCCGGGCATATTTTCTCCTGTTGTTAGACCAATTCCTGCCAGTAGGGGATAGGTGATGAAAAGCTGCCTTATGCTTTTTCGGAAATAGTCTTTGGTTATCGGGTTGTCGATGGCATCGGTAATTCCATATTTGCCAGTTTGCCCCGCAGGTGTAAATATTCCACGTGACAATGTAAAATGCGATGTTTCGTTCTTTGCCATATTGCATGACTTCCTGCCAGAATTTTATTTTTTCCTCAATGGAAATTTTCTTCACTACCTCATAATTGTTGACAATTTCCGGCGCATCAAATCCAATGGCGCGGGTGGAATAATATTCTTGGAAATTTGCCTTGGACCGATGGACGTCATTCAGGGCTACATCCGGATATTCAGGAACCTTGACCAGAGAAGGAAATGGATGGAGGCTCCACAACGACACAAAATTGAACCGGTAGCTGGCCAGACTGTCAAGATACTCTTTCCAGAATTCCATACTCCACATTTCGGGGATATTTTGTTGCGCAGCATCAGAGACATCCGTGTAACTTGGCGTACGAACATCCAGTGGAATATTCATCTTGACGCCGCGTTTTTTCATGTATGGATTTTGCGTGATGTTATCGATGGAATTGATTCCATTGAATTTTATTATCTCAGCGAGCTCCAGTCCGCCATACATTAATCCAGCCTGATCGTTAGCGACAACGAAAATAGTTGTAGCATCTTTGCCTTTCGTGCGCTGAATGCTGAAGCCTTCAGCTTCGAGACCCTCGGGAGAAGGCGGCGCAACATCGGTTATGGATTTTATCCAAGTTTTATTTTCGACATCAGCGAGAAATATATTTATATTTTCAGTTTTAGAAGAACTTCCGATATTTTCATTGAGTCTAACGATATAGCCCTGACTCATCAAGCTCTTCTGAATTTTTTCAACCGCAAACTTTGCCGCCAGATGTTTCTTGGAAAAATACAGACGCTGAAGGTTGTGTATAACCACGTATGGTCGCCAACAAGCAAATGATGAGGATCAAATTTTTCGACATGGGCAGGATTTCGGAGAAATAGCTTTAGGAAAACCGATTTCAGACAATCTAACTTTATCATCGCGTACCTGCAACGGGAATTATTTGGTCGGACTAGACCTGTGGACTTAGGAGGCTCCTACGGAGCCTCGGTTGAAAATGCGTCAATGTGCTATAAACAGGATGCTCCTTCGGAGCAATTTTGCAAACCAATTGCAATTGGTGGACAAATTGCTCCATAGGAGCATCCTGTTTATAGCAAAAAATCATTTTTTGGCGTGTAGGCTCCGTAGGAGCCTCCTAATGCTCGCTAATTCCGGAAACGAATTTCTTTTGGTTGCCGAGAATAATTTACAAATATCCCAACCACCATTGATGGTGCTTGCTCTTGTATTGATGGTACCATTTACAAAGGGGATACAAGGCAATAACAATGGATATCCATGCTACATAGACCCAACCCAACGCATATCCGGCGCCTGCAGGAATTCCTCCGAAGGTTGTAGGGAAGTGGAAGTTAATCTCCGACCAGGACGTACCGGTCGTTATCATGTAAACGCAAAGCGATGTAAAATGAATAAGGTAAAAATGAAGTATGTAATAGAATAATGGTACTCTACCAACGATCCTCGCAGGTTCGAGCAAATTTGTTTTCCAATGTTCCATCCATGCCATAATCATAAGTACAGGTCCCAACGTCATTAATGTATATAACAGAGACACGGGATATTTTGTGGTATTGACAAAACTCATTAAGGTAAATAGGACATTTTTCTGAACAGACCAGGCTCTTGGATCACCATATAGGTTTGTAAATCTTAAAATCACGAATAACAAAATGGCGGTTATTCCTGCATTCAACAAAATTCTTTTGCGTTTTAACGGATCAAAATTCTTGCTGAATAAAAAGCCGGCGCCATATCCTGTTAACATTATGCCGAGCCACGGAATCAGGGGATAAGCAATTAGAGTAGAATTTCCAGACCATAAGGAAGCGGTCCCTGCCTGTTGTAATATAGCCCATGGTACATAACCGCTATCATCTGGCTTAACTTGTATGAGATCAAACAGGTTATGACCAAAAACCAATACAAGTCCGATCGCTAAAATAACGCGTTGCGGAAGATATACTAACGCAGCGAGGACCATCATCGAAGCACCGATTACCCATATTACCTGGAAAATGAGAAAATCATAGTACAGATTAAAGATTATTCCCAAACGAACTACTGTGAATTCAAGCACAACAAGCCAGAATCCCCGTGTAAGCAAAAATAATGATAGCTCTTTTGTAGATTTTCGTTGCCGGCTGATAAAGGCTGACATCCCTGAAAGAAATACGAAGGTCGGTGCACAAAAATGTGTGATCCACCGTGTGAAGAATAGTGCAGGGTTGGTTTTTGTTAAATCTGTCGGATCAAACAAGGCTACGTCTGCATGATAAAAATCGCGCGTGTGATCCAGCGCCATAATGATCATGACAATTCCTCGTATGATATCAATGGAGGCAATACGCGGCTTCTCCGTGAGCGTATCCTGCGTTAGCGTGGTTGTAGTGGTGGCAGTCATATACGTTAAGGACTAAGCTTATACGTTGAAAGGAAATGAAAGTTAAAACTTCTTCTTCCTAATATAGTCTCCAATAAGGCGACAAAATTTGGTAAGCTGAAAGCTTAAGGCTTAAAGCATAAAGCTAAGGCGTGCAGACTTCAATGTGAGTGCATCGAGGTTAAAGGCTGACAGCTTACAGCGTCACAGCTGACAGCTTTATTCTGTGTAGCAACCTCGAACTTCAAACTATAAACTACGAAACTTAATGATCTAGAACCGATCCATCAAAACTATCCCACATTTCAGGGAACTCCCATTCGGGAACGCCACGTTCGTTTTCTACGAGGTTATCATCCAATTCAATTCCTAGTCCTGGTCCACCAAAATTCTTCTTTATGATGATATGACCATCGTCCATCACCAGTGGTTTTTTGATATAGCTCTTTCCAAGGTAGCTTCGTTCTATTTTATCTTTTGGTGCTGCCTGCAAACTGGGAAGTTCATGTGCCACGAAATTAGGGATACTCGCCGCGACGTGCATGGATGCAACGGCGCCGACAATTCCTTCTTTTGCATGTGGCAACATACCTGCGTAAAATGATTCGGCGATCGTAGCAATTGCTTTTAACTCGGTGATTCCACCGCAATGTGTGATATCGGGTTGAAGGAGGGAAGCAGCGCCTAACGTCAGCAGTTCACGGAATTGCCACTTAGTGACCATACGCTCGCCTGTAGCGAATAGGGATATGGGTTTTCTTTGCCATCTCAGCCATCAAAGGAAGATTTTGAAATTGAATAGGCTCCTCATAAAACCAAGGTTGAAATTGTTCAAGTGCTTTGATCAACAGCATCGACGTCTGAGGTTGATGATCGCCGTGTAATTCGATCCCCATATCGACTTTCGGACCGATGGTTTCTCGAATGGCCTTAATATTTTCTACTACACCCTTGAACAAAATCAGGATTCTCGACATATCTTGAAAGACGTCCTCGGCTGGAGGTCACACTAATTTTCATCGACTGATATCCTTCCGCTAAAACTTCCTTAGCGCCCTCTGGTGTTCCAGCCTGCCCGTAAACGCGGATTCGATCCCGTGAAGGCCCACCCAGCAATTCATAAACTGGTACCCCAAGCGCTTTACCTTTTATGTCCCACATGGCAATGTCTACCGCAGATAATGCACTGGTCAATATAATTCCACCCCGATAAAAAGCGTGGCGATAAATAGCCTGCCAGTGATGAGCAGGTTGTCGGGGGTCTTTGCCGATCAGATATTTCTCCAATTCCTTGATGGCGGTCATGTCGTCGGTATGCGACCCTCCACAGTGCCTTCCCCGATCCCAATAATGCCCGCATCGGTATGCAGCTTCACAAATATTGTGCGGCAGGTATGCACTGGTATTATTTCCAACTTTGTGATTTTTATGGAATCGCGAGGAGCAACTTGAGCCAGCTCTGGGTTGAACGGTGAGTGTCTGAAGCGTCGGAAGCTTTGGCATTTTGTTCTGAAAGGAGAAGTCCACTCATTCCAGCTGAAAGGTATTTAAGCCAATGTCTTCTGGAAAAATTGTTGATCATAGGATGATTGTTTTTAGTTTCTAGTTTCGAGTTGATTGTTTCTGCTTATGATATCAGGGGAATAAATAAATATACACCGTAACGGTTGTAACACCTTAACTGATAGTGAAAAATTATAGCACGAATCCATGCTACGGTAGCCGTTTAATTCGTATTTATTAAACTTTCAGAAATATTTGAAAGTTTAATAAATTCAGTTATATTTGGATATGGAATTGAACGACGCAAAAAACAAATTTATTCAGGCCTGGGGTACGCTGGGCTCAAATTGGGGAATTAACAAAGCGATGGCACAAATTCATGCTTTGTTATTGCTTGCCACGGAACCATTGTCCGCAGAAGACATTATGGAGCAACTTCAAATGTCTCGGGGCAATGTAAACATGAATTTAAGAGCCCTGATGGATTGGGGCATTGTTAAAAAAGACCTCATAGTAGGAGAGCGGAAAGAATATTTCAGCACCGGAAAGGATGTTTGGGAATTGGCCAAGCAAGTATCGAAGGAAAGAAGACGTCGGGAGATTGAACCGATCATAAATGTCTTACAAAGTATTCAAAGTGTATCCGGTGACAATAAAAAAGCCTTGACTGAGTTCAAGAAAACCACTGGCGAACTGCTGAATTTCTCTCTCAAGGTGGATGCCGTAATCGACAAGTTTTCCAAATCAGATCAGAACTGGTTTTATAAATTATTGATGAAGTTATAATCTATTAATATGGAACTGTTTCAATACAATGGCAGAGGTGTTATCCGGTGATCTTATTTCAACGGACAAGACGAACCTGAATTCTAAAAAGGATCAAATTATTTCATACTATGAAGGCGCAGGGCCCGACTATTTTGCATGGAGTAAAAATTACAACATGCATTTCGGCTACTATGAAAAAGGAATGAACCCCTTTTCATTGGAGCCCATGCTTGAAAGGTTGACTTGGGAAGTTTTGCAACGACTGGAAATTGAAAAAAACGCCCAGTCACATATTGCTGATTTCGGATGTGGGTTAGGAGCTTCACTTCGATATTGTGCCAAACAATATCCGCACGCAAAATTGAAGGGCGTGACCATAGTGCCCTGGCAAGTTGAACAAGGCAATACATTATGTTCAACTTCTGGCTTTACCGATCGGCATCGAAGATTATCGAATCAGACTATACACGCACGCCAATCGCTTCGAATTCTCTCGATGGGGTATTCGCCATTGAAAGCGGTTGCTACGCCAATGGTGATGCCAAGTCGGATTTGCTCCGGGAAATTCATCGCGTGTTAAAGCCTGGTGGTAAGTTTGTCATGGCAGATGGATTCTTAAAACACGGAAAGCCTTTGAATGGATTTTTAAAACTTTCGTACGATAAGCTCTGCAGTTCATGGGCACTTAACGGAGTTGGGAAATATCCAACAAGTTGAAAAATATCTACACATTTTAAACTTTACAGAATTAAAAGTAGAAGATATTTCCTTGAGAATGGCACCTTCGGTAGCCCATGTTCCATTCACTGTCCTTACCTTTTTATTAAAGGAACTTTTCGTAGGAAAACAAAAGATGACTAAAGAAAGATGGGATAACCTTAAGTCTCCGTTGCTTACGATGATCTTAGGATTGGCGCGAAAACATTTTGGCTATTACTTGATATCGGGAAGGAAATGTAAGAGGTAAGAGGTAAGATGTAAGAGGTAAGATAGTAAGAGGTAAGAGGTAAGAGTACGAGGTGAATTAAGGAAGTTCACTCAAAAACTTTAATACATCCACGCCATCGGCATAGTCATTCAATTCGGGGAATTGGGCTTGGCCAAATTTTATGGTAGCCGGGGAAAGATTTCCAACAATACATTGGAGTTTGTCCTGCACGGTGCTGAGTCTGTCACGCAGTTCTTCTGGTTTCGAATAATATTCATAGTAAACAACAGCAATAGGGGAGACCAGCCTTTCACTTTCTTGAAGTAACACAAAACCATTGTCAAGGTGAGGTATTACTGAAACCAGGAAAATCGATTTTTGATAGTGATAATTGTTATGGTATTTGTGATGGTGTTCGATCTCTTGAAATAATTCCCAACTCCGAAATAAGGGACCAAAGTTATATCCGGAGGGAACAAAAAGTTTTGAGACATTTCTACATCCCAAACCAAAATAGCTGAATACGTCCGTGCCGAGTTGTGTCAGGTCTTTGTCGTTCTCAGTTCCATCCAATATTGCCACAGACGTCCGGTTCTTGCGTATAATGTGCGGATATTTCCCAAAGTAATATTCAAAATAGCGCGAAGTATTGTCACTCCCTGTAGCGATCACAGCATCGAAACCTTTCAACCGCTCGGCATACTGAATTTTCGATGAAAAACCGGGATTAATTTCAATCAGCTTTTCCAATAGGAATTTCAAGCAATGCAGTATCCTTGGAGCTTAGTTTGATCAGCGCGGAATCCCCGTTCAGCAACACGCACAGAACGTCATGAAAGCCGACAGCAGGGATGTTACCGGCCATGATGATGGCAATTACTTTCGGGGGCCGAGTTGGCTGCAAATAGCCCGACAACCAGCCCCGCAAATTTTCCTCATCCAAAAACTTCAGAATTCCACTAACGGTCATTCGTAAATTTCCTTCCGTAAACCAGGGATTTTCGATTCGTATGCTTTCCGCTAACGTTTTAAATTTTTCCTCGGGCAGGGTTTTGATATATTCACCTAATTGGACAAATGCTTTGATCCTTTCCTCAATTATCATGTGATAAACTTTTTGAAGCGCGTGTCCGTTAAGTTTGTTTGATGTATTTTTGTAATAGAATTGGTTCAAAAATAGGAAAAGCATGGCAATAATGATTACGGACGAGTGCATCAACTGCGGTGCCTGCGAGCCGGAATGCCCCAATACAGCTATTTATGAAGGAGGCCAAGAATGGAATTGGGCCGGGGGCACTAAATTGGAAAAAGTTGAGTTAGAAGATGGTTCTGCTGTGGATGCAAAAACTCCTCAAGCACCCGTATCTAACGAATTTTATTATATAGTGACAGGAAAGTGTACTGAATGTACGGGCTTTCACGAAGAACCTCAATGTGCCGCCGTTTGTCCCGTTGACTGCTGTGTACCAGACCCGGATAACGTAGAGGAAAAAGAAGAACTCCTTGCCAAAAAAGCTTGGCTCCATCAGGAGGTCGTTCAGGAATAAAAAATGTAATCGGTAAGCAGTAACCGGTAATCGGTGACCGATAGGATAGTGCGGAGTCTTTCTGCCGCGCCTCGCGAAATTCGTCTCGTTCAAGCCGCCTGTTGATAATGCAAGGTCGGATCTCGAATTGCGCTGTCATTGCGTATCACCCATCGGCTACGGGCCACTGGTAACGAACTACCGGAAACTCACTTTAATAAAGCCTAAGGCTCAGGCGCACGATAACCACATCTTACCAACCACCACTTACCACTTACATTCTAACCATCTACGAAGCGCTACCGATTACCGATTACCGATTACCACCGATCACCTCATACGCTCTCTCTTGATCAAGTAAGTCTGCAGGATGACATTGAAGTCGCTCTGAATATCTGCCTCGATAAAATCGATCTTGTACTGGTTGCATTTAAGCTTGAGCGCCTTATGAAATCGGCTAGCGTTCGCTTGATAACTTTCTTTTACATCTCCAGGATTCAGCTTCAGTCGCTCGCCGGATTCAAGATCTACAAACTCCATGGGACGATCTTCGAAATTAAAAAGCAATTCAGTCTGATTATCCATTACATGAAACACGATCACCTCATGTTTATTATGCTTCAGATGCTGCAACGCTCGGAATAAATCATCGGTGTTTTCATGATTATCGAACATGTCGCTAAATATAATTACCAGGGAACGGCGATGAATTTTTTCCGCCAGCTCATCCATCACTTTTGCCACATTGGTTTTTCTCGGCGTCGCTATTTGCAAATCGATATCATTTAGCGTGCGTAAAATCTTGTCCAAATGGTTTGACGTTGATTTCACAGGCGTGAGGGTTTGGATCTCGTGCGAGAATAAACAGAGACCCACAGCATCGCGCTGCCGGTGCAACAGATAACTTAAGGCCGCCGCTGCAAATTTTGCAAACCTAATCTTACCCTTCGATTGGACAGGATAATACATCGACGAAGACGTATCAAGCGCAATCATGCAACGAAGGTTTGTTTCTTCTTCGTAGCGCTTTGTGAAAAGCCGATCCGTACGGGCATAAACCTTCCAATCAATGTGGCGCGTACTTTCACCTTCATTATGGAGGCGGTGTTCTGCAAATTCTACGGAAAAGCCATGGTAAGGTGACTTGTGGAGCCCGGTAATAAAGCCTTCAACAAGTTGCCGCGCGAGCAACTCGAGGCTGGCGCTCTGTTTTATATCGGTTTGAGTTACTTTCACTTTGAGTCAAAAAGGGTTTTTAACGCTATTTTTGAGTTTTTAGTATACTTATAAGGATCAATAAAAAATATAAAATACGCAGTTATTTGCAATCCTTTTCCAAAATACTACCTTAGACTAAACCAAACTTAAACCTAACCTAAAATTGACGGATTGTGGAAGAAAATAAGACAAACGGCAGGGACGAAATTTACTCAGAGAAAGTAAAAGCCGGTAAAAGAACCTACTTTTTTGACGTTAAGTCAACTCGGTCTAATGACTATTACTTAACGATCACAGAAAGCAAGAAACGTTTCAAAGAGGATGGATTTACGTACGAAAAGCACAAGATTTTCCTGTATAAGGAAGATTTTAATAAATTTTTAGATGCTCTTTCCAGTACTGTTAACCATGTTAAAAACTGAATTGATGCCGGGGGTGGACTTCACGCAATTTGATCATGCGCACGAACGCGAAGAAACAGCTGCTGCAGAGACGACGTCCCAAAAAAATGGACTGGATACAGAACTTAAATGGGAATAACTCCTAACCAATTTTTACTCTACCTAATCTAAATCTATAAAAAAGCTCTTGAGAAATCGAGGGCTTTTTTGTTGTACAGTCCACGTCACCATAAGCTGACGCTTCCGAACCATATAAATTATAATTACTGATAGTGCCGACTCTGCCGGACGGTGGACAGTGGACTTTTTCTTATATTTGCGCCCTTAAATACAGAATTTTCTATCTATGGGACTTAAGTGTGGAATAGTTGGGCTGCCAAATGTTGGGAAATCAACCTTATTTAATGCGATTTCCAATAATAAGGCGGAGGCGGCAAACTTTCCTTTTTGTACGATCGAGCCAAATGTGGGGATAATTTCCGTTCCCGATCATCGCCTTAAAATCTTAGAGGCGTTGGTGAACCCGCAGCGGGTTTTGCCCACCACAATTGAGTTCGTCGATATCGCTGGCTTGGTAAAAGGAGCCAGTAAAGGGGAAGGGTTAGGAAATCAGTTTCTGGCTAACATTAGGGAAGTGGATGCCATCGTCCATGTGGTGCGGTGTTTTGAAAATGAAAATATTGTTCATGTTGATGGCAAGGTTGACCCGGTTTCTGACAAAGAAATTATCGACACTGAACTTCAATTAAAGGATTTGGAGTCTGTTGAGAAAAAGATCTCACGGGTTGAACGATCCGCCAAAAGTGGCGATGCCAAAATGAAAAAGGAGCTTGGTCACGCTTCAATTATTTAAGGAAGTTTTGTTGAGCGGAAAAAATGCGCGTACAGTCGCCGTTGACGAAGATGGCAGAAACGCAGTCGCAGACTTGCAGCTTTTAACGGGTAAACCTGTAATCTATGTCGCTAATGTTGATGAGGGATCTTTGCATACAGGAAATAAACATGTCGAAGCGCTTAAGGCGCATGTGAAAGATGAGCGTGCAGAAGTGGTCGTCATTAGTGCTGCGATCGAAGCACAAATCGCGGAACTAGAATCCGAAGAGGACCGCCAGGTATTTCTTCAGGAATATGGCTTAAAAGAATCAGGGTTGAACAAGTTGCTCCACGCCTCGTACCATTTGCTAGACTTAATAACATATTTTACCGCCGGAGAAAAGGAAGTTCGGGCCTGGACAATAAAAAAAGGCTGGAAAGCGCCCCAGGCGGCAGGGGTAATTCATACTGATTTCGAAAAAGGGTTTATTCGGGCTGAAGTCATTAAGTTATCTGATTATCAGCAATATAAGACTGAACAGGCATGTAAAGAAGCAGGTAAAATGGGGGTTGAGGGGAAAGAATACGTCGTAAGCGACGGAGATATCATGCATTTTCGATTTAACGTCTAAAGATTCCACCAATTACAGTAGAACCTTTCAGTTTTTTTATTAGTTTTATAAACTGCTCATTTTCAGTATTAAGCAGTTTTTTAGCTGAGGTATTTTTTTAACCCCTTTTAAATTTTTTGGGTTTGAGAACCAGAATCATTTTTTCACTTAAGAACCGGGGGGCGTACGTTCCATTTCACCATCAATATCTGCTAGCGCAGGTAATTAAGGGGTTGTTAATGTTCGGGCCCGAGAAAGAGTTTTTGGATTTTAACCAATACAACTTTTCCGGACTAAAAGGTCAAACGAAAGTTAGTCGCAAGGGACTGCATTACTTTTCTGCAAAAGTAACGCTGGTCTTCTCTTGTTCCGATAAACGCTTCCTTGACTATTTTCTTGCGCGAGTTTTAGAGCAAAAGGAAATCATCGTAGGTAATCTTCACCTTGTTCCTGAATCTACGGAAGTAGAGGAGCCGGTAAAAATTACGGACGAATCGCGCTTCCTTTGCATCTCGCCAATCGTGGTAATTCCAGCGACCTTCAACGATGAGTCAAGCAAAAAATTTGTCTCTCCTGAGAGTGATGAGTTTTCTGACTTATTGTATGAATCGACGCTTTCCCGAATGGAAGCGACTGGAAAATATACCGCCGAGCAGCTTACTTCTTTTTATAAGTTCCAGCTGGTGGCAGATCACGAATATATCCAGCGCATTCAGGCTTCACATAAGAAGTTTGCCCGCATCTACCCCTTATTTGACAAGGATGTCAAATTTGAAGTGAGAGGATATACGTTTCCGTTCACCCTTTATGCCGCGAAAGAAGTCCAGGAATTTATCTACGAAAATGGACTTGGATATTTTACGCATAAAGGATTCGGCATGCTCGATGTTGCCAACAACGACTCGATTCAAAGGGCAGCCCAGCATGATATGAACTACGCTTAGCGAGCGGATTTTTTTCTAAGCGTAAATATCCGATCAGCAAGTCAGCCCTGGGTTGAAACGGTTTATGGTACACGAAGATCTCGTAGTAGTTTTCAGTTTCGAAATGACTTCCTTCAAAATAGAAATAAGGTAGTTCCGAAGATTTAACTACATATTGGTAATCATACCATCCTTGCTTTAACAGGGTACGAGAAGTGTAAATGCTTTGAACGCTATCGTATTGCATTTTACTTTCGCGATTTAGATTCCAGTTGTTGAAAGCACCTACAACGTAGACATCGCCATTAACCCGAGAGCTTGCTAAAGCAAAATTTACGTTTGTATAATTGGCGAAGTTAATGTCTCGATAGTCATAGTTATCAATCATGTAATTCCCATTCAGGTCGTCGATCTGACTGTACGCTTCGCCTCCGTGCGACTTATCTTTTGCAATGTAGACTTCGTATGGTTTTACTGTCTTATTTACTGATGCCACGTTTCGCCCTGGATAATTCAGCGAACGCAGATCAAAAAAACGAAACTCGCTTCCGCCGCTAAACATTTTTGATTCTTCAAAAAACCGGTACTCTAATTCTTTCTCGATGTCCCGTGCAAAACTTGGTCTGGCATTGTTAATCATATTATCCCACCGGTGATTTTGATTAATGTTCACATGGATATCTGTTAACGCATTGAGAACGTTCACATCCTTGTAGTCTATTGTAAAATTAAGTTGCTGGTTGATGTCGGCGATGGTGCTCGGACCGATGAGATTTCCCTCGTGCTTAAACGTTACCTGATTGGTGAAAACCATAAATCGCCTGGTAAGAATAATGTCCTCTTTGTTGCCACCCCGATATACCAACAATACATAATTACCTGGCAATTTTACCGGAGGAAGTGTAAAGGAATAATGAACGTATGGAATGTGTGTATCTACAGAATATTCGAAATTCGTAATCGGGAATTCATTATACAGCGTCATAAAATCCAGATCCTGCAAGTCTGATTTTGTCCAATCATAATTGCAGTGAATTACTTTAGCATAATAGGTTTCTTGCTGATTCCTTAAATCATCAAACCTTAAGAAAAGATTCCATTTGCCTAGCGGGGTAACGGCGGGCTGGAGCGGTGCATCGAGCGGACTGAGCTGGATGGTCTTAATCTCAGGCTCGTAGGCTATGTCAATAAGTTTCAGCACTTTAGGATTGCTTTCAGAATTCACCGAACTTTGGGCAATGGGCGTGCAGGAAATCGCTACCAGTATGATCCATACGAAGGGTGCAAAAGTGTATTTCATAGGCCGCTAAGATATAACCAATTCCAACCTTTTTAATATAGATGGTGTCTAAGATGCAAAACGACAGCTTAAACCCGGTCCATGCTCAGTGAGAACGAGCTAATAGAAGGATGCCGTAAAGGAAACAGGGCCTCTCAAAAGGCTTTGTATGATCAATATTGTCGAAAAATGCTGGTGGTGTGTCTTCGATATTCTAAAACAACCGCGGAAGGCGAAGACATTTTACAAGAAGGTTTTGTGAAAGTTTTTAATGCAATAAAAGACTTTCGTCAAGAATCAAAACTTGAGACCTGGATTACACGCATCATGGTAAATACCGCACTTAATATCCAGCGAAGAAAATTGTACCTCTATCCGATGGTTGACGTGGAAGAACTCAATTTACCAGACACGGAAGTTTCGGTTTCGGGTATCCACTTTAGTCAGTTGCTGGAAATGATTCAAACGCTTCCTCACGGCTGTCAGATTGTTTTCAACTTGTTTGCTATAGAAGGTTTTAGTCATAAAGAAATTGCTGAACAACTCGGTATATCGGAGGGCACATCGAAATCACAATTTGCCCGTGCCAAAAGTTTGATGCAAGCTAAATTATTAAAGGAATCAACGTATTATGAACGATATGGAGAGGCGAAAATTTGAAGATTCGTTTCAAGACGCTTTTAGGGATGCGGAAGCTAGTCCGTCGGAAAACGTATGGACCAACATCGAGTTGGACCTGGAAAAAGCCGATGGAGATAAGATGAAACGCAGACTGGTTTTCTTTAAAACGCTTGCTGCTGCTTCGATCGTTTTTGCAATGTGTGTAGCCGGAATTGGATACTATGTTTTTCAACGTAGCGAAACGGGAAACCTTGCTGAAGGAACTACTGGCCCCCGTGTAATTTCCCCTCAGGATCAAGTGAAAGACGAGACAAATACTTCTGCTGAGCGCAATGACAATTCAGTGTCTGCAATAGAAGAGGATGCGAAGGCATCTAATAGCGAAAGCCTCATCTGACGATTCACAGCTCGGAAAAGATGAATTGCCAGTAGAGGATTCTCGCCTGGCACCTACATCGAAGGAAGAGACTCATTTATCTTCGTCGAATCCGAATAAAGGGACACATGACGGAAACAATAAAGAAGCGGTAGGTGGAACCATTGCTAAGGGTACAACTGCTTTAATCGCAGCGGATAAAAATCTGAATTCAACAACACCCGAGCTAGTCAAGCAACCGCTAACGGAAACGATCATGACATGACATTGAACATCCGCAGCGCTGACCAGGCGCATCCGAAACAAGCCGGAATCTTCCCGCACTTTATCAGCCAGCCGAGCCGGAGCTGCAGTTGCCTGTGTCTACGGCAGATCCGGGAATGTTGCTGCTTGCAAAACTTGCTGACGAGGAGAAGAAGTATGCTTCAGAAGAAAAAAATCAAGCAAAAAAGAAAACCGAGAACTTATGGACTTCTGTAGGCTTTGCCGCGGGTGGAGTTAGTGCAAATAATCCAAGTGTTGCGCCGGTTCCATCCAATGCGTTGTACTCCATGAACTCTGCGAGCACCGCGTCAACGCAATCAAAGGCTTCTGGCCTTTCGTATTCAGTTGGTGTAAGCGTCGGAACCAAACTTTCCAATCGCTGGGTATTACAGGGCGGAATAAATTATTTAACGCAGTCCTATGATTACACTGCGAATAGTGTGGTAGTTGTTAACAACAATTTCGAGGCGCCAAAAGCTGCGTCCATTAATGTTTTTTTTCACCGCAGTCATTAGATGCCATCGGCTAATACCACGGTAGCACAGACATTCCCCTACAATGTCAACAATAATGTTCGATTCGTTAATGTTCCGCTTCAGGCCGGATATCTTGTCGTGAACAAGAAATTTGGCCTTCAGTTGAATGCAGGTGTTTCAACTGACGTGTTCCTTCAAAATACGATTACGCCGGATGGCGGCGGCTTGAGCAAAACCACACAAGGAAGTGGGGACGAATCTCCGTATCGTTCCCTGAACTTTAGCGGCCTGATGGGAACGGAGTTTAGCTATAAGCTGGGGGATCGTTATAGGCTATCCTTAAATCCCGGATTAAGGTATCCCTTTAGTTCAGTTTATAAATCCAATACCGGCGTCGACTCCACGCCGCTTACCTTCGATGTCGGTTTAAGATTCCGATATATTTTTCATTAAGCGCTTCCAACTTTAATTAGAGGCTCGGTGTCTATTTATTCAAATAACCCCCCACGTTATATGGATACCCTAGAAAATCGCCTCCAAAAAAGAATGCATGTTTCCCTTTATGCACTTCTTGTTCTGACCATACTTCTTGCCATCAGTGTTCTATTAGAAGGTTGTACGGATAAATGTGACATCAAAAGTGAATACGTTTATTATGAGCCTGTTTACACGACTGTAGAAGAGTTACGTGCCAGCATTGAGCTTACAGCACCTGAAACAATTAACGCCGTTGGACAGATATATTTAAAAGATAATTTTTTGTTTGTAAATGATCCAGGAAAAGGAATTCACATCATCGATAATCATGATCCTGCTCATCCGACACCAAAAAAGTTTTTGAAGATCCCAGGGAATTTTGATATAGCAATAAAGGGAAATACACTATACGCTGATAGTTATGTAGACCTGGTAGCGTTTGATATTTCAAATATTAACGATGTCAAAGAAACGGGAAGGCTGGAAGGTATTTTCAGAAACTACCAAAGTTTTGGAATCGCCACCGATGTTAACTGTTGCGTGATTACCGAATGGGTGGAAAAGAAAACAGTTCTATCTGACTGAATCAGATTGTGATGTCAATATGCAGTCGTGGGGAGGAGTGTTTTATGAGGACGGAATAGCATTCAGTATCGAGTGCGGCTGCAGATTTTAGTTCAAAGGCCGCCGTCAATCCGGGTTCTGGCTCTGGACCGGGTGTCGGTGGCTCTTTGGCTAGATTCACCATCAATGGTGACCATTTATACTTGTTGGACGGCGGTGATTTGCAAGTAGCAGATATCTCTTCTGAAAGCAACCCGGTGGCTAAATCCAGATCTTACCTCGCCTGGGATATTGAAACGATTTTTCCGTACAAAAATAATCTATTTATTGGCTCCGCCAGCGGCATGCATATCCTGGATATTTCTTCGCCTGAAGCGCCTGTCAAACTCAGCACCTATGAACACGTAAGAAGCTGCGACCCCGTCGTTGTAGATGACAATTATGCCTACGTAACACTTCGGTCCGGTACAACCTGCCAAGGTTTTACAAACCAATTGGAAATTATTGATGTAAAAAATCTGAGTGTCGCCCCAACTCTTAAAAATATACCCGATGACCAATCCGCACGGACTGGGTATTGATAATTCTACGTTATTTATTTGTGACGGAAATGATGGATTAAAGGCATTCAACGCCGCTGATATTAATACGATCGATAAAAATTTGCTGGCGCACTATAAGAATATAAATGCCAGAGATGTTATCCCATATAACAACACGCTTATTATGATCGGAGAGGATGGATTATTCCAATATGATTATTCCAATCCTAAAGACATCAAACTATTGAGTAGCATCGCCATACAAAATGAAAACTAGAATTTTACTTTTCATTCTTTTTATTATTTGTATCTCGGCTCATGCGCAAGTCGACAGCAGCGTGCCGTCGAAGCGAAAAGTAATTTACTATAATAATTTTCTAGCCGGCGGACTGCTTGGTGACTCCGGAAAGGGGAGTGGCCTTACGTTTTCCACGACCCATGGTATCCGGATAAACCGGTTCTCTGTGGGTGCCGGATTTGGGTTTGACTCATATTTCGATTGGAAGACCGTTCCCGTCTTTGGGACTATTGAATTTGATTTTGCGAAAATAAAACGGAATGCTTTCTTTCTACAATTCAATGCAGGCTATGCCGACGCCAAGAGAATTAATCGAGAAGAATGGACCAACGTTGAATATAGGGAATATGGCGGCGAAATGATTTCTTTTATGCTCGGATATAAAATCAGGGCAGAAAAATTCAGTTTGTATGTCTTAGCCGGTCACAAGTCCCAGGAGGCGAATTATTCTTATAATCCGCAACCCTGGAGTAGTTTTTCTTCTCCACCCAATTATTCTGTAGAGGAAAATATGAACCGACTTGTCGTTCAGCTGGGGTTTGGACTCCATTAATTTTTGTTGAGCTCGTCAATCGCCGTGGCAATATGATTCCATTTTTCATTTGCCTCTCTTAATTCTTTTTCCACTTCTTCGAAGATAAGTTGCTTTTGCTGGAGCTTCTCAAAATTTCCGAATACTTCGGGCTTTGCCATTTCTTCCTCCAGTTCGGCTCGTCTTTTTTCGAGAGATTCTAATTCGTCTTCAATCTTCTTAAGGTCTTTCTCCAGAAGCTTTAGTTTATTATCATTTTTCGGCGATGGTGCCGGTGTATCCTTGACTTTTTTCTCTTTTTTCGGGGGCTCAGCTTTCTTTATCCCATCCGTTTCATTTTTCTTTCTCCAATATTCGTACTCATCGTACGTGCCGGGATACTCCTTAATTTTTTTGTCTTCGATGTACCAAATTTTATTGGCGATCTGGCTAATAAAATGCCGGTTGTGCGAAACCACTACAAAACTTCCTTTGTACTGTTGAAGGGCCTGGATCAGAATATTTTCAGAAATAAAATCCAGGTGATTGGTGGGCTCATCAAGCAATAAAAAATTGGCTTCCGATATCAACGTTTTCGCCAGGGCTACACGCGATTTTTCACCCCCTGACAAGACCTTGATCTTCTTGAAGACATCTTCGTCGGAAAATAAAAAGCATCCCAGTACGCCCCGCAACTCTTGTTCTGTTTTACCGGAGCCCGCTTGTTTTAGTTCCTCCAGAATTTCGTTCTCCACATGTAAAGATTCCAACTGATGCTGTGCAAAAAATGCCTGGATTACATTGAATCCTAAAGTACGTTCACCATCAATTGGCTCTGTGTTCGAAATGATCCGTAATAAAGTTGATTTACCCTTACCGTTGGCACCGATAAGTGCAATTTTGTCTCCGCGCTCGATGGAAATGGAAGTATCTTTTAAAATTTCTAACGATCCATACGATTTGGAAACATGGTTCAGGGTAACGATAAATCGTCCGGGCTGCTGATTGAATTTGAATTTGAAATTAACGGCAGCGGTATCGTCAACAACATCTTCAATAAGGTCCATTCGCTCAAGCGCTTTGACCCTGGACTGAACTTGTCTTGACTTCGTCGCTTTTGCTCTGAATCGTTCTATGAAACGTTCTGTCTGCCGTATTTTTTGCTGCTGATTTTCATACGAATTTTTTTGTATCTCCTGGCGCAGCTCTTTCTCTTCAAGGTAGTGGCTATAGTTACCTTCATACGTAACCAATTGCTGTTGCGTGACTTCAACGGTTTTGGTGATCACATTATCCAAAAACATTCTGTCGTGGGAAACAACCATCACAGCGCCATCATAATTTCGCAGATAGTTTTCCACCCATTCGATAGAGGGAAGGTCCAAGTGATTGGTTGGCTCATCGAGCATGAGCAGTGATGGTTTTTCCAACAACAATTTTGCAAGCATAACCCGCATGCGCCATCCACCAGAAAATTCCTTTAATGGACGATGGAGATCGGCAGTAGCAAATCCAATTCCCTCCAGCACTTCTTCTGCTTTTGACTGGATGGTGTACCCACCCAAGTGGTCATATTTTTCCTGTAGTTTAGAAAGCTTTTCGACCAAAGAATCAGAGTACTCGGTTTCGAGTTTTTTGATAATGACTTCAATTTGTCTTTCGATATCTACGACCTCTTTAAATGCTGCCATCGCTACCGCTAGAATAGAATCGTCGGTCTGATAGGAGAGTAGATCCTGATTTAAGAAGCCGATAGTACAGTCGCCGCTTTTGCTGATGGTTCCGGCATCCAGCGTTAATTCGCCGTTAATTATTTTTAATAAAGTAGATTTTCCCCTGCCGTTAAGGCCGATTAGCCCTATTTTGTCGTTTGGTTTCACAAACATGCTGGCATTTTCGTACAACGGCCGTCCACCGATAAAGTAAGATATATTTGACACTGAAATCATGGCCGCAAAATTAACCTATTTGAAATAATTTTTTGGCTTCTGAAAGCTTTTAAACGATCGATAGGGAGGGATTTAACCATTCATGGAATGATATTGTTTATATACGTTTGTAAACCTATACATTCACTAAGTGCTGGAGTGTTGATGTTTGACGTGTTGAGGTGTTCCTGGATTCCAGGTCTTGCGATTAAGAATGCCGGTTACCAATCTTTAGACGCTGATTTATACAATAACCATTAACTATGAATACATTAAAATCAATTCCTGTTTTTATGCTGGCACTTATGCTGGCTTGCAGCAATACAAATAGTCCTGAAAATTCTAATAGGGATTCCACGTCGAATGCGGTTGTTAACGAGCCGGCAGGTGGCCAAGCGGCGATAACTGAATATTCGAAAACCCTACCGTTGGATAAAATTAAACTTCCGGCCGGATTTACTATTGACGTTTATGCCGAAGTGGAAGACGCCCGTTCGATGGCATTAAGTCCGTCCGGAGTTTTATATGTCGGAAATAAGGACAAGGGAAACGTGTATGCCGTGAAAGACACGGACGGAGATTTTAAGGCGGATAAAAAATGGGTAGTGGCACAGCGGCCTGAACATGCCGAATGGTGTAGCATTCAAAGACGGGGATTTATATATTGCCGAGGTCAGCAGAATTTCCAAGATACCAGGCAATCGAATCCAAGTTGGCAAATCCGCCCGCGCCCACGACTGTAAAAGACGATTACCCAAAAGAAACCCATCATGGTTGGAAATATATCGCATTTGGTCCTGATGGGAAACTGTATGTACCGGTAGGTGCGCCGTGCAATATTTGTGAATCCAAAGATGAAGTATTTGCAAGTATCACGCGCATTAATCCAGACGGAACTGGACGTGAGATCTTTGCCAAAGGTGTCCGCAATTCGGTAGGGTTTACCTGGCATCCTGATACAAAAGAGTTATGGTTTACCGATAACGGCCGGGATATGCTTGGTGATGATATTCCGTCTTGTGAATTGAATTATGCGCCCAAGGCGGGAATGCATTTTGGTTATCCATATTGCCATGAAGGCGCTGTTAAGGATCCTGAATTTGGAAATAAAAGGCCATGCTCTGACTTTATTGCACCAGCAGATAAACTCGGCCCACATGTGGCACCGCTGGGTTTGAAATTTTACACAGGAAGCTTATTTCCTTCTCAATATAAAAATCAATTGTTTGTAGCGTTGCACGGTTCCTGGAACCGCTCAAAAAAAAGTGGCTACACTGTTAATCTCGTAAAAGTCGCCAACAACAAAGTTTCAGGTCATGAAGTATTTGCCAGTGGATGGTTGGATGAAGCTGCTCAAAAGGCGTGGGGTCGACCCGTTGATGTTCTTGTACTTCCGGATGGTTCGATGCTCGTTTCGGATGATCAGGCCAATGTGATTTATAGAATTGCTTATAAAGGCTAGAAGAAATCCGACTCTAATTTTTTTTGGTTGGTTGAAGAAATATTCAATACCAATAATCAATAATCAATTCTCAAGTGGTGCGACTTGAACAACCTTTTTCAAAGCGTCATCCTGAGCGGTGACCGTGTGCCGGCGAGTGCGAGCGAAGGATCCCGAGGAAGTTACGCAGCACGAACCACGAAGAGGGTTTGCACTTCGATTTGATGGGGATTCTTCGCTCCGCACATTCCCTGCTCAAATGCCTCGCTCTGGATGACGAGGAAAACATGAGGGGAGTTAATTATTCACAACACTCAATTCTCAAGTAGTGTAACTTGAATATTGATTTTTAATTGTATTGCTGAGTATCCCTACTTTGTCAACTTACTTGAAACTGACTTTTGGCGTGGAGCGTCGATATTATAGATCAAGTAGTTGCGTCGAAATTTTAAACCTCCTGCTAAGCAGGCGCAGCTCTACGCTGAGGATAGGCTCAACAAAAATGCGCTAACTCCTCTTGCAAACTCACTCGCGCAAATTTGCTCGACACGAGACCGCGGCAGACGGCCAAGCCGTGGATCGATACGTCCTTCGTAGGAAAAGTTCCTTGATTTCTCCGTGAGTCTCCTTGACTCCGTGGCTTAAATCAATATCAGAGTAAAGATAACTAGGCACCAAGGCCTAAGAGAATTGGCAATGGCTCGATAATATTTTACAATCGTAACTTGACATAGCAGGGATATTCAATAATCAATAATCAACACTCAATTCTCAAGGGTGCAACTTGAATATTGATTATTGAATGTTGATTATTGAGTGTTCATTACATTCAAACCAATTCAAGCTACCCAGCATGCACCCCATTTTATTCGAAGTTGGAGGAGTTACCGTGTACAGTTATGGCGCTATGATCGCGCTTGGTTCAATAGCCGGTGTTGCATACATGGCGGTTCAAGGGAAAAAGGAAGTAGGTCTCACCTTCGACCAGGCAAATGCGCTGTTCATCTGCATTTTTGTAGCCGCATTTGTTGGTGGGAAAGTTTTTCTATTCTTTGAAGATGCATCGTATTATTTGAAATATCCCATGAAACTCATAACGGGTCGAGGATTTGTTTTTTATGGATCATTTCTTTTCACCATCCCGACGATGTTGTGGTTCTTTAAAAAGCAAAAGCTTAGATACCTACAAAATGCTTGACGTTATGGCCATCACTACGTGCCTCGTTCATATTTTCGGACGACTTGGATGTTTTTTAGCAGGATGTTGCCACGGTAGGCCTACTGACTCTGTTATTGGCATTACATTCACAGATGCAGCATGCTATGCGGATCCCCTTAACACGCCGCTATTTCCTTCGCAGTTGATGGAAGCAGGTTACATTCTTGTTATCATGATGATATTGTTGTTCCTTCGGGAAAGAAGGAAATTTTACGGTCAACTTTTCCTTTTATACATTATGTTTTACGCGGTCGGCCGTAGCATTCTTGAAATATACCGCGGAGACTCGGCGCGTGGATTTATTATCAAGGATTATTTATCACACTCGCAATTGATTGCTATAATACTTTTCGGAACCGGCGCCTATGTTTACATCATGTTGGCTAAGAAAAACAAAGCGAGCATAAAATAAAAGAGGCTTCAATTTTTTGAAGCCTCTTTTATTTTGGATTCATTATAAATAATTCAGTCATTCTTTTAGCGCAGAGAACGCAGAGGAAAGACAAAGAGAAAATTCCAGAGCGTTCAGTGTTATCTCCCGCTGTTTTCTCAAATTGATTTCTCAGCGTACTCTGCCTTAAATTTTACGAATTGCCCCCGTTTTGTCTATTTCAGTTCGCGTACCCAGATATTCCGGTAGCTGATAGGTTCACTTGGATCTCCATGATCTTGCAGTAGTATCGGACCAGGACCATGCTTCTTGTAAGATGGATTACCGCGATACGTTGTCGCCCCTTTGATCTCTCCATTGTTTTGAACCAGTACGCCATTATGAATAGCAGTGATTCGCGCCGGGCTTTTTAATGATCCGTCATCATTGAATCGTGGTGCAGTCCAGATTACATCATACGTTTGCCATTCGCCAGGTTTTCGGGAAGCATTGGCCAAGGGAATAAGTTGTTTGTAAATGCTTCCCACTTGTCCATTAACATAGGTCTTGTTATTGTAACCATCGAGGACCTGTAGTTCGTATCCGGAGTCACCATTGCCGGTGGCTGCGAAAAAGATTCCACTATTGCCACGTGCCTGACCCGATCCCGTGATATTCGCCGGAATACGGTATTCAAGATGAAATTGGAAATCAGTAAAAGAGCGTTTCGTTCTTATCGGACCCGTGCCTTTTTTTACGGTGATCACACCGTCGGCCAGCGTCCACTGCGCCGGGCCGTTGGGTTCTTTAGGTGACATCCATTCGTCCAGATTCTTTCCATTAAACAAAATAATGGCGTCGGACGGAGGGTCGCCAGGTTTTGCACTTGGGTCAACAATCTTGGGAACGGGTTCCCACACTTCTGTAAGTTCTGGCTTGGGCAGGTTTTCATCCTGCGAAAAACCTGCTGTCGCAGCCAGCAGACACATCAAAATTATTAAGTTTGATTTCATAAGGTAGTCATTCAGTTGTTAAAAATCATTTGCAATATCATCCACTTTTTTGTCTTTATCTTCTCGCATCATTTTATGCACGTTATACGAAACATACAACATCTGTAACCGATGCTTTCCCTGAGATTTGAATTTCAAAATCAGACTATCGGTTTTCCAAAAATAAGTTTCATTTTTCATGTCATATTCGGATTTACCATACAATGATTCGAGTGCTTTCATCAGCCGTTCATCCTTATCCGTGATGACATTGATTTCGTAGATAAGATCTTTATATGTTTTCAACTCTACTTTATGAACCTTTACCTCACCGACTTTTTCATAATCCGTATTCTCCACCTCAAAAAGTTTTGCGGGAAATTCGTCTCGTTCCTTAAACTCTTTTACGAGCTTATAACCTTTTACAGAATCAATTAGGGTTGCAAGTCTGATATCTTTAAAGCCACTGCGTTTATCAAGTTCCGACAGACCTTGACCAAACGAATTTGAGAAAGCAATAAGTAACAGTAGAAGGATTTTAAGTTTATGTGTCATTTAATTTATAAACTTAACGGGAATGGAAATTTTTGTTCTATCCCAGTAAAGCAAAAGATCTGCCACTTCATTCCGGTGATCAAATTGCATGGTAAATGACTCATAAACCGTATCTGTTGTGGAAGGTGGGATATTAAATCGCATAACATCCAGTTTGGAATTGTAATTATAAGCGCCCCATAATCCAACTTCACTATTAATAATTATAGTCCAGCTATCTTTTTGAGGAATGGTAAATAAGGAATAGGTTCCGGCTTTTAGCAAGGTGCCATTGATCTGAATGTTCTTTGTTGTCGTCAGCTCTGTTGCTTCGTTCGCTCCCGTGCGCCATACCTGATCGTACGGAACGAGCTTCCCAAAAATTTCCCTGCCTCTTTTTTGAGGTTGTGAATACGTGATCTTGATGTAAGCATCCTTGTAACGAATGGCCAAAATCGCCAGGGGACTGGGCCTGGATTTTATTGCTTCCTGGCCAAACGCGCACGATGTTGCTGCACCAAAAAATAGCAACGTGCAGAGAAAAAATTTCTGTAGTGTCATCAGGGCTTAAAGATAATAATTTGTGCCATCCAAGTCGTAACATTTGGTTTTCAATTTCGTTAATCTCTGTCGCATTAATCGAATCGGCCTAACTCCTTCATTCTAAAGCCGTTTTAGAATTTCATGGAAGTCAAACATCGAAAATTCTTAACAATCCAGTAAAGCGGTCTTTATATTCTCTTATCAAAAGGAATATAATTTCGGTCATCAAACCAACAACATCCAAATGAAGAAATTATTTACAAAATTTTTTTGCTTGTTAATGGCAATGGCGATTGCCTTTTCAGCATGTGAAGGTCCTGAAGGTGACGTGGGACCTCAAGGGGCACAAGGAGACAAAGGGGATAAAGGAGACAAAGGTGACCCAGGCGAAGATGGCGCAGACTATCCCAGCGAGGTACAATTGCAAAATTATTCTATCACCCCAGCGCTATTGAAAAAGCTGGCGGGCTTTGAAGCCACCGAAGTGTTTTCACTGATAAGCAGTGACGACAAGTTCATTGCTTCTCCTTCTTATACATTTGGTGGCTCCGCTGACGGAGCGGGGCTTATTAAAGCTTACAGATGGATATGCGTTGGTAGTCAATCACGAAGACAATTTTTCAGTATCAAGAGTGACGTTGGATAAAACATTCAAACCTGTTAGTGGTGAATATATTTTAAATTCTGATGGCGGACAATGGAGACTCTGTTCAGCAACATTAGCAACTCCAGCGGAGCACGGATTCGGTCCACTTTATCTCACTTGTGGCGAGAGCAATCCTGAGTCAAGAACGCATGCACGTAAATCCATTTGCATCGGCCCTGAATGCAAGCACTTCGCGTGAACTTCCGGCACTGGGTCGGTGGAATGCTGAGAATGCTGTTCCACTTCCCAAAACTGCCTATACTGGTAAAACCGTTATAGTTATTGGTGATGATGATTCGGGAAGTACTGCAGGTGGGCAAGTGGCGCTGTATGTATCGACCACAGTAGGCGATTTGACCAATGGTAAGGTATATGCATTGAGAAGAGTGGATCAAAATATGAGAGAAATGGATTTTGTAGAAGATGCTGCTGCAGTTGACGTGGAGTTTGTTGAGATCGCGAATGCTGCGGCATTAACAGGCGCTCAGATCAATTCAGAATGTGCTGCACTCAAGGCAATCGCTTTTGGTCGCGTAGAAGATGTTGACTATCGCAAAGACGGCGTTGGCCGGGAGGTATATTTTAATGTAACAGGTCAGGATGGCAATGCCGATAGAACGAAGTATGGCAGGGTATACAAACTTGTTTTAAGCGAATCTGATCCGCTAAAAGGAACACTGCAATTAGTATTGGATGGAGATAATCGCGCTACAGGCAAGGCTAAGGAATTCCAAAATGTAGATAACATCGTCGTGACTGAAAATTTTGCTTATGTACAGGAAGATGCTAACTCATACGGAGACGAACAACATGACGCTTACATTTATCAGTATAACCTTTCCACTAAAGAATTAAAGAAAGTTTTTGAGCTAAATCATAATCGGGATACTGAGTTAAATGCAAAGTTTAAAAGTATTGCCGCGAAGGGTACGTGGGAGTATGGCTCCATGACTGACATTTCTGAAATCGTCGGTATCGATGATGTGTTCATGCTTTGTATTCAGCCACACTCGTGGCGATATCCTGAATTCGCAGGTGTGGATGGTGGTGCGCTAAGGGCCGCCGAGAACCAAGGCAGTCAAATCGTAATAATAAAAGGATTAGCCAGGTAAATTTTTGTTCTTAAACATTAAAACTGCCTAAACGTACTTAGGCAGTTTTTATTTCTACATGTATGCCCCAATCTAAAATGCTACGATAAAGAAATGCCACAAAGGCACCAAGCCACCAGCCAAAGTGTTCCCAAAGCTTCTGAGTTTGCGGCCTTTAGCGAATTACTTTTGCGGCCTCTGCGTGAAATGCATTTATACACAAGCTTTATTCTTATGCAGAATCTGTCCTGTGCTCGCAATCTAAAATCGTCAATCTAAAATCTACAATCACTATGATTCGTCGAATTTTTGTAATTGCATTCCTGATTTTGCAGGCATGCCAATCGCCCGAACAAGGATTAAAACCTGTTGATGGTGTCCAGAACTATCTGAACCAAAGGCTAGACTCGCTGCACTATTTTGCTGATCAACTTCGGTTGAATGTTTTGGAAAATAACATTCCATCAGCGAAGAATAGTTTTATTTATTCAAGGTATCAGTACAAAAAAATAGAATCAATCGTTGAATTTTATTTCCCTGGTGTTGCAAAAGCTATTAATGGACCAGCGATTGATAAGGCGGAGGAGTATGACGATAAAGTCATTGAGGCTTCTGGATTCCAGGTAGTGGAAGAACAGTTATATTCTGCTGACATTGATACCGTTAGTTTAGTCAACGAGATCGATATCCTTCGAAGCACGCTAACAAGAATTCGAAAACTTATTGAATCGAATCAACTTTCAGATTCAAATATTATGGAAGCCAGCCGGCTGCAAATTATTCGGATCTTGAGTCTTGGAATTTCTGGTTTTGATTCACCGGTTGCGTTGAATTCTATACCGGAAGCCCTTCATGCGCTCGACGGTGTAAAATCTATTTTGTCTTTTTATAATAGCGACGATGTAGAAGCAGTCTATGCTGGGTTATCGAAAGAATTTCAACATTCTCTTTCCTATCTCAACGATCACCAGGATTTCGATTCCTTTGATCGCGCAGTTTTTATCACTGATTGTCTTAATCCATTATCGGCATCTGTCCAACGGTATCAAAAAGCGTTGGGTATAGCTAATAACAAATGGATAGGGGCAGTCGACATGGGTAAAGAAAATATTTTTGCCAGGGGAGCCTTTAATATTTCATTCTTTGCTCCGGCCCACAATCAAAATGAAAAAACGGAGATGGTCGAACTGGGTAAAACGCTTTTTTTTGATCCAATTCTTTCGGGCAATAACAGCCGATCATGTGCCTCATGTCATAATCCATCAAAGGCATTTGCAGATGGAAGAGCGAAAGGAGTCGCATTTGACTTTAAAGGAGTAATTAACCGAAATACTCCCACATTAATTAATTCCGGATTTCAAAAATCTCAATTTTGGGACCAGCGCGTTCAATTTTTAGAGGATCAGATCACTGACGTAATGTCTAATCCTACCGAGATGCATGGAAATATTCACCATGCGGTAGAAAAAATTAAGAGCAGTGATGATTATCTTAATCTCTTTCGTTCTGCGTTTGGTGAGAATGATCCTATAACTCCTCGTAATATCCAGGCGTCATTGGCATGGTACATACGTTCGCTTCAGGGATTAAATTCCCGTTTCGACGAGTATATGCGTGGTGATAAATTGATACTCTCACAAGATGAAATACACGGCTTAAATCTCTTTATGGGAAAAGGAAAATGCGGCACGTGTCATTTTATGCCGCTCTTCAACGGTTCAGTACCTCCGATGTATTTCGAAACCGAATCGGAAGTATTAGGTGTTCCAGGAAGGCCGGACACTGTCAATGCAGTTGTTGATCCAGACCTAGGAAAATTTCATACCTACAATCGCGCAGCTGCACAAAAATTCTTTCAAAACCCCGACGGTCAGAAATGCAAGTCTTACAAGTCCCTACATGCATAATGGTGTGTACCAAACCTTGGAAGAGGTTATGGATTTTTATAATCGGGGAGGTGGCAGTGGGATAGGGATCGATCTATCAAATCAAACAATTCCTTTTGACAACCTAAATTTATCTCATGAGGAGCAGCGTCACATCATTTCATTCCTCAACACCCTTACCGATACCACAGGCCTGACTCAAATTCCAAAAGTCCTTCCAAGTCATTGACGATAATCGGTTGGCAAAACGAAAAGTTGGTGGAGAATATTGATCTCGACCAGTCACCTAATACAGATTTCTATAACCTCCTTTAATGATGAAGGTCGTCTGGCACATTTTTTTATCCACCGCAGACTCATAACTTCGAGACTTTATTTTTCATGTTATGGAGCGACCTGCTTTTGACGACATCTATATGGAACTGGCTGTTAACCTGGCCCGACGTTCACATTGCATCAAACGGCATGTGGGGGTAGTGTTAACCAAAGACACGCGCATTATTTCAATTGGTTATAATGGACCTCCGTCAGGAACGCATAACTGTGATGAGGAATGGCCGGAAGTAGGTTGCCCTCGTGATTCCAAGGGCGGATGCTCGCTGGCGATCCATGCCGAGCAAAATGCTATCTTATATGCCGTGAAGAATAATATTTCTGTTGAAGGATCTACGCTTTATACAACATTGTCGCCCTGTTTGGCGTGCGCTCGGATTATTTTCTCCATGCGAATAAGGAAAGTCATCTACTTAAACTCTTATGCCGAACATAAAGGGATCGCTTCAGATGAGGGAGTAGATTTTTTAAGAAAATTTGGTGTTACAGTCGATCGTTACACCGGTCAGCTAAGCAATGTAACCCATATGATCTAAAAAGCAGGAGCAATTCAGTCGCCGTTCACCCTGGCGTTAGGTTCGGACGTGAATTATTGAAAAAAAATAGAGGGTACGGTCTATTGTACTGCTTTTTCTAAATCGCTAATAAGCTTTGCTGTAACCCCCTTTGTACTCTTGTTGTCTTTGAATACTACCAATGCACGTTTAGCCATCTCATACAAACCTGCTGGGTTGTTGTCGGCCTTGTAGCTTCCGAGGCACCACTCGAGGTCTGCCTGGAGCTGATTGTCGATGCCGAGATCTTTCAGTTTCTTTAAGATAGTCTCACTTGTCGTCACTATTGAATTAGATTCAGAGACAGTGGCTGTCGTTTTTTTGGCCGTCCTTTTTACGGGAGTTTTTGCTGTTGTCTTCGCTGTTGATTTAGCCATAGTAATGTGGGTTATTTTTTTCTGATCGAAAGTTACAAGCGTTAAATGGGTAAGGCAAGGACTTGATTTATATAATTTTACGCAACCGAATGAAGTTGCTCTCGGAGTCACCAGAATGTAGGACTAACGGTTATATAGTTGGAGATGTGAATGGAAAAATATGATCTAAACTTTTTCTCTATTAGAGACTAAAGTCGAAAGTATTATCGCGAAGTCAAGAGAAATTCTATCCATCAGCACGAGTCGGAAGTGTCTGCCGAGAATTAGAATGTGGATAAAAAAACGAAAGGGAAGTAAATCTAATTTACTTCCCTTCGCAAAGTTTCTTTAGGCCTTGCCTAATTACTTCTTCTTTTTAGCAGATTTTTTAGCAGATTTTTTCGCTGCTTTTTTTGCTGCTTTCTTCGCTGTTTTTGCCATAGCGTTATTTATTTTGTGTTAAACGATACGAAAAGTTATAACAAATATTTTATTCACAAAAATTTTTTGCAAAAAATTTTTCATTCACCATTTTTTTTCGGATCATAAAAAACGAGAAGTGAACGTCTTTCATCACTTATATTACATTCACTTCAGGTTGAAGTATGACGTTAAATTTTTCTTTCACACTCTCTTTAATCTTCATCGCGAGCTCCCAAATTTTTTCTCCTTGACCTCCACCATAATTCACTAACACTAATGCTTGATGTTGATGAACACCAATGCTATCAAAAGTTTTTCCTTTCCATCCACACTGTTCGATCAACCATGCTGCAGGAATTTTTACAAGACCATGCGTCGATGGAAAAGATGGAATGGATGGATAATCCTTTTTAATAAAATCCATTAAATCAGCTTGTATTGAGGGATTTTTAAAGAAACTTCCAGCATTTCCGATGCGTGATGGATCTGGTAATTTATGACTTCGAATATAAATCACGGCATCACTAATTGCTTTTAGCGACAAAGTTTGTACACCAAATTTTTTCAACGTCTCATCAATCGCGCCGTAAGTTGTATTAAAAGTGTGATCTCTTTTTGTAAGTTTTAAAGTAACACTTGAGATTAAAAATTGATCCTTAACTTCTTGTTTGAAGATGCTTTCACGATACCCAAACTTGCAAGCTTCGGTGTCGAAATACCTTACATCACTTGTGCCTATTTCCACCGCTTCGACGCCTAAAATATTTTTTTTTATTTCTACCCCATAAGCACCTATATTTTGCATCGGAGCGGCTCCGACGGTCCCTGGGATGAGCGAAAGGTTCTCAACCCCACCATAATTTCGATCGACGCAATACATCACAAATGCATGCCAATTTTCACCTGCACCTACGCGCAATGTTACACTCGCGTCGTCTTCATGGATGATTTCTTTGCCCAGAATCTCTACCTTGACGACCAATCCATCAAAATTTTTTGTAAGCAAGACATTGCTTCCACCACCAAGAATAAAATGCTTTTCTCTTTTAAAGATTTCAGATGCAAATAGCGCTTTAGCATCTTCAATGCTTTTAATTGTAGTAAAATATTTCGCGAAGGCTTGAATTCTGAAGGTATTGTAAGGTAAAAGATCAACGTTCTGTTGTATCGTCATGGGCATTACTGAGATAAGATGATAACACTAAGGTATTGAGTCGCGTGGAAGACACCAAGAAGCTGGCGAGAATGTAAATCAAAAAATAAAGCTATGGTTTCACATAGCTTTATTTTTTTATCGAAGCATCGAAGTGCAAAAATCAATTAAGATTTTCAGAAAGTTTGACTTTTGATAGCTTGAAAATACAAATCCTGGGAAAACGTCCCGCCAAATAGGTAGTACCACATACGGCAAGGCCACCATCTTCGGTCTGTATCAGGTTCGCGATCTCAAAAGGGTTTGAGAAACCCAGATAACGGCTGCTTAAAAATGTTCCCGCTGACTCATCGTAAAATAAAAGTCCGATCTGTTTGGATTTTGTATCCGTACCATAAATAAGAACATTTTTGGTGTCGATAGTTGCACGTAAAATTCTGACGGAAGCATTTTCGACCATCTCAGGCAGACTATATCCTCCGAGATCCGTGCTGGATGTATTTCCAGTAGTGGATAAATTTTCGTTTGGTAAAACGAAATTATCACCAAAATTAAAACGAGATGAGGCAAACTTACTGCCACCAAGAGATGTAACAGCACTAAACCCGCCATCGTCCTGTTGTCCTTGAACGACACCCTGTGGATCGTCGGAAGAGATATCGGTGAATACTAATGAGAACGTGTAATTGTAAAATCCATTAAAAAAATACAAACTGCTCGATACTTTCCCAACCTCAAAAGGAAATTGTCTTCCTGTCCGGATGAAATGATTGATGATAGGCTCTTCAACGTCTTCTCCAGTTCCAATACTATAACCTTTGGATGCCTGCACTCCGCCGGAGACGCTTACCAAAGAGATAACTGATTCCTTGTTGCCATTATCATAGCTTAGCAAAACAAAACGATCATCAACGAATGATGCAGCAGTTGGATAGGTGAGACCTCCTTGAACGGGAGTAATCGTGACGGCCCCAAGTTCGGCATCGACGTCGGCAATTTGTGCTTCTTGCGTAATGGGATCCATACAAAAGAAGTAATACTTGTTTTGAAACGCGGTCAATTTTGCAATAGGATTCACAGAGGTTTCATCTACTTCGATCTCTTTCACAAAATTTCCAAACTTATCGGCTTTCAATAAATAGATGCCGGTAAAATCAGATTCATTTAATTTTCGACCACCCAAAACAATGTAACCTCCATCTGGTGTCTGACGCATGTCGATTGGAAAATACGAGGCATCAAATTGATTGTTGTCAAATATCGTGGTGAAATTATCCGTGTCATAAACAGGATTTGATTCTTCCGTACATGAAGAAAACATGCCAACGATAAAAAGTATCAGGATATATATTTTTCTTGTCATGACTGGACTCATTTAAGGTCTAATGTTTTAAATCCACTGGATAAAAAGCGTAAGGGGAATAGACATCCAACCGAGAAGGTCAAATTATCCAGTGTAAGGTCATCCATAGCATCTCCAACACCCGCCAACCGATCGCTATCGTATCTGTTTTTTGTTGAGACGATGTTACTCATGCCATACCTGTACATGACATCCAGGTTAAGTCTGACGTTATTGCCCAGGTTGTAGTTTAATCCTGCCCCGCCCAACAGTCCCCAATGATTTTTGGCGAATAAATCTTTTGCGCCAAGAATTATGGCCTCATCCTTGAACTCATTTACACCACCAGCGGCATTATCAATTCCGTTAATGGAAACCTCTTTGCTCGCATTTATCAATATCGCGCTGTACACCCCGATTTGAACATAGGGACGAATTTTGTCACCGGTAATGTCATATTTTACGATCAATGGGATAATCGCATGATCCACTTTTTGTTCCTGTTCAAAGTTTAGTTGAACATGATTGTCGGCATCTGTTTCAGACGACCACTCGTATGAATTCGTATAAAAGAACCGGCTATGCTGATAGGTGGGTTGAAAACTAAATGAAAACCCTTTGAAATAGAAAGTTACTTCCAGTGTTGCCTGCGATCCGACCAGGTCGTAGTTCTTATACTTTTTAGCGATGCTGCTGAATTCGTAATTGGTAGGCGAGATCGCGCTATAGGTTTTCTCGACACTAACTTTAGAATAGTTTGCGCCAGCTTTGAAACCTAACCACCATTGTTTGTTTAGGAACTTAGCATCTTCCCGAGCTTTCTTTTCCTTGTATGCCGGAGAAGAAGGCTTCTTTCTTTTTTTTTCCTGGCCTGATGCTGCAGTTATCAGCAAGCAACAAAGCAAAAGGAGAGAAAGTCTTTTCATTTTCAATTATATTATAGGTATTACGAGGTACGATTTACGATTGGTCTACGAGGTACGAGTTCGATGACCGCTTAATCTAGTTACTGCTTACAACCTACTTCTTACTTCTTACTACTTACTACTTACATCTTACTACTTACCTACTTACCGATCTACCGATTACCAATCTCACTCGACAATCACCAACTTCTTAGCTTCCTTATAAAAACCAGTCTTCAATTGATAGATATAAGTTCCAGCAGGTAGTCCGGTTAGGTTTACTTCCACTTTGTGTTCTCCTGGATTATAAACGCCGTCAACCATTACTTTTACTTTTTTTCCCCTGTTATTGAAGAGATCTACAGTAACATGATAGGCACTATTCACTTTAAAGTGCACGGTAGTTTTTTCTGCTGCAGGATTAGGAAAGCAATCTTCCAAAGAAAAACGATCCCCAATAAATCCTTCCGTGCCCATGATCACCTGTTGGGCAAGCGGGAGTTCTTCGAACACGGTTCCATCGGATGTTCCCGTAGTCATGAGTCCTTTGGTCGCATCATCTTCCGCGTCTCCGTCCGGGAATATTTTATTTAATTGACCATCGTCAACGAGCATCCAATCGCGAAGAATGTTGGCATAGACAATACGATAATCGTATTGCATCGCGAGATTAGTACCGGACGAGTTGGTAAGGAAGGCGTCGCCGACAACGCCGGGTTTTACACCTTTTCCAAAAATGAACATAGGTCCGGCGGAACCATGGTCCGTTCCATAACTTCCATTAGATGCTACGCGTCGTGAAAATTCAGACGTCGTAATAGTCAACACACGATCTTCCTGGCCTCGGGCCCTGAGATCTTCCTGAAATGCTTTCATGCTGGAAGAGACGTGATACATTAGTGCAGCATGGCTTCCCATGGTTGGATCATATTTTTCAACCTGATCGGCGTGTGTATCAAAGCCACCAATCTTAACCAGGAATACTTTAGTCTTACATCCCCCTGCGAGCAAGCGGGCCACTAACTTCAACTGATCTTTCAGTCCGTTAGTCTTGCTTCCATTGGGAGCATTGAATGGATAAGAAGAAGGGTAGACCACGCTTGGAGCTGAAGTACTGTTGAGAATATCACGGAGTCGTTTCGTGTAGTCCTCAGTTTTATCTTCAAGATCCAATATCCACTTGAGTTCTTTGTAGTAAGAGGAGTCTTTTAAATACTCAGGAGGAATTCCACGTGGATCTACCGTTTGATCTTCAAAAAAGCCTTCTAAATTCGTCAAGTCGTCAGGACCATTTCCTGAAAGTGAAAATGATGCTGGTATATTTCCTTCCTGATGAAATAGCAAGGACACGTCACCGCCAATTTCGATGGCGAGCGGATCGAGCATGTCATTTTCAGGAAAATTGGGATTTAAAAATTCTTCAGGATATCGGTAAGGAGCATATTCGCCTTGTAGATAACGACCTACCCATCCCGATTGAAAATAATCATCGTAGGATCCCCCCATGAAAGTGATATCTCGCCCGCGAAAATGGGATCCATTATTATTTTTGTACGATACACCTTGTACAATTGTCATTCGTCCCTGATCATACATTGCTTTCATAGCCTGCATGTCGGGATGAAGTCCGACGCGTAAATTTTCTTCTAAAGTGCTATCAAGTTCAATGTATTTTCTGAGACTGTTGGCAGCCGGTATCGCGATGTTAGCACGCTTGCTATAATAGTCGTCATACTTTGCTACCGGAATACAACAATTCAATCCGTCATTACCTCCATGCATCTGGAGGATGATTAAGACACGATCATTGTGACTGGCGGCAGCCATTCGTGTCAACACATTCTGTCCCATCACCCGCATGGAAATACCTCCTAACGTAAAAGGTATGCTCATTGCCAACGGAAGTTTCTTTAAAAAATCTCTTCTCGATTTGTTCATGACTTTATGCGGTTTTAGGATAGTTGGTATTCGGGTGATTGTAAGAGCGCTCCAAAGAGCCTGTTAAGCCACTCACGTAATTCGCCGATATCAGTACCTTGATTCCACGTTGTGGTCCAGTATGCTTCGGGGTTCATGCTTACATCGGTGAGAAACCTGTTCTTGAAATAGGTTAATCTCGGTGCCGTTAGACTGGATGTGTCGTCAGCAATATCATCAAACGTCAATGCGTCATGATGCGGTAGGAGGTACGTTGCAAGGGCAATAAGCAACGCTTCTGAATCGGCGGCCACTGCAGCGAAGTTATCGCGAATATATTCGTAGGTATTCACGTTAAAGGTCATCGTACCTTGACTATCGATAAGTCGTGCGTATAAAGTCATATCGCTTCGACAATGAATTCGTCGTGATCCAGTAACGATGATAGACCGGATATTGGTGATACGCTTCATATCCTGCTACATCGTATGGGTTATAGAAGTTCATGCCCTGATTTACAATGTGTCCAAGAATCTCGCCTGTAGCCTCGTAGTATTGTTCTGGTTGTGAAGCGAGATCTGGTATCTGCACATTGAAAAACCGAAGCGTGCCAACGACTAAATCAATAGGCGATTTAATCAAGCCACCAAAGCCATCGTCCGTTACACCGCCTGCAGCTTCATAGAAATGCTGACTGCGAAGTAAATTTTCAATGACGGGTTGTATTTTAAAATTATTGCCAGGCGAAACAAAAAACGCCACCATCTGATCCACGATTCCTTCCACCATCAACGCTTCTTCTGAAGTGTGAGGAGCCCACAAATAGAACCTGTATAACTTGCGACAAATATTTCGGGCGGTTTCTGGCTGCTCATAAACCAAGTCAATCAATTTTGAGATTTCATCCAACGCACTTTCTTCTGTTGCGTTTCCGCCTGCCATTAATAATGCGTCGGGTACTATAGTATTACCGGGGAAAAGCGTGCTGGTAAAACGATCACTAAATTGTTTTGGCTTCGTGGCATCATTGTCGTGGGCAGAGGCATTTGTCGGACTACCTTTTACGCGTCCTCTTGGCAAAAGCGTATCCGGATCGATGTTTGCAAAATCTTCATCATATTCCCAGCCCGTTAGAATTCGTGCTGCGGTTTGTACGTCTTGTTCTCGATAGACACCATAGTCTCCAATTTCGCCCGATGTTGCCGGCGGATTCGCTTCCAGCCCTCTACCTATCGAGTAAAGTTCAAGAAGTTCGCGGGCATAATTTTCGTTGAAACTTCCTTTTACGTTTAGCGTGCCATCTAACAACTGAAGCATGGCATTGTCAACACTAACTTTGACCGTGAGCTTTTTGAAATTGACGTCCGGATCGCCCGCGTTGGCATCCAATGCAAATAAACGAAAGAGCGCATTTTGAAAATACAACGCTCTTGAGTCACCCACTTTTTCCATAATCATGGTAAAGTGCGTGTGAAGAAAGAGGACTATTTTTTCGCGCGCTGAATAAGCCAATGATGGATTCATCATTTGTCCCACAAACCAGCTGAGTAAATACTGGTTTAAGTCGCTACCTTCACTATTGGCGTCGGTAGTTCCCGTTATCACCCACTCTTGTCCAGTTTTTGGATCAATCGGTAAAACAGGAGCAGGCAAGGCTTGTCCGAAGAGTTGCGCTGTTGCCTGCGCAGGAGTTAATGCAGCAAACGAATCAATTTGTTGTTTTGTAGCACCGAAGGTTGCTCTTCGTAAGAGATGTGCGGCTCTTTTTAGACCTAATGCTCCGCTAATTTCGGCTAATGGCATATGATAGGGTTGTTGCTCTTTTGCTCAATTAATCACGAAAATCTGGTTGTTTTAGGATAAGAGCAGACAAAGCGCCTTACGGGCCGTTTTAATGCAATTATTTTCTTTTCGCGAGATTTACTTACACGATAATTTCCTTAGTTTCTAGTTTCTAGTTTGAAGTTTCTAGTTGTGCAGGATTCAAAGGGCGTAGCGTTTAAATAGGGGAAGTTTTTAAGCAATGTTGAAGCTTGTAGTTTAGATTCAACTGCTGTACGTTTTGGTCGGTAACTAGAAACTAGAAACTCGAAACTAGAAACTAGATTGAAGCTTGTAGTTTAGATTCAAAAGCTGTACGTTTTGGTCGGAACTAAAACTAGAAACTTCAAACTAACGAAACTAGAAACTAATATGAAAATCATTGAATGTCCACGCGATGCGATGCAAGGGTTAGAAGAATTTATTTCAACAGAAAATAAAGTCAGGTATTTGAATCAATTAATACGGGTTGGATTCGATACAATTGATTTTGGAAGTTTTGTTTCACCTAAGGTGATTCCACAGATGCGCGATACAGCATCTGTTCGTGCATGGACTGGATTTAGGACAAAGTAAAACCAAACTGCTGGCGATTGTTGCCAACACGCGTGGTGCATATGAAGCTTGCAAGTTTGATGCAATTACCTATCTGGGATTTCCACTTTCGCTATCCGATACCTTTCAACAACGAAATACAAATAAGTCGATCGGTGAAGCATTAAATGTTTTGGAAGAAATTAAAAGCGAATGTGTGAAATGTAAAAAGAAATTAGTGACCTACATCAGTATGGGGTTTGGTAATCCCTACGATGATCCGTACGATATTGATTTGGTTCTCGGGTTTGTCGACATCCTAAAAACTTTAGGTTCGGATATTATTTCACTCGCTGATACCATTGGAGTTTCGACACCCGAGAATATTAAGTACCTGTTCACAACGTTGTCGAAACAATATCCAACGCTGGATATTGGCGCTCATCTTCACTCAACGCCACATACGGCGGTCAACAAGATTGAAGCCGCCTTTCATGCCGGATGTAAAAGATTCGATGGCGCAATACGTGGGTTTGGTGGTTGTCCGATGGCAAAGGATGATCTGGTTGGTAACCTCGCCACTGAAAATATTCTTGCACTACCTGGAAAACCAGGGAATAAGAACTGGAATCGACCCAACGGAATTCTCCAAAGCGCTGAAAATCGCCGATGAAATATTTCCAAAGCATTGAAAATATTACCTTGTAACGATCGCCCCCTTATTGTAGCGTAGCGTTGTTAAAATTTCACTTTGTTTGACCCTGCATAGTCTATTAAGTCCACAACACACACGACTATTTTAAATGTGGAGAGGCTATTTATTTAACCAGGATAGGGACAAACTATAAACCTATGAAACGCTATCAAGTGATTGTTGGGTTGGTGCTAATTTCAACAGCAGCTTTTTCTCAAACTGCAAAGGAACTCACGCAAAAGGGAAGGGAGCTTTATGAGAAAAATGAATTTATGGAAGCGCTACTGAATTTAAACAAAGCCATAGCCATTGATGCTAATTATGCGCCGGCGTATTATCTGCGAGGCAACATAAAGGACAATTTTGAAGATCGTCATGGTGCCATGAAAGATTATAACACGGCCGTGGAAAAGAATCCAAAATTTGCTGACGCATTTTTTGCACGCGGAAATGTAAAAATGAAACTTCAGGATTATTATGGAGCAATTGCTGACTACTCTTCAGCAATTACAATCAATGAAAATTATATCGAAGCATACTTTAATCGAGGTAAAGCCAAACAATTTCTACTGGCCTACGAGGATGCTATCAACGATTGTACAAAAATCATTCAGATCAACCCTGGAAATATTGATGCGTATTATATGCGCGGCCTTCTTCGAATAAACTTCGGAGATCTAAAAAACGGATGCCTGGATTTGAGCAAAGCTGGTGAGCTTGGCGATCATAAGGCATATGAGGCCATCAAGGAAAAGTGCAATCAGAAAACGCAGGACGGCGAGTGAGGTGGGATGTAATCGGTAATCGTGAGTACTTCGTAGTGAGTTCTGTAAGAGTGATAGTAATCGGGTAATCGGTATTCGGTAGTGCGTTGTAGCTGGGTGGTTTGTGGCTTGTAACAAGTAAGAGGTAGTTGGTAAAACGTGTGACTGCTGCTTAGAGCTTTGTGTAACTTTGAGTCTTCGCGTCTTCGTGGCTAAATCGGTAATCGTAAGCGTAAGTGGCAAGAGTAGACGTACGATTAGGTTTTCACAACCTTATAGATTTTTCCTGGCAAAGGTGAGACCACACCTTTAAATTCAAGATTTAAAAGCAGAGAGGCAAGTTTACTAATTGACAGACCGGACCGCCAACTCAAGTCGTCAATCGTGAGTTGATTGTTGTTTTCCATCAGCACTTTCAAAACAGTGCGTTCGTCAGGATCATAAGAATCCAGATTACAAGTCAGGTGGTTCACAGGACTTTTTACTCCCTCGCTCCAGTTCATAACATATTCCAAATCATTAACCGACACTATGAGATGCGCTCGGTTGGATTTGATTAGACTGTTGCAGCCTTCCGAATAACTTCGACCCACATTTCCGGGAAATGCCATCACATCTTTGTTATAGGAATTAGCAATCTCGGCTGTGATTAACGCTCCGCCCTTATGCGCCGCTTCGACCACTACCAACACATCACAAAGCCCGGCAATGATTCGGTTACGGGCAGGAAAATTATGTGCGTCGGGTTTTGTACCTAATGGATTTTCCGAAACGACGCCACCGTTGGCAAACATTTTTTTCGCAGTTTCAATATGCGATGCTGGATACATGACGTCAACGCCACTTCCCATGACGCCGATGGTCGGTAAATTATTTTTTAAAGCTTGCTTGTGCGCTTGTATGTCGATGCCATAAGCAAGGCCGCTAATGATTAACGCATCATGTTTATGCAGACCAGCAACCAATTGCTCAACGCACGCTCTTCCATATTCGGTTGACTTTCGAGTACCCACGATGGCCACGGATTTTGGATTTTCAAAATCGATATTACCTTTTGCATAAAGAAGAGATGGAGCATCTGGAATTTGCTTTAGACGAGAAGGATAATTTTTGTCTAAATAAAATATCAATTGTGATTTTTCCCTTTCGGCATTTTTCCATTCTCTTTCAGCATCAGCAAAAGGCTTTCCCTTCACGATTGCTTCCGCTGTTACATCACCAATGCCTGGAATTTTTCGAAGTTTGCCTTTTGATGTTGAGAAGACTTTTTCTGCGGAGCCGCAATAACTTACTAATTGTCTGATGATGTAGTTGCCAATTCCGGGAATGAAATGAAGGGCCAATAACGACAGCCTGTTTTGATCCATAGACAACGGGAAAAATTATGACAACGATGCAAAGCAGGATTGAAAATAACGCACAACAAAATCGCCGCCTGCAAACGGCTCAACTATCCATGCAGCCTTTCGCGAAGTTCGACAAGGAAGCCACGAACACGCCTCAACGAATCAATAAATTCCATTTTATCGCGGACAGCTTGTGTATCGTTACGCAACATTTCCTTTGCGCCTTGAAGGGTAAATCCTTTTTCTTTTACGAGGTGATAAATCGTGCGAACATTATCAATGTCCTCCTTCGTAAATTGGCGGTTGCCCTTCCGATTTTTTTTTGGTTTGATTAATTCGAACTCCGATTCCCAAAAGCGAATGAGTGATGGAGCTACACTAAATATTTCAGCTACTTCTCCAATGGAGTAGTAAAGCTTTTCAATTTCTTTTTCCTTGTACGCCATGTTACTGAGCAAGGTAAGTAATTAAACCATTATCGTCAATGCGAATTTGTGATTCAGGAAAATCTTTTTTTGTGAGCTCTTGAATTATCTTAATTACCTGATTTTGAGGATCAATCCTCACTCCGGTACTCATAGGTTTGATAGGTAGGAATGATCTTTCCGTAAAAAAACTTTCCCGTTTTATCGGTAAAAACTTTAACAATGGGAGCGAGCCCATTAACGCCATTAACGCTGATCCCCCGATAGGTGCAAAAGTTTCCCAAGCTATAGGCTATGAAGCGGTCGTTATAAACTTCCATTGCTCGCGTAACATGTGGGCCATGCCCAAATACAATATCGGCACCTGAATCAATTAACGTATGAGAAAATTTATATACATCACCTCTGTTTTCTCCGTAATACATCTCATTTGTTCGGGGAACGCTTTGATATTGTGCGCCTTCCGCTCCACCATGAAACGAGACAATGACAATATCGCAGATCGAATCCAATTTTTTTACGATCTCAATCGCGCCCGCCAAGTCGTTTATGTCAACGCAGTTGCTGTTGGGTGCAAAGGCCGCTAATCCATATTTAATACTATCTTTTTCAAAAATGACCGTGGGATGCGTTACCTGTCCGGCATGTAAAATGTTTACGCTGTCCAATGTGTTAATGCTGCTTTTCCTTCCGGGATCTCCCATGTCACCAGCATGATTATTGGCCAGGCTCATCATATCAAAGCCAGCATTGACAAGATTTTTAACATAGCGAACGGGAGTTCGAAATGCATAACAGACTTTTGGGTCCTTACATTTTTTTGGAACGCCGCCGTCATTCAGCAACGTGCCCTCCAAGTTCCCGAAGGTTACATCAGCATCGCTGTAAAACCGATTCGACATTTTTTAGTAGGTGGATTCCATCATTGGGAGGCAATTTATCTTCGGGATAATTCGTGCCCATCATAATATCCCCCACGCCAATAATTGATACGGTATCAATGGAATATGGACGCGGCGGTGGTATCGGCAGGCTGTACTAATAATGAGTCAGGGCTTTTGGAAACGCTGTCCAGGTCCTGTGCCCTTACAATACTGCATATAAACAATGCAGGGAGAAATAGATATAGTCGCATGTAAAAATCTTGGGCGCAAAAGAAATAAAAAAAAACCTTTATACCTGCTTATTCTCGGCCAACGACGTTAATTTTACGGTTTGATTTAAGCCAAAAGCTTAAGTTAGAGCAGCCTAAAGCGACATTATACACAAGCTTTAAGCTTTTAACTTTCAGCTTTCAGCTTTTAAATGCTTAATTAAAATGGATTCGGGTTCGATCAGACGGAAGTTTTTAGATTTTTTTGCTAGTAAAGGTCACACCATTGTTCCTTCTGCACCTCTGGTGCTTAAGAACGATCCCACTTTGCTTTTCACTAATTCTGGGATGGTCCAGTTTAAGGATTTCTTTTTGGGAAATGCAACTTCGAAAAGCCCGCGAATAGCGGACACGCAAAAATGTTTGCGCGTCAGCGGTAAACATAACGACCTGGAAGAAGTGGGGATCGATACGTATCACCACACCATGTTCGAGATGCTGGGCAACTGGTCATTTGGTGATTATTTCAAAAAAGAAGCGATCGAATGGGCATGGGAATTACTTACCGAAGAATACAAACTTCCAAAAGATCGATTATACGTAACCGTTTTTGAAGGCGACAAAAAAGAGAACTTAACATTTGATCAGGAGGCGCACGATTATTGGAAGAGGTTTATTCCTGAAGACCGTATTTTAAACGGTAATAAAAAAGATAATTTTTGGGAGATGGGAGAGATGGGGCCTTGTGGTCCGTGTTCAGAAATTCATGTTGACTTAAGGTCAGACGAAGAAGTTAAAAAGAAACCAGGTAAAGAATTGGTCAACAACGATCATCCACAGGTCGTAGAGATCTGGAACCTGGTGTTCATGGAATTTAATCGCAAGGCGGATGGGACGTTAGAAAAATTGCCCGCGCAACATGTCGATACGGGAATGGGTTTCGAACGCTTTGCATGGCGATTCAAAAGAAAACTTCGAACTACGATACCGATGTATTTTCACCGCTGATTGATTTCATTGGCAATGCAGCAAATGTAAAATACAAGCAGGATGAGAAGACGGATATAGCAATGCGTGTTATGGCCGACCATGTTCGTGCGGTCTCATTCGCTATAGCAGATGGACAACTTCCATCCAATACAGGTGCCGGCTATGTGATCCGCAGAATATTAAGGAGAGCGGTACGTTATGGATTTACATTTTTGAATTTCAAAGAGCCGTTTCTACATAAGTTGGTTTCCGTTTTAGGAAATCAGCTGAAGGATGTATTTCCCGAACTTGAGAAGCAAAAGGAATATGTAGCCAAAGTGATCCTGGAAGAAGAATCATCCTTTTTAAGAACGCTGGAGAAAGGACTAAAGCGACTTGAAACTATTGAGGCAGAACTTAAGAACAAAGTCGTGAGTGGTGAACAAGCTTTCGAGTTATACGACACGTTTGGTTTTCCTTTAGATCTGACTTCATTGATCGCACGTGAACGAGGATTTTCCATTGACGAGCAAGGCTTCAAGACCGAAATGGAAAAACAAAAGTCCAGATCAAAAGCTGCAGCTGCAAAAGAAACGGGTGATTGGATTTTAGTGGGGGAGGATCAAAAACCCGAGTTCATTGGCTATGATCACCTGGATGCCGAAATAAAAATCACCAAGTATCGGAAGATCAAACAAAAGAATAAAGAACTGGTTCAACTGGTTTTTGATCGTACGCCATTCTATGCAGAAAGTGGCGGGCAGGTTGGCGACACGGGTTACATTGAAAGTGCAAACGAAAAAATTTTTGTTGTCGATACGAAAAAAGAAAATGAGCTTATTGTTCACTTCGTTGAAAAGTTACCCGAAAATTTGAGCTCCGTCTTTCACGCTCAAGTGGATAAACGCAAGCGTGAACTTTCAATGGACAATCACTCTGCTACGCATTTGCTGCACGCCGCTTTGCGTCAAATATTAGGCAAACATGTTGAGCAGAAAGGTTCTTTAGTGAATGATAAAATTCTTCGGTTTGACTTCTCTCACTTTGCGGCCATGACGCCTGAAGAGATTCGAAAAGTCGAAGACATTGTTAACGAAAAGATCCGCGAGAATATCAAGCTGGATGAGAAACGGAATGTTCCTATCGAACAAGCAAAGTCGCTTGGTGCCATGGCACTCTTTGGAGAGAAATATGGTGACTTTGTCAGGGTGATTACATTCGATCCGAAGTTTTCTGTTGAGCTTTGCGGAGGTACGCATGTATCGGCCACGGGTCATATCGGTTTATTCAAAATTACATCTGAAAGTTCTGTGGCGGCTGGTGTGAGAAGAATTGAAGCTATAACGGCGGAGGGTGCAGAGCAATATGTACGGGAAGAATTGCAAATGCTGGATCAGGTGAGGAGCTTGTTGAAGAATCCGAAAGATATTGGAACATCAATTAAGAATCTTTTGGAGGAAAAACATGCGCTGGAAAAGAAGGTAGAACTTTTTCAGCAGGAGCAGGCGAACCAGTTGAAAGATCAATTGGCCAAAAAAGCCGTTAAGAACAATGGCTATCATTTAATCATTGAAAAAGTTTCGGTGGCCAATGCCGATGCTTTGAAAAATATCGCCTATGGACTGAGAAATCAATTTGACGATCTGCTGTTAATTTTGGCGGCCGATGTGGAAAGCAAGCCGCAGGTAACGGTTATGATAGGTGAAAAGCTGGCGCTAACGAACAAGTACCATGCTGGAAACCTGGTTAAGGAGCTTGCCAAGGAAATTGAAGGGGGTGGAGGTGGCCAACCTTTCTTTGCCACCGCTGGAGGCAAGAACTTGAATGGCCTAAACGCTGTTTTAGAAAAAGCTCGTAAATTGATTGCTATAAAGCTAACAGCAGACAGCTCACAGCTTACAGCTTACAGCAGTCAGGATAGATCAAACATTTGAATGCAGGCATAATAAGAGTGGTATAAAATTAAGTTCAGCAACACGATTCAAGACAGTTAGCTTTATGCTGACAGCTGTTCGCTGAACGCTTAAAATATTATGGACAAATCAATCAGAGACAAATACATTTCAGTCATAGGCCTTGAAGTTCATGCGCAACTTCTTACGAAGAGTAAGATTTACAATACTGATTCAACGGAATATGGCAGCCTTCCCAACACGAACGTTGGCGTTATTACTTTAGCACATCCCGGCACGTTGCCACGACTTAACAAACGCGTGGTCGAATATGCTATAAAGATGGGGTTGGCCTGTCATTCTGAAATTACCCGTTTCAATATTTTTGACCGTAAGAATTACTTCTATCCAGATCTTCCGAAAGGTTATCAGATCACCCAGGATCGCACGCCGATTTGTAAGGGAGGCTACGTCACGATCAACACCAAAGAAGGTGAACGAAACATCGAACTTCACAGGATACACATAGAAGAGGACGCGGGAAAGTCGATGCACTTGGCTGCGGAGCTAGATACATTGGTTGATTTCAACCGTGCAGGTGTACCGTTAATTGAAATCGTAAGTCAACCGGACATCCGTAATTCAGATGAGGCCTATGCCTACCTGACCGAGATCAGGAAGTTGGTTCGTTACCTTGATATTTGTGATGGCAATATGGAGGAAGGATCGTTACGATGTGATGCCAACATTTCTGTAATGCTTAAAGATGCAAAGCAGTTTGGGAAAAAAGTGGAGGTTAAAAACATGAACTCCATTCGTAATGTGCAACGCGCCATTGATCATGAAATTGAACGTCAGATTGAAGAAATAGAAAAAGGTAACGTGATCGTTTCCGAAACGCGCAACGTTTGATGCTGGGACTGGTCTTACCTACGGGATGCGCACAAAAGAAGAGTTAAATGACTATCGATATTTTCCGGATCCCGACCTTAGTCCAATGGAGGTCTCAGATAAGTGGCTCAATGACATACAGGCTACTATGCCGGCACTTCCGAGGGAATTATATAACAAATATATCACGCAGCTAAATCTTCCTGAATACGATGCGCAGGTGCTTACAGATTCTAAAGATGTGGCTTTATATTTTGAAGAATTGTGCAAGCTTACTAAAAACTACAAAGCGGCATCGAACTGGGTAATGGGCCCTGTCAAACAGTATTTAAATGAGCTGACCTTATCGGCTGAGGAATTTCCGATTCCCGCGTCGGTATTGGCGGAATTGATTTCGTTGGTAGACAGCGGGAAGATCAGTTTCTCGGTTGCCTCTCAACGTGTATTTCCAGAGTTGTTGAAGAGTCCGAATAAAACAGCGCTGGAAGTCGCGCAACAACTCAATCTGATTCAGGAAAGCAATCACGATGCGATAATTCCGATTATAGATGAAGTATTGAAAGAATTTCCTTTAAAAGTGGAGGAATATAAAAACGGTAAAAAAGGTATCGTGGGAATGTTTATGGGAGAAGTCATGAAGCGAAGTAAAGGCAAGGCGGATCCGAAAGTGGCTAATGAGTTGATCACAAAAAAATTAGAAGAAGTATGATGAGAAAAGCGCAAGGCTTAAAGCTTAAAGCTGAAAGCTTATTACTCGACATTCAAGGCATGAACCGTGGGAGGGCGCTTCTGGGCTTTCTGCATTCAGCTTTTTGCTTTAAGCTTTTTACTTTTAGCTTTTTGCTTTTTGCCTTTTGTTTTTCATGCTCGTCCGCGAGTAAAGAAGATTCGAATGCAGATACCTGGGAGGTTACCGTCAGCGGAAAAGTTGGTTTCCCTCAGCAAGGCCAAATTACCATTCAGGAGATCAAGAATGGCGCACTTGGATGGTCAGATACGGTAAAGTTGAAAAGCAACTATACCTATTCCAAAAAAATCAAAATTTCACAGCCAGGTTATTATAAGATTACTTTCTTCAACAGGCAGTACGTTGATTTCATTTTATTTAAGAGCAACATCGAAATCAATGTCGATGGGAACGATCCCAATGGGTTTGCTGAAATTAAAGGGTCACCTGAAATTGATATTATCCGGAAGACTCAAACGATTCTACGCGATGTTGAATCCTCTCCTGAGATGGCAAAAATCAGTCAGGAATTTTCTGAAGCGGCGCAGGTAAAAAATGAAGCCCGAATGGCTGAACTGCAGGGAACCTACATGGAGGAGGTCGCTAAGGGGCAAAAGCAAGTAGCAGAATTACTGAAGAATGAACCCCCTTCGCTCGGCGTTATCAATTTGCTTCAAAGCAAAGCAATCGATGCTGACACTTATTTTGATACGTATCTGGCAGTAGCCAACAAGTTAAAACAAGAATGGCCGAACTATGATCATGCTAAGGCTTTCATCGCCATGGTCGATAAGATGAAGACAATTGCCATTGGACAACCTGCTCCTGAGATAGCCCTACCTGACACCACTGGGCAGGTAGTTAAACTCTCAAGTATGAAAGGAAAATATGTACTGGTTGACTTTTGGGCAAAATGGTGCGGCCCATGCCGTCAGGAAAACCCAAATGTGGTCAGGGTCTATCATAAATTTAAGAACCAGGGTTTTACAGTCTTTGGTGTATCGCTGGATCGTAAGAAAGACGATTGGATGAAAGCGATTGCCGAGGATAAACTAGCATGGACGCATGTTTCCGACTTAAAATATTGGCAATCTGAGGCTGCTAAGACCTATAACATTACGGGCATTCCCTTTTCGTTGCTACTGGATCCAAATGGTGTGATTATTGCCAAGAATCTGCGGGGTCCGGCATTGGAAAAAAAATTAACGGAACTCTTTAACAAATAGCGTCCATCATGAAGTATGCCGTTGGGTTTCTGTTTTTCATTATTCTTTTTGCGTGTACAAAGTCAGAGGAAAAAAGAATTCCCCTAAGTTTTGAATATAAAACCTTTCGGGTAGAGTCGAAAGGTGGATGTAAGTCAGATACTTTGCAATGTGCGTATTTTGAAGTCACCTATCCAGAATTTACTGGTCTCGATACACCCGTCGTAAAAACCATCCGGCAAAAAATTGATGTCGCGGTATCGATGGGTAATCCTGAATCACAAGGGCATAACATGAAGGCCATTGGAGAAATCTTTATCCAGGACTATGATGATTTCAAGAGTGAAATTCCCGATTCGTTCGGAGGCTGGCACTATACTGCAAAGGTTACAGTTGAAGTGTTAACGGATACGCTTTTAAGCCTTTCTGTTAACGATGAATACTATACCGGAGGAGCCCATGGCGGGTCAGGTGTCTATTTCATAAACGTGAATCCAAAGACCGGCGCTGAATTTACGTTGGATAACCTATTGAAACCTGATTACAACGAAGTGCTAACGCAAATTGGAGATAAAATTTTTAGACAATCCAAACAGCTTTCGGACACTGCCTCTCTCATCGATAATTACTTTGAATTCCCGGAGGACAAATTCGAGCTGAATAAAAACTATGGTTTTAAAAAAGAGGGAATTGTATTCTACTACAATAATTACGAGATCGCCCCTTATGCTGCCGGGCCTACGGAAGTCTTGATTCCTTATAACGAACTCAAGGATTGGGTAAAAAAGTGATATTGTAATCCTTTTCGTTTAAACGTCAAGCTCCTCCTAAATAATTTACCTTAATTAGTTCGTCGCCTGTCTTGGTTTCCTTAATGCTTCCGTCTTGCAGCAACATGACCTTAGTAGCAATGGACACAATACTCCAGTAATCATGGTCGGTTATGATGAAGCCTTTGTGTTGTGAATGTTTCTGAATATTGTTTTTTATTTCTTCTTTATAAAGTGGTTCGACACCATTAAAAGGTTCATCAATCAAAATATATTCAGCTCTTGAATTAAGAATTAGCAAAAGCTCAATCATTCGTCGCTCACCGCCTGAAAGTTCATTGCTCTTTCGATGTAGAAAGGGTTTCACGTGTGGATTATTTTTTAATGAATTCGTTTGAGGCGGTTCACAAAAAAGATCAACTATTTTTTTAATCTGGAGGTGACCGGGCAAAAAATTCTTTTGGGGCAGGTATGCAATATTGTTTTTGCTTTCCCTTAGTGTTTGGACGATTCTTCCATTGACTCTTATAAATTTGTTTTCTGCCCTTAAAGAACCAAAGATTATCTTTAATAACGTTGTTTTGCCACATCCATTTCTTCCGAACAGCCCGATGATCTCCCCTGGCTTGCAGGAAATGAATATGTCGTGTAAAACCTGGTTGGTTCCAAATGATTTACAAACGCTGTCTACGTGCAATTCATGCATAAAAAAGTATCAACCCCCCGAAAATAAGATTAAGAATTACGGTCGAACCATATAACATGATTTTGTTAAATCCCATGTTGAAATAAAAATAGTATTCATTTTCATTTCGTAATTCGTAAATAAAATAGTGGGTTAACGGACCGGCTAAAATATATCCGAATCCAGTTCCTTGAACCAGGGGAGTCGACCAGACCATGAAGTAACCAGCAATGCCTATCGCCAGGGCTACACAAAAAGTTGGCAGAATTAACTTTTGCTGAAAGGCGACGACTCTAGCCAACAGATTCTAAGTCGATTATTTGCAAATTGATGTGTTTATTCTTAAGTATGAGTCAAACGCATTCACTTTTTAGCCACGAAGACACCAGGGCACAAAGTTTCACAAAGGACTTCGACCTTTGTGAAACTTTGTGTCTTTGAGTCTTTGTGGCGAATTCGTGCCTCTAGTCATAAAGATTATTTGAGCGATTAGAAAATGTGTCAGATAAAAAAAGGCTGACGTATTTGCGTCAGCCTTTTCTTCACCATTATTTAGGTTTTGGAGGTTGGCCTGCAACAACAACTTCCTCCACAGCGTTTGCTGGTGCTTTTGCTTCGTCCTTGACATCTGATCCGTTCAATTTAAATGTGATCGGTAAAACCAATTGTTGTTTTACGGCGACCCCTTTATTTTTTCCTGGATTCCACTTCGGTGATGATTGAACCGCTTTGAGCGCTTCCTCGTCGCATCCGGCTCCAATACCTTTTTTCACTCTGACATCGGTAACCGAACCATCCGTTTGGACAACGAATTCAACAAAAACCATCCCTTCAATACCCATTCGCCTTGCCTGAAGGGGATAGTTCAAATTCCTGCCAATGTGTTCGAAAAATACTGGCATACCTCCTTGTGGCGTTGCCGTATCGTCTACCATTGTAAAAACATCGCCGTCAAGTTTTGAACGATTACTGATCTCATCGATACGTTCGGTGTACTCGATGATGGCAAAGGTCCTGATATCTTCTGAAGGTTTTGCCGTTGGTGTTACCAGTTCGATGTGCGATATCTGGTTTTGATCCAAACTTTCAAACTTAGCCTTCATTTCTTCAAGTTTGGGCACCATGTTTTCATCCGTTTCCATCAACAAAAATCTCTTGCTGGGATTAGCCTGAAGAAGTTGATCATATTTTTGCTGTACCTCCAACGGTATATCAACGGCCATCGTAGACGATCTTGCTATATCTGCTGCTTCATCAGCAATCTGATCCTGGCAAGCAATAGCAAAGAAAGCGAGTGGAATGACGCCAGCTACTAACAGCATCTTCCATGGTTTTATTTTTTTCTTTATTGTTCTCATCATTTCAATTCGTTTGACTGTTAAAGAATTATTAAAGTGATTGGCGAGTTTGATGCCGGCCGACGTTAATGCAACCCTCGCCAGGAGGTTGCAATATTCGTTCACATCACGGTTTTCGACAGCGCGCGCATCTGCTTCGAACTCATGAAGTTGAACAAAAATCTTTTTATAACTTTTCAAGAATGGATTAAACCAAAAGAAAATACTGATCAGGTTTAATAAGAGTATATCGAATGAATGAAGTTGAGTGGCATGTACTGCTTCATGCTTAATAATTTTTTGTTTCTCATCGAGTGACAGGAAATTTGTTTGTCCAAGAATAATGAAATTGAAAAATGAGAACGTTGGCTGATCTTCGGCGTACTCAACAATTTTAAGGTTGCCGATTTGATCTGTTTTAGAATTTTTGATCGTCCGCAGCAGGTTGAAGAGCCGAACGATGAACTGTGCTGAAAAGAAGAGTAATCCGCCAATATAAAGCACCTGGAGGTAAAACCATCCACCCTTGACATAATCGACGCGAATGGCTTCCGGACCGGCAGTTCCATCACCGGTAATTGTAAATTCCGGCAAGAGGTAGGAAGGAATTACACGACTTAGCGTCGGAATGGAAGTTCCACCGTACTGAAGGTGGAGTAGGGGAAACGTTAGTGAAGTAAAAATACCAATCAGTAGAAAATATCTTTTTATTTTGAAATCAGTCTCGTTCCGTAGGAGCAATGTGTAGGCCGTAAGGAAAAGTACTAATCCAATGTTGGCCTCAATAAAATAATTCAGATAGCCGTTCATGATTTTTGATTTTTAATTTCTTCTAAAAGCTTTTCTATGGCTTTGCTGTCGAGTTTGTTCTCTTTCGCAAAAAAGGATACAAGATTCTGGAATGAGCCATCGAAGTATCCCTTTAACAAATTGTTCAGGTAGAACTTGGTATACTTTTCTTTGCTGATCAGCGGAAAATATTCGTGTGTTTTTCCATATGCTTTATGATCGACAAATCCTTTGGTTTCGAGAATTCTCACAATGGTTGAGATTGTATTGTAGGCGGGCTTGGGCTCAGGCATTTGTTCGATTATGTCCTTGACGAAACCGCTTTTAAGATCCCAAAGTATTTGCATGACCTGGTCTTCAGCTTTTGTAAGCTCTTTCAAATCTTTCATCGACTATTTGTTTAGGTATAAAACTAAATATTTAGTTATAAAAAGTAAAGAAATTTTTGAATTATTTTTTTGTTGTCGAGATCTGATGAATTTTAGAGGCCCTTGGCGTTATTTAATTTATTTCGGAGCACTAGTATAGAGACTTGGCCTGCCCTCCATTGCGTCATGAGATCCTGAGGCACGAGATTGGGAAAGGTCAGCGACCCTAATAAAATATCCTTGTCACCATCGTGATCATAGTCAAAAGCTTCCATGGTCATCCATCTGCCTTTGTTCGCCATTCGTGTTATTTGTGGCTTAAATCCTTGGGGCTGTATTTTCGAAATAAATAAAACCTTGTTCGGGATGGTTTTTAAAGTCAGGAAAAAAAGAAATAGCGCCAATATCTAAGTCACCATCCTGGTCGAAATCTGCAACGCGCGCTTGTGAAGCACCGTGCATAGGATAAAACCAGGACTCTTTGAATTCATTTGTTCCGCTGTTTAGAAAAATACGGACACCATGGTACGGCTTCAGGATGGAAGAGTAGTCGGCATTGTCACCATTCGTGTAGAGAATGTCAGATTTTCCATCATTGTTGAAATCTGCGATGTCAATATAACTCGAACCCTGGACGGCGCTAAAACGGAATAAAGTAGTAAGTCTGAATTGGAAGTTGCCCTGATTATAGAATAGAAGAATTCGCTCGTCACCCTGCGTCATTAAAGTCAAAACGTCTGGCAAGCCATTTCCATCAAAATCCTTTATTATTATTCTCCTCGCACCAGAAACATTGGAAAGGGTATGCTTTTGAAATTCTCCATTTCCAAGCGCCTTGTATATCGCTAATGATCCCGTATGATTTCCGAAATTGCAAATGATATAATCATCAGCCTGGTCGTTGTTAAAATCGACGCGTTCAAAATCGACAGGACGTTGCAACGAATCGATTTCATTAGCGATTGTTCGGTCTTTTCTAAGCATTGTTATACTTCCCGCTGCTTGCTCATTTGGGTCCATGATGCCCATCAAAAGAATTATTGGATCGGCATTGTCACGCAGGATCAGTTTTGACGGCGCACTGGGGAGTTTAATGGAATCTGTGACTTCAAAATTGTGATTGAATTCATACAATCTTCCTTGTCGGGTGCCAATGTAGACTCTATCCTTTGTGGAATCTTGTGCGATCAGCGTAACAACCTGATGTTGTGCCACGGGAAGCCGAATCGGTTTTGCTTCAAACTGTGTTAACGTATCTGTTACTTTTTGATCGTTTATGATCAATGAATCCGGCGCAGTGTCATTATAATATTTCTTAATTCGTTCCCAATCTTCCTGGGCAATCATTGGCTCATCAGGCAGAACCATTAAAATAGCGGCTTGATCTTCGAAGGAAATAGTATTCAAAGGTGAATTATCCAAACCCATTCGAAACGCCATTTCTGGCAAAACTTTTTTCTCCCAGGTCTTCTTATCCAACAAGGATGGTTCAGGAAAAATGTGACAACTTCCGCAGTACTGTTTTGCTAATCGTTCATCTTTTTGATGTTGATTTTCACAAGAGAGTATAGAAATAGCAACGATGATGAGCGCGAAAAAAAAAATCTTCATGAAGGTTGAATGATCAAAATGAATTCGTAAAACAATAGGTGAGAATATTGGCGCCCATGCGAAGTGCTTGCTCACGTTTTTCTTCGGGATCATTATGAATGCGCTGGTCTTCCCAACCATTTCCTAAATCGCATTCAAAGGAATAAAATACTACCAACCGGCCTTCGTAAACAAGCCCAAATCCCTGGGGAGGTTTTGCATCGTGCTCATGTATTTTCGGCAACCCATTTGGGAAGTCAAATTTCTGATGATAGATAGGGTGATCAAAAGGCAGTTCAACAAGTTCGAGTTCAGGAAATACTTTTTTTAATTCGAGTCGAATAAACTTATCTAAACCGTAATTGTCGTCAACATGGAGAAACCCGCCACCAATCAAGTACTTCCGTAAATTCGCAGCGTCATTATCGGAAAAGACCACGTTGCCATGCCCGGTCATATACACATAGGGATATAAAAACAAATCCCGGCTTCCAACCTCAACAATATCCTCCTCGGGCGCAATGGAAGTTCCCACCTCCTGATTGGCAAACTTAATAAGATTGGGCAGGCAGGTCTTATTAGCATACCAGTCACCCCCGCCGTCATATTTCAGCTTCGCAATTTTGATGGGCAATTGGGCGTGTGCTGCATTACATGCCGTAAAAATGGCGATATAAAGAGCAATTCTAACTTGTTTGGTTACCATAGCCTGCTAATAAAGGACTAAAAAACGAAAAAAACTCTTTGCTCCTTTTAAACCTCTATTAAAAAGGATTGTCAAAGGGTCAATTTAAAAACAGAAACAAATATTAGCATGAAATTATCTAATCCTATTGCAAAAATTGTCGCGCTTTCGCTAGTTTGCTTCCATTGGTCTGGTTTCTTCCTGTAATGAGGAAGAAAGGCTAACCGCCAGTGACACGCAGGATATCTCCGAAGAAGCTATCACCGACTCCTATTTTCAGGATGCGGATGATCTGGGAGGGGTAGCGATCGCAGCTCCCACCGACGGTCAATATAACGGTGGAAGAACATCAGGTACCATTACGATTTCTGATGACCGGTGCCATTGCGCTACCGTTACGCTTGAATCGACTGGAACCATTGAGGCCCCTAAAGGTGTAATTGTAGTGGATTTTGGCGCTGGCTGTATCGACGCAAAACTCAATACCAGAAAAGGTAAGTTGAAGTTTGCGTACAATGGAAAACGGTTTCAACCAGGCTCAACAGTGGTGTTGACAACAGAAAACTACAGTATTAACGACATTAAGCTGGAAGGAACCCGTACTTCTACGAATGTACAAGGAAGCACCAATGATGCGCCAAAATTTAACGTCGTCCTTGCGAACGGAAAAGCCACATTCCCCGATGGTTCAATTGCTGAACGTCAATCAAATATCACTTGGGAATGGATCAGGGCGGACAATCCTATTAATGATTACCTACTTATTGATCAACTCAGCACTGCTAGTGGAACAACAAGAGGCGGCAGATCATACTCTGTTTCCCTGTTAGAGGGTCTTAAGTACAAACGCTTCTGCGGTATTGCGGTGGATGGTATTAAGAAATACGTCCTCGACGAAGAAAAAGAAATAGTTATTGATTATGGTAATGGAGAATGTGATAAAGCTTTAACGATCACCGTTAATGGTGTCACACACAATATCAATGTCAACTAAGAGTTATTAGTTGGTTTTTAAAATATAAGGCCTGGAGAAATCCGGGCCTTATTATTTTACGAGGTTCTTGAGATTGTTGCCCACTATGCATTACTTGCAGCGTCATTTAACCTCGATTTATGAAGCAATACCTCGATCTGATGAATGAGATCCTGGAAAAGGGAGCCAAAAAAACCGATCGCACCGGAACAGGTACTCTGTCTGTTTTTGGAAGGCAATTAAGGTTTGATTTGTCGGAAGGGTTTCCGCTGGTAACGACCAAAAAACTTCACTTGCGCTCTATTATATATGAGTTGCTTTGGTTTTTAAGAGGGGATACCAACATTAAGTATCTAAAGGATAACGGTGTGACGATTTGGGACGAATGGGCCGATGAAAATGGCGAGCTTGGGCCAGTTTACGGACATCAATGGAGAAGTTGGCCTGCACCGGGCGGGAAATCAATCGACCAGATCTCCCAGGTAATCGGTCAGCTGAAGCAAAAACCTGATTCGCGGCGACACATTGTAACAGCCTGGAACCCAGCCGAAGTAGATAAAATGGCGCTGCCACCATGCCACGCATTGTTTCAATTTTACGTGGCGGAGGGAAGGCTTTCATGTCAGCTTTACCAGCGCAGTGCTGACTATTTTCTAGGCGTTCCATTTAATATCGCCTCTTATGCGCTGTTAACATTTATGTTCGCTCAGCAATGCGATTTAATGCCGGGTGAATTTGTGTGGACGGGCGGAGATGTCCATCTGTATTCAAATCATATCGAGCAAGCCAGACAACAATTGGAACGGAAGCCGTTCGCATTACCTCAATTGAACATCAAACGCAAACCGGAATCAATTTTTGATTATGAGTACAGCGATTTTGAAATCTTGAATTACCAGGCGCATCCTTCTATCAAGGCTCCTATAGCTGTATAAATTTTGAAATGTAATTAGGCAAAGTTGGTAAGACTTTTTAAGCAACTATTCCATCTTTCATGTAACTATTAAATCCTTTTGTCGACAGATTGCGTATCAAAGTCGTAAGGTGGAAAAACTGTGATGGGATTCTGAAGGTTGTCGTCCGTTCTTTATGATTCTTGATTTTGGATTCTGAAAACCTTGTAACATTTACAGTTTCACAGAGTCTTGGCTAGAATAAGTATAATATTAATTTCCAGTACACCTCGTTGATATTCGAATATGAAATCCATTTTTACTGTAACGTTACTTATAGCCGCCCAACTCGTGTGTGTTGCTCAGATCGATACGCTAAAACAGCAGCAACTAACGCCTCCGTCAGCCGATAAGTGGTCGCTAAAACAATGCGTTGATTATGCGCTAGCCAACAACCTCACGGTACAACGGAGTAACTACAATGTTGAGACGAGTGAAGTAGACCTCAGGCAGGCGAAAGTTTTCGCGACTACCGTCTTTTAATGCAAGCATAGGATATGGGTACAGTTGGGGCCGAGGTCTTGACCCCACGACCAATAACTTCGTTTCGCAAGAGATAAAATCATCAAGTATTTCAAGTAATGCATCGCTTCCCATTTATAATGGAATGCGCATTCACAATACCATCAAGCAAAATCAACGAACCGTCGCGGCTTCTGAATTTGATCTTGCTAAAGCAAAAAACGACCTGATTTTAAATGTTGCCAATTTGTTTATTACGGTTGTATTCAATAAGGAAAATGTTGACAATGCAAAATTTCAGTTGGCGTCAAGTCAGCAGCAATTAGAACGAACAAAGAAGCAAGTTGCTGCCGGAGCACTGGCGAAATCTGAAGAACTTAATCTGGATGCACAAGTCGCTACTAATGAGGTGACACTAGTTCAGCAGGAGAACGCCCTGGCATTATCTCTCCTTCAGCTAAAGCAAGCGCTCCAGATTCCCGCATCGCAAGGATTCGACATTGAAGTTCCCCAACTTGACCCGGAAAATTTGGTTATCGATCAGACCCGCGATGAAATTTTTGAAATTGCTAAAGAGACCCTTCCTGAAATGAAGAGTGCAGAAATGAAAATTCAAGGCTCAAGTTATGCTGTCAAAGCTGCCCGCGGAAATCTGTATCCGAGGTTCAACGTTACCGCTGGGGCCAATACAAATTACTCGAGCATACAGGAGTCACAATTTTATCCCGACGGTAATTTTAGATTTCCGGACAATGGCGAAAGACCGCCACTTGCTTATGTGAATAAAAACTTAAGTGAGCCCGTCTATGGAATTGAACCGACAGGCAGTTTTAGAAATACTAATTTATGGGATGATCAATTCAAAAATAATATCTATCGTACTTTAGGCCTCCAGTTAACCATACCGATTCTTAACAACTTCAATGCGCGCGCTAACTATCAGCGTTCCGTTATTCAAAATCAACAAGCTAAAATTGACGCCGAACAAACTGCTCAGACCCTGCGCCAAAATGTTGAGACGGCTTATAATGAAGCGTTAGCGTCATCAAAAACTTACAACTCTTCTTTGCGCCAGGTTCAAGCCCGCGAAGAAGCCTTTCGTATGATGGAGCAACGTTATAATGCAGGCGCGGCTACTTCCTTTGAATATCAGGTTTCCCAGAATGATTTATATAGAGCAAAGTCCGATCTTACCCGAGCGAAATATGATTTCATCTTTAAGAAAAAAGTGCTCGATTTTTATCAAGGCAAACCCCTCGAATATTAATAAACCACGCAAATGGCAAAACAAAGACAAAAGTCAAACAAGTTGATTTATTGGCTCATCGGAGCTGTAGTGCCTCTGTTAATTTTTATAATGGTTGGAAGATCAGCAGGATGGATTGGAAAACCTAAAGAACTGGAAGTTGAACTTGCCAAAGCAAAACGTGTAACCATCATCGAAAAAGTCAGCGCTTCCGGAACCGTTCAGCCGGTAACGGAGGTTAAAATTGCGCCGGAAGTATCGGGGGAAATCATTGACTTATTGATTGAAGAGGGGGATTCTGTGAAGCTAGGAGAAACGCTGGTTAAGATACGGCCTGATACCTGGCAAAGCCAGTTGGAAAGAGCAGAGGCCGGACTCAGTCAGCAACGCGCAAATCTTGAACAGTCAAAGTCGAATCTTCTTCGGACCCAAGCTACATTCGCGCGGGCAGAAGCCGAATATAAAAGACAGGAAAAACTATGGGCGGAGAAAGTAATTTCTGAAGCTGATTGGCAATTGGCAAAGCAGAATTATGAGATCGCTAAAAATGATGTGGAATCCGCTGAGCAATCCGTAGAAGCATCCCGATATGTAATAAGAAGTACAGAGGCATCGTTGCGCGAAGCCCGGGAAAATTACCGTAAGACATCCGTTGTAGCTCCGATGAATGGAATAGTATCCAAACTTCTTGTTAAAAATGGAGAACGGGTTGTGGGTACCGCGACGATGACAGGAACGGAAATGCTGCGCATCGCCGATTTGAATAAAATGGAAGTCCGCGTGAATGTAAATGAGAATGATATTGTGAGGGTACACTTAGGCGACACGGCCGTTATTGACGTGGATGCGTATTCAGCAGACAAAAAAGAATTCAAGGGCGTCGTAACATTGATCGCGAATACGGCGAAAGATAAAGTGTCCGCAGATGCGATTACAGAATTCGAAGTTCGAATTCTGATGTTGCCTACTTCTTATCAGGATTTGGTCAAAGCTAGGCAACAAGTTTCCCTTTAGACCAGGAATGACTGCAAGTGTTGATATCCTGACAACCACAAAAAGCAATGCGCTCTCTGTTCCATTGGCATCGGTAACAACGCGTAATCCTGAAGAGGAAAAAAAGGAAGGGGAGAATGATGGCGGCGGGCCGAATTCAAATGCAAGGCAAACCAGCGACCAAAACAAGCCTCAAAAGAAAGTCGAGGATAAGACAGTAATTTTTGTAAACGATAAAGGAGTTGCCAAGATGGTGGAGGTAAAAACAGGTATCAGCGATTACGACAATATCGAAATTTTATCAGGTATCACCGATGGCACGGAAATTATTACAGGGCCATTCACAGCGGTATCCAAACGATTGAAGGACGGCGATAAGGTGCGGCAGGCGGAAAAGAAGGAGCCGGAGAAAAAGGTTGAGAATTAATACCAAAGCCCTTCGATACAATCGGAGGGCTTTTTGTTTAATATTGCCAAAAAAATGAAATGGTAAAACATCCTTGGCACGAGGTATCAATAGGCGTTAACCCACCTACACATGTAAATGGCATCATCGAAATTCCAAAAGGCTCGCGCGCAAAATATGAGATTGATAAAGATAGCGGACTGATAAAACTGGACCGCGTGCTGTATGCTTCCATGTACTATCCACTAAATTATGGTTTCATTCCGCAAACACTGGGAGAGGATCACGATCCTCTTGATATTGTCGTATTAACCCAGGTGACTGTAATACCCGGTTGTTTGATTCCTTCCAAAGTTATCGGCGTAATGCGCATGATCGACAGGGGAGAAGCAGATGACAAAATTATCGCTGTTGCCGAGCAAGATGCCAGTGTAAGTCACATTGAAGATGTAGATCATTTACCGGAATATTTTCGTGTAGAACTGAAACACTTTTTTGAAAACTATAAAGTACTGGAAAATAAGAAAGTTATTGTAGATGAATTTCAGTCTAAAGAAAAAGCGATGGAAATCATCATTCAGAGCATCGAGTTCTACAAGAAGACTTTTCCCAAGTGAAAATCGGTTTTGATGCCAAGCGGTTCTTTAACAATTTTACTGGGCTCGGTAACTACAGCAGGTTTGTAATTAGCGCCCTTAGCGAAAATCTCCCGGAAAACGAATATTTTCTTTACTCTCCAAAGGTTAAAAATCATTCTGAATTCAACTTGATTCTGGAGCGACCTAATATTCGGGTAATAAAAGCTCCTGCCATCTATAACAATCTAAAGGCTGGTAGTTTGTGGCGTACGCTGGGGCATCAGCAGGGAGGCGAGCGTTAAAAAATTGGATGTATTCCACGGGCTGAGCCAGGAGTTGCCCCTTAAAATGCCTGTAAGCGTTAAAAAAATAGTGACTGTTCACGATTTGATTTTTATTCGTTATCCCGAATTGTATAATCCTCTCGATGTTTTTATTTACAAAGCCAAGGTAAAGGCTGCATGCCAACAAGCCGACAAGATTTTAGCCACGAGTATTCAAACGAAAAATGACATCGTTGATTTTCTAAATATCGATCCAGAGAAGATCGATGTAGTGTACCAGGGGTGTCATCCGAGCTTTAAAAAAAAATTTTCCGTTGCTGAAATCGAAAAAGTAAAAACAAAATACAAATTGCCTGAAAGCTACATTTTGAATGTTGGCACTATTGAGGAAAGAAAAAATGTGTTGCTCTTGATCAAAGCGCTTTCACAATTACCTAAAGATCTGAAAAGTCATGTGGTGATCATTGGGCGTGCAACTAAATACAAGACGAAGATTGTGGAGGAAGCAGGGCGATTAGGCGTAGGGGAGAGGATTACCTTTTTACATAATGTTCCATTTGCTGATTTACCTGCCATCTATCAAGGCGCGCAGATTTTTGTATACCCATCCGTCTTCGAAGGATTCGGAATTCCCATAGTCGAAGCGTTGGAGTCGTCGGTGCCCGTAATTGCTGCTACCGGTTCATGTCTAAGCGAAGCCGGAGGACCGACTCAATTTATGTCAATCCTTCCGACGAAGCAGAACTGGCGGAACAACTTAAAGAGAGTTCTAACGGATAGCGAGCTTCGTACACAAATGATTGCAAATGGAAAAAAATATATTGAACAATTCGAGCCAAAGGTGATAGCAGAAAAGTTGTTGAGATTTATAAAGCATGAGCTGCCGTGTCTTTCTTAAAATTTAGCGATCACCACTTCTGCCAGAATCCAATCACTTCCATCATCCAGGCAATTCCGACATGAACAATAATGCCACCCCAAATGCTTTTGGTTTCATAGGCAATAACGCCAAGCAGATATCCACCAAAGATGGAGCTGATAGCTTCTCCCAACGGTTTTCCTGTATGTAGAAAGCAATATGTAACGGCCATGGCAAGTACAGCGTGCCTTCCCAAAATTTGCATCATACCAATGACCATAAATCCTCTAAAAAGAAATTCGACCGTAATGAAGTCAAAGCCGTAGGCGAATTCATAAATCAAAACGGTTAACCATTCGGGAATATTCAATAGTTCATGCGCAGTTGACACTCTGTACATTGGATATTGCTTCAAAAAGCTGGGTAGAAAAGAGGCCGCGATCATGAACGGTAACATGATCAAAAGCATCTGGAAATATGGCCGTGCATCGAATCGTTTTGGAAGGAATCCGTAGTAATGATTTTCATTCCTGTCATAGGTAAAATAGACCATACTCAGTGGAAGTAATACCGTGAAGACGCCAACCCAGTTGATGATCACTTTGTATGCCCAAAGCTGCAAATCCGGTTGAAACATAAACTCTACCCAGTCACGTAAATATGGGACGCTGCTGTCAAGACTTAAGGCCAGAAGTCCAATTGTGCTTTTTATCCAAAAGGTTTTGTCCCTGAAAAAACGATTTTTTGAATAAAGAGAAAGGGGAATCAAAGCCCCGTAATACGCGGTTGCGAAAAAGAGAAAGTAATAAAGCCATTTTGTAATGCCTCGCTGACTTTTTAAAACGAGGTCATCAAAGTTGAATCTGTAATTGATGAAGAGTACGACCACTAAAAAAAGGAGTACAGGAACGTATTGCCTTGCATCAAAATCCTCTTTTACGTGACGAACGAGATACTGCCAGATCTTCTTCATTACCAACGGATGAGATACTGATAAACTTTGTGGATGGGCAAACCCATCACGTTAAAATAAGAACCAACAATTTTTTCAATGGCCACCATTCCAATCCAGTCTTGTGCGCCATAGGCTCCAGCTTTATCATAGGGTTTGTATTGATCAACATAAAACTCTATTTCTTCCCGTGTTAGCGATACGAATGTCACTTGAGTGGTATCGTCAAAACTTATTTCTTTTTCTTTGGATAGGATACAAACACCAGTCATCACGTTATGGGTATTGCCCGGAAAGACTGACTCAGCATATTGATGGCTTCGATTCGGTCACCGGGTTTATTTAGAATTTTATTTTGGAGGATAACAACTGTATCAGCGGTAAGGACCACTTCGTCTTTCATCGTCAAACGAAAGTATTCTGCTTTTTTTTCCGCCAGATATTTCGCGACCTGGTCTACGGGCAGCTCGGAAGGAAATGATTCATCGACATCGGGTTTTTCAATAGTAAAGTTAAAACCTGCTTCTTTCATCAGGTATTGACGTCGAGGGGAGCTGGAAGCAACGATTAAGGGTCTGTCTAAGGGCATATCTCACAAGGTGCGTAAAGGAAATCCAATTTCAGAATTAAAAATAACTTGAATTCTTTGGTGCAGTATACGTCGTATGACAAATTCTTTTGAGTTCACTGGATGTTTATGTTCGGTCTCTGCTGGATGATTGGTCGAATTAGCCACAAAGACGCAAAGTCACAAAGTTTCACAAAGGTCGACGGTAGGAAGAATAAGAAGGTAAGCTTTATCGAATCACAATCTTGGAAGAAAACAGCTGCTCACCTTTTTGTAAACGAAGAATATATAATCCAGCGGAAGCGTTTGATAAATTTACCTTTTGGTTTTCGCCATACTCTTGTACGGAGTAGGAGACCGCCTGGCCAGCAAGGTTACTGATCGCAATGATTTTAAAGTCACGAGGAACAAAAAAGTCACCGTCATTTGGATTCGGAAAAATTTGTGACTGCAGTTCTTCTTCAGGAATTCCCGTAACAATGTCACCTATTCCAAATACCGGGCGGATCATAACACTACCGATAACATCTGTGCTTTGAAACCAGAATCCATTTGTATTTACAAAAAGCTTGGAGCCGGAATCATTGTTGGTATCGAGGCCTATTTTGAACGCCCCCCCGACGGGTGCCTTCCAACCGATGTAGAATTTATCCTTTACGAGAAACTGTTCTCCAAATCGAATCTTCTTGAATTTAGAACCATTTCTGCTTATGGAATAACTGGGCAACGTATAAATCGGGATCCCTGGAAGTCCATCTATGTCGTTATAGACTGCGAAGTCAACAATAAGATTACTGGGTACACCATAATCTGGATAGTAGATATCAAAGCCAACGAGTGTATCGGGTTCTGGCGTGAGCATTTCAAATAAATAAGCTGCCCTGTTTCCAAAGGCGGTTAACGCAACGGAGTAATCGGCCAGGCCATCATCATAGGCATAATAATCTTTAAGCCAATAGTCGGCCCGCAATGTATCATTGCTCCTGAAATCCAAGGGTTGATATTTCGCAGGATCGTAGTCATTAGCGAAATCACCTGTTTTAGGATTAAATGTATCACCCGTAAACAACTGCACTTTCAAGCTAACTGATACCGAGTCAGCATCGGGATCGAATTGTGAAATATCGTTTCCGTCCGGTACGTGTTCCAAGGTCACAGTCTTCCGTTCACGTGAGTAAATAATTCCGGTCAATCCATCAATAGGACTGGTACCTGAATTACCAAGGGTATCAATTACGTTGGGGGTCGGCTACGCCATCCTTATAGTTGATGAACGTCCCCTGCGTTGAATACGACAACGTTGACGTATCATTCTGAACATTGAAGACGTCATAAGTAGGTTGGGAAATCGACTTTCCAAGGAGAAAGTGATCATAGGGAACTGCCCTGTAGTCATTGAATAAATTAGTTAGAGATGAGATGATGGTTCTGTCTGGCAGGTAACGATCGTCGGGTGTACGATTTTTATTCAGGTAAACATAATCAATATTCCAGGTATCATACGGTCCGGATAGGCGCCCATAATTCATAAATCGAAACTGAAAATTTTCGTGGAAAAACCGATCGCCATCTACTTTTAGAAGTGTATCATAGAATTCATCCTTTTGGAAAGAAGATATTGTTCGGATCGTCATTACGCTTTCCCAAGCGCCCTGATCATTTTTAAAGTCTATTCGTAGGTAGTCATTTGGGTCAGGTGGTTCGCCGTTCCCAGACCACTGATAGAAAAAACTCAAGTACACGGAATTACGCTCCGCTGAAATTACTTCGTTTAACTTTATCGGTTGAGATACCAATGTATCTCTGAATCCAGTGGCTATTGCTTGATTTGAATAGGGCGAATTATCCGCTGAATCTAATCCATTAAGCGTAGCAACATTCAGTGACGGAGGATTTAGTCCCAGGCCATTGTTAATCCACACTTTAAAGTTATTGACCCACAACGAATCGACTGGATAATTTGATTTGGTATCGCCTGTGTTCTAACTGAAGTCCAGGAAAAGTCATCCCAAAAAGGTAATGATCGCGGTGTAAGGTCCTGCGTTCTTGCTACATTTTTTTTTGACTTTGATTTTACGGTATAGGGTTCAGCAGGTCGCGGCAGCGGGTATACTTTGAGTTGAGCGAAACCCGTCGAAGCCAGCAGGAGAAAAATAATCAACAACAACACATGAGAGAAGACAGACCTCTGCCCGTCCAATTTGCCCGCACGGTGACTTATAATGACGTTAATTTTCGCTTGGTTCGTCATCTGGAACTGTACCATCGGATTTACCTATCCACAAGTCAACGACATCACCTACCTTAATATTTTCGTTGGCCTCAGGCTTTTGGCGTATCACTACACCACCACCCGTCGTATCACCAACAATAACAACATTTCCGAGATTAAGATTTGAACCGAAAATGATAACCTTAGCATCCTCTAAACTACGGCCGGTGTAATCCGGCGCCTGAAAATCCTGACTTCCGCCATCCATTACCACCAGATCGATCGTCGAACCTTTTGGGACGCGTTCGGAGGCGCTAATAACCTGACCTTTGTACTTCATTTCCTTTACTACATTGAATGGACCGGAGACGAGTTCTATTTTGCCACGTCTTAATTCGTTGCTTTTTAAAACAGCCTCAGCGTTAACCACAGAACCATCTACGAGATTCGGTACTGGCACAGTCGGTGGTTCCAGCCGGTTAATAGATATAAAAATATTTCTTCCCTCTTTCACTTTCGCTCCGGCCTGCGGGTATTGCTTCAATACCGTAAGCGGGGGATATTCTTCCGAATAAGATGAATCATTTATTTCGTATCGAAGATTTCTTTTTATAAGAAAATCTTCCAACTGACCCAACTGCATCCCTTCAATATTCGGGACCGTTATGCTCTGTCCGTGGTTGGTAGTGTTAGGCAGGTAAGCAAAGAAGTATATGATAGAAAGAACGGCTAGGGTGGTTGCCGCCAGCAGCAAATGTATGATCACGCCCCCTAATGTATTCCTCTTAAATTTTAGAATGCTAAACTTCATGGATTCAGTCAATTGTAGCAAATATACAAGATCAGAATTTTAACGCAGACTCAAAGTCGCGTTCAATTCGTTTACCCCGGTTGTAACGTTCCTGGGCCAGGTTAAGCAGTCGCGTGATCAGGTCGGAAAAACTTATACCTCGCTCTTTCCACATCATGGGGTACATGCTGGAGTTGGTGAACCCTGGAATGGTATTGATTTCATTGATATAAATCTTCCCTTTTTTATCCACGAAAAGATCGATCCTTGAAAAATCCTGACAGTGCAATGCCTCATACGCCTTTATGGAAACAGCGCGAATTTTTTCTGCTATTGCCTTTGAAAGTTTTGCAGGCACGTGAATCTGAACGGCTTCCGGATCCACATATTTTGCGTCGAAGGTATAGAACTCGTAGTTTTTGCTGATGACAATTTCTCCAGGATAGGAAGCTTCAGCAGGGCTATTACCTAAAATAGCGCACTCAATTTCACGTCCCGTAACAAATTCTTCCGCCAGCATTTCATCGTCGTATTTAAATGCTTCTTCTACTGCTTTTTTAAAATCTGCTTTGTTCTTCACTTTTGTTACGCCAACGGATGAGCCAAGACTTGCTGACTTGACCATGAATGGCGTGCCTAATTTTTTTGATATCGAAGTAAATGTGATCTTATCTTTCTCGGCATATCGAAAAGTGAGAAAATCAGTCACAGGCAATCCCGCTTGTCGCATCAGCCGCTTAGCAACAATTTTATTCATCGATAGCGCTGAGCCCAGAACGCCAGTTCCAACCATCGGCATATCCATGGCTTTAATTAACCCTTGAATACTTCCATCTTCGCCGTCTGTACCGTGCAGCACAGGAAATACGATGTCTACTTTGAAGCGATCTCCACTGGAGAGCAAAACAAATCCGGGACTCACCGGATCAAGCATAAGGCCAAGGGCTTTGCCTTGTTCCATGTCTTTGCTTACACCGTTCGTTAAAAACCATTGGCCACTTTTGTTGATCCCCATCGGAATCGGTTCAAATTGATTTTTGTCGATGTACTCATAAATGTTGCGGGCAGAATTTACCGATACCGCGTGCTCTACGGACCGTCCGCCGTACAAAATCGCTACTTTCTTTTTCTTGGACATTAAAAAATATTTAATCCGAAAGATAAACTCATTCTTTCCTTTGTGCCAAACAACGTAATTATTTTACAATAATTACTCTTTTACTGAAAGTTCCTGTGCTTGACTTTCGCCCGTACGATATACATTCCGGCGTGTAGGTCCGGAGCGGAGATCGTGTAAGTTTGATTCAAGACATTTTGTGGTGTTTCGCTAATAAGTATCCGTCCTACCATGTCAATCACTTCGATCAACACCGGCCCTTTCTCCGGTAAACTGAAGGTGACGCTTAATGGATTCTCATCTGCCTCGCTTAAAAGGAATGGATTAGGATGGACAGACATTGAATTGCTAACAATGATGGGAGTTTCGGATACAAAGAATTCAATGTTGTCCAGGTAAATATTATTTCCGTTGCCATTCACGAAAACAAACGCTATTCGGACTGAACTCTCGCCCGCATATGCATTTAAATTAATGGTCAGCCCCCTTTGCCATTCAGCGTCTTCTGGTAGCCAGCTGGAAGAAGACGATTCACCATTTGCAAGCTCAGTTCTCGATTCATTGAATACCGTGTCCGTATAGGAAATACCACAGTCTGTTGATGCGAGGACTAGAAGCTGATCATTATTGCTTCCTCGAAAAGCGTACGACAGATCGAAAGTAAGGCTTGCTTCGGTAGCGGCAGAAAAATCTAAAGTCGGACTGACAAACCAGCTTTTATCACCTATGTTGGTGTTGTTGAAAGCATTTAAAAATAACACATGATTTGCGCCCATCGACTTTAGTTCCCAATCCATTCCTCCTAATGGATTGATTATGGTCCATTCATCCTCAAACTCGCTTTCAAAATTTTGCCGGATCGGAATCTCCTCCTGTAGCCGTATTTACTGACGCTGTAGGTCGTGATCGTATTATCGGAAGGATTAACATCCGGCAGTCCGTTGGGCTCCACCAATTCGACGTAAACAGTGTTCTCACTGTTCGATAAAGTGATCGGTGAAAGTTCAACCTCCAATTCAGAACCGCCGAACAGATTCAAACCCGTAAAAGCCTGTGTCGTTGAAGTCTGCCCGTTTACAGTTACTCGCACCTTGACAGCGGTAACCAGTGTGCCGGCATTTCGGATTCGTACCTTTGGAGCGATTTGATTTGAACAAACAACAGGGCTGGGCGAAATGACTTCGACTAATGTTACGTCGTCCAGCGGAGTCGTTACAACTTTGACGTTGTCCAAATACAAATTGTTACCCCAATCATTGATACCTACAAAGGCAAGTTGAAGATTACTTTGGCCGGCGAAGGCGCTCAGGTCAATGAATTCAGTTCTCCATTGTGATTCATTCGATGGTACGAATTCGTCCGTTGTCGGTGAACGGGTTTGGAGTGCCGCACCCGATTTATCATAAACGACGGTACCTTGATTGACGTCCGCATTACAATCCGATAAGACAATCACTTTGAGTCCATCGTTGATCATCTTGAAAACGCGCATAGGCGACATCAAACAACAATAGGGCTACTGGTTCTGTTGAAAGATCAAATACCGGCGTGACCAAAAGGTCGATTTCACCAAAGTTATCTTCATAGTTGAAGAAATCCATTTTTGCGGCAGTATTGGCTGGATCCACGTTGGGTGCGGATGCAATTTCCCAGGTAGTTTTTAAATCGGGGTTAATAATTTCCCATAGATCAGGTATCGAAGTAAAGGTTTCTATTATCGGAAGGGAAGTTGTTTCAGGAATAATAACCGGCTGACTCATTTTGTTATTCGAAGAACTGCCGTCGGCAACTCCATTCGTAAGCGTTACTTCAAATGACACAGTATGTGTACCACTTGCAAATGGTGTAGGTGAAAAACTTAATGTTGTCGACTGAAGTATGGAAAGAGGAGTGATAGTGAAGTCTTTTGTCTCAACTAAAACACCATCGATCGTCAACGTTATGCGAGTAGATGACACCAAGTTGCTTCCGTAGTTTCTTACTTCTATGATGGGTGTTACCAACGAACTGCATTCACCGCCAAGGGGAGAAATCACTTCTCGTATACCAAGGTCGTTGGCTAATGGCACAGGATCTGACAATCCATGCGAGGACAAAAGGCTGGCTCTTCTGGGGCTATTCTCCAGTACCGTTGTCATTCTTCCAACCTGTTCGACGGTAAAAAGATTCATGCATGCGTCGTCGGTATAATCCAAAAAATTCTGGAACATGGAGGTAACATTACAAGAGACTTGAGGATGGGAAGGACATCCGGTGTATTCTCCTCCTTGATTGGGTGTGTCGCTCGACATAGTCACCAGGCCCATTACATTGACCGTCATCATCTCCCCAGATGTGGCGCAAACCAAAAAAATGTCCCATTTCATGCGTGGTTGTTCTGCCTTTATTGTATTTGTTTGACAAATTAAAAGGCCCATCATCCACTGAACCAAATACGTTATAGCCAATGGCAATGCCGTCGGTCAGTCGATTGTCGGATGAGTTTTCAAGGCCGGGAAGGCCTGATACAGGAAACTGCGAATAGCCCAAAACCCCCGTAAGATTACAAACCCAAATATTCAGGTAATCTTCTGCGGGCCAGTAGCTAAGTGCTTTCAGTTCATAATTGTCATTAATGGACCACGACGATTGCGTGCCCTGAACGCGTACAATTCCCGTGGTGGCGAGCCCCTCCGGATCCTGCCTGGCCAACACAAACTCTATATCCAGGTTACCGGCAACCGACTGAAATTCTGGCGGAGTGCTTGATGCATCGCTGTTCATCCGTTTGTAATCTTCGTTAAGGACTGAAATCTGGGAAAGGACTTGTGCATCACTGATATTTGTTCCGGAACCAATCGCTTCTCCGTTGTGGATCACATGAACGACGACTGGAATTTCAAAAATTGCTTGCTGACGCTCGAGACCAGCATTCTTTTTGGAACGCATTTTACCCTGCATCCATTTTTCGAACTGCAACTTGTTTTGTTGAAAATTCTCAGACTGCAAGTTCTTCATGTACTGCACGGTGCCGCATCGATCTTGTGCAATGGTTAATGCGGGGATGGTGGCTAGAACCAGTAGCAATATCGATCTAAGAATAAAAATTATCAGCCGCACAAAAAGTCGTAGGGTCAACGATGAATATGCCCAAATATAAGAAGAGTAAACGCATTCTTGCTGGGTTGAGGCATAGGTACGAGGGTCGGGCAAATTCCAATTTTAATGACGTTTTGCGTATGATTGGTCTCAAACTTGGAAACCCATCGGCGCAACTCGCCTTTAGAAACAAGTCAACAAGTGGCGTTTAAAGCTGATTTAAAGGCTTTTATGGGCTTGGCAACCAGGGAGCCAGACAGGTATGTTTTTGGCAATCAATAATCAAAAAACCTCTTCGATTATGCGTACCCTCAAGAATCGCCACACTCGAAACAGTCCAATAGCCTTCATCATAACATGGCTGTTGCTGACTTTTATTTCAATGCTTTTAACGCTATCCCTGAAAGCCCAGGACTATCGAAAATTGAATAAAAGAGCCAACAAGAGCTACTATCGTAAACAAACCTCGCTATACCTGCATGCTTGTAATTTGCTTGAAAGAAAAAGGCATAAAAAACCACGCAAGGTCAATATTGCCAAGAGCTACCGTGCGAATAATAAATCTGTTCTTTCCATCGATCCCAACACTGTCACAGCAAAAGCCGGAGACGTTCAACCCCAAGTCAAGCCCGTGGCTAAACCTTTACCGATCAAACCTCGGATAGAACAAATCAGTGCGGAAAAACTTACAGAATTGCACGTGAAAGAAGATGCTGTTCTGGAAAAAAATAATTTTCCCAAACCAACGTCGGCCAACATGAGGAGGTAAGAAAATTGGTCGCAGATAAACTTGCCAGCAAAAAAGATATCTTTCCACTTAATCTTCCACCGTTGTATTTCACTTTTGATCAGGACGAATTTTCAATTGTAGATATGGAGCCATTTTTAATTGCTGCTGAATATGCTTTGCAGGGAAGAACGGTTTTGATCGAAGGTCATACCGATAGTCATGGGCAGGATACTTACAATGTTAAACTGTCGATCAAACGTGTTCAAAAGATAAGACAACTGATGCTTGATATGGGAGTACCCGACGACCGGATTTCCGTGGTGGGATATGGTGAAGAACTTAACAAAACCAACAGCACAGAAGAGGCACGTCAACTAAATAGAAGAGTGGACTTCACCGTGTTTTAAAACTTCTCGAATAGAAATGTTTGAGAAAAAAAATAATGGCCGACGATCAGCCGAATGGAATCAAATTAATTACCTCAATCGATTTTATTTCTGGCACATCGCGTTTTATAGCCGCTTCAACCCCTGCTTTAAAAGTCATCGTCGACATGCTGCAGTTTCCGCAGGCACCGACAAATTCTAATTGCACGACATGATCTTCTGTGATGTGACTGACTTTTACATCGCCTCCATCAGCCTTGAGGTAAGGTCGAATTGAATTCAAGGAGGATTCAATTTTTTTGGTAAGTTCTTCTACGGTACTCATTAGACTTTTAATTCAACCCTTTTGGTTTGTGTAAAGTTAGCATTTCTTATTGCAATTTGCCTCGCTAAACTTTCTGCTAAATCGATAAATGCATTCGCAGTTATGCCCTCCTTCATTACCGCCGGAAGTCCGCTGTCGCCACTTTCGCGAATGCTTTGAACGAGCGGTATCTGGCCAAGCAAAGGAACATCATGTTTTTCCGATAAGTTCTTACCGCCATCCTTTCCGAAAATATAATACTTGTTATCCGGCAATTCCTCAGGCGTAAAATAGGCCATGTTCTCAATAACGCCCAACACCGGGACATTAATCTGAGGCTGCTTGAACATGGTCAAACCCTTGTTGGCATCTGCAAGCGCTACTTTTTGTGGTGTTGTTACGATCACCGCGCCAGTTACAGGCACCGTTTGCACCAAGGTTAAATGAATGTCGCTGGTACCAGGAGGTAAGTCAATTAAAAGGTAATCCAGTTCTCCCCATTCTGCATCCGCAAAAAACTGCTTTAAGGCTGAGCTGGCCATTGGTCCTCGCCACACCACGGCACTGTCGGGAGGCGTGAGGAATCCAATTGAGATAAGCTTTACACCGTATTGCTCGATGGGAATAATAATATTTCTTCCGTTGACCTGTTTGACAGCAGGTTGTTCAAACTCGCAATTAAACATGGTGGGGATGGAGGGACCATAAATATCCGCATCAATCAATCCTACCTTAGCACCAGCCATCGCGAGGGCAACTGCCAAATTCGTGGTCACGGTCGATTTTCCCACCCCGCCTTTACCAGAGGCAATTGCCACGATGTTTTTTACCTTTGGGAGTAGTGGCGCATTATCCCTAAGTGTTGTGACAGAGGAAGTTATAAAAATATCGATCGCCATTTTGTCTCCTACGACCTTACGGACCGCATGTTCGCAATCCTGGCGGATCTTTTCTTTTAGCGGACACGCCGGGGTAGTGAGTACAACAGTAAAACTGACTTTATCGGGAGCAATTTTAATGTCCCTAACCATATTCAAGCTGACCAGGTCCCGCTTGAGATCCGGATCCTCGACTGTGGAAAGGGCTTTTAATATATCAGATTGATTCATTTCAGCGTTTACGAAAAACAAATTGGGCCGCAATTTAGTGCAGAAAGTCCATAGTCCATGGTTTAGCCAGCAAAATTGGTTAAAAGACAAAACCATCACTCTGGCTTGTCCACCATGGACTTTTTACAACAGTAACCTATATCTTTGGGGAATTGACATTCAGAAACGAATCGTTACCCTCGCTAACGCGATAACATAACGATTAACGGATAACGACTAACGGATAAGTGATTTCCCGCGAAACCATAGATGAAATAAAAAACCGGATCGACATTATCGATGTCATCGGTGATTTTGTGACGCTCAAGCGATCCGGTCAAAATTACAAGGCATTAAGTCCATTTACGAATGAGAAGACAGCCTCATTTTACGTCGTTCCATCAAAGGGAATTTTCAAAGATTTTAGCAGCGGAAAGGGCGGGGATGGAATAACCTTTGTCATGGAGCATGAAGGGATGAGCTATGTCGAGGCGCTGCGGTATCTGGCGAAAAAATATGGTGTTACGATAAAGGAAGATGTCTTCAGCCAGGACCAACTCGTTGAAAAAAGCGATCGTGATAGTTTGTACATCGTGATGAACTATGCGAAAGACTACTACAAAGAATTGTTGCAGGAAACAGACGAAGGCCGGAGCATCGGAATGAGTTATTTTCGGGAGCGGGGGTTCAACACAAGAACCATTGACAAGTTTGAGTTAGGCTATAGCATCAATGAGTGGGATCACTTTCATAAAAAAGCAACGGGCGCCGGCTACAGCGAAGAGATGATCGAAAAGGCTGGACTTGTTATCAAAAAAGAAAATACGCAGGGCAACGGTTTTAGATATTATGATCGCTTTCGCGGAAGGGTAATTTTTCCTGTCCACAATCTTGCTGGCAAAGTCATAGCATTCGGCGCGCGTATTTTAACAAAAGAAAAAGATCAGCCTAAATACATCAATTCTCCGGAAACAGAAATCTACCATAAAAGCAATGTCCTTTATGGAATGTTTCAGGCCAAGAATGCTATCCGGCGTGAGGACTTTTGTTACCTGGTGGAGGGTTATACCGATGTCATTTCCATGCACCAGGCGGATATCGATAACGTTGTGGCGTCCTCTGGTACCGCGCTTACAGAAGATCAGATCAAACTCATCCGGAGATTTACGGAAAATGTAACGGTACTTTTCGATGGAGATGCGGCGGGGATCAAAGCAGCACTAAGAGGAATCGATCTGGTTCTTAAGGGTGGATTAAATGTTCGCGTCGTTCTGCTTCCCGATGGAGAAGATCCCGATAGCATGTCCAAAAAAATGGGCAGCACAGAGTATAAGCAATACCTGAAAGGTCATACCAAGGATTTTATTTCATTTAAGATTGACCTTCTGGCGGAGGACGCAGCGCAGGATCCAATCAAGAAAGCCGAAGCTATTCGAGAAATCATAACGAGCATTTCGCTAATTCCAGACCCCATCAAACGTTCGGTTTATATTCAGGAGACTGGACACCTGCTGAAGATATCTGAGTCTGTGCTGGTGAGCGAGCTCAATAAAATTGTTATTCAGGAGCGAAGGAAAAAAGAGGGTGATACAAAAAAGCCCTTTCAGAGAGACGATCACGTTAGTGAAGAACTTACTGCCGAAGTTTCTGCGATCTATAAGCTCGATACGCAGCGGATGGAGCAGATCCAGGAGCGGGAAATGGTAAGGTTATTGTTAAATTACGCAGACAGCGAGTTGGAAGAGGATATCGACCTCGTGAGTTATTTTATTTCCGAATTTGAAGACCTGGAATTTTCTAATACCACGTATGCGAAAATTTACCAGGAGTTTTATGATGCCAAAGGTAGAGGTGACCTCATAGACTCTGCCTACTTTATGAGCAACAGTTCGGAGGATATCAAGAAGTTAATTGCCGAACTCACTACGCGCAGGCATTACGTGAGCCCGCATTGGGGGGAGAAATACCATATTATTTTTCAGGATGAAAAAGAAAAAATTCACGAACATGCGCACCAAAATGTATTGCGAAGGAAATATCGCTACGTGCAAAGGCTGATCGAGGAAAATAAAGAAAAACTCAAAGACGCTGAAAAAAGTAAAAGTATAGAAGAGATTGATGAATTGGTCGAAACACAAACGCGTTTAAAGAATGCCGATGTCGAAATTGCGAAACAACTCGGAATCGTTTCAGGAAAGTATTGAAGTGGAACGCATAGAATTGATTTAACGTTAAAGAGTCGTCCGACCGTTATCATGGTCACCGACTTACCAGTTATGACAAAAATTAAATTGAATACCATCGACGAAGCCATTGATGATGTCAAGAATGGCAAAGTAATTATCGTAGTAGATGATGAGGACCGTGAAAATGAGGGCGATTTTATCTGCGCCGCGGAAACCATTACGCCAGCAATCGTAAACTTTATGGCTACGCACGGCCGTGGATTGATATGTGTACCGCTTATTGAAGACCGTTGTGAAGAACTAGGTCTTGAGATGATGGTTGGCAAGAATACAGCCGTATACGAAACGCCGTTCACCGTATCCGTTGATTTATTAGGTCACGGATGTACAACCGGCATTTCGGCGCACGACCGTTTTAAAACCATTCGTGCCTTAGTCGATCCGGAAACAAAACCGGAAGAACTTGGAAGGCCCGGTCATATTTTTCCCCTAAAAGCAAAACGCGGTGGGGTATTAAGGCGGTCGGGTCACACAGAGGCCGCTATGGATTTTGCCCGTCTTGCCGGCTTTAAACCTGCTGGGGTACTGGTCGAAATCATGAATGAAGATGGTTCCATGGCGAGACTGCCAGACCTCGTTCTCGTGGCGGAGCGTTTTGGATTAAAGCTTGTTTCAATTAAAGACCTGATTGAATACCGGATCAAAAAAGAGACCTTGATTCACAGGGAAATCGAAGTGGACATGCCCACGGAACACGGGCATTTCAAACTGATTGCCTTTGATCAGACTAACTCCCATGAAGTACACATGGCGTTGGTGAAAGGCAGTTGGGATAAAGATGAACCGGTGCTGGTCAGGGTGCACTCATCGTGTGTTACAGGCGATATTTTCGGCTCTTGCCGTTGTGACTGTGGCGCGCAACTGCACGCCGCCATGGAAATGGTTGACCAGGCGGGGAAAGGTGTTGTCTTGTATATGAAGCAAGAGGGGCGGGGGATTGGCCTGCTCAATAAACTCAAGGCGTATAAACTTCAAGAGCAGGGACTTGATACCGTTGAAGCGAACCTGCAATTGGGTTTCGATATGGATGAACGTGATTATGGTGTCGGAGCGCAGATTATTAGGAATTTGGGTATAACCAAAATCCGACTGATTACGAATAACCCTAAGAAGAGAGTTGGATTAATGGGATATGGCCTGGAGATTGTGGATAATGTACCGATTGAAATTCATCCCAATCAACACAACGAAAAATATTTGTTGACCAAGCGTGACAAGCTTGGGTCATACAATTTTAAAACATAAATGAACCAAAACATTTTGTTTCTGAGAGTTAAAAACTTGGTATGCGCTGGCAATTTCTTCGGCGCAGCGATCTTGTTTTTTTTCTTGTCGTTCTCAGTGGAGGCACAACAGTTTCCATCTGACTTGTGGCACGAAGGAAAAATTATACTCTTGGAAGGGGATACGTTGAAAGGCAATATTAAATACGACCTTCAACAGGATCTTGTGCAATATGGCGTAGCGGATCAACGAACCACTGCATTTAGCGCCCGGAAGGTTTTGTTTTTTGAAATCTTTGATACGTCGGTGAGAAAGTATCGGCAGTTCTTTGCACTTCCATTTACTACGTCGTCAGGATACAGAGCACCCGTATTTTTTGAGTTACTGGAAGAAGGTAAGATGACCCTATTATCGCGGGAGTCTGTAGAATACAGAACTTACAGCTCTCCATATTATATGGGATCGTACTCTCGCCTGGTTCTGGTGTATAAGTACTATTTTCTGGACGAAAAAGGTAACATCGCTGAATTCACCGGCAATAAAAATGATCTTCTAAATCTGATGAATAAAAAATCAGAAGAAGTGGAAAAATACATCAAAGCCAACAAATTACGCTTTGATGATAAATATGATTTTGCAAAAATTGTTGCCTACTATAATTCATTGTTCGGAACTTAGTGGTGTTGTCCGAAAGGACTCCTTCGGAGGAGTGTTGAAGTTCGAAGTGCTGAAATCGTCAAATCTACAGTCAAATAATAATGCATTCGCCACAAAGACACCAAGACACAAAGGTTCACAAAGTCCTAAAAGCTCGATCAGTAATTTTGCGGCTTTGCGAATTAGTCTTTGCGGCCTTTGCGTGAAATGCATTTTAAGTGCACACATGTACTTGTGTTACCCAATCTAAAATCGTCAATCTAAAATCTAAAATCTTAAATGAAGCCTCTTATCCTCGTTTCCAACGATGACGGAATTACATCAAAGGGAATTTTAACACTCGTAAACGCCATGAAGCAATTGGGTGAAGTAATTGTGGTGGCACCAGACGGTCCGCAATCGGGAATGGGTCATGCTATTACAGTAGGCGAAACGTTGCGACTGGAGGAAAACTTTATTTTTGAAGATGTCAAGGCGTATGAATGCTCTGGAACGCCCGCGGATTGTGTTAAAATAGCACGCCACTTTGTTTTTAAAGATGGCCGCCAACCCGACGTTATTGTTAGTGGTGTGAATCACGGGAGTAATACTTCAATAAGCGTGCTGTATTCAGGTACCATGTCAGCTGCGATTGAAGGTGCCATTGAAGGGACACCGGCCATAGGATTTTCTCTCTGCGATTTTTCTCACGACGCAGATTTTTCGCACATTGAAGAATATCTGATAAAAATCACGAAGCAGGTTCTGGATAAAGGCCTGCCAAAAGGAATTGCGCTAAACGTTAACTTTCCACCCAAACGTAATGAGGGCATCAAAGGCATCCGCGTTTGTCGGCAGGCAAATGCCAAATGGGTGGAAGATTTTGACATGCGGTATGATCCCAATGGCCGCCGTTATTTTTGGATGATCGGCAATTTCGTAAACTTCGACAAAGGCGAGGATAACGACGAATGGGCCATCGCCAATAATTACATATCTGTCGTCCCCTGCCAGTTCGACCTCACCGGACATCAAGCCATCCCAGTATTGAATGAAGACTGGGAGATCTTGAATTAATTTTTATTTGGTTTGATAACAACTCCGACGTTAATGCTCATGGAACTCATCCCGACGGGAAACCGTAGACTTTTACCTGGAGAATTAGTTTCTGCAGCGGTGTTTTGACTATCTGTGGTTATTTTGTTGTGATAAGTCGTTTTTCGAACATTTTGCGTTAACGCGTTCAAGTTATCTTCGCCGTTAACGGTGTATCGCGTGATCTCGCTTTCTTTTGGATAATAATTCATACCCGTAAAAATAATCTCGGAGAAGAAATTGAATTTTTTATTCAGCTGAACATTTATACCTCCGCCGCCACGAATGCCAACAGATATGCCTCCTCTGAATTTTGTGGTTCTGGACTCGGTTGATATGTTGCCGTTTTCCTCTGCATATCGTGTTAGGTCGCGACTAAAATTAACTTTACTCAGCACCGGCCCGGCAAAAAAGTATGGCGTTACGCGGCGACGACGGTCGAATATCATAAACTTCAACGTTGGCGTGAACAAAAAAGCTCTGCTTTTAGACGATTCTGATTCGACGGACAAGCTATTCACTACGTCTGAATTCATTTCAGCATAGGAAGATTGTGTTGTGTAAGTTCTTCCTAGTAAATAGGTGAGCCCAAGCTCAAGGTTAAGGTTCTTGGAAAAGTCATAAATGTATGCGCCGCCGATGTTCCAGCCCGAGCCAAACGAACCGTTTATATTTTTGCTGGTATAAATTGTTCGTGACGTTTCATTGCTGGTACCCGGGTCTATTGTTGTTGTCGCCGTCGTTGATGTGTTCGTTCCAATCGGTTGCGTTATCCACGGAAATCCATACCCCGCACTGACTTTAAAAGTCTGAGCATGTGCAAATCCCAAAAAGGTCATTGCAACCAATGTCAATTTTAATTTTGTCATGAAAAAAATTTAGCATAAAAAAATAAACCGAAGCCCTTTTGACAATTAAGGTGCAAACGTGGCAAGATTATTTCGGTAAAAAAAAATTTTTACTGTGGAATTTTTCTACAATTTTTTAAACGGGATCAACATCGAGCACGATACGCGTGTTTCGATGCTCCTTAATTTTTAACAATTGTTGAATCATGTTGTGTATACTATGTTTGAGATTCGCCAGATCTGATTTTCCTCTTGGTATTTTGATTAGAATACTTAATAAAAATTGATTTCTGATCTTGGAGATCATTGGCTCACCTGGACCAAAAATTTTAACACCAACCAAAATCTCACGCAATTGGTTTGCCAATACATCAGCGGTGAGTCTGCAGATTTTTTTGTCCGTATGTTTTATTGTGACCTCAATCAATCGTGCGAATGGCGGATAATCGTGTTGATATCGGTCAGCAAGCTGAGTGTCGTAAAACTTTTGATAATCATGATTAAGAATAGTGAGGAGGAGCGGGTGAGCTGGTATTGGAAGTTTGGATGATGACCGTGCCGGGCTTGTCGCGTCTTCCGGCTCGTCCGCTCACTTGCGTAATGAGCTGATAGGCTCGTTCATAGGAACGAAAATCCGGAAAGTGTATCATGCGGTCTGCATTGAAAATACCCACCAGACTTACATGATCAAAATCAAGACCCTTTGTCACCATCTGTGTTCCCACCAGTATGTTCGTTTCCTGACGCTCGAACTGATCGATGATGGTTTCATATCCGGTTTTCGACCGCGTGGTATCGAGATCCATCCGCTGCACTTTGGCAGTCGGAAAATGGAGGTTGAGCTCTTCCTCTAATTTTTCGGTGCCGTAACCCATCGTTTTTATACGCGTCGATGTACAGGTAGGGCAGTGGTTGGGAAGCGATTCCTTGTATCCGCAATAATGACAAACCAAAGCGTGCTTGTATTGATGATAGGTAAGGCTTACAGCACAGTTGACGCATTTGGGAATCCACCCGCAGTCTTCGCAGCTAACCATGGGCGAGTACCCTCTTCTGTTTTGGAAAATAATTACCTGCTCTTTTTTGCTCAGTGCCTCGTCAATTTTTTTAAGGAGCAGGCTTGAAAATTCTCCTTTATTTGTTTTTTGTTTCCGTTCCTGGCCAATGTCAGCTAACAATACCGTTGGCAATTGAGCTTCGCCGTAACGTTTGTCAAGGGATACGAAACCATATTTACCGTGCTGCGCATGATAGAATGTTTCGATCGAAGGGGTGGCGGAACCCAGCAACACTTTGGCGTAATGAAGTTGTCCCATGACCATTGCTACATCCCGCGCGTTGTATCGTGGCGCAGGCTCTTGTTGTTTATAGGATGGGTCATGTTCTTCATCGACGATGATCAATCCCAGATTATCAAAGGGCAAGAGAATAGAAGAACGCACGCCGATTATAAACTTTAATTTCCCCTGGAGTATTCCATTCCAAACTTCCACGCGTTCATTGTCTGAAAACCGGGAATGATAGACTCCCACGGTATGTCCAAAGATCTTTTTCAATCTTAAAACGATTTGTGTGGTAATAGCAATCTCCGGAAGGAGGTAAAGCACTTGGGAACCTGCATCAAGAGCTTGCTTGATCAGGTTGATATAGATTTCTGTCTTCCCACTTCCGGTGATTCCGCGCAGCAGCATGATGCTGTGGGTCTGAAAACCGTTCAATATTTCACGCTGAACGCGAAGCTGGTCTTCACTAAGGTTGATGTTAGGTGCCTCCTGAATTTTATCGTCACCGAATCTCGATACGATGACTTCAAACTCTTCAAAGATCTTATTTTTGATCAGCGTAGCCAGCGACGATTCCGATAGTCCGTCAGCCAATAGATTTTTTTTAATGATTCCTGATTTGTTCACTTCTTGATGACTCAAAACAGGAACCTCCTGAAGATATTTCAGTAGCAAGGCTTCTTGTTTCGGCTTTGACGCTAACGTTTCAAATAACGCCTCCAGCGATTCTGGCTTACTGTATTCCTCGGTAAGGCGGATTTTTTTTTCTGTTTTCGGTTTATACTTTTCCTTTATTTCTTCAAAAAGAATGATAGCTTCCTTTCTGACTAACGATTTCAGTATGCTGTAAAGATTTTTCACACCCAATAGTTTAGCGATGGCTGAGTAATCCAGCGATTCATGCATAAGGTGTTTCAGTAATATTAATTCCTTGTCCGAAAATTCCACTGTGCTTTCATCTAAATTGAATGAAGGATGAAGCTGCACCATCGATTCGCTGGAAAGTTTTAGTCCGCTGGGCAAAGCCGCATTCATGACTTCGCCCAGGGAGCATACGTAGTAATCGGCGATCCAATGAAAAAGTTTGAATTGCAATTCGCTGACTACCGGGTAGTCATCTAATATTTCAAGAATATACTTTGCTTCATAGTCAGCCGGTGGCTGATTATGGATGTTGGAAATCAGTCCGGTGAGAATTTTACGATCTCCAAATTGAACTATAGCACGTTGCCCCTTTATAATTTTTTCCTTTAAAATTCTGGGAACGCGATAGGTAAAAAGCTTTGGAACAGGAATGGGAAGCAAGAGTTCTGCGAAAAGGGTCTCTTCTGTGTTTTCAAAAATTTCCACGCTCCGGTTTTTTTCTTGGAAAGATAAGGCAATGAGGGATATGTTTGAAATAAATAAAATAGGATAAGGAAGTATGAATAAATTCAGAACCGAACTTTTTTCAAAGCATCCCGGACCATCATAAGACTTTTATTATCAAGGTCGTAGCCGATTTTTATATAACGGTCATGTAATTTCTCCTGTATCTTAAAAAGACAGATCACATCATCGTCCAGCACGACAGCAAATTCTACCGTAGGTAAAGTACTTACTGTTTGATTAAGCGTGACTACGCTTTCTGGTGAAAATCCTAATTTAATGTAGTTGCATTGAACAACGGGGTCATATAGAAGGTCCGTGACGTATTCGAGTTCGTCAACACTAACGATGGGATTTTTTAATACACATACTCTTTTAACACCGATCAACATTTTGAGGTCCTGTTCGCATGGATTTTTTTTACTGGGCTTTTTAACAATAAAAATGCCGGAGCTTGGTGGTTCTGAAAACGAAACCAAAGCGAAGAAAAGTATCGGCAAAATGTATTTCAAATCCAAAGTTTTGACTCCTACTAATTTACAACATTCCGGCGATGTAGAATCAATAAAATATTTGGATTCTATATTATATGCTAAAGTGGAAGGGCAATTTCCTACAAGAATATTGGAATGGTCGTTAAGAATGCAGGATCAAAATAACTCAATATTGGAAATGAGAGGGCAGGCTTTTGAATCAAGGATCGTGATCTTGAGTTTGCTCGTCTCCGTCGGTTCTAATCTTAGAATACGTTTGTAACCAATTGTAGTGGCATTTGCCAGAACTTTCCAGCTAGCTCCATCCCAGGCTTCAACTTTGAAAGATTTAACCCGCTGACCGAGCTTGATATATTCCTGAAGCTGAATGTATTTAACCGTCTGGGGTTTGCCTAAGTCAATTTCGATATGTGCAGTTCTCACGGCATCGTCAGTTGTCCAATAGGTCTCTGGATTTTGGTCAATAGCCATTTGGGGTGAGAATGCGTCGGCATCACCGCGATGTGAGCTTGCCTTCGCCGTTGCATTCAGGGCTAGATTATTTTTTAATTCTGTGTCCAATATTTTTCTTAATCCCTGCAATGACTGTAAATCATTTTCGTGTATAAGGCCTCGTTGATCCGGTGGAATGTTCAACAGAAGTGTTGATCCGCGACCGACAGACGTGAGATAAATTTCAAAAAGTTTTTCTCCAGATTTCACCAAGGAATCCTCTTTGCTATGATAAAACCATCCTGGCCTAATGGATACATCCACTTCCGCAGGGATCCACGCGGACCCATTTTCGTGGCCTTCGTTTAGCAGGTGTTCAATACCTGGCTTTACCAGCAAATAACGTATCCGGAGATATTGTACACCAATTCGTTTCGCCTGCAATTCCCCGCTCGTTGCCAACCCATCGGACTCCGGGTCCGGCATCACTGAAAAAGAGAATTCCAGGTTCCATCTCGCGGACAAGACTTAATGTTGTTGGCCAGTCATAGTAGGTTGATCCATTGATTCGTCTTTTTTCATTAGCACCTCCATAGTATCCATCCCCACCGTTGGCGCCATCAAACCACATTTCGAAAACAGGACCGTAATGGGTAAACAATTCTTTTAGTTGATTTCGATAATATTCGAGGTAAGCAGGCGATCCATACTCGGCGTGATTTCGATCCCAGGGCGATAAATAAACACCAAACTTTAACCCTTTTCGTTTGCAGGCTTCTGAAAGTTCTTTTACTACATCTCCCGCTCCATTTTTGAATGGACTCTTTTTAACGGAATGTTCAGAATAAGCCGTGGGCCAAAGACAAAATCCATCATGATGTTTACAGGTTAGGATCACACCTTTGAAGCCGGCATTTTTAAAGGCGTCAACCCACTGGTCGGGATTAAAAGAAGTGGGATTAAAAATAGAAGGCTTTTCATCGCCGTATCCCCATTCTTTCCCTGTGAAAGTATTTAAAGAGAAGTGTACGAACGCATTCATTTCCATGGCATGCCATTCTAACTGACTTTGACTTGGTGTTGGGCCTACCGCTACCGGAGGCGCTACTTCTCTTTTTGAGCAAGATAGAATTAAAATAAAAGTCGCCAGGAGGCTCAATATTTTCACGGGAATTTCTGTTTGTGTCCGACGAATATACTAAGTAGGGATTTATCCTAACCAAAATTATATAAGTTGTCGTTTGGCCTCATCTAAAGTGTGAACGGGTAACTTACAGGTCTTGTGATAACACACATAAATAGTAGGCTTTCCATTAATGGATTCTTTATCTTTCAGTAACGGAAGGTCACTTTTATCTTCTGTTCCTTGCATGATAGAAAATGGAAAATACTGCTGAAGAAACTCCGAACGTAAACCTGTTTATATTTTTCCCGGTCAAAGCAATTTCTGCTAACCCTTTTTTTATTTCCGTAAAAACAATTGCCCAATGCGACATGTAAGCGGGTTCGCTTTTAATAATATGACTTAGCGATTCAGCCATCGATTTTCCAATTTTTCCCCAATCCTCGCGATCAAAAATTATACTTAGGTGATGCAGGTTTTGCGCCATAATCGCATTGGAGGAAGGGATCACATTGTCAAAGATTTCTTTTTTGCGACTGATAAGTCGCTCCCCGTGAGATGAAGTATAAAAAAAGAAACCATCGTGCGGGTCGAAAAATTGTTCAAGGCTATACTGCATCATTTCAGCTGCGCGGCGAATCCATTGTTCATCGAATGTAACCTGATACAGTTTAATTAAAGCCTGAATGTAAAATGCATAGTCATCGAGAAAGCCCGCGGTCGTGGAACGCTTGTTCTTGTACGATCGATAAAGCTTATTTCCTTCCATTAATTCTTTTCCAATGAATTGAACATTTTTCAAGGCTGACTTTAAAAAAATTTCATCACTAAAAACCCGGTAAGCATCAACCAATCCACCGACCATCATTGCGTTCCATGCTGTGATCATTTTATCATCCAACCCGGGACGTACACGTCCTTCGCGCGCCTTCAACAGCACTGATTTAGATTTTTCCAGGATGGCTTTCCATGTCTCGGCCTGTCAAAGAATGTTCGCGTAAAAATTCCTGATCCACTTTTGTGCGCATCAGTATGTTGCTGTCGTGCTCCCAATTGCCTTGATCTTTGATCCCATAATAGGCAGACACCAGGGAAGTGTCGTCACCTAATTTTTCCTGAAGCTCAGCTTTACTCCAGATGTAAAACTTTCCTTCAACGCCTTCACTATCGGCATCCAATGCTGAATAAAACCCTCCGTTCGGATGTGTCATTTCGCGCTGAAGCCATTGGAAAGTTTGATACACTACGTCCTTGAAAGAGTCATCTTTTGTGATCGAATAGGCTTCACTGTATAAGCTTAACAATTGTGCATTGTCATAGAGCATTTTTTCAAAGTGAGGTGCAAACCAATAGCGATCCACAGAGTACCGGGAGAATCCACCGCCGACTTGATCATAAATTCCACCCATCGAGATCTTTTGCAATGTAAAGACAACGTGACTGAGCGCTTCTGAATTTTTTGTGAGGTGTGCTAGCCTTAGCAGGTAAAGCCAGATAGAGGGCATAATAAATTTAGGCTCCTTATCTAAGCCACCCCATTTTTTGTCAAACTTTGGCTCGATTCGATTGTAAATTTCCTGCAGATCGTGAATCAGTTCAGAATCGGCCGGCTTCTGTTTATAACGTTCCACCTCGGAAGTCAGCAAATGCAAACGGAGTTCTTCTGCCGTGTCTTCAATCTGTTTTCGATTTCGCTGGTAGGCGCTGTTAATGTTGTTTAAAACTTCTACCCAGACTTGTGGTGTGAAAGTAAGTTCCTCCGAAAAATGGTTTTTGATCAGGGGTGAGAAATACATTTAATGGCCAGCCTCCATTAACCCCTAATATTTGAACGGCCTCCATGTAGATCTGGTCAATGTCGGGACGCTCTTCCCGATCTACTTTGATACACACAAAAAATTTGTTCATCACCTCGGCGATGTTTTCCTTTTCGAATGACTCGCGTTCCATCACATGACACCAATGACAGGAAGAGTAGCCAATGCTTACCAAAATTGGTTTATCTTCTCTGGCAGCTTTGTCCAATGCGTCCTTTCCCCATTCGTACCAATCCACTGGGTTATGAGCGTGTTGAAGCAAATAAGGAGATGTTGCATTTAATAATCTGTTCGGCATTGATCAAAATTTAATGTGTTAACTGTCAGCTTTCTGCTTTCGCTTTAAGCTTTCAGCTGATTTCTTAAGAATCGCTTCTTCCTCATCAACATTCACAACGCCCTTTAGTTCCTCCAATTTTTTTAACATTTCCCTTACAAAATGTTGGTGCGCCAACGAAACGGGATGAAATGGTTTATGTGCCAATGCAGATTGGATTTCTTCCCATTTTCCCAGGAATGTTGTTAGCGCTTCATCGAAATATCGTTCTGCAAATTTTTGCCAAATGTACTGCTCTGCCACTTGCGAGGGATGGATCATATCGGCTTTGTAAAAACGGTAATCACGAAGATCATCCATCATAATTTCGTATGCCGGAAAATAATTGACGTCACTATACTGCTCCGTGATGGTATGACAGGCAACGCGGAGAACAGATTTACTGACGCTGTTCAATTCCAGTGTATCTTTTATGTGGCGCACGGGGCTAACGGTAAGCAGTATGTTAATGTCTGGATTAACTGACTTTAGCGCTCGGTACATGGAATCAAACGAGTCCATCACTTTTTTTTGCGTCATTAAAGATTTGCTAAACATCGACTGGGGCATTTTATGACAATTTGCTACAACGCTGTTTGTTTCATTTCGCTCGTATACCCATGCCGTGCCGTAAGTTATGATCAGCCAGTGCGTGCCCTGTAGGAAAGAATGGGTTTTAGCTATAATCGTTTTTAATTGCTCTTGCAAATGACTTAAATTCATGGAAGAGAATTCGGAATGAAAGTCATAATTGAAAAAAACATCATCACGATGCAAGAATGTATCTTCCGGAACAGATTGATTAAGGATCGCGTATTCGACAGCCTTATGAATTGAAGCAGGGTTGTAAAGTACTCCAAATGGATTCGCATTGCAGTTAATTTTATTGCTGACAAGCTGTAACCCTATGGCATCTGAAAAGCATGATCCGATGGTCAAAATCCTGTCTGATAGGCTTATACGCTTTGGAGAAGGCTTGATCTGAAACGATGTTCTGAAGTTGTTCATATTATGTTTCCGCAAACATTTGAAAATTTGAAGCTTTTTGAGCTACTTTAACCTTTGATTCAATAAAATCGAAAAACCATTAAAATTATGAATAACGACCTTACCGCTTTTGAAAAGATCCCGGTAAAAATCTTCAACACCTCCGAGCAAGGTTCAGTGTTTGTCGCCAAGGAGATCGCATCGCTGATCAAATTGCGTCAGAAAGAAGGAAAGCCTTGTGTACTTGGCTTAGCCACGGGTTCTACTCCTACCCGGTTATATTCAGAATTGGTGAGGATGCATCAAAAGGAGGGGTTGAGTTTCAAGAATGTTCACACCTTCAACCTGGATGAATATTATCCGATGCAGCCCGAGGCTCTTCAAAGCTATGTACGGTTTATGCGGGAGCATCTTTTTGATCATCTTGATATACCGACGAAGAATATCAATATTCCCGATGGCACGCTGAAAAAAGATGAAATAGCAGAGTTTTGCAAAACCTACGAAGATAAAATTGATAAACTTGGCGGAATCGATATCCAGGTGTTGGGTATTGGTCGCACCGGTCACATTGGATTTAATGAGCCGGGTTCTTCTGAACGATCCCTTACGAGACTTGTGTCCTTGGATCAGGTCACTCGTATCGACGCTGCCAGTGATTTTTTTGGGGAAGAAAATGTTCCGCGAAAAGCAATAACGATGGGTGTTGGGTCCATCATGAAAGCCGCCAAGGTTTACATGATGGCATGGGGTGAGGGGAAATCAGCCATCATACGCAAGGCGGTAGAGGGTGCAGTTACCGACCAAATACCATCCTCATTTCTTCAACGTCATTCTGATTGCACCGTGGTTTTGGATGATGCAGCATCATCGGCACTCACAAGAGTCAAAACCCCGTGGATTCTCGACAGTGTCGATTGGAATGAAAAACTTATTCGTAAAGCCGTCGTCTGGTTATCACAAAAGATTAAGAAGCCCGTTCTGAAACTTACCAATCATGATTACATGGAACATGGTATGGGCGATATCATCACGGAGTTTGGATCGGCTTATCAGGTCAACATCAAGGTATTTAACTTTTTGCAACATACTATTACCGGTTGGCCTGGGGGTAAACCGAATGCCGATGATTCTCATCGTCCGGAAAGAGCAAAGCCATTTCCAAAACGTGTTGTTATTATTCTCACCACATCCCGATGATGATGTGATCTCGATGGGAGGGACGTTCATTCGTCTGGTAGATCAGGGACATGAAGTACATGTTGCTTATCAAACCTCCGGAAATATTGCAGTGTTTGATGATGATGCGATTCGTTTTGCGGATTTCGTTCGGGACTTCAATGATCAGTTTGGATTGAGCAAAACCGATGGTGCAAAATTTTATAAAAAAGTTGTTCAGGCACTTCAGAAAAAAGGACCTGGACAAATTGATAGCGAAGAAGTTTTGAAGATCAAAGGACTCGTCAGACGGGGAGAAGCAAAAGCAGGAGGTAGGTATGTGGGAATTCCGGATGAGCAAATGCACTTTTTGGATATGCCTTTCTATGAAACCGGTGCTGTGAAGAAAAAACCATTAAGTGAGGAAGATATTCAAGTTATCATTGAGATCTTGGAGCAAGTAAAACCGCATCAGGTGTATGCAGCGGGCGACCTTTCGGATCCGCACGGAACGCATCGTGTTTGCCTTGCCGCAATCTTCGAAGCGCTTCGAAGATTAAAGAAAAAACCATGGGCGAAGGATTGCTGGGTTTGGTTATATCGTGGCGCGTGGCAGGAGTGGGATATCGATCAGATCGAAATGGCAGTGCCACTCAGTCCGGAAGAGCTAATGAGAAAACGAAGAGCCGTATTTAAACATCAATCTCAAAAAGACAGTGCTATGTTTCCAGGAAGCGATAAACGCGAATTCTGGATGCGCGCAGAAGATCGAAATCACGCTACGGCTAAAGCATACAACGAACTTGGTCTTGCCGAGTATGAAGCCATGGAGGCTTTTGTGAGACATAAATTTTAAGTACGATTTACGAGGTAAGAGGTACGAATCTGTTCGCCACATTTCGTACTTCGTATCTTGTACGTTGAAGCTCGTACGTCGAAATCATAAGCGACAAAGTATCAAACTGTGGCGAAGAACAATCGTTCCTCGTACCTTGTAACTCGTACCTCGTACCTTCTACTGTTGTTGCATCTGCATCTCCTGGTGCCGGCGGAAAGAATTTTTTGAGAACGATGTTGATTTCTCCGGCTTGACGACTTCTTTTTCAGGCTCAGTATCTCTGCCATCTTCGTAAGAAACTTTAACCGTTACTTCTAAGGTATGATCCGAAGTGCCTCTGTAAGTTCCTTTCACAGGAGAGCAATCTGAAAAATTTTTACCTACAGCAAGTCTGACATGCGTTTCATTGGCAATGCAATTATTGGTCGGATCAAGTCCAAGCCAACCATAAAATGGAATGTAAGCCTCTACCCACGCATGCGTTGCACCTTCACCCCGCATACCTTCACGACTAGGGCAAACGTACCCGCTCACATAACGGGCAGGCATATTCATGAGGCGAAGCATCACCAAAAGTATATGGGCGAAGTCCTGGCATACTCCAGAACGGATTTTCCATATCTCATCGATCGTGGTTTCCACGGTAGTTATCCCTTTTTGATAGGAGAAATTCTTGTAAATGTATGCGCATAAATCTTTCGCTGATTGAAGCGGCGTACAATGCTTGCACTGTTCTTCTTCAAGCACGGCCTTTACCTCGGGTAGTGCTTCAAACTTTTCCTGTTTTAAAAAATCAATAAACTCGAGCTGATATTTCAGATTCTCAAATTCTTTCCATTGGATTTCTTGATCCACGGTATCTTCGGGAGCCGGCCGATGCGATGTCTCTACCATCAACCTTGAATCAATGAATAATTCTTTATGAGGTTGCGCATGCGTAAATGTTCCAACTTCATTTCCATAATAATCACGATGAACGCTGACGATAGGATTTCCGGAAATGATAATTTGATGTTGCAGGATTTCCTGGTACTGGTCCTTCAAAGGATAAAGCATGATTTGGTTGGCACTATCTCTGACGGTATCGTCATAGGTATACTTGGTGATATGTCTGATCTTAAATTTTGACATAATGGTGGGTTAACTGTAAGCGAAATAATAATGATTTAATGTGCTACCAATACTTGAAATGTCAGTTGTAATCGAATTCAAATAATGGTGAAGCCCCGTTTGCGAGACACTTTGTACATCCGAATACTGTAATTTACTCCGAAGCTTTCCGATCATAAAATCAACCTTGGAAAATCCTTCGGTATTCTGATCGCTTTGAAGTCGTTTAAAATAGCGTTGAAGTTGATTCAATGAATATAGGACCGACCTTGGAAAATCGACGTTGAACAATACCTGGTCAATGATATTGCGGGCCTCAAACCCCGAACGATATCGTTTCAAGTATAAGGAATATCCTGAAATAGACATGAGCAGATATTTCCAATAGGTGGTATCGGCAGGCTTGTCCAAATCATATGCAAGATTGCTGAGCTTTACATCGAGGATGTCAGAGGTTTGAATCGCCCGCTCCATATACTTTCCGACATTCATGAAGCAGAGTCCTTCTCCCCGAAACATCGTATTATCGGAAACGCCGAAATAAAGCATGCACTCTTTGATGAGCGCGTCCAAAACGGTGATAGGATCTTCGTGCTGGAGTAAATATGTAAGGCGTTCTTCATGAACGACGTGGTAAAACTCATTTAAACACCGCCAAACTTCCGTCGTTATATTATCCTGAACGCCCCGCGCATTTTCCCGGGCCTTTCGTACCATCGTAAAAACAGAGTTGGGATTTTCCCGGTCGAGTACCATGTACTGAATGATCTTCCGGCTGTTTGGTTCCATTTCTGCGGCCTCCGCTTGTTCCAAATGACCGAAAATTCTGAGCACGGGTTGCCACGAAAATTCCTCACTGTTGTCCTGTGAAGATGCGTAATTAATTTTTAGCATACGCAAGATGCTATCGGTGCGTTCCATATAACGCGCCATCCAATACAGCGAATCGGCGACACGGCTAAGCATTCAAAATCAAATTTTTCATATTGAAAATTATTTTGCCAATACCCATGTATCCTTACTTCCTCCGCCTTGGGAGGAATTTACCACGAGTGATCCTTCTTTCAATGCAACACGCGTCAGACCTCCTGCAACTATTTCTATTCCTGTCGGACCACAAAGTGCAAAGGGTCTTAAATCGACCCTGCGAGGTTGTACCTTGCCGTTGATGTAACAAGGTGCATTTGACAAGCTGATAATAGGCTGAGCGATAAACTGCCTTGGATTCTTGATAATCTGTTTTTGATAGGCGCTGATCTCTTCGTCTGAAGCAGCATGCCCCATCAGCATGCCGTAACCACCGGATTCATTTGTTTTCTTAACGACCATCTGACTAATATTTTTCAACACATGCTCCCGTTCTTCAACGTTGCTCAATTGATAGGTCGGCACATTCTTTAGAATCGGTTCTTCGTTCAAATAATAACGGATCATTTCGGGTACATAAACATAAGTGGCCTTATCGTCAGCAACACCGTTGCCAATGGAATTGACTATGGCAACGTTGCCCTTTCGATAGGCGGACAATAGTCCCGAAACCCCGAGAACACTGGAAGGTTCGAAAACCAGAGGATCGAGGTATTCATCGTCTACACGCCGATAGATGACATCAACTTGTTGTAGCCCTGCCGTTGTTTTCATGTAAACGATGTGATTTTCAACGACAAGGTCGCGGCCTTCCACCAGTTCAATTCCCATAAGACGGGCAAGGGTTGCATGTTCAAAGTAGGCGGAGTTATAAATCCCCGGTGTTAATACCACGACAGTGGGTGACGAAATCTGTCGGGGGGAAAGCGCTAAAAGATTTTTGTAGAGGATATTCGGATACTGCGTTACCGGCCGCACGAAATTTTGCGGAATGAGATCCGGAAATATTCTTTTTGTTATCTCCCGGTTTTCAATCATGTACGAAACCCCGGAAGGCGTTCTAAGATTATCTTCCAGAACGTAAAATGTTCCGTCATGATCACGTATTAAATCGATCCCGGCAATATGAACATAAATGTCATGAGGGATATTGATGCCTTGCATTTCGCGTAAGTAGTGCGGGCATGAGTAAACCAACTCGACCGGTACGATGCCATCCTTAAGAATGAATTGATGGTGGTATACATCTTTCAAAAAAAGGTTAAGGGCCCGCAATCGTTGTTTGATTCCCTTTTCGATGAAATTCCATTCACTGGCAGTGATGATTCGGGGAATAATATCAAAGGGAAATATTTTTTCTATTCCCTCACCGCTGGAATACACGGTGAAGGTAATGCCCTGACTCATGAACAGTTTTTTGGCTAACTCTTCCTTCTTACTGAGTTCGTCGGCCGGTATCCGCTGTAAAAAATCAAATACGTTTCGATATTGAAATCTCACTTTTTCATCGTCGTACATTTCATCCCACGTTCGAGGAGCGAGAGCATAATGATGAAAGAGAGGTGTCGTCAGCATTGGCAGACCTGGGTTAGATCAACCTAAAATACCATGTTACAATTGATTTGGTAACGAGCATTATATAATTATTTACGCAATCGAATGATTATCCTATAAAAACAAAAGCCGCCCCGATTTCACGGAACGGCTTTCAGCATATCTGAATGTAGTTGGTAACTATTCTGCTACTACCTTCACCTGAATCTCATGCTTCACTTCTTTGTGAAGATCCAGTGTTACATTGTAGGTTCCCAGTTGTTTAGGGTTTTCCTTGAGTTGTACTTTCTTACGGTCGATATCAAAACCTTTTGCCTTCAAAGAATCAGCAATCTGCAGGGCGGTTATCGCACCAAAGATTTTGCCACTTTCGCCGGCTTTTGTTCCGATTTCGATGGTAAGTTCACCAATCTTGGCAGCAAGTGCTTCTGCATCCTGTTTAACCTTGGCAGCCTTGTGGGCAGCCTGGCGAACATTTTCTTTTACTAGTCTTTTATTAGAATCGTTGGCGATCAGCGCAAAGCCATTCGGGATGAGGTAATTGTTACCAAATCCAGCTTTTACTTTTACGATGTCGTTTTTATAGCCAACTCCGCTTACGTCTTGTTTCAAAATCACTTCCATGATCGTCTTTCTTTAATGAGTTCAACTATTATTTTAAAGAATCACCAACGTACGGAAGCAATGCCAGGTGACGGGCGCGTTTTACCGCTTGAGCCACTTTTTTCTGGAATTTCAAACTCGTACCAGTAAGTCTGCGAGGAAGGATCTTGCCTTGCTCGTTGATAAACTTCAGGAGGAAGTCAGGATCTTTGTAATCAATGTATTTGATCCCATTCTTTTTAAAGCGGCAGTACTTTGGTTTGATCTCTGCCCGCTTGATCGGTTCGTTCATTAATGTCATCGGTTGGCGCCCTCCTCAGCTTTTTTTACAGGTTTCCTGTTTTCTTTGTTTTTGAATTCACCTTTGCGTCTTCTTTCATTGTAAACCAATGCATGTTTGTCAAGCACGGTAGTTAAAAAACGCATTACTGATTCGTCGCGTCTGTACTCGGTTTCGAGTGTGTTGATAACGCCGGAGATCTGCCGAAAATTCGATGAGATTGTAAAAGCCTGTCGACTTCTTGTTGATAGGATAAGCCATCTTCTTTAAGCCCCATTGCTCATTATTGAGAATTTCGGCTTTGGCTTTCTTCAACACTTTTACGAATTTTTCGACAGTATCCTTTGCCTGGTCTTCAGACAAAACGGGATTTAAAATGAATACTGTCTCGTAATTGTTCATGTTTACTTTTTAATTTTTGAGCCTGCAAAAGTATAAAAATGAGGTTGATTTACCAACTGCGTGACGGAAATAGAAAAACAAGACCAAATGCTGCCTTTTAAGGTTCAAAAATCCCGCTTCTGGACTGTCCCGGATGAGTTTAAGTCTGAATTCGTGTAACTTTAAGTTGGATGAGGAAAAAGTGTAAAATATTTTTGTTGGGATTGTTATATCTATCTGGTTTACAGGTTGTAACGAAAATAAAATTGATTTTAGCGCCCAGGTAAAGCCCATCCTTAACAAGCGGTGCATCAGCTGCCATGGAGGCGTAAAACGGAATGCAAAATTCAGTTTGCTCTTTCGGCATGAAGCGTTGGATACAGCGGAATCCGGTAAATTGGCTATAATACCAGGGGATCCCGGCCACAGTGAGCTGGTCCGAAGAATCAATGCAAAGGACCCTGAGGAACGGATGCCCTATAAGGAAGAGCCTTTGACCCAGGCAGAAATAGATATTCTTACCCAATGGATCAAAGAGGGGGCCGAATGGGGCGATCATTGGGCTTACCTTCCACCAAAACCGACTGAGATACCACAAGACGAATTGCAGTCCGGCTTTTTCAGCAATTCAGATGGAGCTCCAAAAAATGAAATCGACTATTTTATTCTAAAGAAACTAGAACAAGAAGAGCTAGCACAGTCTGAACCCGCCGACAAAGCTACCCTGATCCGTAGAGTTTACCTGGATATCATCGGCTTGCCGCCAACCAAGCAGCAGGCAGAGTCATTCTTAAATGATGCGAGCCCTGATGCATATGAACGGATGGTGGATGAACTTCTGGCCTCCAAACATTTTGGTGAAAAGTGGGCCTCCTGGTGGCTTGATATGGCGCGCTATTCTGATACAAAAGGATACGAGAAGGATGAAGGCCGGAACATCTGGCGATATCGGGATTGGGTTATACAGGCCTTCAATAAAGACATGCCTTTTGATCAGTTTACCACTGAACAACTAGCCGGCGACTTGCTTCCGAACCCCACGGATGATCAACTTATTGCAACGGCCTTTCATCGTAATACAATGAACAACGATGAAGGTGGCACCGACGACGAGGAGTTTCGAGTCGCCGCCTTGATCGACCGGGTCAATACCACCTGGGAAGTATGGCAAAGCACGACCTTGGGATGTGTACAATGTCATACGCATCCTTATGATCCTTTTGTCCATGAGGAATATTATAAGTCCATGGCATTCTTCAATAATACCCGCGACGAAGATACGCCTGGCGAACATCCGACGCTTAGAATGTACAAGGCCGACGATCAAAAGAAATTGGAAGAAATAAAATCCTGGGTTCAGGAAAAGGCAGGGCAGGAGAGAGCAAAAGAAGTAAATGACTTTTTACGAACCCTTGAACCGAAATACCATCCACACAATTTTGATCAATTCATCAGTGGAGCGCTTCAAGATAACAAGTGGCTAGGAATTCAATCGGGCGGAAGTGCGCGTATCAAAAATATCAATCTTGAGGGGAAAACAAATCTTCTTCTAAACTACACCACTAGACATACTGGTGGATCATTTGAGATTAGACTTGATCGACTGGACGGTCCGGTCATTGGAAAAGGCAAAGTGGAGAAAACAAATAAAACGCTGGTCTACCCCATTAAAGTCAGTCGCAGGCAAGCACGACTTGTTTTTTATTTTTTGGAATAAATCCATTTCATCGGACAAGGCGGTATGCAGTGTAGAGTGGCTTGCATTCCTGGAAGATCTTCCTGAAAGAAATGGTACGGAGTACGCGCGATTAAAGACATCTTTTATGGAATTGGTCAATGCTGACGTGGAGACTACACCGATCATGGTGGAGAGTACTTCGGATCAGTTTCGAACCACCCATGTATTTGAGCGTGGGAATTGGATGGTAAAAGGTGAAACCGTAAATCCGGATGTGCCGGAACACTTTAAATGACTTTCCAAAGGATCAGCCACTTAATCGACTTGGTTTTGCCAAATGGTTGGTAAGTCCGGACAATCCATTGACGGCGCGTGCCGCTGTAAATCGATTTTGGGAACAGCTTTTTGGATTGGGCATAGTGGAAACGTTGGAGGACTTCGGAACGCAAGGCGCAGCGCCTACCCATCAGGATCTTCTTGATTGGCTGGCACTGCGATTCATGAACGAATACAAGTGGAGCATGAAGAAATTGATCAAAGAGATTGTGATGTCGGCGACGTATCGACAGGATTCCCATATCTCGGACGAACTGAAAGAAAGGGATCCCGGCAACAGACTACTGGCGCGTGGCCCAAGGGTTAGATTGTCAGCTGAGCAGGTACGCGATCAGGCACTCGCCGTCAGCGGGCTATTAAGCGATAAGATGTATGGCAAAAGCGTGATGCCTTATCAACCGGCTGGAGTTTGGAATTCAGTTTACAGCAGTGAGCGTTGGAAGGAAAGTCCAGGCGAAGATCGTTATCGAAGATCGGTCTATACCTATAGCAAACGTACCAGCGGATACCCCTCGATGATGATGTTTGATGCGTCTGCACGTGAGGTATGTGTCAGCCGGCGTATTCGAACCAATACACCGCTGCAAGCGCTTGTCACATTGAATGATTCTTCATTTGTCGTCGCCGCGAGAAATTTTGCCGGATTCATGATGAAGAGTGAAAAAGACCCACCCGAACAAATAAAAGCAGGATATAAAAGGTTGCTGGTACACGAGATACCTCAAAAGAAATTGGATATCCTTTACGAATTGTATAAGAGCGCTTTAAAGGATTATGAGCTAAATAAGGATGCTGCTATAAAATTTACGGCAGATAAATCCAACGCTCCACAGCTCGCGGCAATGACTGTGGTGGCTAATGCGATGTTAAACCTGGATGAAGTGTTAACAAAAGAATGAGACCTTAATTATGCACCTATGGAGGACCTAAATAATTTTCGACTGGAAGCATTAAAAAATATTTCCCGACGGCATTTCTTGCGCGAGAGTGCGGCGGGATTAGGCGCCGTTGCCCTTGGTTCACTCATGTCGGGTTGCACGTCAAAAGCTCCGGGCAGCCGGATAATTATTTAGTATCGAATGTAGACCCGATGTTTCCCAAACCTCCGCATTTTCCGGGAAAGGCCAAGCAGGTGATTTACCTTCACATGGCAGGTGCTCCATCTCAGCTGGAACTTTTTGATTTTAAACCGGAACTAAAGAAACTCGACAATCAACTTTGTCCTCCTTCTTTACTCGAGGGAAAAAGATTTGCATTTATCCGTGGCGTGCCGCGAATGTTAGGTCCACAGGCCCACTTTAAGCAGCATGGACAATCAGGGGCACTTATATCAGAAAACCTTCCACACTTTGCTGGTGTAGCCGACGAAGTATCTTTTCTAAAGGGAGTCTACACGGATCAGTTTAATCATGCTCCCGCTCAGCTGTTCGTACACTGCGGAGGTCCGCGTCTTGGACGACCCAGCATAGGTTCCTGGATCACGTATGGGCTAGGCACTGAAAATAGAAATTTGCCGGGCTTCGTAGTACTTACCTCCGGCGGCAAAAATCCAGATGCAGGTAAAAGTGTTTGGGGCAGCGGATTTCTTCCTTCGGTTTATCAAGGTGTCCAATGTCGTTCGGAAGGCGAACCTGTTTTGTTTTTGAATGATCCGGAAGGCATGGATCGTAACATGAAAAAGAAAACGATTGACGCCATCAACGCCGTGAACCAGCAGCATTATGACGAATTTAATGATCCGGAAACACTTACCAGGATCGCCCAGTATGAAATGGCTTTTCGGATGCAGGTTTCCGTGCCCGAAGTAATGAACATCAATAATGAGCCAGCGTATATTCATGAATTGTATGGGACTACTCCAGGTAAAGCTTCATTTGCAAACAACTGTCTGCTGGCAAGAAAACTTGTCGAGCAAGGCGTTCGTTTCGTTCAGCTGTTTGATTGGGGATGGGATGCTCATGGTACTTCAGCAAATGAATCCGTTGACTATGGCATCAAAGAAAAATGCAGGCTCATCGACAGGCCCATGACCGCCTTATTGCTGGATTTAAAGCAACGCGGACTGCTGGATGAAACATTAGTAGTGTGGGGTGGCGAATTTGGCCGGACACCCATGCAGGAAAACCGCGAAGGAAAAACCATGATGTTCAAAGGCCGTGATCATCATGTGGAAGCCTTTACGATGTGGATGGCTGGTGGTGGCATAAAAAAAGGTACCACCTGGGGTGAAACCGATGAAATCGGATACTACCCTATAAATGGCAAAGTTTCCCTGCATGACGTACAGGCTACGATCTTAAACCAGGTAGGGTTCGATCACGAAAAACTTACTTATTATTTTCAAGGAAGGCCATTTAGGTTAACCGATGTTTCAGGAAAGGTAATTCAGGAGATCGTCGCCTGATCATCAATATAAATTCATCATCATTTCAACTCCACCGCTATCTGCCTTAATACCTTGAATAAATGTCGCTAAACCGAAGAAAATTTCTAACCTTAACCGCCATGTCCGGAACCGCTGCTATGATCAATCCCCTCGATGCTTTTAACACGCCTTTGGAAACCAGTTCGCCGGCTCCAGGGTTTGAACTGTTAATTTTTGCAACGAATTGGGGTTTCAATGGAAGCTGGGATGAGTTTTGTTCACGTATTAAGAAGGATGGATATGATGGAGCAGAAGCATGGTATCCAACCGAGGAAAAAGCCCGCAAAGAATTTCTCGAAGCTTTCCAGAAATATCAATTAAAGTTTGGGCTTCTGTTTGGCGCAGGCAGACACCGACTATCAAAAACATCTTCAGCAATTTAAGTCAACCCTGGAAGCGGCTGCTTCATTGAAACCAGTTTACATCAACTGCCACTCGGGAAGGGATCACTTTTCCTTTGATCAAAACAAAGCATTTATTGATTTTACGACCGAGTTAAACGTTAAAACGAAGGTTCCGATTTACCATGAAACGCATCGTGGCCGAATTTTGTATTCCGCGCCTATTAGTCGTCAGTTTATGGAAAAACATCCATCGCTTCGCCTGACGCTGGATATTTCACACTGGTGTAACGTTCATGAATCCCTTTTGAACGATCAATTGGAAACCGTGAAACTTGCAATAAGCAGAACCGATCATATACACACCCGCGTAGGACACGCCGAAGGTCCGCAGGTTAATGATCCACGCGCTCCCGAGTGGAAGGATGCTGTCAGCTGCGCATTTCGGCTGGTGGGATCAGGTGGTCGAACAAAAAAGAAAAGAAGGAAAGTTGTTGACGATGCTAACCGAGTTCGGGCCCGTCGATTATTTGCCCGCTCTACCGTACACCAGGCAACCCGTTGCAGATCAATGGGAAATAAATAAATACATGTTAAACACGCTTCGTACTCGATATGCCAAATAATATTTTCAACAGCGTCAATTCAATAAGTTTTACGATATAGCACATTGAGCATGGAATGGATTACTCAGTTTTTTGGCAGATTCCATCCGGTGCTTGTGCATTTTCCCATCGGGATTTTGATCCTGGCTTTTTTGTTTGAATGCCTTTCCCGATTGAGCGGCTATCGTAAAATACGCTTTGCGGTAGCACCATCATTACTACTTGGTGCGGCATTCGCAATAGCGTCATCCGTAAGTGGATATTTCTTATCGCAGGAAGGAGGCTATGATGATGATTTGCTTGAGCGTCACAAAACATTGGGTATTGCAACTGCTTTGTTTTCGACCATTGTCTTTTTATTGTACGTCAACGCACGAAGCTTCTTTCAAAATAAGGTTAGGCGAAAAACATTCTATCTTGTCTTATTCATTCCGTTGATTATTCTTGTCTCGCTCACCGGCCATTTTGGAGGCTCAATTACGCATGGCGAGGATTATCTTTTTGAAATGGTCACCAAATCAAATGCAGCGGTTGATCCCTCCATAAAGCTCGGCGGCGATTACCGAGATTGATAACGCTGTCCTTTATGCTGATATTATCCAGCCTATTCTTGAAGCCCGATGTTATTCATGTCATAGCTCAAGCAAGCAAAAAGGCAAACTGCGTTTAGATGGTGTTCCTTTTATTGAGCGTGGGGGAGAAGGCGGCCCAATAATTGAAGCTGGCCGGGCCGATTCCAGTGAGATCTTTATTCGCCTGATGTTATCGTTGGAAGATGAAGATCACATGCCGCCGAATGAAAAGCCGCAGCCTTCTTCTTCTGAAATCGCACTCATTCAGGCATGGATAAATGAAGGTGCTAAATTTGAGTTGAAGATATCGGAATGCAGCAACGCTGAAAAAATCAAAGGATATTTTACTTCCGTCGTCGAACAATCGCGTAAAGAAAAGCTAATTCCCGAGGAGGAAGTTGAGGCACCTGATGAAATGACAATTGGAGGCTTGAGTAAGAACGGTATTCTTGTCATACCCGTCAGTCGCGAATCGAATTATCTTTCTGTCAGTTTTGTGAACAAAAGAACCGCTTCGGCAGATGATATCCAGTCCTTACTGCCACTGAAAAAACAAATTGTTTGGCTTGACCTGGCGCGTACCACGGTATCAGATTCAATCGTCGGAAGTATTGCGCAGCTAACAGCTTTGCGTCGACTGAATTTGGAGTTTACTTCGGTGTCAGATAAAGGACTTCAATCAATATCATCGCTTTCCAACCTGCGCTATCTCAATCTGGTAGGGACAAAAATTACGGATGAAGGATTAAAACAAATCGCGAAGTTGAAAAATTTAGAGAACCTGTTCGTCTATCAAACGGCAGTAACTGACGGAGGCATTAAAACTTATTTGACCGCGGCGCCAAAGGTAAGCATCGACACAGGTCGATATCAATTACCTAAAATGCTAACCGATTCCGTCATCACAAAATTTCAACCCCTGAACTAGCTTTTTGCTTTCAGCTTTAAGCCTTAAAGCTTTGAGCTATTTCACAACGAACTGTCCACTTCCCATCATATAGTCGTCGGTATATACTTCAAGGTTGTAAGTACCTTCAGCATATTCAGAACCTTTGTCGTAGAGAAAAGAAAGTTTCTGTTTTGTATTGTCGAAGAGAATTTCCTGAGCGGCAGTGTAAAATTCTTCCTTGCCATTTATCAAAAAAGTACCTGAGCCACGCGCCACATCAAAAAGCACTTGCCCGTTTTCATCGATCACACGAATCATGATTTTTTTTCCTTCGATCGGGGCGACATTGTTTTCTGCAATGTTGAATTCTACTTTCAACTGTTCAATCTGCCGGGCTCTTAAAAGGAGATGTGCGTTCCTTACCGCGGTCGTTAAGTGCAACAATTCGGAAGTTTTCCAGCTTAAGTTGTGACGCAATTTCGACTTTGGTTGCTAATTCGTCTTTACTTTGACTAAGTCTGTTGATCGAGTCCCCCAATACATTCTTCTGTGTCTTCAGGGTTGTGTTCTCGGTTAACAGTTCCTTATTTACGGACTTGAGTTTTTCTATTTCTTCGTCTTTGTTTTTTAACAGCATTTCGTATCCCTCGACCTTGTCTTTAAGGGCTTTGATTTCCTGGCCTGTAGCCCGTCTGGACCGGTTTAGTTCAGTCTCAATGTCCGCTTTTGCTTTCTCCAGATCGGTCACGTTCCCGCCAAGTTTTGTGATCTCGGCAATTCTTTGATCGAGCTCGGAGCTGATTTCTCTCAATCGTTGCTCGGTCGTCGCTAATTCTTGCTTGGTAGAGGTCAGGTCCGTGTTTATCGTTTGTTTTTCTTTAGAATCCAGGTAGATTTTTATAGCCTGCACTATGATTACGACAGATAAGAAAACAATGATAATTGCATTTCTATTACTTTTCCGCGGTGTCTGATAGGAGGTTGGAGTCTGTTCGCTCATAGTTTATTTAGTCTGAAATGGCAAAAATAAGTTTTCTTTCACCGCAATTCAAACCCTAAAATTGTAAAACAGCATTTTGTTTCGTTAATGAGGGATTGAAGAAGATGAGACCACACCGATATAGATCAATGGTCGTATACACCCGCTCATGTCCTTGCAAGGCAAGCCATGCTCGTTCCATCTCGGATGAATAATGGATGTCATCCAGGACGAGGATGCTGTTCACATGAATTTTTTTCAAGATCAAATCAACATAGCGGATGGTCGGTTCAAAGCGATGGTTCGCATCAATGAAAGCAAAGTCAATTTTTTCCACTGAATCGAGAAATCGCAGGAAGTACCTGATCAATATTTCCTTCTATCAGTTGAATGTCCCTGACCTCGTTTTCCTCAAACAGATGTTTTGCGATCAAAGCTAGTTTCATGTGAACCCTCGATTGTCGTAACCTTGGCCACCTCACGGGCCTTTGCCAGGTACATGGCATTGATACCAAGTGACGTGCCCAACTCAAGAATATCAGTGCAATTGTAATGGCGTAGAATTCGCGAATAAAGTCTGGAGTATTTTTCTGGCGTAGTGCTGATACGCGCAATGTCTGAGATTTTCCGCGATGATGTTTTCATCTTCAACGACCCCGCACCAAAGTCGGTGACATTGATGGTTCGATGATCGGCTTCCAATTTTCTTCTAATTCTTTTTAGTGCGTCAAGATCCGGAAGTGAAAATTCTTTTATTAAAACATTCGTATAGAAATCAAATAAGAAAAGGTGAATGAAGTGAATGTTCATCAACTGCATCGAGCCAATACGTGAAGAAAGATTTGAGTTGGAAAAATTTAGCAGACACTCAATTGAGTCTGATCGGTGCAATCATTGTAAACTCTGGAATGTTTACCTGCATGGTAACGCCATCAACAACGCGTTCCATTAGATAAGTGCCGATCATTTTACCCAAGCCAGACTTCAAATTACATCCCGAAACATATTGATGTGTTTGACCTGGTTCAAGGACTGGTTGTTGACCAACAACGCCTTCTCCCTCTACTTCACGTTGACTGAAGCCTGCATCATAAATGTGCCAGTGCCTCCGAAGAAGTTGAATGGTATATTCGCTATGATTTTCAATTGAAATGCGATAGGTAAAAACGTAATGGTACTGACTCGGACTGGAATACGCTGGCTGATACTCCGTCTCCACACTTACCTTGATCCCTTGAGTTATTTCCGTTACCATACGCTTCAAAAATATTAATTTTTTGCTATTCACAAGATTAAGCTAATAAATTCTTGTCAAAATATTGTCAGTCACCTGATTTAAGTTGCGCTTATGCGGTTTTGCGTCAGCAAAAAAGCATTTTTGTCTTTTTCGCGATTGCTTATAGTTTTGACACTATGGATGTAAAAATGGTTCCAAGCTGGAAGGCCAGACTTTCAGATGAATTCGAAAAACCTTATTTCAATGCGTTAATCGATTTTGTTAAACAAGAATACCGGACACAAACGATTTATCCGCCTGGAAAGGAAATTTTTAAAGCATTTGATTGCTGTGATTTTGCAGATGTAAAAGTGGTCGTCATCGGACAAGATCCTTATCACGGCCCAGGACAAGCAAATGGGTTGTGCTTTTCCGTTCGGGATGGAATTCGAATGCCGCCGTCGCTGGTCAATATTTTTAAGGAAATCCGCGACGACTTAAAAAAGCCTATTCCAACTTCAGGCGACTTGGAGCGCTGGGCCCGCCAAGGTGTATTACTACTTAATGCTACCTTAACGGTTCGTTCTTCGACACCGGGATCTCATCAAAATAAAGGATGGGAAGTCTTTACGGATGCAGCTATAAAAAAAATCTCTGATGAAAAAGAGCACGTCGTCTTCTTGCTTTGGGGTGCCTATGCTCAGAAAAAAGGTGAAGTCATAGATCGCTCGAAACATCTTGTATTAATGTCAGCACACCCTTCGCCATTTTCGGCAGACCGTGGCTTTTTCGGATGCAAACATTTTAGCAAAGCGAATGAGTATCTGAAGAGTAAGGGACTGGGGGAAATAGATTGGTAGCTAAAGCTTTCAGCGGTCAGCTAACAGCGTACAGCTAGGCTCATGCGTTTTCGCCCTGATTCTGCACTGGGCTTTCGGTTCATTCCTGTTAAGCTCGATGAATGCTAAAGCTGTGAGCGAGTTTAAAGCTTAAAGTAGAAAGCGGAAAGCTAGTGACCTCTAAAGCAGGCACTGCCAATACGCATGAACTGTCTAGTTCGCACGCACAAGCTGTAAGCTGTAAGCTGTCTGCTTGTCAGCTCAACGAATCAATTTAAAGAACCTGCTCCACCTGATCTTATGAATGAAATCTGCGTTCCGGTCTATGGATAACCAGATAAAAAAGGCTTTTCCTACGACATGGTCTTCCGGCACGAATCCCCAGAACCGGGAGTCTAACGAGTTATGCCGATTGTCTCCCATCATGAAATAATAATTTTGTTTGAATGTGTATTCCGTTACCGCTTTACCATCGATGGTTAAGGTATTGTTTTCAATTTTTACATCATCATGATGTTCATATAGTTTGATGGTTGGGCCGTAGATGGTCAGTGTTGAATCGTTGATGGGAATGCTGGCGCCTTCTTTTGGAATCCATAGCGGACCAAAGTTATCCGTTGCCCAGCTCACCACCTTTGTGGTATCATTTGCGCCGCCAAACCACTCATAGTAAGACGAATACGGGATTACTCCATCTTCCTCATTTCGATTTTGCAAGTCGACAGATTTAATGTACGGAAGTGCCTTTAAAGCGTCGACCTTTTCTTGGGTCAACCACATTAGATAGACGAATTTCCCATCCTGCTGTCGTCCATAAACCTGGTAATCTTCAACACCAAGGCCGAGCTTGGTGAGGTTTCGCTCATTTATAGGGCCATCAGAAGAAACGACGTAGCTATATTGAACCTCAGGATGATTTTCCAATAATTCTCCGTTGGTATAAACTTTTCTGTCTTTGATTTCCAGAATATCACCTGCAACAGCGACGCACCGTTTGATGTAGTTTGTCTTTAGATCAATGGGATAATCGATGTTTTCATTCAGACCTTTTGGGGGGACGTTAAATACGACGACATCATTTCTTTTCACATGGGATATACCTGGTAAACGGTACTGGGGGAGCTTGATCCATTCGAGATAAGAAGGAATATTCGTAAACCAGATTTTTTGATGCGTTAATGGAACTTGCAAGGGAGTGGTTGTCGTGCGGGTTCCATAATGAAACTTGCTGACAAACAGGAAATCGCCTACGAGAAGTGAGTTTTCCATGGAAGGCGTCGGAATCGTATACGCTTCCATGATTAACCACCTAATCAAAGTGGCAGCAACAACAGCAAACAGGATTGCGTCCCACCATTCACGGACCTTGGATTTCGGTTTAGCCTCGTCGTGAGTTTCGCTTTTCTTCCAAAACTGCCAATTCATAAGGATATATTCTTAAATAAAACGTGCAAAGAAAGTGAAAATAATTGATCCCACGACTAGTCGTAATTTTTGAGCTGTAATTTCATCATTACCCATATATTTTGCTTAAATGCGGAAATCTGAGATTATTCTGAGGGCTGACCCAGCCCTTCGTCAGAACTTTAAGAAATCGTCCATGGTGAAAACACCCTTTTTATCCTTGATCCATTCGGCGACCATGACGGCTCCTTTGGCAAATCCTTCACGAGAATGTGCAATATGTTTGATCTCTATATCATCGACGGGTGATTCATATTTAACGACATGAGTTCCAGGAACCTGGTCAATCCGGAAGGACTCGATAAAAAGATCCTCTGACTTTCCCGTTTTTTGATTCACCCATTTCTTTTTACGGTCAACATTTGTCATGATGCCTTCCGCTAACGTGATGGCTGTCCCGCTCGGTGCATCTTTCTTCTCGGTGTGATGAATTTCATCCATGGAAATTTCATATTCCGAAAACTTATTCATCATCCGGGCAATGTATTCATTGAGTTTAAAAAAGACGTTAACACCCAAGCTGTAGTTGGAAGCATAAAAGAACGTACCGTTCTTTTTTTTGCAAAGCGTTTCAATTTCTGGTTTTCGTTTTAGCCAGCCTGTAGTTCCGCAGACAACGGGAAGATTTCTCTCAATACATTTTTTTACGTTTTCAAACGCTGCCTCCGGGTGAGAGAATTCTATTGCAACATCTCCCTGTGCAGATTCAAAATCAGCGGCATTGTCGATGTCAATTCGCGCCGCTATTTGATGACCACGGTTTACGGCAATGCCTTCGATGATTTTGCCCATTTTTCCGTAACCAAGTAAAATTATTTTCATGGTGATATTCGTTCGGGGCAAAAATGCATTTTTTACCTGGATAATGCATAAGGCAAATCTCGTAAGACTCTTAATCTTGTTACTCCTAACAATCATCTTAAATAATCTTGTAATCTTCGAATCTTATAATCCTTTGAATCCTGTAATCCTGATCAAAACTTTATGACAACGGAAAGGGAATTTTGGCGACCTAGTAGTTCATTTTGCTCGACGGCAGGTTGAATTGAAACTCTGAGGTTGGGATTCAGATCAAATTCTTTTAGGTGGGCATCCACGTGGGCATCGACCATTTGAAGGATGTACATAGCGCCCATCATGATCACCCAAAAATCTCGTTCGCGTCTGGATTTATCAACGATGGTTCGCAGCTGGCCCGTCGTATACCCGGAAGGATCATCGGGGTTTATTTCAGTATCTCCCTCATATCCATTATCAAGATTGTAGAATAACTGGACTTTGTACGTTTTATAATTGTCCTGGTAAAAATTAATAGCATAACCTATTGCAAAGAACCCTCCATACACCAGGGGGAGTTTCCAATATTTCTTGTTATAGATTTGCCCGAGGCCTGGAACCACAGCCGCATAGAGTAACGCCTTCCTTGGATCGTACCGGGCGGCGTAGGATTTTAACTGAACGGTATCCGGACCGCCACCCATTAGAAGGCTGTCATTGGCGACCCTTAGCGAATCCTGAGCCATTAACCTTTCTGAGCTTAAGAAGAGGAGTAGGATAATGGCGAACCGTTTTATCATTGTTTTTTGGTCAGGAATACATCTTCAAGATGTCAAGAATTCTGTTAAGATCCTCCACGGACAGGAACGGAATTCGAATGTCACCTTTTTTTCCATCGCTCTTTACTACAACACGAGTGCCAAAGTGTGAGGAAAGCTTTGACTGTAATTGTGCGATTTCCTTGGTAGCTTGGTTCTGTAATGACTCTCGCCCGGTCTTTGATGCCGATTTTTCCATTGCGAGAGACCGTACCAGGTCTTCCACCTTTCGAACGGAAAGTTCTTCGGCAAGTGTTCTTTTAAAGATGTAAAGCTGCTGATCAGCGTTTTCGACGTTAATGATGGCCCGTGCATGTCCCATTGACAATAGATTATCACGCACAGCAATCTGAATATCAGGAGGAAGTTTGAGAAGTCTTAAATAGTTTGTCACCGTGGTTCGGTTTTTTCCGACCCGTTCGCCAAGTTCGTCCTGCTTGAGATTACATTCGGACATAAGACGCTGATAGCTGAGGGCTATTTCTATGGCGTTCAGATTTTCACGCTGAATGTTTTCTATCAGCGCCATTTCCAGCATCTGCTGATCGTTGGCCGCCCGGATGTAGGCAGGAATGGTTTTGAGCTCGGCTAGTTTAGAAGCCTGAAACCTTCTTTCACCAGTGATCAACTGATATTGATGCTGAGAAAGTTTTCGAACCGTGATGGGTTGAATAATACCATGAACATGAATTGATTCTGCCAATTCCAGGAGTGCCTCCTGATCAAAGTGCGATCGCGGCTGGAATGGATTTACCTCAATCTCTTCCAACGGAATTTCAGTCATTCCACTAGCCGAGACATGTGAAGCAGGCATAGAAGATCCTCCCTGTGGAAGGGCGTCAACCTCAAGGCGATCATCCGTGGGACTGTCGCTTAACAAAGCGCTTAATCCTCTTCCTAGTGCTTTTTTCTTGCTCATCTTGTTTTTCCATTTTTAGCTAAAACTTCATGGGCCAGGTTCAGGTAACTAATCGCCCCTTTGCTTTCTGCATCATGAACGATCACCGGTAATCCAAAGCTTGGCGCCTCACTTAACTTCACATTTCTCGGGATAATAGTTTTGAACGTCATCTTTGAAAAATGTGTTCGAACCTCCTCCACCACCTGGTTGCCAAGACTCGTCCTTGAATCATACAACGTAAGGAGTATGCCTTCTATTTCAAGCTTCGGATTTAATCGCGTTTGGATAATTTTTATAGTATTCAATAATTTACCCAATCCCTCCAACGCAAAGTATTCGCACTGCACAGGAATGATAATAGCATCAGCTGCGGTGAGTGCATTAATAGTAATCAACCCAAGGGAAGGGGAGCAGTCAATGATGATAAAATCATAGTCATCCTTAATTCTTCTAAGCGCTTCGCGCATTTTTTCTTCCCTGCGTTCGATGTTAACCATCTCGATTTCCGCACCTACCAAGTCAATATGCGAAGGAAGAACGTCGAGGTATTTAAGATCATTTTTTACAATTGCATCTTTCGGAGCCACGCCGTCGACCATGCATTCATAAATTCCGTGATTTATTTCTTTGGGATTAAGACCTAATCCTGAAGTTGAGTTCGCCTGAGGATCTGCATCAACAATTAACGTTCTGCATTCAAGCACTGCTAAACTTGCGGCCAGGTTAATAGCTGTTGTCGTCTTTCCAACACCGCCTTTTTGATTTGCAATCGCAATAATCTTTCCCATTCCTTCGCTGTGAGTTAAAAAATAAGCCCGGCCAATTTAAGCCGGGCAGCAAATATATGGGAAAACTTAGGCCATCGTGGAACACCGTGAAACAGATTATCCACAATCGGTTCACAACTTTAAGTTTCTAGTTTCTAGTTTGAAGTTTGAAGTTTGACGTCGACTTCAAGCACTCCAGCTTTAAGCTTTGAGCTTTAAGCTTTTAGCTATTTCTTTCTTTTCTTTCTTTCGTCTTCTGATTTTTTGCGAGTCTCCTGGCTTGCCTTCATGGCGTCCTCCAACTTGCTCATGAACCGCGATTTTTTTCCGCCACTCGCTGCGTTTTTCTTCCTGTTTTCTTCCATGATCGCCTTGATCTTGCCTTCATCAACAAACCTCTTAATGATGGCCTGCTGTGCGAAGGTCAAGAGCGTGGAAACGAAATAATAAAAAGTCAGCCCTGAAGAAAATGAGTTCAACACGAATAGGAAAATAACAGGCATGACATATGACATCGTTTTCATCGGTCCTTGCACGGAAGAAAGCTGATTATTTTGCCAGGTGTAAAGCAGCGTTGCAGCAGTCATCAGGATGGTGAAAATACTGATGTGACTTCCTAAAAAGGGTACCACGAATGGGAGTCTTATCAATGAATCGTAGGTTGACAAATCTTCTGCCCATAGAAAGGGCTGCTGCCTAAGTTCAATGCTGGCCGGGAACAAATAGAACATTGCAAAAAGTATCGGCATCTGAAGCAAGACAGGGATACAACCGCTGATCGGGTTTACACCTACTTGCTGATATAACTTCATTTGTTCTTGCTGAACCTTCGTCATGTCTTCTCCGACGCGTTCTTTGATTTCATCGAGTTCAGGCTTCAGCACTTTCATCTTTGCCATACTCAGGTACGACTTGTAAGACAAAGGAAACAATACAAGTCTCAGCAGAATCACGAGGATGATGATGATAAGCCCATAGTTGGTGATGTACTTTGTCAGGAAATGGAATACCGGGAATATCACGAACTTGTTAATCCAGAAGACTGGCGGCCATCCCAGGTACACATTTTTGGTAAACTTCTCTGCTACATGCCCGATTGTTTGGTAGTCGTTGGGACCGAAGTAGAATTTGAAATCTGCCTTATTCTCTTTAAGATCTTTTATGGGAATAAACAGTTTTGCGTTCGCCCGTTTTACGACTGAAGTATCACTTTCATTTATGGCAGTTTCAACTTCACCGCCAGAGAAATTATGCTTGGCTACGAAAGATGAGAGAAAGAATTTTTCCTTGATCGTTATCCACTTGACTGGGGCTTCCGAAAATTTCAGTTTCGGTATCTGTTGAGCGCTCACTTAACTCGTCAAATCCCTCTGCCTCGGAATAAAAGGTAATCGTGGAATAGATTCTCGTGTCGGCGAGATCTTTTTCCATCGGTTTCAAAATATTTTGCCATTGGAAGGAGAGGTGGTCACCGGAAAGCTGGTCGCCAAATCCGCTGCTGACCATGCGATAACGAATTTCATATCCCTTCGATGGTATTTTATATTCGTGCGAAATTTTTGAACCGTTTGTTAGCGTCGCCGTGAATTTAATTTCTGTTGTATCACCTATTTTTTGCTGATCTGCCTGGTAAAATAATTTGTAGAGGTCGATATCCTTTCCCTGGTATTTTGCCATCAAACTAAATTCATTGTTCGTCGGAGTTATAAGTTTGAGTGGCTGCTGGTGATAGGTCTTGTACTTCTTCAACTCAACTTCGCGCATGATACCACCTTTGTTGGTGAAGACCAATCTCAAATCTTCATTTTCAACTACAGTTGGAGATTCCTGGCCCTTCATGGAAGCGGAAAGATCACCATAGGTAGCGCTGAGTACGCTGTCGCTTACAACAGGAGTTTGTTGAGTGCTATCCTGCGCACCCATTTCGGAGGGAGCCGATGGTGCTTTTGAAGTTTGAGGCTGTGGCACTGGCGAAAACCAATAAAAATATGCCATCAATAATGCTGCAATGAGTGTAAGTCCGATCGCTGAGTTCCTGTCCATGATGTAAGTTTCGAGTTTGTAGTTTTTAGTTTATAGTTGCTCTTCGAATTCGAAGTGAAGTGCTTGATAATGTGAATCGGGTTCCTTTAAGTTCTTAGTTCCTTCGACGGTTGTCTTGCTTAAGATAGTTTATCAAGCCAGCCAGCATCTTGCCGATTTCCGAGATTTGATGCTAGAAGTTTTTGAAATGTTTCTTCATTAATGTGTCGCGGTCCAATGCGCGATATAGTTGAGACTTCACTTCTCCAGACGATCCCTTCGCATACGATAAGAATTGAATAAACTCCTTTCGTCCCCCTCGTTCAAAACCCTCTGCTATATTATCCATTATTGACCCGCTGGCCCTGTTTATTTGATCTCTTAAGCCAAAATCTTTAAAAAACGATTCCGTCATAGTTGCCTTAAAAATCTCTGTTGAAATCACTTCTTGCCTTTTTCCATACCTCCATTTCCTCGAATGACCGTATAGTCGCCATAACTGATAAACTATTACACTAACTAGAAACTTATAAACTCGAAACCTAGAAACTAAAAACTATCCTCGAACCCTCTTTCTTTCCAACGCCGCCTCCACAAACTTTACAAAAAGTGGGTGGGGGTTTAGGACTGTACTTTTTAGTTCCGGATGATATTGTACGCCAACAAACCAGGGATGATCCTTAAGTTCTACTACTTCTACCAGGTTTGTTCCGGGGTTTACACCCACGGCCTTCAGACCTGCATGTTCGATTTGTTCAAGGTATTTGTTGTTGAACTCATAGCGATGGCGATGACGTTCATGAATGACCGTTTCGCCGTACGCCGCAAACGCTTTGCTGCCTTTTTTAAGCTTGCAGTCATAAGCTCCTAGTCGCATCGTCCCGCCTTTATTGACAATCTTCTTTTGCTCCTCCATCATATCGATCACGGGATTCTGTGTTTTGGGATTCAACTCGGTGGAACTCGCTTCTAATCCTAAGACATTTCGGGCAAATTCGACGACCGCGCATTGCATACCCAGACAGACGCCAAAGAATGGAATTTTATTTTCCCGTACATAGCGGATGGTCTCAATCTTCCCTTCCAGCCCACGTTCACCAAAGCCCGGTGCTACCAAAACGCCATCCAAATTTCTTAACATGTCGTCAACACATTCGCGATTAACGTCCTCGGACGAAATCCAGCGCAGGTTTACCTTGCAATCATTTTCCGCACCAGCATGAACAAAGGCTTCAGCAATAGACTTGTAAGAATCTGGTAATGAAACATATTTGCCCACCAAACCTACGGTTATTTCATTGACTGGATTCTTCAGTTTTCCCAGAAAGTTTTTCCAATGATCGAGCATGGGCTCTTCTTTGGTAGGAACTTTCAGTTTCGATAAAACACGCTCGTCAAGCTTTTCTTTCCGCATCAGGATCGGCACATCATAAATCGTCTCGGCATCCATTGCCTCGATCACTGAGTTGATATGAACATTGCAGAATAAGGCAAGTTTTTTTCGGATATCCTGAGGCAACGGCATCTCTGTACGACAAACCAATATATCGGGCTGAATACCAGCCTCAAGCAAATCTTTAACTGAGTGTTGTGTTGGCTTGGTTTTTAGCTCTTTAGCTGCCTTAAGATAAGGAATTAATGTAAGGTGAATTACAAGCGCGCTGTTAGGAGGGAGGTCCCATTTAACCTGTCTAACCGCTTCAATGAAAGGAAGGGATTCAATATCACCGACACATCCCCCGATTTCAGTAATAATGAAGTCATATTCACCCGTCTCCCCGAGTAAGAAGAGATTTCGTTTGATCTCATCGGTGATGTGAGGAATCACTTGAACTGTTTTACCGAGATATTCTCCTTTTCTTTCTTTGGTAATGACATTGTTATAGATCCTTCCGGTTGTGACATTATTGGCCTGCGAGGTCCGAATGTTCAGGAACCTTTCATAGTGCCCAAGGTCAAGATCGGTTTCAGCGCCATCATCCGTTACATAACATTCGCCGTGTTCATACGGATTGAGTGTTCCCGGATCTATATTAAGATAAGGATCGAATTTCTGAATAGTCACCTTGAACCCACGGGCTTGCAGCAATTGGGCCAGTGAAGCAGCAATGATTCCTTTTCCAAGCGACGAAGTTACGCCACCGGTTACAAAAACATATTTGGCACTTAGAGACATAGAATATGACTAGCCTAAAATAAATCGGGGGCAAAGGTAAAGTTTAAAGTGAAAGATTCGAAGTCGGCCTTCAAAGTTTAAATCCTAAAAATTTTATTCAATTGTGTTGCTTTTTCTCCACAAAAATGCTTAAGAAAAAGCCTTTTTCGCCCGGATTTTTTTTTCTGACAGCAATTCAACGGCTATCACGACCTCACGTCTGAAAATCCTGTTTCTGCCCTGATTCTAGGGGTTACATAAAAATTTGCCTGGGAATCTAATTCCGGATGACAAGCTCTGTGCGCTACTCCAACCGTCTGTATTTGGCTTTATAGAAGTTGGTTTTTTGGTGATTTAAAGGGCGACGAATGTTTGCACAACTACGAAATAAGCTTTTCTGGATTTTTCCGATAATAATAGTCCTCAGCTCCTTCATTTACGGAATCTCTTGCTCAGGAGTGTAATGGGGCGGATGGGACCGGTATTTTTATCGGGTTCCATTGCTAACCGCGATAATGGTACCATCTGTGCGAATAATCCTGTTCAGCCGGGTATCATGGAAATTGACATCAGCAATATTGATGATACCGGCTCGATAGAATTTGAGATCAACTGGGATGATGGATCCGCTCCTGAACGTACCATTGGTATTATGATCGGCGCTAACCGATACTTCGCTTCCGTAACGCACTTGTTTCCCCCGAATGGCGGTCAGGTTAAGTGCGAATATCGTCCGGACGTCAGACTCGTCTTCAATGGTACCGTTTGTGCCGCTACATTAGGGGTACCTCCTCGTTTCGTTCGTTGGAACACAGACGATCAGCAGACTGGCGATCTTTCTTTACTTGAAACGATCACGAATGTAAATGAATACCTCGTTTGTGCTGGCGTAGAAACCAACGTCACTTTTACTGACCGTTCTGATCTCAACTGCGTTCCCCCTGATCTAATTCTAGGACCAAACGACCGGAGACGTTGGAGACAATTTGTTTACGGAACAGCCAATACCATAACAGGTACAGTTCGCATAGGTGGATTTCCTACTGCCTTCCCGTCGAATGGCGCTGTATCAATCTCAACAGAACCAGTGACAAATTCCGGATTTCCTACCGCCACTACCGAGATCATTACCGTACCGGCAACGGCACAGGTGGGGGAAATTTTCGAAATTACCATGAACTACTGGAACACGTGTAACGCTTACCCTGCACGTCCGCCAGTAACTGAACGGGCGCGTATCCGGATTGTTGCTCAGCCACCTGCACCAACAGGGGGTAATGAAACAGTATGTAATGGTACAACCCCTTCCAGTTTTTCAATCTCTGGCGTGCCTGCCGGAAACGTTGTGAACTGGTATCGGAATGTACCAGGCAGCCCAGACAGCGCCGGGAACGCTGATCCGGTCAGGAACTTCAACCACATTGTCGATAACGCCGGCAAATGTTCCAGGATACACGAATAACACAACGGCAGGGGTATACTCGGTATGGGCGAGCTACGTACCGAATGTGGCCAATGCCTTAAACTGCGAAAGCCCGAAAATTCAGCTTACCAGAACAATTCGTAATGCGCTGGCAGTTGCGAATCCGACAACAGCTCCTCCGACAGAAATTTGTAATGGCAATTCCTTCAATATTGTTCTTCCAAATCCGGCAACTGAAACCTATGGCGGAAATACACAATACGTATTTAATGGAGATGTCGGTGTTACCGTTGGATCTTCCACGGCTAATTCGGCAACTTATAATACTGCCGTGGCATTTGCCCCAGGAGAACTGTTCGTCGATCGAACGATTTCCGTAACCAGACAATATACCTCGACGCCAAACTGCGGACCGACAACGAACTTCACAATTCGGATTTACAATCCAACCGTTGGGGGCACCCCAAGCAACTTTCCGGATGTTTGCGAAGGAACAAGCGTTGGGCCGATTACATTATCAGGTCACGTAGGAACCATCGTGGGATGGGAAGTGGAAGTGAATGGTGGAGGCTTTGGACCTTATACTGGTCCCGCATCTGGCAATTCTATTACGCCTGGCGTTTTAAGTGATGGTGTTTACAGGTTCCGAGCCGTTGTCGACAATGGCCCTTGTAACACTGCACTGAGTGCAATTGAGACGGTAACGGTTACAAATAATCCTGCGCCTCCGACCGCTGGAACGGATCAGGCGTTTTGCGGTGTACTGATTTCGGCGGCACAGAACGCGACTTTACCAGGAGGTACTGGAACATGGTCTTACATCGGAAGCGTACCTTCAGGAATGCCTCCTCCCACATTTACAGCGAATAGCCCGACTACGACTTTTTCAATAGCAAATACCTCGATGGCCGGGTGCATACACCATGCGATGGTCAGTCGTAGTTGGATCGTGTACCTTTGAAGATGATGTAGTTATCGACTTTGGGGCCAATCCTGCTCCAGTTCTCGCCGATGACAGTAAATCAATGCGGGGAAACGGCAACATTAACAGCCCCTGTTCCGACGATAGGCTCTGGTGTATGGACTATCGTGAGCGGTCCTGGTGGCTGTGTGACGGGTAGCTGCCCTCAATTGACGATTGCTGACGTAACTTCCCCCACCTCTGGTGTGTCCTTAAACGCTCCATTCACTTACGGATCATATATATTAGAGTGGCGTGTTACGAGCGGGATTTGCCCTCAAGCTTTCAATAATGCAACGGTAACATTTTATCGAGTCGCAACTGCTACCGCACCCGACATCAATGGAATATGTTTAAATCCAACAGCCACAGCTATACCGTTAACGGGAACTATTGGCGGCGGCGCTTCCAGCGGAACCTGGGTCAATGTTGACGGGAATGGTACGATTGGATCGGTAACCGTCTCTGGTACCACCGTGACTGCAGTCTACAATGCGAATGCAGCAGATTATACCGCTGGGCTTCCGATAAGAGTTAAGCTTCAGGCCACTCCTCCGGGAGCAAGTACTTGTCCTATTGCCGAGGATGAAATAACAATTAACGTGGATCGTACGCCCGTGGCAGATGCGGGTACGCCTTTGGTAAATGTCTGCGAAAGTTTTTATCAGCTGAATGCCCAAGACCCGCCACCTTTTTCAGCAACGGGCCTATGGACGTCTGGAAGTAGCGTAACCTTTGATGATCCAACAGATCCACGGACAATAGTACGCAACCTGCCAGCACCAGGTAGCCCTGCCGTTACCCTACGGTGGACATTGACCAGTGCGGGTGGAAATTCCTGTACCGCATATGATGAAGTTGTGATCAACCGGATCGTTGCGCCTCCCGCCACAGATCTTAGTCCGATTATTTGTGAAGTTCCGCCGGCTGGAGGGCCTTTGACTACGCAGGTTTTGCTTACATCCTATGAAAGCTACTGTAACGACACTTCCGGCCGCCACCAGGACCATCACCTGGTACCAGGATGGTCCTCCGCCTATAGGAACACTTATCGCAGATCCCACAATAACACAGGTCAATGTACCTGATGGTAAGGTGTATGTCGCACGAATATCTGAAACCGCTACAGGTTGTACCAGTGATGCACTTGTTTCAATTAACGTAAGAGCATTACCCTCGGCGCAGGATGCTACCGTCGCCCTTTGCGAAGATGTTGCTGGGACAAATACAACGAGTAACGTTGATCTTTTGGGAGATACCCGATTCCGCGATGCAGTAACAACGCCAGGGAATACAGTATCGTGGCACACGACCGTAGCCGATGCGCAGAATAATGTATCGCCGATCGTAGCACCTATTGCCAGTGTCGTAGGCTTTATGGACGTTTTTGCGAGAGTTAGGTACACCACTGGGCCTTCATGTCCCATCGGTAGTTAGATTAAGATTACAGGTAAATCAATTGCCCGGCAATGTTCCTATTAACGGTGACCCTACAGTTTGTATGGGCGCACCAGGACAACCAGCCAACACACTACCGGTTCAAACTTATCAGGTCACCAGCGTTCCAGGGGCCCAATATTTTTGGAACATTCCTTCGGGACCCGGCCAGTTCGTCGTGTTTGCCGGCGGAGGAACGGACGACTTTTATGTCATGCTTCAGTTCCCGTACAACGCAGCGCCTGCTGTCGAGACATTACGTGTAAGAATTGAGCTCAATGGATGTAGTTCGTCCGATTTGTTGCTTCCGATTACACGATCTCCACAACCGGTTGCTCCGACGATCACTGGAGAACCCGTCGTTTGTGAAAACGAAGATGGTATTCAATATAGCATCACGACCCCTAATCCAAGTTCTGATTATTCCTGGGAAATTAGGAGACAATCTGACAACTCGATCGGGGGCGCATTCATTACCTCAGGTCAGGCGTTACCTGATATTTTTGTAGAGTTTGCAGATGAAGATGTAAAGATTACCGTAACGGAAATTAACAACGTATGCGCTAGCCCTGAAGCAGAATTCCCGGTTACAATTAATTTACGACCAATACTCGCGGATAACGATCAGCAGATATGCAGTGATTCTCCTACTAACATTGTTTTTCTGGAGGATGCCGGCAGCCCGGTTCCGATTGATAAATTCACGATCTCAAACGCGATCTATACACCTGGTATTGGATTCAAAAGCCCAACTGGTCCCGAGACATTCCCGCAAAATGACTTGCCAAATGATTTTATTGAAAACCACGTTTTCGAAAATCTCACCGCAACGCCACTTGCCATTAATTATACGGTAACACCTGTGAGCGTGGGCGCTGCTTCCAGAGAATGTACAGGTACAGCTCAGATCATCACCGTAACGGTGAAGCCAGAACCGCAACTAAGTCCAAATCTGAATAAAGGAATTTGTAGCGGAATTGAAACAGGAATTAGATTAATATCTGCTAATAACACATTCCCTTCCGACCGTTTTATTATCAATGCCATTACCGTTCCTGCTGGCGTTACAGCCACTGTCGCCGATTCCCGCAGCCGACGGAACAACGCTCTACCTGGATGACGTCATTTACAACAACATTTGGGAAAATACGACAGGAGTCAATCAGGTTGTCCGGTATGAAATACTTCCATATAGCACTACGCTGGGATGCGCTGGTAATCCAGCCACAACTGTGGATGTCACAATTTACCCGCGTACCGACGTGGATCCAGTTGTCGTTCCACCCTTATGTAATGGTGAACTTTTGAATGTAACATTCAGCTCTGCAAACAATCCGGATGCGAACTTCTTGTGGATCGTGAGATCTAATGATCCTCATATATCAATTGGTAGTACAGCCGCAGGGTTAGGAAATATTTCTAATATGATCCTGACCAACACGTCTTCAACGCTTGATGGTGTTGTTCAGTTCGAAGTTCGCGGTAAAAATCCGGCTTCAGAAGAAGGTATGGACGAATGTGTAAATCCGATTCAGACCTTTACCGTGACTGTCAGGAAATCACCAGTAGCAAACTCTCAAATATTATCAGCATGTTCAGATGCGCCAGGCGGTAACACTTATACTGCCGACCTTAAAATTTTAGAGCCAAGTATAACACCGGATGCTGGCGATCCCAATACTTCGATTACATGGTTTTCGGATGCCGCTTTAACAACGCAGATTCCGGACAATGGTGCATTGAATGCCTATGTCATGACGGACAATATTCCGGTCTACGTGGTGGTGGAGTACTTGCCTACAGCCTGTCGTAAGATTGTTACGATCAGGTATACTGATAAACCCGAAGATTTCCATTACCAACACATTAAGCAATTTTAATGGCTTCAATCTGAATTGTAATGCCGACAACAGCGGTAGAATTACCGTAAATGTAAATACCGGAACACCCGTCTATTCTTATCGTCTTGACGGTGGTCCATTTATCAATGCGGGCACAAGTACCTATACGTTCAATGCTTTGGCTGCTGGCCCTCACGTTGTGGAAGTACAAGATGCCCGCGGCTGTTCTATAACTGAAAACGTCACATTAGTGGAGCCTCCAACGCTGGCTGCCGCTTTAACCATTGACAACCCTATTGCCTGTTTCCTTGGAAATGATGGGGTGATCAGCACCGTTGCATCAGGCGGTTCAGGAACTTATTCAAGCTACCTTTTATTGCAAACCAATACCACCGATCCAAACAACGATGGTGTGTTTGAAAACCTGAATGCAGGTTCTTATAATGTTAAGGTGACAGACTCCAATGGGTGTAGCATTGATTCGCCTCCGGTAACTTTAGTTAATCCACTACAGGTTGAATTGACTGCATCAGTAGTAACCAATGCCAATGGTTTTGCGCTTAGCTGCAAAGATGCAACGGATGGGCAAATCAATGTAACCGCTGCAGGTGGAAATATTCCTACACCTTACACCTATACGCTTATCAGATCGGGTGATCCAGTAAATCCTTACCGTGTAATAACTGCCGGTACCGATACTGAATCGTTCCAGAATTTACCTTTTGGAAGCTATACCATTACCGCAAGAGATAAAAACAATTGTCCTTCACTGCCGGTCTCCGTCATCATTGTAAATCCTCCTCCTTTCATTGCAGGGTTGGTAGGTATCAATCAATCCATTTGCGTAGGCGCAGATCCGATGTTGATCAATGAACTTGTTCCTCCTTTTGGGGGCATTGGGGACTATCAGTTCCAGTGGCAGCAGTCCTTAACTGGATCCACTAACGATGCCGACTGGATTAATATTCCAGGAGCCAACGTCGAATGAATTTGATCCACCGGCTGTGACGCAAACCACCTTTTACAGAAGGTTAGTTTCTTCCGGCTCCTGTGGCGTGTTGGGCAAAGACAATGTAGTTGAAGTGACGGTTAATCCATTGCCAGTCGTAGCGTTCAGTGCTCCATCTGATGTTTGTCAAGGTGAATCATTTACACTTTCGTTGAGTATGTCACTAGGCACAGCGCCGATTGAATATGACTATTCAGCCGGTTCAACAACCTTTACAAACCTTATTGGTACGGAAAATACGATGATTCCGATCAGTAATTTTCAACAGAATACAACCTATACGCTGTTGCGTGTCAGGGACTTAAATGGTTGCGTTTCCCCGAATGTTCCGCAAGCATTACCAGTAAACATTATCAAGATCAATCCTGACTTCCAGGTTTTGGCGCCAACGGCGCAATGCCCTGGTGGCACATTTACTTTCCAATGGGAAGTGGAGCAGGGCGTAAAATATACCTGGATATGGACGGATGGTAGTCAAACCGTTGTAAACGATCCCACTGTCGCCTGGGCCAAATGACAGGCCGTTAGGAGTTCAAACCATTACCCACATTTTCGCGGCAGGTTCGACAGAAAATTCCACGGTTTATCCCGTGAGATTACAGGCCGAAAACGCACTGTGCGAACCTAAATTCGCCACGAAGACCGTAACAGTATTTCCTAACGTCGTCCTGAACATTCTGCCGGGCGAACTCATATTGTGCAGCGGTGAAAGTACCCGTTTCAGAGATCAGTCCGCCGGCGTTGATATTGGTAAATGGTATTATCGTGAGAAAGGAACTACGCAAGAACTAGACGTAAGAACAGGTCCGGTGCCAAGTGTTCAATACACCTTTACAAATACAACGACAACAAATCCTATTTACTATGAGGTAATTTATGAGGCTGCTAACAATGAAGGTTGTACAGCCCAATATATGGAAGAAGTAAAAGTCTATCGCGGAATTACGGCAGACTTGATAAGTAATCCTGATCCGCCAATGCCTTTTACTGGCGGATCCTCAACCATAACGTTTACGAATAACTCCGCGCCGCTGGATGCTACAGATTTCGAATATGCATGGGACTTTGGCGACATCAAGGCAACGCCGGCAACCGGGACGGGTACTGGTAACTTTACCGTGGATTACTTCTCCGCAGGAATTAAGGATGTAACCTTGCGTGCTATCAATATTGCCGCGCGTGACGTCGACAATAAAACCTGTCAAAGCATTGACACCAAACGAATTAACATCCAGTTACCGATGCTTGGAGCGGCCTTCACGGCAACTCCTCTGGCATCGTGTTTCCCTGTCGACATCACGGTGGAAAACCGCTCTCCTGGAGCTGACACATTCTTATGGGAATTATATGATCAGTCCGGCCTGGTAACAACGTCGACGTTGAGAAATCCTGTCTTCAGGATCTTGAAACCGGGTACTTACGACCTTCACTTGACGGCGAGTTTCCTGGCAACAGGCCAAACGGCCCAAGCCACTCAAAGAGGAATTGAAGTCTTTGATAAGCCGTCAGCCCTTTTTGAAATGAGACCGAATCCTCTCTATGTACCGGATACCGAGTTGCAGACATTCAATAAGTCCGCCCGTGCCAGTCAGTATGAATGGATTTTTGATGATGGGGCGACCTCCAATGAGTTTGAACCTCGCCATACCTATACGCTTGAAGGTAAGTATTTGGTCACCCTCGTGGCAGGATTTGATAATGGTAATCGTGATGTAAACGGTGATGATATTCCCGATGGAAATATCATTTGCTATGATACTACAAAACAGGAGTTAGTGGCGCTTGACGGAGGATATATAAAACTGCCCAATGCCTTTACACCAACCCAAACTGGAACGTCAGGTGGTGTACCAGGCAGCGGAACCTTTAATGATGTGTTCCTTCCCATCATGCGTGGTGTCCAGGAATTCCAAATGCAGATTTTCGACCGATGGGGTACCCTGCTTTTTGAAAGCAAGGATAAGAATATCGGATGGGACGGATACGATAAGAACGGCAGGGCGTTACCGGCAGGGGTATACGTTTACAAGCTAGTCTTGCGATTGTCGGATGGACAACGTACGACTAAGATAGGAGATGTGACATTGATTAAGTAGGTGTAACGGCCGAAGTTTCAGGTTTAGTGTAAGCCCGAAACTTCGAACCTCAAACCTCGAACTTCAAACTTTTTAAAATGAATTGATGAAAAATTTTTTCCAAATATTCCTCCTCTTGATTGGCTTCACTGCGGCAGCACAAGATCCGCAGTTCTCGCAATATTATCAGGCACCGTTATACCTTAACCCCGGATTTACGGGTATTACGCCGCAGCATCGATTTGTTGCTAATCATCGTATTCAGTGGCCGAGCCTTCCACAGGCATTCTCTACCTATGCTGTGTCTTATGACATTTTTGTGAATGAGCTGAGAAGCGGTTTTGGATTTCTTTTCACGACTGACAAAATGGGATCGGCTGGTTGGAGAACAACAACCGGCTCACTCATGTATTCGTATAAAGTGAAACTCACAGAAAATCTTATTTTTTCGCCCGGCCTTTCGTTCGGATACGGCTCTAACGGTTTAGATCGTTCCAAGCTCAGACTTGGTGATGGATTGGAGTATGATGGAATTTCATTAGATCCTGAGCTAAATAAATTAGGTCGCCAAAGTCATTTTGATTTTGGTTCCGGATTCTTACTGTATACAAAAACCTGGTGGATGGGTACCTCATTTCAGCATATGAATAGACCCAACCTCTCTGTTCTTAACGAGGTAAGCCGATTAGACGTGAAAACTTCTATCCATGGGGGTATACGCCTAAGTCTAAATGGGGGATTGATTAAAAGGTCACGTACATCATACCTGACACCCTCATTCATTTATCGCATGCAGGGTAAAGCGTTCACGCAACTTGACCTGGGACTAAACTACCACATCGATCCAATCTCTGTGGGCGTATGGTACCGCGGGAAACCTTTTGAACGTACCGTAATCAACAGCGTGGCGCAAGATGCGCTTATCCTTTATCTGGGACTGTATTTTAAAAATCTTACCATTGGGTACAGCTACGACTTTACGATATCAGAAATGCAGACATCGTCGGGCGGGGCGCATGAAGTTTCCATTGTTTATGAATTCAATTCCAAGACAAAGAAAAGCGTCAAGAAAAAATATCGCTTGATACCTTGCCCGACATTCAACAGCAAGGAAGGCTTTTGGAATTAGTTAAGTCGACTGATTCGCGGTCGGTGAGAGGTTACGATCATCCTTTTTTCGGCAACCTCAAACTTCGAACCTCAAACCTCAAACTAAAAAGGTCTACCTTTGCCGGGATATTGTTTCCGGTGGTATGAATGTATCTTCTTCACTTCAACATAAGGTTTTTAAGCAAATAGGGTCTGTGGCTGATGTGCTACAGCTTGAGACGTATGTGGTGGGCGGGTACGTACGAGACCTTATCTTGAATCGCCCCTCCAAGGATATTGATTTCGTTTGTGTTGGCAGCGGAATTGAGTTGGCCCAAAAGGTTGCGGCAGCGCTGGGACCTTCGGTTCAGGTCACGGTTTTCAAAAGTTTTGGGACGGCGCAGATTGTTTACGGTGATCTTGAATTGGAATTCGTGGGGGCAAGGAAAGAATCTTACCGGCAGGACTCTCGAAAACCTATCGTTGAAAACGGAACGCTGGACGATGACCAGAAAAGAAGAGACTTTACTATTAATGCATTGGCCATCAGCTTGAATAAGGAAACCTATGGGGAACTGATTGATCCCTTTGGTGGACAACAGGACATGAAGGCAAAAATCATTCGTACACCACTTGATCCGACAGTAACTTTTTCAGATGACCCACTGCGAATGATGAGGGCTATACGTTTTGCATCTCAACTGAATTTTGATATTGAAGCAGATGCATTTCAGGCTATTATCAGTCTGGCAGAACGGATAAAAATTGTTTCGCAGGAGCGTATAACCGATGAGTTGAATAAGATTATTTTAAGTCCAGTCCCGTCCTATGGCTTCAAACTTCTTTTTCATAGCGGATTATTGAAACATTTCTTCCCGGAATTAGTGGCGTTACACGGCGTCGAGTATGTTGGAAACAAGGCCCATAAGGACAATTTTTTTCACACCCTTCAGGTGCTTGACAATGTTTCTAAAGTATCGGATGATTTGTGGCTGCGATGGTCTGCTATTCTCCATGATATCGCCAAGCCGGCGACCAAGCGGTACGATCCAAACGCATGGGTGGACTTTTCACGGTCATGAAGATAAAGGCGCGAGAATGACGCCGTCGATTTTTAAACGTTTGAAACTTCCGCTAAATGATCGGATGGAGTTCGTTCAAAAATTAGTGCGCCTCCATTTGCGACCTATACCGCTGTCAAAGGAAGTTACCGACTCGGCTATTCGCAGACTATTATTTGACGCTGGAGATGATATCGATGCTTTAATGAAGCTTTGTCGCGCAGACATAACTTCGAAAAATTATGATAAGGTAAGCCGCTTCCTTAAAAACTTTGATCTCGTCGAACAGAGAATAGCAGAAGTCGAGGCAAAAGATCATATCCGTAATTTTCAACCTCCGGTGACTGGTGACGAAATCATGAAACTTTACAACATTCCGCCAGGAAGAATTATCGGTGAAATAAAGGAACAAATCAAAGAAGCCATCCTTGAAGGAGAAATTAAAAATGACAGAGCGGAAGCCATGCAACTTCTTCAAAAAATAGCCGCCGAAAAGGGCCTGGCCTAATTGCGCCGTACAAAAACGCGCAACCCTTGGCCAAGCGGCCAACTTCAAACTAGAAACTTGAAACTCGAAACTAACCCAAGCAACCCTTTTCTTTTTATCTTGTCTTTACACATTAACAGCTGGAGAAGGTTGAATTCATCGAGTTTGGACATTCATGCGGATTTAATTGCTCGTTGCCGGACAGGCGACCGTGATGCCCATTACCGGATATATAAACTGTATGCAAAAGCTATGTTTAATGTTGGCTACAGGATTACGCGAAGTGAAGAAGACGCCGAAGATGTATTGCAGGAAGCCTTTATCAATGCGTTCCGCAATCTTGATAGCTATCGAGGCGATGCGACTTTTGGGGCCTGGCTTAAACGGATTGTCGTCAACAAAGCGATAAATATTTTGAACAAGAAAAAGCATGAATCCATGCTTGATGATGAGCACTGGGATATCGCCGAGGAGGAATCGCACCCTGAATACAGGGAGGATCTGACAATAGAACGGGTGAAACAGGGAATTGAAAAGTTGCCTGACGGATACAGGACTGTACTTTCTCTATATTTGTTGGAAGGATATGATCACCAGGAGATAGGAGAGATCCTGGGAATCAGTGAGTCTACGTCGAAATCTCAATTGAATCGAGCGAAGGGCAAACTGAAGGAATTATTAAGTGCATAAAGTTTTGTCGACTTACAAATACAATAGTTATGAAAGATCAATTAGACGACTTCATCCAGAAAAACAGGCCGGGTTTTGATGATAAGGAACCTTCCGAAAAAGTGTGGAGGAATATTGAATCGTCCCTAACGTTTACCTCTAAGGGTGGCTGGAATGCCGTCGTGTGGTGGCGTGCAGCTGCGATTATTTTTATGGCATTGTCTGCCTATTTATTGGTGCCAAAACAAGCGATCAAATCGCCAACGTCTGAACTTGCAGCAAGTGAATTTAGGGATGTGGAAGAATTTTATGTTCAGCAGATATCCGAGAAAGTCGAATTGATCGATGGCTTTCAAAAGAATGAAGGGTTAAATGGTTTTACGCAGGATTTTAAACAGCTTGAAGCCATGTACATGATCCTTAAGGAAGAAATGAAATCGAGACCCAGTCAGAAAGTGAAGGACGCTTTGGTGCTTAATTTATTGGTGAGAATTAATTTGTTGAACCAACAGTTGTATAAGTTAGACCAGGAATATGGCAAGAAGGAGAAAAAGGACGAGGAAGTATGATGTAGTAAACGTCGAAAGTTTATGTTTCGGAAAATAATTTCGATCTGCGGCGTTCTGAAAGTTTTAAATTTTGTGTAACCAACTTTCTAATGAAGTTCGGAAAGTTCTATAAAGCAAAAAAGCTCTGCGTCTCAGAGCTTTTTTGTTACCTAAACCTAAACCTATGAGAAGATTTACTCTACTCAAAGAATACTAACGCAGTACCAGGCCTGAGGTTACGTCTAGCGAAATTTTTTTATTGATTTTTTAATTTTTCTTTAAACACTTTTTTGAACTTTTCCACCTTGGGTTGGATAACCATTGAGCAATAGGGAGCGTCGCCATTCAAATTATAATAATTTTGGTGATAATCTTCTGCTTTATAAAATACGGAAGCAGCGGTGATTTCCGTTACAATAGGTTGATCAAAAACTTCAGCTTCTGTAAGCTTCTTTTTATACTTTTCCGCTAGCTGTTTTTGGTCATCATTATGATAAAATATCGCCGACCGATATTGTGTTCCAACATCTGCCCCTTGTCTATTTAAGGTAGTAGGATCATGCGTTTTCCAGAAGATTTCTAAAAGCTCGTCATAGCTCACTTTTTTTGGATCGTAAGTCAGCTGAATTACCTCCGCATGCCCCGTTTGTCCGGTGCATACCTCTTTATAGGTAGGGTTTTTTACCTTTCCTCCCATATATCCTGATACCACCTTTTCAACGCCGTCGACGTTTTGGAATATCGCTTCTGTACACCAGAAGCAACCGGATGCAAACGTTGCTAACTGAAGTCCGGGATTACTTTCTAAGTTTGTCATGTCTTGTGTGTGATTGTTGATTACCTTTTTTTGCGTGTTCCCCGCCATAGCAAGAAGCAAAAAAGATAGGATAGTTAGTTTCATTTTTAACGAATTTGCTTAATAAACTAATTTACGGGAAAAATGGTTTCTTCGGATCTCAAACTCTGCTTGAAAGTAAATCTCGTGGCTTAGTTAAAATGTCACCAATGCGACAATAGTCCGACTTTGGAGGCCAACGTCAAATTGGCTAGCCTGACTTTTTAGGCAAGAGTCTGTGACGCAACTGTTGATCAGAACTGATTAGTAACTCTGATAGAAACCTCTTACGGCTGGCACGAGCTTGTTATAGATAGGTTTTGTGAATTCCAAAAATAAGTCCTGGGGATGAGGAGGTTGTTGCTCCCTCAACTGACAGATTTTCAACTGTTGATCCGTCAAGGCTCTCTCGTCACCGTTGAACCTTGCCCATTGACTTACCCACACAAACTCGCCGTTGAATTTCTGCGTGGTAAGAATGCCATTCGTTTTTGCATCCACGACAACCATACTGAGTAAACCATTTGAGATAAGTTCTTTTCTGTAAGTTGTTAATTTAGCTTTTACGGTATTATATACGGGAACAGTCTTTCCATCTACTTTCGCTTCGCCGACTTTGACGCTATCCTTAGTCAACGTCTCTTCTTTTTCCTTTAACACTGAATTGCCAACGGAAAAGTCATCAAATTGGATTCGCATAATTTGATCTGCGTAAGGAAGGTTTACCAACTTTGCTTCTTCAGGCGTGTAAAATTTTATGAAGGTCTGGTCGGTATAGTTGTTGTGTAAAAATTCTTCCACCTTATCCTGAAAAAATCCGCCGCTTAAGTTATAGCGGGCTGGTACTGGAATTTGTTCAATAATAACTTTGAGCGTTGCCTCGAATTTCGCCTTGTCAAGATATTCGACAACATCTTTATAGCCTGGAACAAAATGCTGTGCATCGGCAAAATTGAAGTAGGCTTCTTTGGCATCATTTCGATTTCCTTTCATTAAGGCCCCGATACCGGCATTGTAACTTTCCTCCGCTGCCTTTTCTTTTAACGGACCGATTTCAGCATAATAATTTTTTGGGTTCGGTACGGCCTTCTTACATCCTGGGCATTGGCGAATGGCTTCGTACAATGCGTTGATATTGTTATACGACTGAATAGCATTTTTCCATTTGTATTTTGAGTTCGAAGCAATTTCATTTTTCGCTTCATTTTCGTAGAACTCAATCGCCAGGGGATAGGCGTTTTGTAACGCCTCGATAGATTTCGAATGATCTGGATTTTGCCGCAACCGATTTACGGATTTCATCACGGCTTCATAATAGTTGCCCCGTTCATAAGCTTGTTTTCCGGAGCTACATGCAATCAAAAAAAGAGCGATAATAGCGCTCGCAAAAAATGTTGATTTCATAGGATTTCTTCGCTTATAAATATTCAATAAACGAGCCGTAATTTACTACATCATAGGAAAAAATGAATTTACCAGCGTCACAGGACGGCCTGTTTTAAGGACATAATGACTATGAAAGGTACATACGTTTTTACGCGACAAATTGTTCTAATTTTTTATGGCTAGTTCACTACCGGTTTGGGCGTAACAGGGAGTGGCACCACGACATCATCTTTGTCGTCAACAAACCGGACACAGAATGCCGCGATGAATAAAAAGACACCAGCCATGACCAAACTGTAAATTGCCTGTGAGTTGATAAAAATATTTGACGATCAGAGCCGCCGATCACTCCATTAACAATTTGCGGAAAGGTTATGAAGAAGTTGAAAATACCCATGTAGACCCCCATTTTATGGGCCGGTATAGAACCTGCCAATATTGCATAAGGCATAGCCAGAATGCTTGCCCACGCCATTCCAACACCAATCATGGAAACAATGAGGAGTGAGGGATCTTGAATGAAATAAATGGATATAAGACCAATGCCACCTGCCATCAGGGATAACGCATGCGTCATTTTTCTACCAACTTTTTTTGCAATTGCTGGAAGAAGGAATGCGTAAAGAGCAGACACACCGTTGTAAACGCCGAAAATTATTCCAACCCAATTGGCAGCGTCTTGATACGTTTCGGAAGTGTTGTCTGCAAGGGAACATGATAAATATGCGCGGCAATAGCGGGTGTTGTAAATACCCACATCGAGAATAAGGCAAACCAGGAAAAAAATTGCACGAAGCCCAGTTGCCTCATGGTCTTGGGCATCGTCATAAAATCAGTGAAGATTTCCGCCTAGCCCTTTTCTGGAGCTTTATCCTCCGAATTCTTTTCCGGTGGATATTCCTTTGTTGTTACCACGGTCCATATAATAGCAACAAGAAAAATAATTGCGCCAATGTAAAATGAAAGGTAACATTAAATGGTACCTCACCTGCGATGTGACAGTTTTTGCAACGCCAAAAAATTCGGCAAAAATGTAAGGTAAGCCACGATCCAATAACGGCACCTAAGTCCGATCAAAATAGTTTGGATAGAAAAACCAAGTGTTCGTTGGTCGGAGGGAAGCAAGTCGGCGACCAAGGCTCTGAAAGGTTCCATAGCTACGTTAAATGATGCGTCCATGATCATCAAGTATCCCTGCCCCGACATACAAGGGCGGAAGTATGCTTACGAGAATATCAGCGTTTGGCATAAACATCAATGCGACAGAAGCGAGGATGGCGCCCGACAAAAAATAGGGTCGTCTTCGCCCCAAGGAAGTCCAGGTATGATCGCTGTAATGGCCAATGATAGGTTGTATAATCATTCCCGTTAACGGTGCGGCTAGCCAAAACAACGAAAGATGCTCCACTTCTGCACCAAAAGTGCCTAAGATGCGGGAAGCATTTCCATTCTGCAACGCAAAGCCAAATTGAATTCCGAAGAACCCCAGGCTCATATTCCAGATTTGCCAGTAATTTAATCTTGGTTTGGATGAAAGGACAGGTGCGCTCATGTAGGTAGTTTCGAGTTTAAGGTTTCGAGTTGCACGCTTTATCCTTGGGCTCAGCGTTAAATGATGGAGTAAGGAAAAGGCGATCGTGTTTTGGTTTACTAATGTGGTGAAAAGTGATGAGATTCCCTAAGGCTCCTGCAACAGAATAAATAAAAAGCAGGAATTGTATTTCTAGAATTAAGATGCGGACCCTGACGTTACAAATTTTATCGCGATAGCCTTTGAAACACTACCTTTACATCAAGTGAAAAAACGACTCGGATAGTTTGAAAGACATCCAATATTGGTTTTGACTATTTTTTCTTCGATAAATTTAATTTCTACATATGACAACAATCGGAATGATGATGTTTGAGGGTATGACACAACTTGATCTAACCGGACCGTTGGAGGTGTTTTCCCGATTCCCTGAAATCAAAATACATTTGATCTCAAAAACGATCGGTCCTGTGAAGTGCGATCGAGGCCTTACGATTATTGCAGATACATCCTTTGAAACTTGTCCGGCCAAATTGCAAGTCCTTTTTGTACCTGGAGGACCGGGAGTTTCAGGCCTGCTTAAGGATGATGAATACCTAAACTTTATTCGATCGAAGGGAGATTCGAACTATATCACTTCAGTGTGTACAGGTTCGATTGTTTTGGCAGCTTGTGAACTACTTCAGGGCTTCAGGGCGACGACGCATTGGCTTTCAATGGATTTGTTAAAACGGTTCGAAGTAGACACAGTAGACGAACGAGTGGTCGTTGATCGAAACAGAATTACCGGAGGTGGTGTGACATCAGGAATTGATTTTTCACTGATGTTGACTTCTATTTTATTTGGTGAGCAGCGCGCCAAAGAAGTACAATTATTAATAGAGTATAATCCGCAGCCACCGTTCCGCTCAGGACATCCCAATTTCGCAGAACATTCTATTGTCGAAGCAGTGAAGAAGCAGCGTGAAGAAATCCAAAAAAAGAGACTTGAAGAAATTGATAATTTTATTGTTAATCATAATATTGGACGATAAAGTAAAACTTGTCGCCTTCGACAAGAAACGCTTATCTGGTTTACACAACTTCCAAACCTTTTATGATTGACACTAACATTAAATTGCCGCATTGTTACAATTCGATTTTACATGAATCCAAAGAAGTAAATTTTTCGATGCCGTCTGATTTGCAGACGGGTAGTCTACTTCGAACCTTGGTAAGTTCTAAACCTGGTGGTAAATTTTTAGAGTTAGGGACAGGAACAGGATTGTCATTGTCCTGGATCGCTGAAGGTATGGATAAAGATTCACAGGTCGTTTCCATTGATACGGAAGAAAAGTTTTTAGCAATTGCCAGAAGATTTTTTCAGTCTGATCCAAGAATATCGATCATCTGCATGGATGGAGCGGCGTGGATAAAGCAAAATAGAGATTCCAAATTGGATCTGATCTTTGCCGATGCATGGCCAGGGAAATACAACACCTTGGATGAAACGCTTGCCATGTTAAAAGTTGGGGGCTTTTATATAGTAGACGATATGCTTCAGCAAGCTAATTGGCCGGACGGCCACGCCGAAAAGGCGCAGAAGTTAGTTGAATACCTGGAGAGCCTGGATTACATTCAGTTGACAAAACTAAATTGGTCCACCGGAGTGATCATGATTACCAGGATTAGATGACTTGTAATAATTATTCAAAGAATTGAACAATTACCAATGAATCAACCTATCAGATGACTTTAGTAAGGCATCCACGACTCGTGTGAGGCAGGTATATCGGCCGTTGCTTATTGAGTAAGTTTTGTTGTTGATATCCATTCAATTTCCGTTGGACGCTGCGGTTCAACTGCAAACTTTTGCAAGATCCCGGCCCTAATAGCTCCTTTCCATAGGAAATTCGTTCATGGGAAACGTCATTTTATTGCTGATAAATGTTGTCGCCGACACAGATGAAACATGAAATTTAACGCATCCAGGCGCTGCTTATTTCAATAAGCGAGGTTTTCAACGATTATTTATAGGAAATTTCATTCGTAATCTTACATGAATACTTATGGGGGGTTGTACGCTAAGTCTGTATATGATTCTTTTTGATATAATTGTCTAAGTTTGTACGCTTTAACGATTTACGCTTGACAATTTTTTTCCTATGACGCCTAGAGTAGCAAATCTCTGGATAATTGATAATGACCCTATGGTGTCGTTTTATATTAAGCGACTCACCGAACTAGGTGCGTTGGCAGATATCATAACTATTTATGATAGTCCCAGAGGTGCAGTTGATTATTTGCTCCTTCATAAGTCATCGTTGGAACATCTGCCCGATATTATATTGCTCGATATTTATATGCCAGAGATGGATGGTTGGGAATTCATTCAGGAATTTCAAAAGATCAGAGATAAGCTAATGAAGAATGTGGAAATTCACATCATTACGTCCTCTAACCATCCGAAAGACATAACACGGGCACAAAGTTTTGCCGAGGTAAAAAGTTATCTCCAAAAACCGGTCACATTGGAAGCGTTGCAGGAAGTGGTTGCAAATTACAATCTCGCCAAGCCTTCGTCAGCTATTTGATTTGTTGTTTTTTTCTATGCCTTTAGAAGATTCCAATTTACCCTCTGCCGTGTATCGCACCTCGATCTTTTCCGATTTGTTTCGGTAAATGTAAGATAATGGTTTTGCAACGGAGCGGATGCCTTCTTGTTCAACAACAAAATTCGCGAGCCACTGACCTCCTTCCGGCACTTTGCCAAAATCATTTTCGAAAGCCATAAGGATCGCAACGGGTACTTGATCCGCATTTATTTTTTCCGTTTTTCTTAACGACTGGGCGGATGCAAAAGTTGTAACCACCAGCTAACAAAAGTAATAGTAAGATTGATTTTTTCATATTTCGTTAATAGGTATATCGTTGTAAGGGTTGTTTACGAAAAAAACTGTAGGTTGATTAAATTCATACCCCAAAACAGTGTATTTTTTTTGTTATTGCATCGCGTTCAAATGCATTTCACAAAGACAGAATTTGTAATGATTAGATCATGGCATCAGTAATCAGCTCAATTTTAATCGGCCAATGAGTGGAATGTTAGCTTTGTCATTAATTGTAATTTTTGCTAAAAAATTACCCCAAATGTTAAGTAGAATGTTAACAAAGTCTTCATGCTTATGCAGGACAAACTGAATGGCAAATCGATTCGTGCGATGTGTACCGATATCGACGGTACTTTGCTCGACAGCCGAAGGGAATTATCCCATAACACCATTGAGGCCATTCGAAAACTAAGTCCTTTAATGCCTGTCGTACTCGCATCTTCGCGTATGCCAAGTGCTATGCGACACTTGCAAAATGAGTTGGGTATTTTGGAACATCCATTGATATGTTATAATGGTGGGTATGTACTTCGTTACCACAGTGCCGGAGAGACAGATGTCCTTTATTCTGCGCACATTCCCCTCGCCATTTGTGAGGATATTTTAACATTGGCGAAGACAACATCGGTTCATATTAGTTTGTATCAACAAGACCAGTGGTTCGCTCCCAAAGTAGATGAATGGACGACACGTGAAGCGACAATTACGAAAGTCTCACCGATCGTGAAACCAGGCGAGGAAGTCTTGGATCTGTGGCAGAAATCCAGTCTAGGCGCCCATAAGATAATGATCATGGGCACAGCGGCAGAGATCAAACTTTTGGAGCGCGCGCTTAAGGAAACGTTTAGCAATGAAATCCATGTGTATCATTCGAAGTCGACTTACCTGGAACTTGCACCCAAAGTAATTTCAAAAGCTTCGGCCCTGCAATTATTGTTGAAGCAACTGTATGATATCGATCTATCTGAAGTTATAGCATTTGGTGATAATTACAATGATATTGAATTAATCCAAGCTGTCGGATTGGGAATAGCTGTGGGCAATGCACGAGACGAGGTAAAAGCCGTTGCGAAAGAAATTGCACTTGATAGTAAACAAGATGGCGTTGCCAATGCTCTTTATAAGCACTTGCTAAGCATCTAGCGAATGTTTAATTGAGCCAGCGGCCTGACCGCCACCAATTTGTTTTCATTGCTTATAATCCTTGCACCTCTTTTTTTGCAAACAAGGGAGCCACCAATTGCTTATAGCCACCCAGATCTTCTACAAATTTTCCGGAGGCATTAACAAGAGTATTTCCCAGGGAACGTAAAAGATGTTTTGCCCTTTCATTTCCCAGCAGGGCTGCTAACCCTATACCTACTGTAATTCCTCCGAGGGCGGCAATTAACATCTTGTGTTCTTCGACAAAGGATTTGATATTCTTTGCATTCGAAGTACTCAAATTTAGAACGTCCTTTTTCATGGTTCAGTCTTTAGGTCAAACATATTTAGTTAGTTCTATCAAAAAAGTTGACAAAGTCGTCTTAAGCTGAATTTGGCAATAAACGACGTCTAAATTGTAGCAACATATCCACAATGCTGAAACTATACACATTCTTTTTGTAAATGTGGCGAGAGCACTAGTACATTTGTATAAGTTAAAGGCCAGTTTTTTGACAAAACGAGTTTGGAATTTTTGTGGGGATATAAAAACAATAAAATTATGGCAGCTAGCAACACAAACCAAGAGCCAATCAAAGTGGAGAAGACATTTGATGCGCGCTCAAATGAAGTATGGGAAGCCATTACCGATAAGAATAAAATGAAGGAATGGTATTTTGACATCAAGGATTTTAAGCCTGAGGTTGGATTAGAATTCCAATTCTATGCAGGAGATGACAAAAAAAAGTATCTACATCTTTGCAAAATTACGGAGGTCGTTCCCGGTAAAAAATTATCATATAGTTGGAAGTATGATTTCGATCCAGGAATCAGTCTTGTTACCTTCGAACTTTTTCCGGAAGGCGATAAAACGCGATTGAGATTAACGCATGAGGGTATTCATAATTTTTCCAAGGATCATCCCGAACTTGCTAAGGAAAACTTTGTGCAAGGGTGGAATGAGATTGTTAATTCTGAGTTAAAGAAATATTTGGAAAGTCAGGCCGCATTACATCATATGACAATGGTTGAGGGCATATTGTCCCAGTACGACAAGCAAGTATCGACATTGGGGTTTTAAACAAGTAGAATTCATGTACCTTCGAACTATTTCCTGAGGCGAGACAAAAGCACGATTAAGGTTGACGCATGAGGGTACTCATAATTTTTCCAGGGATCATCCCGAACTTGCTAAGGAAAACTTTGTATACTAGTGGAACGAGATTGTCAATTCTGAGTTGAAGAAATATCTGGAAAGTAAAGCCGTATTAAATCATGACCACGGCTGAGAGTATATTGTCCAAGTATGACGAGAAGGTATCGGCCGTTGGATTTCAACTCCGGGAGTTTCTGTTAAAGGAGCTGAAGCAAATAATAGAGTATCCTGATGGTCCTGCTAATATTATTGGTTATGGCTTTGGTCCCGGATACAAGCAGCTACTATGTACCATTATTCCATCCAAGAAGGGGATTAAATTAGGATTCTACAAGGGAAGTGAATTACCTGACCCAAAAAAGCTTTTGACGGGCTCAGGGAAAGTACATCGTCATGTCGAGATTAAGTCTGAAAATGATGTGAAGGATCCAGCGATAAAAAAATTAGTAGATGAAGCGTTAAAGGCATATCACAAAAGGCTAAAAGCAATTTAATGGATGTTGGTTAACTTGATTGACACTTTGCATGTGATAGACCAATGATATTCCGGATACTCGATGAAACCACTTTTCTTTTCCGCACTGGCTTCTCTTTCGAGAATATGCAATGAATTTGCTGAGCTCTACTCGAAGGTTTTACTGTTCCTTCAAAAACAATTCCAATTCAACCCTTCGGTTTTCTGCTCTGCCAGTGGCCGTAGCGTTGCTGGCAATAGGCTTGGCCTCACCATATCCTGTCGCCTCTATGCGTGCTTCGTTTACGCTATTTCGGGTAAGATAGCTTTTTACAGCGTCGACTCTAGCTTGTGATAATTTTAGGTTTGTTGCGTCGCTACCCTGAGAATCGGTATATCCTCCGATACGTAAGCTGTAATCTGTATATTCCTCTAAGATGCTGATGATCTCATTCAGCATAGCGTATGAATTGGATTTCAAAGTAGCCTTGCCCGTTTCAAAATAGATTCCACGTGTCGCAAAGTTTAAACGTTTTTTAACTTCTTCCCGTACCTCCGGACATCCATTGGCTGTTCCATTTCCAGGTGTAGTTGGGCAACGATCAATCTCGTCAATCACCCCGTCGCTATCGGAGTCAGCCGGGCATCCGGTGTCGTCTACTTTAACTCCTGCCAGCGTATTCGGACATTTGTCTTTTGAATCTTCTACGCCGTCGCCGTCGAGATCAGGACAGCCTTGAAATATATCGAGACCAGCCTGGTTGGGACACTTATCGTTGGCATCCTCAACGCCATCGCTATCGGTGTCAGGGCATCCGCTAAAACGCGCGACGCCCGGCACGTCGGGACACTTGTCGTTGATATCCGAAACCTGGTCTTTATCTTTGTCAGGACATCCTTCAAGACTTGTCAAGCCTGAAACTGTTGGACACCTATCTAAATAATCAGGAACGTCGTCACCATCAGCATCCAGCGGGCACCCTTTTGAATCGACGCTGGCATGAGTCGGTGTATCGGGACATTTATCCTGCCGGTCGGCGACCTTGTCCATGTCAGTATCTGTAGGCTTTCTTAATTTAAATACCAGACCCGCACTGTGCTGCAAATAAACGTCATTATCACCTTCCGAAATGCCGTCCCATGCGTCATACAACGGCATGTTCAATGTATTGGCAATTTCAAACCCTAACCGGTCATTAAACTGAAATAAAATGCCCAACCCTGCAGCGGCGTTGGCCGCGAATTCACCACTAGTAATCGGACTACTGTCCATCTCGGTATAATGGTCGGATTCTACGTATGATCCGCCTATACCTACCGTTATAAATGGGGCTACAACCGCGCTTTCCTTAAAAATCAAGTCATTATTAAACTTATACTTTAAATGAAGATTCAGATTATAAAAGTCTGCATCGACTCCGTATTGCTTTTCGTTACTTTGATATTGTACCTGATCGAACGAAAATTTTTCGACGAGATTAAAGGAAGGAGTCAAAAATTGCTGTAAGGAAATTGCCCCGCCAAGTTTGGGAAAAGAAAAATTGTAAAAGTGATAACTGTCACCATTTAAGTCTCCTGAATATTCGTTAATCGTTCCATGCAGGCCAATCGAGCCTTGGCTATACACGGCGAAGATGTTGGAGAGTAGTAGAAGTACACAAATTAGTAATCGGAGTTTGCACCCCTTCTTTAAGTTTATCATAGATATGGCTTAAAATTTCCATTGCGATTTATTTCAAATTGAAGGCCAAATCAGACAATTACTTTAAGCTGCTATTAACATCTTTAAACAGCATACATGAAGATTAACCTGAGGTATTATTCCACAATTCGTTTGTTCAACAATAGCTCTCCGTTCGAACAATAACACGCCTTGTCGATTGTCCTGACGGAGGTTTAACATTTAAGGATATTTTTTGTTTAGCACTGTATTCGATTTACTAATGACGAAAATTTTGTTCATAATCAACCCCACTTCGGGCGCCACCAGTAACGACGACGCGATTCTATTAATTCATAAAACCGCCGAGCGACAAAAAGTCGACTTTAAGTTTTTGTATACCTCTTCACAGCATGACGATGGTATGATTCAACATCAACTTCGGGAATATAAGCCTGATAGGGTAGTGGCGTGCGGCGGGGATGGGACCGTGCAAGCAGTTGGAAGGAATCTGATAAATAAAAACATTCCCATGGGAATATTGCCATTGGGTTCCGCAAATGGTTTAGCAACGGCTTTGGGACTCTCTGGAGATCTCGAGGAGGCTGTACATCTCGTCTTCAAAACATCTAACATTGTTCAACTTGACCTACTGAATTTTGATAAGAAATACATTTGCACACATCTCGCAGATATCGGGATCAACGCTAAGATGATCAAAAATTATAAAGAGCAAGGGGAGAAGGGCATGATTGGATATGCCAAGTATCTCTTTCAGTCGATTAAGGAAAGTCCACTGCTTTCTTATACTATAAAGACGCCTGACAAGGTGTACGAAAAAGAGGGATACATGATTGTTATTGGCAATGCTAATATGTACGGTACAGGGATACGAATATCCGAGGGATCTGTTTCGGATGGAAAATTTGAAATTTGTAACGTCCCCAAAATCGCGCTCGATGAAGCGATAAAAGCAGGTCTAACTAAATTCAACGTCTTCCTTGATGAGGATATGTTTGCTGATGTTATTAGCTGTACGACGGCTGAAATAAAAATTAACCAGCTAGTCGATTTTCAAATTGATGGTGAATATATGGGTGAAGTAGATCGCCTGCAAATATCTATTCTCCCGTCGGCCATTCCTGTATTGATAAATTGATGAGTCAGACGGTCCCGATACTGTTGAGTTTTTATGGTTTATCCAATGGCACCAAAAGCCTTTTTACCGGGCAGCTCACGTATTCCTCCCTTCAAGACTTTAGTTTCAAGGCATACAGTTCGAGAAAAACCTTCCGTACGTTATTGGCATTGTATCGAACACGTTTTTTTGCCAACCAACCGATCACGCTGCGATTTAATGAAGGGCAGACTAATGCGATGACCGATGCTTCAGGCTCTTTTTTCTGTACGGCGAATTCGGGTTCCAATCAAATTTCGCTTGAAGAAGTTATACTGCACAACGGAGTGCATGCCCGCATTATAGAGGATCTGTATACGCGAAAAATTCATTTTGTAACTGCACCGGTAATTGTTGTTTCTGATATTGATGATACCCTTTTGCACTCGAATGTCTCCAATAGGTTATTAAAGTTCAGAACCCTGATGTTTACCTGCTATGGAGGATCGAAAGGCGGTTGTATCAATGAAGAATCTTATTGAGGAACTACATCAAGGAGGTGCTGAGCCGTTTTACGTTTCAAACAGTGAACAAAATCTTTATCCCTTGATCTACCGGTTCTTACTGCATAATGGTTTTCCGCCAGGGCCTCTTTTTTTAAAACCGATGCGCAAAGTGAGGGATGTGTTTCGTGCCATTAAGGTGGAAGAACGAGAGGCGCACAAGACGAAGATGTTACAGGAAATCATCCAGCTATTCCCCGAAAAAAAATACTTTCTGCTCGGCGACAATACACAACTGGACTTAAACATATATTTAAAGATTGCCGAGCAGCATCCCAAAAATATTCGTTACATCATCATCCGAAAGGTGCTGGGAAAGTCACACAGTAAATCTTACTTAAATGAAACAGCGGAACGGCTAAAATCATGGGGTATAGGTTTTCATTATGCAGATAGTTTTCCCTCTAAGTTCGAATTGTTTTGAATGGCTGGGGTATAAATTACACAGTAACGTGACCTCATCCCTTGAATCCAACAGAAATTAATTGAAATCAGAACGTAAGGAATTGGCTTGATTTTTCGCTGGTAACGTAAAAGCCAACCTTAAACGATATGAAAAACTTTACAATCCCGTTCTTTTTGTTTCTTCTGTTAGCAATGACAAGTTGTGAACTTGTTGGAGATATTTTTGGTGCCGGAGTTTACACTGGCGTGTTCATTGTCCTCTTTGTGATTGTCCTCATCGTCGTAATTGTCGCGAGAATTTTTAAGCGTTAGATTTTTCCTTGATTACTTTTTGGGCGATACTTTTTCTCCAGGTGGTAATATTTTTTTAAACGATCCGGTGGACCTTCGGAAAATTAAAATCAAAAAATATTTAATTCTACCATAGGGGTAACCAATTGTACGATTGTCTAAGGGCATAAGAAACAAAAAATGCTATGAAAAGACAATTAAAAACGATCACAATGGCGCTAGCGGTTCTTTGTGCTGTTACTGCTGTTGCCCAGGAAAACGATGACCAGGATGTGAACGATCATATTCAAACCGTCTTTAAAGGCGGAACTCAATCGATAACCGGATACGGTGCCATCACTAACAAATTCACCTACATCGGGGGAGAATTTGCCAACCTGGTGGGGGCCTATGGTGGCGTTTATATTAACCACCAATTCATGATCGGTGCTGGTGCGGCCGCCATGACAAACAATCTATCGGTGCCATTAGAATATAGCACTAGTCCATTGCGCGATATGAGCTATGAATATGGTCAGGTAGGACTTATTATGGAATTTGCTCCAGCTTCCAACAAGGCTGTTCATTTGGCCTTCAGTCTCTTCTCGGGCGCAGGTTTTACGCTTCAGCATGAGCGTACTGATTGGGATGATCACGACAATGATTTCGACTTTGATGAAGACGTTGAAGATGAGAATTGGTTTTTTGTCCTTGAACCAGGTATTCAATTTGAAGTCAACGTATTCAAATGGATGCGGTTCAGCCCAGGCATTTCCTATCGGGCAGCATTTCAAAGTGATGGAATAGGTATGAGGGATTCGGATGTTAGTGACGTGTCGTACAATGCTACTTTGAAGTTCGGCAGATTCTGATCATGGAGGAATCTTAGATTTTAGATTTACGATTTTAGATTGGGTAACACAAACAGGTCTGCAAAAAATGCCTGGCCACTATAAATACATTTCACGCAAAGGTCGCAAAGTGAAATTCCATAAGGCCGCAAAACTGTTTAGCAACACTGACAACCTATAGGAAACTTCGCGTCTTTGTGTCTCCGTGGCATTCCTATGATTTTAGATTTACGAATCATTTACGATTGTAAATTTGGCGGTAGCCGGAATCGTAAATCTAAAATTTTGCCACAAAGTCGCCAAGACACAATGGTTCACAAAGTTGTTTAGCGACCAATCTTCAATTCGTATTAACAATTTTGCGGCCTTAGCGGATTTAGTTTTTGCGGCCTTTGCGTGAAATGTATTTCTATATCAGCGACTACGAAGCTTTATTCTTTTGCAGAACACGTTTTGTGCTTGCAATCTAAAATCGTCAATCTAAAATCTACAATCATTTTGTTTGATCGGAAAAAGGCTTTAAGCCCATGCGTTAGATCAACCACATTATTTTTCCTTTCGACATCGGCCAGACGCATCGATGGGTCAATCTCAATGGTCGCAACTTCGTCTACCTTGCGTTTAAGCGTGAGGGTGTAAGTGGGGTAGACCCACGGCCAGGCATTGAGATCACTACGCGGCATGCTTTGATTTTCACGGGGCTTGTTACCTAACGTCTCATTGGTGGGAATGTAAAACATTTCTTTAGTACCATCCTTGAAAGTAATGACAAGTTCAACGGGCATCGGGAATTCTCCAACTCTTTCCAGCATGATAAATGTTGTATCGTCATTTTCGATTACATTCTTAATGCTGTAATCAATTTTCTTCGTGGTATTAACCCAGTAACGCATATACCATTGAAGTTTTAATCCCGATACTTTTTCCATCACTCGGATGAAATCATTCGGCTCAGGATGTTTGAATTTCCAGGTATTATAGTATTGACGCATGCCCTTGTAGAAGCTTTCTTCTCCTATGATATATTTTAGTTGTTCCAGAAAAACGGTTCCCATTGAATAAGCTGCAACTTTGTAGGTAAGGTTTGTACCGTAGTGGTCGGCATGTTGACTGATCGGTTCCAGTAGTCCTCGTGACATCAAAGCGAAGTAAGCATTGTAGCTACTTTGATGTGAAGATTTTATCGGTGTCCCCATTAAGTCAGCTACCGATTCCTGTTTAGCGAAATCCGTAAAACCTTCGTCCATCCAGGGGTAGAGTGCTTCGTTTGATGCGAGCACTGCCTGATACCAACTGTGTGCCGACTCATGGGCCATTACATCGAGAAGTCCTGCGGCCGATCCTTCTCCTAATATTAATGTGCACATAGGATACTCCATCCCGCCGTCACCACCTTGAATAATTGAATAAGCTTCATAGGGGTATTTCCCAAATGTCTTGTTCATAAACTGAAAATGCTTGACAGCATATTCCTGCAGTTTTTTCCAATTCGTGGTTGTCTTTTCATCTTTTTGATAAAAAAAATGAAGCTCAGGCCCGTTAGGAACTTTGACCCGGTCATGCGCATAGTCCGGATCGGCCGCCCAGGCAAAATCAATTACGTTCTTGGCGACGAAATGCCAGGTGAGTTCTCCAGCAGGCGGCTTGACGTTAGTTCCAGGTTTTTCATAACCATAACCAATCTTGTCGCCATTCTGCAGCAAGCCTGTTGCGCCGATGACATGTTTTGGATCGAGGGTGATCTTGACATCAAAATCCCCCCACACACTTTGGAACTCGCGCGCTACGTACTGATAAGCATGCCAGCCCTGAAAATCATACTCAGCAATTTTTGGATACCATTGCGTCATTGAGTAGGCAATGCCTTCTCTGTTATTTCGTCCTGACCTTCGTATTTGAATGGGAACCTGTGATTCAAATTTCATATCAAAAACGGTCTTGCTGTTAGGAAGAATCGCTTTGGATAGTACGACTTCCAGAATCGTACCGTCAACTTTAAAGCTAACATCTTTTCCATCCTGCTTCAGACTTTGGATATGCTGATAGCCAATCTCATCGTCCTTGAGTTTTGATATACGATCCTTAACCCGCGGATCTGGGTCGGGAAGATTTAACGAACGAACATCCATCATGCTGCCCGGCTGAAAAGCGTTCCAGTAAAGGTGGTAGTACACCTTGTTAAGCGTGTCTTTGGAATTATTATAATAGGTGAGCCGCTGAGTTCCGGTCACTTTGTGAGTATTTACATCAAGCCTCACGTCCATATTATATTCGACACGTTGTTGCCACCGGAAATCCTGGGCAATTGAAGCTGAAAGGAGGGTAATCTGAAATATTAAGAGAAAATTGAATCTTAGCATGCCCGCATTTTTCGTTAACGATCGCAAAATATCCAAAGCCCTGTATTTTACAAAGCCAATTTATTTCGCTTGAGGCTGAGGAAATAAGTTAAGCTTCCTGACAGATAGCTGCTTTCCGAGATCGTCAACGGCTCGCCGGGTAAGGCTTTTGGGATGTTGTAGGTGTAAGAAAAAGAAAATCCCCAATTTTTATAGCGTAACACTTAAAGGCACAGTAATGGCGTAATTCATTATCCCAAAGACGTTTTTATTGTGCTGCACTAAACTATACCGAGTTCCGAATTTTCTGAAATTTTGAACGGCCTCGGCAACGGTTTGCGGCGCTACATATTCCAGTTCCGTAATATGTTCATTACCCATCAGAACAAAGAAGGAAGGTGTAATGGCAATTCGATTTAGCTTTAGAAATTTTCTTTTTTCGAGCACCGCGTAGATGCCAGGCATGATGCGATGCACAGACGCATCACCAAAATAAAAGGAATAGGTTGCACTTATACCCATTGGTTTGAAATCGAGCGCAGGACTGACGGACAAAGAATTCCTATAAGGAATATAGTTGTCTTCATCCACCGCATAAAAATAATGATCGTATCCAGCCATAATAGAAAAGTGTTTGGATAGATCGCGCATGTATCCGATGGATGCAACGGTAAGGTAATAAGAGGGGTCAAAATCGCTGCTCCAATATCCTGATAAATCTGCAAACAATCCTGACTTATGATAGTACGAAATGCCAGGGGAGAGTCCAAAATTTTCAATTCCCAGGGTTCGGCCAGTAGACAATACGTTGCTATTGTAACTGAGGCGAAAGGCGGCTTGAGATACGTCCAGATCTCCCTGTTGAAGTAGACTGTCAATCAAGTAAAAGATGGAAAGTGAATCGTCGAAGGAAAGTTCGGTTTCGGTTTGCGATAGCAACAACGAATCAGCATGCTGTGAAAAAGAAAATTCGCAGCATGCCGTTATTATCAATATGAGCAGCAGACGTCTACACGAGTGCATCAATCATCCTTTCTTTAAAAACTAGTTATTTCGTTTCTGAAGCTGCTGCTGATTTCGGTCGCGTAGCCTTTCCTGCTGCATTTGCCTCCTTTGAATCTGGTCGAGGATCATTTGCCTGAATTTGCGCTCCGCTTGCGGAAGCGACCTTAATTTTTCGGCAGAAATTACTTTTAACAACCTGCCGGAATAGTCTTTTTCTAAATCCAGTTCTTGCTGCTTCATTTTAAAATGCTGATCCACTGCTTCCTGATCAGTTTGTTGTGGATTGGCGGTTCTGGTGTCTCTCAGCTGTTGCCTTATTTCTCTGCGTCTTTCAGCAAACTCGCGGTATATCGGCCAGAATTTTTCCGCTTCTCCCGGAGTAAGCTGAAGCTGATCGGTGATGTAGGCAATTCGCGCAGCCTCAATTTTGTCTCTTACCTTTTGGTCCTGTGGTTGAGGTAACTCCTCATCCTGCGCAAAAGCAGACATCGCTATAAGGCTCAAGAATATAATTTTAAATACAGCTTTCATTTTTGTAGCTATTATTCGATTTCATTAAAAATTTCTTCAAATTCTGAATCAGTGAATTGGAGTTCATATACGGATTCTTCGATATCCATTGCATCTTCGTTATTCAATTGGACATCTTCCAGTAACTCATCCGTGGTAAAATCACTTTCGCTCAGATACGTGATCAGGTCTTCCGTTTGAACAGAAGCAAGAATATTTTCCACGCTTTTGTCCATCTGCGAACGGCTATACCAGAAGATGCCAACCACCAGGAGAATTACAACTGGCACGGCAAAGCGAAGTGCGAAGCGGTGATCAAACCCCCAGCTTCTTTCTTTCTGCTGCTGCGTGACCCGAGACTGAATGATACCCGGAAGCTTTTCAAAGTACCCTTCAGGTACTTCAAAATTTTGTTTCTTGGGTATGTCCTCCAGTTTTTTCATGCTCTTTTGACAGGATAAATTGTTGAAAGTTTAATCATTCCGATAAAAAATCTTCTATTTTTTTAACGGCATGATGATAGCTGGCCTTCAGGGCGCCGACACTGGTGTCGGTGATCTCTGATATTTGTTCATAAGGCATATCTTCAAAATATTTCATATTAAATACCAATCGCTGCTTGTCTGGAAGTTTGAGCAACGCTTTTTGCAGTTTCAGCTGAATTTCGTCACCGGAAAGGCCAGGCGTGCTTTCCAGCTTAGTCGTAAGTTCCCCCTCAACATCACCTATTGGCAGGAAAAACCGCCGTTTCTTCCGCTGCAAAAAACTGAGACATTCATTCGTCGCAATTCGGTATATCCAGGTAAACAATTGGGCATCTTCCCGAAATCCATCGATATAGCGGTGGATTTTGATGAAAATTTCCTGGGTCAGATCGTCAGCATCGTCATGGTCGATTACCATTTTACGGGCATGCCAATAAACGCGTTTTTGATATTCGCGAACGAGCAAATTGAACCCATAATTGCGGGTTTCCGGATTACGTATCTTACTTAACAGTTCCTTGTCTTCCAAGAAAAAATGGCGTAATGGAAGTTAGACCACCCTTTGCGAAAAAGGTTTAAATAGTGAAGATAACCGATTCCGATTTTTCTATAAAACTGGCTCGCTGAGGGTATCTACCAACAGCTCGAATTGTTCTTTAGAGTGCGTTGGAAAGTTGGCAAACCGCAGCTGAGTCTTTTTTGCGGGACCATAGCCATCGCCGGGCTGCATCTCTTTTTCCAAGAAGGCTTTTGTAATTCGTTCTGTGTGATCTCCGCAATTTGCGACGATAACCGTCTTGGATTGAAATGATTTGTCTGTCACAAATGGCTTCAAGTCCTGATGCTTTTCCAGCGTATGATAGAGGAGGGCGGCTTTGTACTCTGTTTCCTTCCTGATATTTGATATCCCCCGCCTGATCATATCTCTAATAACCTTGCTAAGCACGTAAATGCTGAGCACATTGGGAGTTTCAGGTGTTTGATTTTTGATCGCGAAGCTTTGAAGACCGGGTAAGGTATGGTATGACCCGATAGAAATTCCCTTGCTTAAAAGGGTTTCGGCTTTGGCGAGGCACTTGTCGTTTGCCATCCAAACGCCGAGCCCAGATGGAAGCCCGAAACCTTTTTGAACAGAAAAGAAAACGGAATCAAGTTTCGTGTAATCAAAATCTGGATAGGGCAATGAAGAAACGGCATCGACCGTCAACAACGCATTTGGACTTTTTCCTTTGAGATCATAAATAAAATCGAGAGGAAGGGAAACGCCAGTACTTGTTTCGTTGTGGGTCACGGCAATTAATTCGGTGTCTGCTGGAATCAAAAGGGAACTATCGAATCCGTTCCCATTGCCAACTTCATTCTTGACTGGTTTCTTGCCAAGTTGTACTGCAATTTCATAGAAACGTTTTGAGAAAGATCCATTCACCATGTGAAAGGATTTCTCCTCCACCAGATTTTGAATTAGTCTTTCCCAGATCTCGGTAGCTGATCCGGTAAAATATATGTGATAGTCGGAAGGAAGCTGCAGCAATTCACGCAGGCCGTCGACAGTATCTTGATAAAAGGTTTCAAATTTTTTACTTCGATGTGATAATGATGGGACGCCTTCCCGGAAAGCAGTCCGAACGTGATCTTTTACAGTAAAGTAAAGTTGGGACGGTCCCGGTGTGAAATTAATTTTTGGATTCATAACGGGGGACAAAAGTATAAGTTATCCGTTATCCGTTATCAGTTATCCGTTAAAAGTTAATCGTTATCCGTTATCCGGTCCGTTCAAAGTTGTATGAGGCTTGGCTACCGGCGAACGATTAACTGATAACGATTAACGGATACACTAGCAAAAAATACAATTTTGTCAATGGTGCAGCGTAAAAGTGTTTTAATTATGTTGCAGCCAAATCCCACTCGGGTTTGGGACACGTTTGCTGAACCTAACAATTTAACAATACCGAGTGTAGCTTTCATGCAAAATCAGGCCTCATCATGCCATTTGGCGTGACCTCGCCCAAAAAGCAGGTTAACAGAAGAAGGTTGCGGATGTTGGCAGCTCAAAACTTGTCTTTATGGGGTTCAGAAACACCTCGCCAAATCCAGTGGGCTTTTTTTTGTTTCTAGTTTCGAGTTTCGAGTTAGTTCGAGGTTCGAAGTTGCTACACAAATAAAGCTGTCAGCTGTTAGCTGTGTGCTGTAAGCTGAAACATTTCAGCCCTGGCCTCGATGCACGCACATTGAGATTTGCACGCCTTAGCTCACTTCAGCTTTAAGCTTTCCGCTAGTTTAAGTTTCCTCCGCAGTATTTACAAAAAACGGCGTCGTGATCATGTCCTTCCTTCAGGCAATGCGGACAGACCTGTGTAGTGATTTTTTCCTTGTGTTTTAGCGCGACCATTTCTGCCGATACAATTCCGGTTGGCACGGCAATAATTCCATATCCTAAAATCATAATAAAAGATGCCAACGTTTGCCCTAGTGCTGTTTGAGGCGCCAGGTCCCCGTAACCCACAGTAGTCATCGTTACAATTGCCCAATAAATACTTTTTGGAATACTTGTGAATCCATGTTCAGGGCCTTCAACCATATACATCACAGTGCCCGTAATGATAACCGAAGTCGATATAGTGACAAGGAACACGATTATTTTAGGGCGACTCAATCTAAGGGCTTGAGCAAGATTTTGGCCTTCGCCAACATACCGTGTAAGCTTAAAGATTCGGAAAATTCGCAGCAACCTGATGCTTCGAATAACCATGAATGATTGCGCACCCACCAGGAATAATCCGAGATACGTTGGTAAAATGGAAAGAAGGTCAATAATTCCAAAGAAGCTGAAGATATACTGCCTCTTACGCTTGACAATCCATAACCTCGCGATATAATCAATGGTAAACACGATCGTAAAAAACCATTCCAATATATAAAGCCATCGATCAAATGGAATTGGCAAAGTTGAAATGCTTTCCAACGCAACAACTATTACACTGGCAACGATGCAGATGAGCAGCACTATATCGTATGTCTTTCCGGCGGGTGTATCAGACTCAAAAACTACTTCATACAAGCGCGATTTTAGGCTGGAAGGTTTGGCTTTGGAAGTCATGTTCCAATATATAGAAGATTACAACATAATCCACCGCAATAACACGGTTGAAATTAGGTCAACATCTTTTGTGATTTCCATCGCATACGAAAAGCATTCATAGCCGTTACCCCTAACTTTTTAGTTAATCGATGATTGACGAAGGCGCCCACAGGAGCACCAATGAGAGGCACAAGTTGTAGTAATTTGGCTAAGTCTATATAATCCCTGTATTCCAATTGAAACGTCCGCCAATCAAATTCATTTATGTTCTCAGGGAGATTGTGTTCCTGGTGGCTCCAGTCTTCCAATACTTCGAATACCTTGCGTTGCTGCCCACGACTGGAAAAGGTCAATTGAAAAATATATAATAGGTAAATCCTTTCTTTGTATTCTTTCACATCATAGCCATATAAAGAGGCTATTTCGTGAAGCATTTTCATTTTTAAGGTAAGCCATAGCGGAAAATCGGCGAGCCCCAATAAAATTCCGCCGGCACCGGTGAGAGCGCCCTCTGTGGCCGCTGTATTTTTATATATTTTAATCCGCTGTTTTACTTTCACCTCTCGTTCTTCCAGGGTTGCATCAGCCAGTGGCTTGCCCGTTGTAAAGCCCGACCCAAAAATAACGGCACGCGTCGTCTGTTTTATCGCAGTCGTAAATGCGACATGAATTTTTTCGGGGATCATCCGGTTAATCCGGTTTTGAATTTTTTTTGGAATGTCACCAAAAAGCACTGGGGAATTTTTCATTTTTTGCTGCCACCCAGCCAGTTCCTCCATTGCTTTTTCTTCGTATTCAGTCATGGAAAAGTTATTTTTCGTCTACGGCGTCCATTTGCTTTTGCATTTCTGCCGGGGTAACATTTCGGATATGTTTTGAAATTATCCACATATGACCAAACGGGTCGCGAATTCTTCCGGCGCGATCTCCATAAAATTGGTCCTTGACTGGAAAAATTAATGTTGCGCCTTCCGCGAGAGCAAGGTTTACAGTCTCATCAACATCGGGCACATAGAGATTTAGAATAATGGAAGTTCCGTTTAGCTGATCAGGACTTTTATTATAATCCGGATGTTCTTCCGCCACCATTAGAATACAATCTGAAATCTGAAGGTCAGCGTGTGCAACTTTTCCGCCGTCGGTTATCCGGTTTAACTCGGTGGCCTTCAAAACTTTTTTGTACCATTCAATTGCTTTATCACAATTGCGCAGGGCCAACATAGGTGTTAAGGCCGACATGCCTTTTGGGATATAAGATTTCGTTGCCATAATCGGAGGATTTTTGGAATACAAATTAACTTCTATAGCGTCATCGTCGGCAATGATTCTTGCTCAATTTTCCAAATGACATTGCTCGCATCATCAGCCACCAGTAATGCACCATTCGGAAGAACGGCAATTCCCACGGGTCGTCCGTAGACTTCGCTTTTCGAGGTGTCAGCGATAAAACCAGTTAAAAAATCTTCAGGGTCTCCGGAGGGCGCGCCATTTTGAAATGGGACAAAAATAACTTTATATCCACTGAGTTGGGACCGGTTCCACGATCCGTGTTGGCTTACAAAAGCGCCGCCGTGATATTTTGCTGGAAATGCCTTCTGTTTGTAAAAAACCAAACCAAGCGAGGCCGTATGTGCACCCATGGACATATCAGGTATTAAAGTTTCTTTTACCAGTTCCGGCTGTTGCCCTTTTAACCTGGGATCTTCATTCGGACCGTAATAGGCATAAGGCCATCCATAAAAACCGCCATCTTTTACTTTCGTGAGGTAATCCGGTACAAGGTTGTCGCCCAGTTCATCACGCTCATTTACAACTGTCCATAGTTCATTCGTTCCTGGCGCGAGGCCCATACCCACAGGGTTGCGTAACCCGGCCGCTACCACCCGTTCACCGCTTCCATCAGGATTTATCTCCAGGATATTGGCCCTTCTTACTTCGTTTTCCATTCCATGTTCTGCCACATTGCTACCCGACCCGACGGATATGAAGATCTTGGTTTGATTTGCATTTGCGATAATATTTCGGGTCCAGTGATTGTTGTGTCCCCCGGCCGGCAGGTCTAAAATTTTTTTTCCTTCCGATTTGATTTGAGTTTGTCCAGGCTGGTAGGGGTATTGCACTATTCCGTCAGTGTTCGCGACGTAAAGGGAGTTGCCCAGGACTAACATTCCAAACGGTTGATTTAGTCCGAACAACAAAACTTGTTTCAATTCGGGTGTTCCATCGTTGTCCTTATCGCGCAACAAGGTGATACGGTTTGCGCTTTCGCCAGTGTTCTGAGATTCCGCCTTACCGGAAATTTTGTCCGTTACTTTCTTGATACCTTTGGTCTCCGTATTTGCCTCCGCTACAAGGATATCGCCATTGGGTGTCACGTAGATCCAGCGTGGATTTTGTAAACCATCTGCAAATTTTGTCACCTTGAAACCATCCGGCGCAACCGGCGTCTTATTTTCAGGCCATCCGATGACTTTGCTGAAATTTTTTACCGATTTGGTTTCATAAGGGGGAGGTAATGAATCGGGAATGGAAACTAGCGGTTTAGAATCCTGCGAAGCATTGGATTGATCCGCAGGTGGGTTACAGCTTTGCAGGATAAACATGCAAAGGCCGCACAGTAAAATCATCCTTAACACCCGTAGACGGATTGTGTTTATTTTGGGTAGCATAAACTATTTGTTTGACTTATGATTTTTATTGTTTTAAAAAAAATAAGCCGGCGTTCACCGGCTTATTTTTTACCGCTACATTATATTTTCTTCAAGGCTATCAAGCCTGTCAAGATGCGCCCGGAGCCCCTTCAGGTCATTGGTAATTATCTCCTTTAATTCCGGATCTTTCGATTTATCGCGCATCAATTCGAACTCCCGAATTGTTTTTTTATGCTTTGCAATAATTTCATCACACCATTTCTTATCGAAGTCTGGGTCTTGCTGTTTTGAAAGCTCGTTTACTTTTTCACTTGTTTCTTCACCTTCTTCGGCAGGAAAAACAATACCTTTTTTGTTGGCCAAATTCTGCAGGATAGCCAAAGACTCGCCTTGATCCTTCACCAATTGTTGCGCTACATCCTGAACTTCCTTATTCGATGATTTTGTGCTCGCTAGTTCGGCGAGCTTGATGTCCGCGTACTTTTCCTCGATTGCTTCAGCCACAAAATTGGCCTCTTTTTCTTCAGCCCTGGTGTCAAACTTCTGTTCGTTTTTTTCTTCCGCGGCTGCATTGCTATCCCCGCTATTTTCCCTGCTGCAGGCAGAAACGATCGAAATTAGTACGACAGCGATAAAGATCTTTTGCGTCTGTTTCATACGCGTGATAATAGAATTTTAATCTAGGCTTCGGCGTATTGATCGCGGAATTGGCGAATCAGGTCGTGTGATCCTTTCAGCAATGATTTTTGGTGCGCGATTAAGTCATAGACGTCTTGCGGAAGCGGCGATTCTTTTTCCAGGGCCTTAGCATATGCTTTTTGAGCCGCGTCTTCGCCAAATTCACACGCAACTAATGTTGATTTTGTATCCTCACCACTAAAGGTTGCTTTTACGTCCATCCATGCGTGATAGATTTTTCCCGGAACGGAAGTGTCATTCGCCGGCTGTCCCCCAGCTTTTGTGACGACGTCGGAAAGTTCCCGATTGTATTGATAGCTTTCTTCGGCCATTCGCGCATATAGTGTTTTGAGCTCTGCTTCCAGTATCTCGGTATTTTCAATCGCCTTCTCATATCCCTTAATGCGATCGTTGTTAATTTTGATGAGATCATTGACTATTTCAATGGTAGCCTCATTAGCTTTTGTGCGTTTCATGATTTTTTCGTTAGGTTTTACCAATTTTTCGAGTAAAATCATGCCATTGGGAAAATAGGAGCGGACGTCTGGCGTTTTGAAATGAAGCCCGCTATTTTTGTAGAGAAAAATCCCTCGCCTGTGAAATAAGACCGCATTTAATGCTATAATTTGAAGTAACAATAAAGCGGGATAAAAGGTCTGAGAACCTCTTTATAGAAAAATGGTTATTTTATAATGCGCAGTTTGTGATATTTGTTGAATATAATGATTTCGAATGCGATCTATAGGAATAATTATTTTTGTATTCATCTGCTTCGCCACGTTCGCCCAAACACAAACCCGTCCCGCGGTTCCTGTAATCCCTCAAGACACGTCTAAGAAAGAAACGCCTTCATCGGTCCCAGCTGGAAACACACAGCTTTCAGCACCACGCAGTTACAGCAATATCATCCGTTCGAATGCGATAACCAGAAAGGGATTGTTTATGGTCCATAAAGTCGACGATAATTACTATTTCGAAATCCCCGATAGTCTTTTAGGGCGTGACATATTAGTGGTCTGCAGAATTGCCCAAGGTGCTGCTGGAATAAGACCAGAATTTACCGGATATGCTGGTGATCAGATCGGGAACACCGTTATACGATTTGAAAAAGGTCCTGGGTCCAAACTGTTCCTTCGCCGGATAACTTTTGAGGACAATGCTGGCGATAGTACCGATGCCATGTTCAGCGCTGTGGTTAGGTCAAATCTTCAGCCACTGGTTTCCGCCTTTGGTATCGGTGCGTATAGCCCCAACGGCCGGGGTAGTGTTATTGAAATTACAGATTACGTAAACGGTGACAATGATATTTTCTTTTTCAGCTCCGCATCAAAAAAGACAATGCGTGTAGGGGGACTGGTTTCGAATACAAGCTACATAAAGGATATTAACTCGTTTCCTTTAAATGTGGAGATCCGCACGATTAAAACCTACCGGAATACAGTAACGGATAACACTTTTACCATGGAGTTAAATACTTCCTTGGTGTTGTTGCCGAAAAAACCCATGAGAAAAAGATTTTCCGACCGGAGAATCGGATACTTTACTGAGCGGTATACAGATTATGACGCCAACCCCCAGGGAGTAAAGGTGGTAAGTTACATCAAACGATGGCGTCTTGAACCGAAGCCCGGTGACATGGAAAAATATATGCGGGGAGAATTGGTGGAACCTCAGAAACCGATTCTGTATTATATCGATCCGGCAACTCCTAAAAAATGGGTGCCTTACCTGATTCAGGGAGTCACGGATTGGCAGGCTGCTTTCGAAAAAGCGGGTTTTAAAAATGCAATACTGGCAAAGGAAGCTCCGACAGAAAAGGAAAATCCGGGTTGGAGCCTGGAAGACTCAAGACATTCGGCCATCGTTTATAAACCTTCTTCTATTGCGAATGCTGCCGGACCCATCATTACCGATCCCCGAAGCGGCGAAATTTTGGAAAGCCATATTAACTGGTATCACAACTTAATGTCTATACTCCGCGAATGGTATATGGTTCAGTGTGGACCTTTGGATCCCCGGGCGCAAAAAATGCAATTTGACGATAACCTCATGGGCCAGCTGATTCGTTCTGTGGCTTCTCATGAGGTAGGCCACTCGTTGGGACTTACGCATAATTACGCTGCCAGTTCTTCGGTCCCCGTGGAAAAACTCCGGGACCGTGTATGGCTCGAAGCCAACGGACATACGCCTTCTATTATGGATTATGCCAGATTTAATTATGTCGCGCAACCGCAAGACAGCGTAGGCGAACGGGGTCTGATCAGCAGGATAGGTATTTACGACCACTGGGCCATTGAATGGGGATATAGAATATTTCCTGAAGCGAAAAATGCAGATGCCGAGATTCCGGTAATGAACAACTGGGTGGTAGAAAAATTGCAAAATGAAAAACTAAGATTTGGCTCTGAGTTTACGTCTGATGATCCCCGCACGCAAACAGAAGACATTGGTGATAATGCCATGAAAGCCGGTGAGTACGGCATCAGAAATCTCCAGCGCGTCGTTCCAAATTTAATTAAATGGACCCATCAGGGGCATGAAAACTATAGAAGCTTGAATCAGATGTACAATGCGGTGATGCAACCAATTCGACTACTATCTTGGGCATGCGTTGGCCTACGTAGGAGGGATGTACGAAACTATTAAATCCTCTGATCAGCCAGGACCAGTATACGATGTGGTACCCATTGAATTGCAATGGGAGTCCATGGATTTTCTAAACCGTCATATCTTTACCACGCCGACGTGGCTACTGGATACCGCCATCCTTACACGTATCGGAAAATCACCGACTCAAATTATCAGCCGGTCGCAAAACATGATATTAAGCAGTCTGCTTAATAATAATAACCTTGCAAAAATGGCCGATGCCCAAGTTGTATATGGAAAGAAAGCATATCCCTTGATTAATTTCATCGACGACCTGGATAATGCGATGTGGAACGAATTAAAAACCTATGACACCATCAGCAGCTATCGACGCAATTTGCAACAGGTTTACGTAGATAAATTGCTGGATCTTATCAGTCCATCCAGAATTGATAAAGTTTCACGCGATATTCCACCCATCATCATCAATAAACTGGGAGAGATTCAGGCCAGGATAAAGAAAGCACTTCCAAAGACAAAGGGCGCAATGACGGTCTATCATTTAAAATTTATTGAGAACAAGATAAATGTTGCGCTCAAGCCATACACAGGTGGCTAGCGCGAACGAAATTCAATTCGGATTTGCCAGGATGCGCAACTCGCCGTTGATATTTTTTAAAATTGATATTAATTCTTCAAAACTTCCTTAAGGAATGTTTCGGCGATTTGCTGATACTTCGATTCAAAGTATGGTTTATCACTATGGCCGGCGCCATAGACCACCTCCATCTGCACTTTTAGATTGTGACTTTTATACGCGCCAACCAACTCATGCGATTGATTGATGGGAACCTGAATATCCTGATCGCCATGGAAAATAAGGAGCGGTGGATCGTTGGCATCAACCTGAAAAACGGGACTTGCTTTTCGAGCCATGTCGGGAATATTATCGACAGTCTTACCCAGCAGCAACGCCATGGCTGGGCCACGGACGCTGACACCATGGGGTGTCGATTGTTTCAAAATTGTTGTAAAGTTTGTGGGTCCATAATAGTCCAGAATCGCCTGGACGGCGGAACTTGTGGTTGTGTATTCACCTACATTGCCCTCTAGTTCTTTATCGTTGTTTGTGACGCCAGTTAGAGCAGCGAGGTGCGCTCCTGCAGAGGAGCCCGCAATGATAATTTTATCCGAACGATATCCGTACTTGGCGGCATTCGCCCGCAAATACCGAATCGCTGCTTTTATGTCGTGTATCTGTGCCGGAAATTTTGCCTCCACGCTAAGTCTATAATCCACACTCGCCAACGCGTATCCCGATCCTACAAAACTTAGTGGCGGTGCCTCCTTTGAACCCGAGTGCCACGCTCCTCCATGAACCCAAACGATGAGATAAGGATTGTTGTTGGACGATGGCTTATAGATGTCCAATAATAGTTTACGTCCATCCGCTTCAGCATAGACAACGTCCTTAATTTCCAACTTGTCCGACTGTGCTAACGATACAATAGGGATGAGGAGAAACAACAAGAGATACATTACGGCAGGCATCGGATTAATAATTGTTAGAGGTTGAAGTACGTTAGTTGGGCCTTTGTCTTAGTGGTCATGAAGATTGTGAAAATACTGCAAACATTGGGGAGACATTCCATGAAAAGCGAAAAACCATGTTCTAAGGCAATCGACGCCGCGAACATGGTTTTTGTGTTGAACGAAAGTTACTTTTTTCTTACAGGTATCCTTCGCTATTCGTTTCTTAGCGTATTCACTGGATTTGCTCTTGCCGCTTTAAATATTGTTGCACTGGTCGTGAAAATTCCGACCCCAAAAATGAAGAGGGAACAAACAATAACCGACACAATACCAACGGGAACGTGAAAAGCATAAATTTCTTTCAGCAAGGCATTTGTCAAATAGTATCCGGCGACCGAGCCCAAGATTCCTGCAATTGCCAAGATGATTACAAACTCTTTATTCAGCAATCCAATAACATTCTCCACTGATGCTCCCAGCGCTTTCCGAATACCAATCTCTTTGGTACGCTTGGCAATGTTCAGGGAAGCTAGCGCAAAAATACCCGACGCGGAAAGCACACCTCCTAAAACGGTAATAAAGAGGAATATCTTTTCGAGATTTGCATTTGCATTTCTGCTGTCCTTCAAAACAAGGTCTTCCTGAAACTGACTTTCAAATGCCCTGCCTGGAAAAACTTCCTTCCAGGTTTTCTCGAGGTATTTTTGAATTTCAGGAAGGTCAGCCTTTTCTGTCTTTACCAACAATGTGATGTATTGATTTTTACCAGCTGGATAAAATATAAATGGCTCCGGATCTTTTGACCTGTACAAATTGTCAACATGATTTTCGATTACGCCCAATATCCTTCTCTTGTTGTCATGGAGGATCACAATTTTGTCTAATGGGTCCGTTAATCCTGTCTTCTGAACAAAGGCTTTATTTACGATTACACCTTCAGTCTGGTCGGAAGCATTCTCCAGATTAAATGTTCTTCCCTCTGAAAGGCGAAGTCCCATGGTCTCAAAATAATTTTTCCCAACGCCCATGGCCTGGACGTTATATTTTCCGGTGTCAATGGTTATGGGGGTTTGATAATTATTGCTGCCGACGTTGCCATCGCTGACCGCTATCTCCAGGATTTTAGGGTTTGTCAAAATTGCCTTTTCCAAGATGTCAAAATCGCGCTCACCTTGTATGCTAAGCGTTACAACCATGTCCTTGTCATACCCAAATTCAATGGAGTCCTGGAACTTTGTATTTTGAATAAATACGACACCACCGATTAAGACGATAACGGATAAAGCGAATTGCATTCCTACCAAGCGTCCGGGTAAGCATATTTGTTCCTTTTATTCTTACAGTCCCTTTTAAAAGGAGGGTAGGTTTGAATTTGCTACTCAGGAATGCCGGATAGATACCAGCAATCATAGCAGCCAGGAAAACCATGACAATCAAAGCAATAAATAAATTCAGTCCGTTCATGTCTTCAAGCCCATACGGCAATTGCCACATGTTAGAAAAAGCAGGTACAATTATTTGGGCCATTAACAAACCGACGATCAATGACAACGAAATGGTGAGCAACGTTTCCAGGAGGAACTGAGAAATGATTTGCCCACGCGCAGCACCGATGGCTTTTCTAACGCCGACTTCCTTAAGTCGTTTTGCAGTCATCGCAATCGATGTGTTGGTGAGGTTAAAGCAAGCAATTAACAAGATAATTAATGCCATGGCCGTAAAGATGACAAGAGGCGCAGGACTAATTCTGTAGTTGACCCAGCTTCCGTTGATATCGTCTTGATTATAATTGGATTTGAAAGGTTCCAATAAATACGAATCGATTACAACATCGGTACGAGCTTTATTACGGGCCGGTATGTACTTGGCCAACTGCTTACTAACCTGCTCAGCATTTTCTGGTGTCGTCAATTCCATAAAAGTGCTCGGATTTCTCCAGTCACTCCAGTCATCAACTTTGATTTTATTGATGTCTATAAAATTCTCGATCCTGAGCAGCGCCTGGAAACTAAACGTATTATTGATGGGTACTTTTTTCAGCACCCCTCCAACGATCAGGTCAATTTGAGATTCATTGACTGAGTTCAGAACCATTAGCTTACCCGTAGGGTCTTCGTTACCAAAATATTTTTTAGCAAGCTCCTGACTTAAGAAGATGCTATTCTTGTCTTTAAAAAAACGATGATTTCCGGATTCCAGGGGATAATCAAATAGCTCGAAAAACGCGCTGTCGGCAAACGCTAGATTTTCATTAAAGGATTGATCTCCGTAGCGCAAAGAACCGTCTGCCAAAGACGTAACGTGTATACCGTTCAATTCCGGCAATGTCGTTGGCGGCCATAGGCGGAAGAATAATTGGTGCTTGAGAGTCCCTGTGGAGTTTTCCTTCTTTATCCGTTGATAATGCATGGAACCTAAAGATGCGGGCAACTTTTTGATCATCATGAAAATTATCAAACTCAATATTAAAGGCAAGCAGCAGGTATGCTGCAATACAGCAGGCAAGTGAAATGCCGAGTCCAAGGGCGTTGATGACGATGTAGCTTTTGTTCTTTAAAAAAGTTCGAAAAGCTACGCGCAGATAATTTTTGATCATGGTTTGAAAGGGTTTGGATCAATGACAAGTTTCGTAAGCTAATGTATGACCAAATTATCATTTGGCTGAAAATCAATCAATTAGGAGTAGGTTAATGGGGATAAAGTGTTCAAAATAAATAAAGCCTATGCGCGAAATCGAACAGCTGGTTTCAAGACAATTTATCTTATAACGTTTAGCATGTAGGACGCTCACCGCGTATGTAAAGTTGCAGTTATAAACACCTATCTTAAAAAATTTATCACTCTAATGCGCGACTAGGTCCTCCGAACAAATAGCAGTATCGCCAACAACCCGGTCAGCGGAAGCAAAGGATCTAGAAGTGTTCCGGCGGTGCCCATTGTCAAATTCAAAAGCGCTATACTAATTCCTCCGATGGCCCAGGCAATTGTAGTGGAGACCGACCAAACAGCCATTTGCTGTTTTACATCCGTAATTCCCATCATCCGGTTTACCACCCAAAACAAACTATCGTTGAAGTAACTAAAGAAAAAGGCTCCTGCCACGGCAGCTTGTGCTGCAAAGAGCATGTTCACACCTGGAATTTGCTCTAGTATTGGGGCACAGATAGAAGCCGACGTTATGCATGCTACGGTCCCCGATCCTTGAATAAACCGAATCAACGTAGCAATAACGAACGGGATCATGATGGGCGATAAGGGTAGGCCGACGATTTGTGCCGCCAACTGTGTTCCTATACTACTATCTCGGACGACCGCTCCAAGCGCTCCACCAGCGCCTGTTACCATTAAAATTATTCCTGCCGATTGAAGACCTTCTTCCAACCGCGTTGATGTTTCATGCCGGTCCAGATAAGGAACCAGCAAGTATACAGCCAGCAGGGTGCTGATAGAAAGCGCCATGATGGGAGTGCCTATAAAATTAAAACAGGATACCAGGAACGAAGCAACCGGTCCTTCGGCCAGTGAAAGTGAAGGAATTATGCCAATAATTGCTTTGATGAAAATCAGCAGGATGGGAGCAACAATTGGAAGAAGAGATACCATCAGGTTTGGCAATGGACGGTCTGCTCTTTCTTTCAGATAAGTATTTTGGATCCCCTTAAGTTTTTCATCCGTTCCGTCATGACTATCAACGTTGGAATATTTCTTCCCTATCCACTGCGCATAAAATACGATACCGATGACACATGGAATGGCGAGTGCCATTCCCAAAAGCATCATGGCACCGACATCGACGCCGAAAAGTCCTGCGGCTCCCAGGGGCCCTGGGGTCGGCGGAACCATCGTGTGGGTAACGACCAGGCCACCCGCAAGGGAAATTCCCAGCGTCAAAATAGACCGATTACCTTTTTTGGCCAGCGCCTTACTCACTGGATATAGAATTACGAACGCAGAATCCACAAAAATTGGAATACTGACGATGTAACCCGTTAATGCAAGTGCCCACTCTTCTCGCCGTTTGCCAAGCCACTTTATGAAAGAAAATGCAATCTGCTCGGCTGCTCCTGAAACTTCCAAAATTCGCCCCATCATTACACCCAAACCGATCACGATCCCGATGCTGCCAAGTGTAGAGCCAAATCCTTTTGTGATAGCATCAACTGTCTCATTGCTTGACATCCCGCCGCTTAGTCCGGCAATACAAGCAGCGATTATCATCGCGATGAGCGGATGTACTTTGGTGCGAAGGACCAAAAAAATGAGAATAGCGACAGCGATCACTAGACCAATGAGGGGAACTGGCAAATTGTTCGTCACGCTATCTGTTTATTGTCGTCGATGTGTTGGCGTATAAAATTATCGAAACTATTGTCTGCAAAAAAACCCAGCTGCAAAGCTCTCGTGTTATCTAGCGCGCCCGGCCAACTCGTTACAATTCGATTGATACCCTCATCAGGCTTGAATTGCACCCGGTCGACTGTTGCTTCATTTGTGATCCGTTCCAGTGCGTCAAGCATCTGCTGAACCGTCACCGTTATTCCCGGCAGATTAATCGTTCTCCATCCTAACAATTCTGTTTTTAGTGTTGCAGCATGGATGAGATTCCGAATTACAGTGTCGGGGCTGGAAACTAAAAGAGCTAAATCACGCGATACTGGACAAACCGCCTCCTCACCGCGCAAGGGTTCACGGATAATGCTGCTGACGAAAGAAGACGCAGCAAGATTTGGCCGACCTGGTCTCACACATATTGTTGGAAGCCTCAACACCACACCATCTACGAAACCCTTTCTTGAATAATCATTTACCAGTAACTCACCCATTGCTTTTTGTGCCCCATAGGAGGAGCGTGGTGTCACAGCCGTTGTATCATTAACCACAGGGGGTAAGTCTCCACCATAGACCGCCAACGAGCTTGAAAACACAAATCGTATCGTTGGATTTGTATGGCGGACCGCTTCTAGTAACTGACCGGGTGATATCGAGATTTACTTTCCATCCGATATCAAATTCTTTTTCCGCATGGCTGCTGACAATGGCGGCAAGGTGAAAGATGATCTTTGTTTGAGGTGTTACCAAGTCTCGCGCTGCTCCTTCCATTGACAGATCCAATTGTTTACACTGCACGCGGGAATCATTGCCCGGATTAGACGGCATGACGATATCGACTAATACTAAAGTATCGAATGACAGAGAACTTTTAAGGAGTGATTTGGCGAGCCGCTGGCCCAGGAAGCCGCCGCCGCCGGTGATGATGATTTGCATGTCCGTTATTCGTTATCAGTTATCCGTTAATCGTTATCCGTTATCCGTGAGTGTCGCTATTCGTGAAGCGTTACCGTAAATCGTTGTCGATTGAACCGCTATTTGCTATTTATAAAAATTATTAAAATATCAAACCATTTTTCGGATTATCGGCTATGGAATTTCAAACAACTTGCCTGAATCGCTTTTTAACACAGCACCGCTTATCAATAACTTTCAATGAATATCGGATAAGGCATCCCAGTTCTTTACAAAATGGTAGTTTCGTGACAACCGCGATACGATTAACTGATAAACGAATAACTGATAACTGATAACGGATAACGATAACGATGTATCAAAAAGCTGATCAAATACTGTCCCAACTTCCCCCCGAATATAAGGACGATTTACTCCCTGCCATACGCAACGAATTTCTTCAGCAAGAAAAAACGGTTGTCGTTTTTGATGATGATCCAACGGGAACCCAGACCTGTCATGATGTAGTGGTGCTAACGTCCTGGACTCTTGCATTATTAATTCGGGAGTTAAAAAAAAAACCATCAATTCTATTTATACTGACCAACTCAAGGAGTTTTTCAAAGGAAAAGGCAGTCGCGCTTAATATTGAAATTGGAAGTAATCTTAACGAAGCCGTTAAACAAACCGGACGGAAAATCATCGTCATCAGCCGCAGTGACTCAACCTTGCGAGGGCATTTTCCGCATGAAGTGGAAGCGATTGCCAACACGTTGCAACTCGCACAAGCTGTTTGGATATTAATCCCCGCTTTCATTGAAGGTGGCCGCTTCACCATTGATGATGTACACTATATTGTAGAGCAAGGTGAATTGGTTCCTGTTTCCGATACACCTTTTGCAAAGGATAACGTTTTTGGGTACAGTCATTCTAATCTAAAAGATTGGGTTGAAGAAAAAAGTGGGGGTAAGTTCAAGGCATCAGAAACTATCTCCTGTTCTCTCGACGATATCAGGATCGGTGGGCCTGACGTCGTTGCCAGGAAATTAATGTCATGCAAACCTCGCAGCGTTGTTATTGCTAATGCAACTGCCTACACAGATCTTGAAGTACTGGCAATGGGAGTGCTCAAGGCGGAGAGATCCGGACAACAGTTTTTATATCAGAAGCTCGGCAACCTTTGTTTCCATTCGCGCAGGTATAGCGCCCGGGAAAATTTTAACCTCGCTGAAGAAAGGCGATTCACGTCATGGATCATTGATCATAGTGGGATCGTACGTTCCCAAGACAACCAGTCAGCTTGCATACCTCTTAGATCAGAAAAAGCATGAAACTATCGAAATCGATGTGTTAGAATTATTGAATAACAGCACAACCAAAAAATCCGATGACATCAGCAAACAAACAGATCAGTGGCTTGACAAGTGGAAAGGATGTTGTCATTTATACCAGTAGAGAACTCAAAACAGGATCGGATGCAGAAAGCAGTTTGTTTATTAACAGGCGGATATCTTCTTTTTTAGTGGACATTATTAAGAGGCTTGACGGTTCGTCCATCATTTTTTATTGCCAAAGGAGGAATCACTTCCAGCGATTTAGCTTCCAAAGGACTATCATCTGAATCGGCGCTAATACTTGGGCAGGCGATCGCTGGCGTACCCGTGTGGCAGCTGGATTCCAAAAGCAAATTTCCAGAAATGATTTATATCGTTTTTCCCGGAAACGTTGGCGACACTAGGGCGCTTTATACAGTATGGAATAAATTCAAATCTCCTGCATAAAGTAAAAGATTAGGCTTAATTTCGCGGCGGAACAACACAAATGTTTAACTATTCAATCCACAACCATGTCACTCGTTCTTAATTACACCCAGGCAAAAAAGGTTTTTGAAAAAGCAAAGGCAGATCAGTTTGCAATGCCTGCCGTAAATGTTACAACATCCAATACCATCAATGCAACACTTGAAGCAGCAAAAAATGTTAATTCTCCCACCATCATTCAATTTTCAAATAGTGGTGCATCATTTTTCATTGGAAAATCGATTGCCAACAACACGCAGCAAGCCTCGATTGCCGGCGCTGTAGCCGGTGCAAAATATATTCACGAAGCGAGTGACCTGTACGGTGTTCCGGTTATCTTAAATACCGATCACGCCGCTAAAAAACTGTTGCCTTGGGTCGATGGGATGATAAAACATGGAGAAGAGTTTTTCAAACAACATGGCAGACCCTTATTCACTTCCCACATGCTAGATCTCTCAGAAGAACCTTTGAAAGAAAATATTGAGATCAGCAAACGATATCTTGAGAAGCTAACCAAGTTGGACATGTTTATCGAAATTGAATTGGGCGTGACAGGCGGCGAAGAAGATGGTGTCGATAATACTGGTGTTGAAAGCTCAAAATTATACACGCAACCCGAGGAAGTTTCCTACGCTTACGAAGAATTGATGAAGGTAAGCGATCATTTTGTTATTGCTGCATCCTTTGGAAATGTTCATGGTGTTTATAAACCAGGCAACGTGAAGCTCGAACCCGCTATTCTTAAAAACTCTCAGGATTATATTCAGAAAAAATTTAAGACAAAGCCCAATCCAGTGAATTTTGTTTTTCACGGTGGATCTGGTTCCGAACCAGAAGCAATCCGGGAGGCCATTGGCTACGGCGTTGTGAAAATGAACATCGACACGGATATTCAATGGGCATATTGGGATGGTATTCACAATTACTATAAAAAGAACCAGGCATTTCTTCAATCTCAACTGGGAAATCCAACGGGCGACGATGCTCCCAATAAAAAATATTACGATGGACGCGTTTGGCTGCGCGAAGGCGAAACCTCGATTAAGAACCGCCTGGCACAAGCATTCCAGGAGCTCAACGCCGTCAATAGGCTATAAGGCTTTCACATTTATGTTTTCGACCATGACAAGCAAAACCAGAATTTTCCTGGTTGGAATTTTTCTTTTTTTAATTGGATACCAGGCCGGTGCTCAAAAGGTTACCGAAGTTGATATTTGTGTGTATGGTGGAACCTCCGCCGGCATAATAACGGCTTATACTGCCAGGAAACTAGGCAAATCTGTTTTAATTGTTGAACCCGGCAAACACGTCGGAGGATTAACAACGGGTGGACTAGGCTACACCGACATCGGCAACAAATATGCGGTAACAGGACTGGCGCGTGATTTTTATCGCCGGATTGGAAACCATTATGGAAAATTTGAACAGTGGATATTTGAACCTCATGTTGCAGAGGAGACCTTTCACCAATACATAAAGTCTGCATCCCTGGATATCGTCTTTGATTACAGGCTCGTGGGGGTCGAAAAAAAAGACGGTATCATTCAACAAATTGTTATTGAAAATTCTTCAAAGCCTTTGACTTCGACGAATCAAATCGTAAGGGCTAAGATGTTCATCGATTGCAGCTACGAGGGCGATCTTATGGCGAAAGCTGGGGTTTCTTACGTTACGGGGCGCGAGGGAAATTCTCAGTATAAGGAAACCTATAATGGTGTACAGGTTCGTGACAAACATCAGTTTTTGGATGGGATAGATCCTTACAAAATCCCGGGAAAACCGGAAAGTGGGTTGCTCTGGGGAATAAGCGATGAAAAACTGCCGCCCAATGGAACTGGTGATAAAAAAATCCAGGCTTACAATTTTAGAATCTGTTTGTCGCGTGATCCAGGCAATATGATTCCAATAACACAACCGGAAGACTATGATTCCAGCCGTTACGAATTATTGATCCGTGTTTTAGAAAAAGAACCCAATCGTCCATTCAATTTGATTTTGAAGCCGGACTTAATGCCGAATCAAAAAACAGATATTAATAACAATGGACCTTTTTCTACCGACATGATTGGAATGAATTACGATTATCCGGAAGCTACCTACGATGAAAGGAAAAGAATTACAAAACAACACGAGAATTATATCAAAGGACTTTTATACTTCATTGGCCACAGCAAACGCATGCCGAAGCATTTGAGGGAAGAGATGTTAAAATGGGGTTACCCAAAGGACGAATACAGGGACAACGGAAACTGGTCTCCACAGATGTACGTGCGCGAAGCGCGGCGTATGGTGGGAGCGTATGTGATGACACAGGCGAATTGTGAAGGAAAAGAAAAAGTAGAAGATGGCGTGGGCATGGCCGCCTATACCATGGATTCGCACAACACGAGCCGGGTAGTAATCAATGGTATGGTGAAAAATGAAGGCGATGTTCAGGTTGGCGGATTTCCGCCTTATCCGATTTCATACCGTTCGCTGATACCAAAAGGCAATGAGTGCAAAAATCTATTTGTTCCGGTCTGTTTGTCGGCGACGCATATTGCTTATGGATCGATTCGTATGGAACCGGTATTTATGGTGTTGGGACAGTCTACTGCAACGGCGGCGGTACAGGCCATCGATCGCAAAGTCAGTGTTCAGGACGTCGATGTCAAGGCGGTCCAAAATAAATTGAGAGAAGATCCGCTGGTAAATGGCAGCACGCCAGAGATATTGGTGGATAACGACGATAAAGACTTTGTTACAATACAAGGTGAGTGGAAAAAAGAAATAAACGGTGGATATGCTTTTTCCTATTTGCAATCATCAAGCGTCAATGCAAATGTCGACCCAGTCGGTAAAATTTAACCCGATGATAAAAAAGGCGGGACGATACGAGGTGTTTGTGTACTTCCCACGTATCAATGGTTCAGCCACAAAGGTGACCACTCGGGTGCAGGCCGGAAAGGACGTTCATGAAGTGATGGTCAGGCCGAATGAAGTAAAGGTTGAGGGACAGACATCAGGTGAATGGATATCGGTTGGGAAATATACGTTTAGCGCAGGTAAAGGTAACGCTCTTGAAATCTCCACAGACAAAGCAGATGGAATTGTTGTCGCTGATGCTGTCTTGTTTATTCCGGTTGAGAAATGATTCCGCGATGAATTTTTCACCGCGGAGGCGCAAAGGCGCAAAGAGTTTCTTGACCCTCACGATAAACCCGTCATTCAGAGCGAAGGGTCGCTTGCGCGGGAGGGCGAAGAATCCCCTCCCAATGAAATGCTTCAATTGGATGACAAAATCACGAAGCGATAAAATGGAGAACAAGTTTTGGGTGATAGTCACCTAGGGAGCCTAAATAATTTACTTGCGAAGAAGACCTAGTCGAGAGATCCTTAGCGAAACTTTGCGCCTTTGCGCCTCTGTGTTAAGTTGCATTTTTATATACGCTGATCCTTAGTTCCCTAGATATTTCCATGCCAGTATAGCCAAGGCCGCAGCGATCACGGCACCGATAAACGCATTGAGCTGCATGCCAGTGACAAAGGCCTCGTTGGCGGTGTTAAGTAATTCGTAACCTATGTTATGCGGCAGCTGAGCGGCAACCGTAACCGCTCCCCCTAGGGTCTCCGTTGCTTCGTTGCCCAATGTTTCGGGAACCTGATGCGGGATTCCAGCGTTCATTTTTGTTCGATAAATGGCAGTTCCTATGCTGCCCAGGATAGCAATACCCAGCGCGCCTCCAAACTCGGAGCTTGTTTCAGAAATGGCAGAAGCAACACCTGCGCGCTCCGGGGGAGCCGCTCCAACGATCAAGTCAGTCGTCAAGGTAATTACAGGTGCTAGTCCCAGGGAATAAATTGACATGCCGACAATCAAAAAACCAAGTCCCGAGTCGACCTTTACTTGCGTCATCAACCCAAAACCGATCACCGCTAAAACAAGCCCCCAAGTTACGACATGCACTGGGCGGAATCGGTGGGCGATCATGGGCGCAAAAACAGATCCCACGATAAATCCACCGAAGGACGGCAGCGACAATAACCCTGCCTGCATAGGAGAAAGGTTTTGCACCAACTGTAAGTATTGAAAAATAAAAATAAACGCGCCGAACGCGATGAAAGTAATCAGTGTGTAGATCGTCAGCGCCGCACTAAACGCAGGAGAGCCAAAGAGCTTTAAGTCGATCATCGGATCAGCTAATCTGCGCTGGCGTCGTAAAAACAAAGCTCCAATTCCTATCCCCACAAGTATTGATAATACCGGCATCCAACCAATGCCGTGTTCGGCGATCTTCTTGAGTCCAAAAATCATAGAGAGCACGGCTGCTAATGAAAGCAGCGCGCTCGTAAAATCCAGTCTTCCTGCATTTGGATCTTTAAACTCTGGAAGGAAAATTGGCCCGAGCGTGAGCAAAAGAATCATTACGGGAACAGCGATGAGAAATACAGAGCCCCACCAGAAATACTCCAGCATGACGCCACCAATTACGGGCCCGATCGCTCCACCTGCGGAATAACTGGCTACCCATACGCCGATTGCAACGGTACGCTGCTTTGGATCAAGGAACATATTTCGAATCAGCGAAAGGGTAGAAGGGGCAAGGGTCGCGCCAGCCATTCCCAAGAATTGCCCGCGACAGAATTAACATTTCAGCGCTGTTCGAGAACGCTGCAAGTATAGAAGCACATCCAAAAGCGGCTGCACCGATAAGCAGTAACCGACGGCGACCAATTCGATCGCCGAGTGTTCCCATCGTAATCAAGAATCCGGCGATGAGAAAACCGTAGATGTCGACGATCCAAAGAAGTTCGGAACTACTCGGCTTAAGATCCGCCGTGAGATGCGGGACTGCCAAATTCAGCACGGTTAAATCCATGGAATAGAGCATACAAGGAAGCGCGATGACGGCCAAGCCAATCCATTCTTTGTTGCCAGCGCGCGGCGTTGGCGATTCCGCTATTGCCGATTTGTCGTCAACCATGATGCTTTCTGTTTTGGTTTGTGTCAGCTTCCCGAAAGTTTTAAACTTTCGGGAAGTTGTTGCTCCATCCTTAATGTCCATAATTTATATCCTACGACTTTATATCGCACGGAGTCAAAATTTTTGGACAGCGTTTATGTAAAAAATTTTCTTCAGGCTCAAAGATATTGCGTCTTGTTAATACCAAGCGGGTGTGAATACGTCAATCCAGGCTGCAAAATCTGACAGATTTGATGGTCCCCATGGATATTTTTTTGAAAAGTCTGAAACAATAATTAACTTAACACCGTTAAGTAAATTATCTAGCCTAAGAAAATGACTATTAGCACGAGAAAAGAGCGCCAAAAAGAAGAGTTGAGGGGTAAGATCCTGCAGGCAGCCAAAGAATTGTTTATGAAAAAGGGGTTTGAAGATACTTCGATCCGAAATATTGCTGAGAAAATCGAATACTCTCCGACGACGATCTATCTGTATTTTAAAGACAAGGATGATATTTTCTGTGAGCTGCATAAGGAAGGTTTTATTTTGCTGAATCAATATTTCAGACCCCTTGCCCACGTCGCAGATCCGTTCGAAAGATTGAAGGCTATTAATAAGTCGTATATCACTTTTGCCTTGGAAAACGGGGAATTTTATGACCTCATGTTCATCATTCGGTCGCCGATGGACTCCATCACAAAAGATGAATCGGATTGGGAAGAAGGGAAACGATCTTTTTCCTTTTTGACCAATACGATCTCCGAATGTATTGCCAAAGGCTACTTTAAGGATATGCAGCCTGACATTGTCGCTTTCACGGTATGGTCAATGGTGCATGGCATTGTGTCGCTTGAGATCCGGAATCGATGCTCGGTGGTTGAAAGTTTGAATCAAAAGGACTTGGCTCGAAAGGCCAGCGAAATGGTCAATGAAATATTAGAAAGAATGCATAAAAACGTACAATAAATTTTTTTGCCATACGACTTAACAGTGTAAACTAAATGATCAATGCAAACTAACCCTCTAAAAATCAACATGAAAGGCTTTTGCTGGGCGCTACTTTTGGTGGCCTGTTCCGGAATGTTAAGCGCACAGAGCCTGGAAGATTATGTGCAGGAAGGCCTGAAGAGTAATCTCGTACTGCAACAGAAAAATGTATCACTTCAGCAAGCCCAACAATCACTCAACCTTGCAAAGAGTTATTTTCTTCCCACTGTAAACGTGTTGGCAGATTATACGTCTGGCGAAGGCGGTAGAAGTATTGCAATTCCTGTTGGGGATTTATTGAACCCCGTATACGCCTCTTTAAATCAGGTTACCCAGAGCGATGCATTTCCGCAGGTGGAGAACGTTAAGCAAAATTTCTTTCCGAAGGATTTTTATGATGCGCGCGTCCGGACTTCTGTACCGTTGATCAACACCGACTTGTACGTCAATCGCACCATTCAAAGTCAGCAAGTCATGTTGAAGCAATATGAACTTGATGCCTACAAACGACAACTCGTTCTCGACATAAAAACGGCTTACTATAGTCATGTAGCCGCGGAGGCTGCCGTAAAAATTTACGAAAGCGCTTTGGCGCTGGTCCATAAAAACGTTGAAATCAACGAGTCGTTATTGCGAAACGGCAAAAGTTTGCCAGCCACGGTGCTTCGGTCCAAGAGTGAAGTGGAGCGCGTGAAGGCAGATTTAAACAACTCACGAAATCAGGTGAGGAATGCACGGCAGTATTTGAATTTCCTGGTGAACAGAGATCTCGATCATGAAGTAAACACAACCTCATCGCTGGAGAACATGCCTTTCGTGATGGATTCTTCAGGTATGGTGACAAACCGCGAAGAAATCCAAATGCTTAGGGTGCAACAGGGCATCAACGAATCGTCGCTTCGCATGACCCGACTGAGCCGTCTGCCGAAAGTGAATGCCTTCCTCGACCTCGGCACACAGGCTTCCGGTTGGAAATACAATGAAGATTCCCGATACTACCTGGTAGGTGTACAACTTTCCGTTCCAATATTTCAAGGCTTTAGAAACAATATAAACGTCCGTCAAAACAAACTCGAAATTCAGAAAACGGAACAGCAATTCAATAACACAAACCGCCAGCTGGAACTCGCAGCAACCCACGCATCGAATCAACTACAAACTACGATTCAGAATTATCAGGCTGCTCAGGAACAATTGAAATCAGCGCAAAGCTATTTCCACCTGATAGAAAAAGGATATCAGGAAGGTGTGAATTCGCTCATCGAATTTCTGGATGCTCGCAACCAGTTCACGAATTCTCAACTTCAACTCAACCTCCGTCAGCTCGAAGTGTTAACGGCGCAAGCTCGTGTCGAGCGCGAAACGGCTTCCTATTCCTTCCAAAATTAAAATCACTACTCTCTATGAAAAAAAAGATAATCATCCCCACTATTGCGATCGCAAGTGTCATCGCGCTTTCTTTTAACATGCAGTCTTGCACAGACAGCAGCGGAAAGGGCAACGTTCCAAGAAACTCCGAACCCATCCCGGTGCGTATAGTCGAACTAAAAAAATCATCTGGAACACATGTCATTAAAGCATCCGGGCAACTAACAACGGATGATGAAACTATCCTTGGATTTAAGACCAGCGGTATCGTTAGTTCCATTCTTGTGAAGGAAGGAGATTTCGTTAAAAAGGGCCAGCTCCTGGCTACGCTCGACCTTCGTGAAATAAATACCCTTGTATCTCAGGCGCGTCACGGATACGAAAAAGCTCAACGTGATTTTCGTCGCGTTCAGAATTTATATAAAGACAGCGTTGTCACCCTGGAGCAGCTCCAAAATGCGGAGACCGGTTTGGCAGTCGCTAAAGAGCAGCTTGAAGCTGCGGAATTTAATCGCAGTTTTTCATCCATTCATGCTAACGCGACCGGCTATATCCTCCGCAAGTTTATCAATCCGGGTCAAGTAGTTGATGTTGGTGATCCTATTTTACTAACGAACGGGGCGGCTGATGGCAAATGGATTTTAAAGATCGGGGTTAGTGATAAGCAATGGTCGTCCATAAATTTGCGTGATAAGGCAAAAGTTACCGTCGATGCATTCCCGAATCGGACGTTTGATGGTGTTGTAAAACGTAAATGGGAGACGTCTGATCCGCAGACCGGTGCATTCACTATTGAATTAGAGGTAAAGAATCAAAACGCAAAATTTGCCAGCGGTATGTTTGGCGCAGCGGAGCTTTCCTCTGACGCTTCTCAACCCTCGTGGAGTGTGCCCTATGAGGCAGTGTTGGATGCCAATGATAACGAGGGCTTTGTATTCATTACCAACGACAATAAAAAAGCCGTGAAACAGCCTGTTATCATTGAATCGTTCAATGGTAATACCATCCGAATCAGCAAAGGCCTGGAGAATAGCAGCGCTTTAATAATTTCTGGCAGCGCGTATCTCGCAGACAATTCCCCCATTATCATTTCTAAATAAATCCGTTATGAAAATAGCTGAGTACGCGGTAAAGAATTATCAATTCACACTCATCATGTTTTTGATGGCTGTGGCCTTAGGCGTTACGACTTTGTTCAACATGCCGAGAAGCGAAGATCCTGAAATTGAAGCGCCACAATACGCGATCGTCGTGGTATATCCCGGGACAAGTCCAGAAGATATGGAAGAACTTGTTGTTGATCCGGTAGAAGAAAAGATCAACGAGTTGGAAGACATGAAAAGGATCAAGACGACTATTAGTGATGGTCTTGCGGTATTTAACGTTGAGTATAAATATGAAAGTGATCCTGACGAAAAATACCAGGAACTGGTCCGTGAGATTAATGGTCTCCGTGCCGACCTGCCCCAGGATATTTTCAGTATCGATATTCAAAAATTTCAACCCTCCGATGTCAACATCGTTCAGATTGCTTTGATATCGGAAAATGCCTCGCGCACGAAATTGAAATTTCACGCGGAAGCGTTAAAAGATGAATTAGAAAAAATTTCCCTGCTGAAGAATGTTGAGGTGCAAGGGCTACCTGAGCAAATTGTCCGAATTGAACTTCGCCTGGAAAAGATAGCTCAAATGCATATTCCGTTACAGGCCATCATTGGCACGTTGCAAAGTGAAATGGCCAATATCCCTGGCGGGAGCATCGTGGCAGGTTCCAAGTCGTTCAGCATTAAGACCAGTGGCAACTACACCAATCTCGAAGAAATCAAAAACACCATTGTATATGCCGCGAATGGAAAAAATATTTTGCTCCGTGATGTTGCTGATTCCTATATCACTTTTGATGAAACCAAACACATTACCCGGCTCAACGGACATCGTTGTGTATTTGTAATTGCAGCCCAAAAGCCAGGACTGAATATTTCGCAAACGCAAAAAGTTTATGCGCCTGTTTTGGAAGCATTCGATAAAAAATTACCATCGAATATCGACATGGTTCATCATTTCGATCAGGCTGAAAATGTAAACGGACGTTTGGCGGGGTTGGGAAAAGATTTTCTCATTGCAATATTTTTGGTTTCCATTACGCTATTACCGTTGGGATTCCGCGCCGCAACCATTGTCATGATTTCTATCCCATTGTCGTTAGCGATTGGCCTCGTGCTTCTGAATTTATTGGCGTTAGTCTTAATCAATTAAGTATTGTAGGACTTGTGGTGGCGCTTGGATTGCTTGTAGATGATAGCATTGTCGTGGTTGAAAATATTGAACGCTGGATGCGCGAAGGACACACACGATTTGAGGCTACCATTAAAGGAACGAAACAAATTGGTCTGGCTGTTGTCGGTTGTACGGTTACATTGATCATCGCCTTTATGCCCTTGCTATTTTTACCAGAGGGTGCAGGAGATTTTATCAGAGGTTTACCACTCGCCGTGATCATGTCCGTAGTGGCATCCATGGTGGTATCGCTCACGGTTATTCCGTTTTTGTCGAGTCGTTTGTTAAAGGATCATGGTGCTTCAGGAGGAAATGTTTTTATGCAAGGCTTGCAGAAGTTAATTCATGGCAGCTATTCGAGGTTGTTGGACAAAGCGTTAAAACATCCGGTTATTACCACGGTATTGGCAGGCGTTATTTTCTTCGGATCCCTGCAACTTTTCTCCTTTATTGGCTTTGCCTTGTTCCCGGCATCGGAAAAACCTCAGTTTATTATCAATGCCATCACGCCCTTGCAAACCAACCTGGAGAAAACGGATTCAGTAGCCCGGTATGTAGAAGAAGTCGTAAGCCGTGTGCCTCAGGTTTCGTATTATGCAACGAACGTTGGAAAAGGAAATCCACGCATCTATTATAACGTGGTTCAGGAAAATGAAAGAACTGATTTTGCCCAGGTCTTTGTTCAACTTGATGACGACACATCGCCGGCGCAAAAGCTTTCCATCATCAATTCACTTCGTGATGAATTCAAGTCGTATGCCGGCGCAAAAATAGAAGTTAAGAACTTTGAGCAAGGTCCGCCAATTGTGGCGCCAGTAGAGGTGAGGTTGTTTGGTGATAACCTGGATTCCCTTCGGGTATATGCGGGACAAATTGAAACCTTGCTGAAGCAAACTGATGGAACCATTTATGTTAACAATCCGGTAAGCAATCTGAAAAGTGATATTCGCGTCGTCATCAATCAGGACAAGGCTCGTATGAGTGGAATTAATACGGTTGATATTGACCGCACCGTCAGGCTGGCTGTCGCGGGTCTGGACATGGGAAATTTCTCAGATGCTGAGGGGGAGGATTTTGATATTTACCTCACAACACCCAAGAAAGAAAGGGCAACGCTCGCATCGCTTGATAATCTTTTTATAAATACGTCACAAGGGGCACCGGTACCTTTGGAACAAATCGCTTCGCTAAAGTTAGAATCTTCGCCATTGAGCATCGATCACTACAATAAAGTGCGCATGGTATCGGTATCGGCTTTCGTTCAGAAGGGACGCACGAATGACGAGGTTATTGGTGACGTAGTTGAAAAAATGCAGCATTTAAAATTGCCGGAGGGCTATAGCTTTATGATGGGTGGGGAAGTAGAAGCCACCAAGGAATCGTTCGGAGGACTTGGACCGATAATTATTGTAACCGTGTTCCTTTTTGTGGCCGTGCTTATATTGATGTTTAAGACGTTCAAAAGTATGCTTATTGTGCTAAGTGTAATTCCCCTGGGAATTGTTGGTGCCGTTGTGGCGTTGCTGATCTACGGGAAATCCATTATCATTTGTCGCCATCATTGGGCTTATTGCATTGGCAGGTGTTGAAGTAAAGAACTCAATCCTGCTGGTGGACTTTACGAATCAATTAAGGCAACAAGGGAAATCTGTAGATGAAGCGATTCGTGAAGCAGGGGAGGTCCGCTTTCTTCCTATCGTGCTGACTTCTTTAACGGCAATTGGTGGGCTTATGCCGATCGCCTTGTCGACAAACCCATTGATTTCACCTTTGGCCATCGTGCTTATTGGCGGGTTGATCAGCTCGACAATTTTGTCCCGGATCGTAACGCCGGTAGTGTATAAGTTGATTCCTCCGAAAATTTAGTGTTTCGAGTTTTTAGTTTCTAGTTTCTGGTTGCCACAAAGCTTCTAGCTACAGTTGGGCCGACTACTTGCGGGTGTTCTACCAGCCTGTAGTGCTTGGGCTTTTGTGGTTCCACCCTGGAACCAGTAGAGCATCACATTCTTCAGGTGACGATCCGGATGTATCTGATCAGGTATCCGTGTGGTAACAATTACTTAGCAAGGCATTTAGGGATCAACACATGTCGATGCTTTTATCATAAAAGATTATCAGGCTGAGGTATTTACGGTATCTGCCATCTTTCATTTTGTATATTAGAATATCCTCGCCTTTGATGCTCACGAACTCCAGAGCATGGCATTATTTGCAGTGTTGGAAAGTGTCGGGCAAATCGATGCTTGCTTTGTAGCTGATAGGATTTCTTACAAGGGACTGACAGATCAAACACTGAGTCAGTTTGTGAGAAGATTCGACTAAACGGTGCCGCACAACTGTTGAGTGCAAAAAGAACAATACGCAGATCGCCTACAGCGTTGGCATCAGTAGTCTGGCTTACTTTAATAAACTGTTGTTACGCCCTGACAGTTTGCTGAGGAGGGTTTCAATCTATGGTCTAGCGCTTGCCTTTATGAAAATTAAAACATGTTCCCTTTGCCTGATACATTTGCTTGTGCACCATAGTACATGCGCAAAATGAAAGGCCATCCGAATCCAACATTATTACATGAGAGATGGTCTTTCCGACGAGCAATCTTTTCTATGGTTCAGGATGAAATAGGATTATTTTGGTTGGACCAATTCAGGTCTGAATAAATTTGATGGCTATAATTTCACGCACTATGTCAATGATCCCACATCGACAAACAGCCTTGCCAACAACGAAATAACTAGTTTGTACCGGGATAAAATGGGGAGGCTTTGGATTGGCCACCAGGAGGGACTCGATGTATTTGATCCCCGCACCGAATCCTTTTTATACCATTGGTACGATTCACTCCAGCGAGAAAAAGGGCTCAGCGTCACCGTAAGGAAAATACAAGAACGCAAGGATGGCAAGGTTTGGATTTGCAGCAATCAGGGACTCTATATTGGTGACCCAAGAGTATTGAAAATACAAAAAAATTCAAATCTACCTGATGATATTTCCTACAATAGCGTAACCGAATCTCCCGATGGTTCAACTTGGTTTGCTACTCGGAGTGGCACTCATTCGCTACGATTCAGCAGCAGATCCACCATACACTACGTATCTAAATGATCCGCAGAATCCAAAGAGTATTTCCAGTAATCTTGTTACCAACGTTTTTTTGATGGACACAATAGGATGTGGGTAAGTGCCTACCGTGGTCTCAATCTCTTCGATGAAAAAAGAAATGAATTTACCCAATATCTTCTCCAACTTAATATTAACAAAATATATGATGCTCCAGATGGCAACCTCTGGGTGGCGACTGAATATGGGGTTGGTGATTTTGATCCTGAAACTGGAACGGGCAGCAGGTTCACAAATCCCTCTTATACGTGGGAATCATAAAAGACAGGCAGGGTATATTATGGCTCCCGACCCTCCATGGACTCCACCAAATGAACCCCAGAATAAAAAAGTTCAAAACATATCTTGAAGTTTGACAATAACATCGGATCTATTGTTGAAGATCATGATCAAAATATATGGATATCTACATTCCAAGGTGTTTTTAGATTTGACAAGGATATGAAGAATGTTTATCAACATATAAAAACCAAACCTCAATTACAAACCTTGTTCACAGCATTTATGTGGATAAAAGTGGATCGATCTGGTTTGCATGGGATCGAAAATTGAAAAATTAGATTTGAATACAGGCAAATCAGATAGCATCAATTTAAAAACTGCTAATCCTATGGCTCTTTTAGTGGATTCAGAAGAGAATATTTGGCTCGGTAATTATACCCATATTGATAAGTATAGCTTAAAGACAAGAACCTCTGAGATCTGAAAATTTTCCCAAAAACACCAGCACACTTTATTTTAGAAGACTCCAGCAAAAATATCTGGATGGCAATTTCAATGGGTTTGATTCGCTACAATCTGAAAAACAAAAAACTGGATGTGTTTAAGAATAACCCGAAGGATCCTCAAAGCTTATCAAATAATACAGTTTATCACATATTGATTGATTATAAAGGGGTAATGTGGGTTGCAACTGATGGAGGTCTCAATCGGGTAACTCCGGGTACTGAAAATAGCATACCAAAATTTCGCCGTTGGCTTGCTTCAAATTCAGGACTTCCTCATAATAACGTTTATCAAATTCTCGACGGAAAAGACGGAACGCTTTGGATGGCCTGTGGAAATATGATAAGTCATTTTTTTACTGAACATGATGCTTTTCGCAATTACGTAAATAAGAAAGGACTACCTGGAAATTTTGCTGAAGTAAAAAGGACGAACGGTTATCCTAATGACGAGGGACTTCCCGGGAGGGATATGAAGGAAGGATATTTTTTTGGAAAGGGATTGAGAAGCAGCTTCGGGAAAATCTATTTTGGCACAGGTCAGGGAATAAATAATGTTTCATCCTGACAGCTTACAGGACAACCCCTACGTTCCTCCCGTTGCGATCACAAACTTTTCAATCAACAATCGGCCTGTCCCTGTAAAAGGAACACCTAATGATTCATCATCCGTGACCTCTTTAAGCCAAAATATTTCATATACGCGTGACATTACATTGACTCATGTTGAAAACGATTTTTCCATTGAATTTGCTGCCTTGAATTTTGTGGACCCTGAAAATAATCTTTATAAATATAAGCTTGAACCATTTGAATCCGAATGGATCCAAGCATCAGCAAGCAACCGCATCGCTAGATACACCAATATCAACCCAGGGAAATATACTTTTCGCGTAATTGGATCAAACAATGATGGACGTCTGGAACGAGGAGGGAGCTACACTTGTCATCATCATCACTCCACCATGGTGGAAGACCTGGTGGGCCTACACCTTGTATGGACTGACGCTCACAGCGATGTTTCTTTATTGGCGACATTATGACATCAAAAGAGTAAAACTCAAACACCGCGCTGAACACCTGAGCGAATTGGATTAACTCAAGACTCGTTTCTTCACCAACATCTCTCATGAATTCCGCACACCCATCACGTTAATTCAAGGCCCGCTGAAGGAAATGTATAACAAGGCTGCAGATGAAGAAGAACGTTCTGTGATTGGCATTATGTTGAGGAATGCCAAGCGGCTTTCCCGATTGATCAACCAGCTCCTTGACCTCAGCAAGCTGGAAGCGGGAAAAATGAAACTACATGCTGCTTCAGGTTGAATTCGTTCAATTTCTCCGTGAGCTAGCCGCATCCTATGAATCCATCGCTGCTGATAAAAAAATAAAATACTTTTTCTATCCGGAAGTAACGGAACTCAGCGCCTACATCGATGCCGAGAAATTGGAAAAAGTTGCACATAACCTTTTATCCAATGCTTTCAAGTTCACCAAAGAAGGCGGTGAAATAATCTTGTATTTAAAGCAGGATGGAAAACATTGCAGCATCATTGTGAAGGATACCGGCATTGGCATACCGGCCGATCAGTTAGATAAAATCTTTGACCGCTTCTACCAGGTTGACAGCTCACAAACCCGTGAACATGAAGGCAGCGGACTGGGTATGGCGCTCGCTAAAGAATTGGTGGAACTGCATCACGGAACTATTTCATTGGAAAGCCTCGAAGGAAAGGGAGCTACCTTCACCGTTAGGTTGCCGTTAGGTAAGGAACATCTTCAACAAAGATGAGATCGTTGATCCGGATGATTTCAAGAAGAGCGAAATAGTTTATGAGGATCTCGTTGCCGAGAGCAGTGGTGAAGATTGCAAACGGAAAATCACCTGTAACCTACTGAGATCATCAGCCCATCCTTCTGATCGTGGAAGACAACGCAGACATGCGCCACTACATTCAGTAAAACTTTTTCCGTCATTACAAAGTAATAGAAGCAGCCAATGGCAAAGAAGGAATAACGAAAGCTGAGGAGATCATCCCCGATCTTATCATCAGTGATGTTATGATGCCGGAAATGGATGGCTACAAATTCTGCAGTATGATTAAAACAAAGAGCTTGACCAGCCACATACCCGTAATATTGTTAACTGCCAAAGCAGATCACCAAAGCAGGTTAGAAGGACTTGGAACAAGGGCGGATGACTACTTGTCCAAACCCTTTGATGCCGATGAATTAAAACTGATCATTCGAAACCGGATCGATGAACGGGAAGTTGCGCGAACGCTTTAGCAGGGAGGTCACACTCCAGACCTAGTCAGATCTGTATTACTTCTTTGGATGAACAGTTTCTCTCCAAAGTCCTTGCGATCGATCGAAAAGTACATGGACGATGAGGTGTTTTCCATCGACGAGTTCAGCCAGTGATGTGGGTTACAGCAATATGCACTTTTATCGCAAGATCAAGGCACTGGCCGGTCAGACCGCCGAGTCAGTTTGTAAGCACGATCAGACTAAAACGGGCGGCTGAATTGTTGGCAAAAACAGTGACAATGTAAGTCAGATAGCGTACAGCGTTGGCTTCAGCAGCCTGTCGTACTTTAACAAGTGTTTCAAGGAGCAGTTTGGTGTAACACCGGGGAAATTTGTTGAAGCGAGTAAAGTCTGAGTCAATGTTTCGCATTGCAGCACTGTTTTTCGTAAATTAAAATTGTCTCACCAGATATATCATGAAACATAAGGCCCTTTTGCCGTTGGGAATCGTCTTCGCCTTTGTTTTCGTTTGTACCCACTGTGTTTTTTCGCAAGAAAGATATAATATCAGGCGACTTACTCCTGATAATGGACTAGCGTCTGTGCAGGTTCGAGGGATAGTTCAGGATAAACTAGGGTATATATGGATCGGGTCCCGTAACGAAGTAAGCCGTTATGATGGTTACAATTTCAAAACATATAGGTTTGATTCGGATACACTAAGCGTCAGATATACTGGTGGCATAGCAAATCTAAAAACCGACCGGGCTGGAAATGTTTGGGTTATAAGTGAACTGCTGTCCAGGTACGACCCGAACAAGGATGACTTCATACACTACCAGCCGGACACGAGACTTGATAATTTGAGGAGTTCCTGTTTTTCGCCTGATGATCGGATGATTTGGTTTGGAATTGACGATGTCGGACTGGTTTCTTTTGATACGAAGACCAAAAAGACCATTCAATATCCGAATCAGCACAGCGATTCCGTAAGAAATGCTTTAAGAAATTCTATTTGGGGAATAAGTGATCGTGATACTTTTCTCTTACTAGCCACTCGACAAGGGCTTTGGAAATTCGATAAAACAAAAAGAATATTTACGCGCCCAGAATGTGATCCAAAAGATACATCTGAATTTTATCAACAGCCTATTTGGGAATTGATCGAATATCCAAAATATGATCCAGATGATGTTTGGCTTTCAGTAGGGGAGAATAAAATGGTTAAGATTGATCAGGACTATCATATCACACAACGGTTCGGTTTTTCTTCAGGATACCCATACACGCGGGATAGCCACGGCATAGTCTGGTTTAGTACGCCAGATGGATTTTTTCGTTATGATCCGCGCGACGGTACTTCACGTTACCTTCACGAGCGATGTTCCAGAAGCCCGGTTTACGGGCCATCTATTTGTAGACCGGGAGCAGATTATTTGGCTTGGTACCGAGTCGTTGGGGTTGTATCAACTGATACCAAAAAAAATTCAATTCCATACTTTTAAGTTTGATTCACCAGGCACTTTTGTAAGTGGGTCTGTTTTTCAGGCTAATGGAAGTGATCATTTGGCTTTTGTAAGGGGAGTGCACCAAAGCAACGAGTTGTGGACAGCAATGCCTAACCTTTCGGTTGCAATGGACTCCGTAAAATTTCAAAAAGCAATGCGCGATCCTCCACTGAATGGAGTCGTTCTAAGTACTGGTGTTGGTAAACACAAATTTTTGGCATGTTCGTGGAGTTCAGGTGTGATGTCGTATCCAATTGATTCAACAACTGGTGTAGTCGGTGCGGGTAAAATGTTTACTGCTAATAGTAGCGACCCAAATCATATTCGTCCTTTGATTGGAAATGCGTACGAAGACAATGAAGGGAACATTTGGGTTGCTTCGCGCGGGCATGGTGTGAGTAAACTGGTAAATGGGAAGTTGTACGGAACGGAAGGATCAGTAATTCACTATGTGCATAACGACGTGGACTCCAATTCCTTGAGTCATAATTACAGTTGGTTATTTTATCCTGAAGATGAAAAATCATTCTGGGTCGTTAACTGGAATAGTGTCGATCTTTTTCGCAATGGAGGCTTTGAACATGTTTTTAAACATATAAAGGGGGCGCGTTCTTTATTAAAAATTTCAGACGATACGTTGATCATCGGAACTTACAACGGCTTTTACGAAGCTGTCAAGCTTAAAAATGCCTACACGCTTGGTTCCCTGACTCTTCCAAAGTATACCGTTTACAGCATGACATTTGACGCAGCCGGCAGGTTGTGGTTTACTGACCCTTTGCACAGTCGGATGGTCTGCTATGATCGCAAGCGAAAAGTTGCCATTGAATTTGGTCCCAAGGACGATTTTCCTGAAGGGGTGTCATTTGTGGAGAAAACATCCAAAGGCGTAATAGTATTAGGGACTACAGGAGGCATAACATTGTTTGATCCCCTTTCCCTTGAGATCTCCAATGCGAAAACTCTTCCGGTATTGACGCAACTGAAAATAAACAATCAAATCGCTTCCTTTGAAAAAAATTCAAGGGGAAGTGTCCCTTCCAGCGAACAATAGAGCAACTAACAGTCTCGTTCTCGACTATCAACACAACAATTTCGCGTTTGAGTTTTCTGCGATGGAGATGACATCACCAGATAAAAATTTGTATCGACACAAACTGGAAGGGTTGGATCGGACTGGATTGAAACGGATTGGAAAAATCGTACAGCTACTTATACAAATCTTGATGCAGGTGAATTCGTCTTCAAAGGTAAAGGCCAGCAACCATCATGGAATATGGAGTGACAAGGAAACAATTTAAATGTTCGCGCATCCTCCCGCCACCCTGGAAGACCTGGTGGGCCTACACCTTGTATGGTACTTGACGCTTACAGCAATGTTTCTTTATTGGCGAAATTATGACATCAAAAGAGTAAAACTCAAACACCGCGCTGAACACCTAAGCGAACTGGATAATCTTAAGACCCGTTTCTTCACCAACATCTCTCATGAATTCCGTACACCCATTACGTTAATTCAGGGCCCTCTGAAAGAAATGTATTCAAAGGCCACTGTGAAGAGGACAACGTTCTGTGATTGGCATTATGTTGAGGAATGCCAAGCGGCTTTCCCGATCTGATCAACCAACTCCTTGATCTCAGCAAACTGGAAGCAGGAAAAATGAAACTTCACGCTCATCAGGTTGAGTTGGTTCAATTTCTTCGTGAGATCGCCTCATCCTATGAATCTCTTGCTGATGATAAAAAAATAAAATACTTTTTCTATCCGGAAGTAACGGAACTCAGAGCCTACATCGATGCCGAGAAAATGGAAAAGGTTGTACATAACCTTTTATCCAATGCTTTCAAGTTCACCAAAGAAGGCGGTGAAATAATTTTGTATTTAAAGCAGGATGGAAAACATTGCAGCATCATGCGTTAAGGATACCGGCATTGGTATACCTACCGATCAGTTAGATAAAATCTTTGACCGCTTCTACCAGGTTGACAGCTCACAAACCCGTGAACATGAAGGCAGCGGCCTGGGTATGGCACTCGCTAAAGAATTGGTGGAACTGCATCACGGGACTATTACCGTGGAAAGCCTTGAAGGAAAGGGTGCTACTTTCACTGTGCGCTTGCCGTTAGGGAAGGAGCACCTCCATAAAGATGAGATCATTGATCCGGAAGATTTCAAGAAGAGCGAAATAGTCTATGAGGATCTTATGCCGAGAGCAGTGGTGAAACTGAAAACTGAGAAATCAACTGTAACCTCTGATGATCATCAACCCATACTACTGATCGTGGAAGACAACGCAGACATGCGGCACTACATTCGAAAAACATTTTCTGATCATTACAAAGTAATAGAAGCAGCCAATGGCAAAGAAGGAATAACGAAAGCTGAGGAGATCATCCCTGATCTTATCATCAGTGACGTAATGATGCCGGAAATGGATGGCTACAAATTCTGTGAACGCATAAAAACAAAAGAGCTTACCAGTCACATTCCAGTAATCTTGTTAACTGCAAAAGCAGATCGCGAAAGCAAACTCACCGGATTGGAAACGGGAGCAGATGATTATTTATCCAAACCTTTTGATGCCGATGAATTGAAACTGATTGTGAGAAATCGTATCGAACAAAGAAAAAAGGTTCGGGAACGTTTCAGCAGGGAAGTAACATTGGAGCCGAAACAAATCGCAATTACTTCGTTCGATGAAAAATTTCTTAACAAAGTGATGACTATTATTGAAGATCACATTGGTGATGAAAACTTTTCCATCGATGAATTAAGTCGTGAAGTGGGCTACAGCAACATGCACTTTTACCGAAAGCTCAAAGCACTTACGGGCGAAACGCCAAGTCAGTTTTTAAGAACAATACGTTTAAAACGCGCTGCCGAATTGCTTCGAAAGAAAAGTGATAATGTAACGCAAATCGCGTACAGTGTTGGCTTTAGCAGTCTCTCTTATTTTAATAAATGTTTTAAAGAACAGTTTGGAGTAACACCGGGGCAGTTTTCTGAAGAAACTGGGAATCAAAGTCAAAGATTCATGATCGTATTACCTTCATTTCTAAGACTGAAACTAAGTCTACTTTTTGTACCTTATAGATACCTTTCCTTTAACGAACCAATTTTATGGATTTCAAAGTTACCTCTCGCTTTGTAGTCTTTTGGATCTGTTGTGCGTCCATTCACCTTTTCGCGCAGCAAAAGGAACTCGTATCCAGAATGTATACAATGAAGGATGGGCTTCCTGATCAACTTATTAACGGCGTGATGCAGGATAGTCATGGGTTTATCTGGGTGGCGACCTCTTCAGGGTTGTCCAAATTTGATGGTATGCGTTTTACTACGTATAGGAACAACCCCTTATCCACGAATAGCCTGAGGAGTAACCTTGTTAACAGTGTCCTGGAAGACAAAATGGGACGACTCTGGATAGGACATGCTGAGGGACTTGATCTGTTCGATCCAAGGACAGAGCGCTTCTATTTCCATTGGCCTGATTACGGGATTCCAAATAAACTCAGTTGGTGTAGCAAGCTCCGTGAGCGAAGAGATGGGAAGATATGGATATGTACAAGCCAAGGGTGTTTATGTGGCCGATCCGGAAACCCTCAACATTGAAAAGTTCCCCCAAATTTCTTCCGACGACTGCTGATATAGCAGAAACAGATGACGGCTCTGTAGTTGCTGTGTGCTGGGAGTCAGGGCGTTTATTATATGGATGCAAAAACAGGAGAAACTACCCAATTCCCGAACGCCACGGTTAATCCAAAAGGTATTGGTGATCAATTTATTCGGAGTGTCACGGTTGATAAGATGAACCGAATTTGGGTCGGAACCTCTACGGGCCTTGAGTTATTTAACCCGTCTGAAAAATCTTTCACACATTATCCAACCAAAAAGCGAGGTATTTAGCATTGAGGAGGATCCTGATGGACAAATCAGGCTGGGATGCGGAGATGGAGTTTACATGTTCGACCCTGAAAATGGCAAGATGGATAAATTAGCCAGTGATCTCCTTGTCATTGCCATGACGCGAGACAGGCAGGGGATTGTGTGGACTTCATCGTATAAAGGGTTGCGACAACGTCATCCAAAAAGTAAACAGTTCACAATCCATAGTCAGTTCGGCCAAGGCATCGGTTCTATCGTGGAGGATGTAAATGGTGAGATATGGATTTTTGGTGGAGATAAGAAAGCCGACAATTACTTTGCTTCCCTTATCAAATTAAATCCCTCTCTGGGAACCGTTTCCGCAAACCAGGTGAATCAATTGGATCCTCGTACTAAGTTTGGGATAGGATCTCTTTTCCTTGACCGAAAGAAAAATATGATGGTGACCTACGAGAGGATACTTGGAAAATATATCTCAGAAAGTCAAACTTTTGAAACCTTTGAAATAAAAGGTCCTGATGTCGGATCCATCACTAGTTTCATGGATTCCCATGGTACGATCTGGTTTGGAGGCTGGGCCGACATAACCAAATTTGACCCAAAGACAGTAACGAATAAGAGATTAACAGCATTTGCTCAATCTACTGTTCATTCATTTCTCGAAGACTCCAGTCAGAACCTGTGGATAGGATCAACTGCAGGTCTGACAAGATATAATTTAACAACCGGCAAACTGGATCTGTTTACTCATCAGTCCGATGACCCGCAAAGTTTGTCCAACAATATTGTGTACCATGTAATAATGGATAGCGATAAAAATATCTGGGTTGGAACAGGAGGGGGGCTTAATAAGATGATCAAAGGAACGGAAAACGATGTTCCGAGATTTTTAAATTGGCGAACTACACAGTCTGGGTTGCCCAATGATGATGTTTATTGTGTTGTGGATGGTGGAGACGGAACGCTTTGGATGACTTGCGGAAATATGATCTCGCACTTCTTCCCTAAACAAAATACATTCCGTAATTATGATAGTGACGATGGTCTTTCCGGTGAAAATTTCAGAGGGTTGTATTATTTAAATGGAAGGGGTTTAAAAAGTCAGGATGGTACTATTTATTTTGGCAGTCATGCGGGAGTAGTAGTTTTTCATCCCGATAGTCTTCAAAATAATTCCTTCATTCCGCCTGTCACGATTACTGGTTTCTCAATCCATAACAAAGCCGTGCCGGTGGATGGAACAGGTGCCGATACATTAACATTGGAAACCCCGCTCACACAATCCATTTCCTACACGCATGAAATCCGATTAACTCACGATCAAAATGATTTTAATTTTGAATTTGCAGCATTGAATTTCGTCAATCCTGAACGCAATCAATACAAGTACAAGCTTGAACCTTACGAAAAGGAATGGATTGAGACAAATGCCAGTAATCGATTTGCACGCTATACCAATATCAGTCCCGGAAAATATACTTTCCGTGTTATCGGCTCCAATAACGACGGAGTCTGGAATGAAGAAGGTGCGACACTTGTGATCGTGATTGCTCCTCCCTGGTGGAAAACCTGGTGGGCCTATTCATTATATGGAATTGTTCTAGCGGGTCTTTTAATCGCAGCCAGGAGAAATATTATTCAACGCGAGCGTCTCACATCGAAATTAAAACTGGAGCATCTTGAACTTGAAAAGGTGCAGGAGATTGATAAAGTCAAAACCAATTTTTTCGCCAACATCTCTCATGAATTCCGCACACCCATTACATTGATCCAGGGTCCGCTGAAAGAAATGTACAAAGGAACATTTAAAGGAGATCAGCGATCTGTGATTGGTGTTATGCTACGAAATGTGCAACGCTTATCAAAACTTATCAATCAACTGCTCGACCTCAGCAAACTTGAGACGGGCAAAATGAAACTGCACACATCTCCCGTTGACCTGGTTCAATTTCTTAAAGAGACAGCTGCATCCTATGAATCTATCGCTGATGATAAAAAAATAAAATACTTCTTCTATCCGGAAGTATCCGAACTCACAGCTTACATCGATGTGGAAAAAATAGAAAAAGTGGTGCATAACCTTTTGTCCAATGCCTTTAAGTTCACCAAAGAGGGTGGCAAAGTAATTCTAAATCTGAAAGCGGAAGGAAAACATTTTAGCATCAGTGTTAAAGACACAGGTATTGGTATACCAGCCGATCAGTTAGATAAAATCTTTGACCGCTTCTACCAGGTAGACAGCTCACAAACGCGTGAACATGAAGGCAGCGGACTCGGAACGGCACTCGCTAAAGAATTGGTGGAACTGCATCATGGAACTATTGCCGTGGAAAGCCTCGAAGGAAAGGGAACTACGTTCACTGTTCGCTTGCCGTTAGGGAAGGAGCACCTCCATAAAGATGAGATCGTTGATCCGGATGATTTCAAGAAGAGTGAAATAGTTTATGAGGATCTCGTTGCCGAGAGCAGTGGTGAAACTGAAGATGAAAAATCAACTGTAACCGCTGATGATCATCAACCCATACTACTGATCGTGGAAGACAACGCAGACATGCGGCATTACATTCGTAAAACATTTTCTGATCATTACAAAGTAATAGAAGCAGCCAATGGCAAAGAAGGAATAACGAAAGCTGAGGAGATCATCCCCGATCTTATCATCAGTGATGTTATGATGCCGGAAATGGATGGGTACAAATTCTGTGAACGCATAAAAACAAAAGAGCTCACCAGTCACATTCCAGTAATCTTGCTAACGGCAAAAGCCGATCGCGAAAGCAAACTCGCCGGTTTGGAAACAGGAGCAGATGATTATTTATCCAAACCTTTTGATGCGGATGAATTGAAACTGATTGTGAGAAATCGTATCGAACAAAGAAAAAAGATTCGGGAACGTTTCAGCAGGGAAATAACATTGGAGCCGAAACAAATCGCGATTACTTCGTTCGATGAGAAATTTCTTAACAAAGTGATGACTATTATTGAAGATCACATCGGTGATGAAAACTTTTCCATCGATGAATTAAGTCGTGAAGTGGGCTATAGCAACATGCACTTTTACCGAAAGCTCAAAGCGCTTGCCGGCGAAACGCCAAGTCAGTTTTTAAGAACCATACGTTTAAAACGCGCCGCCGAATTGCTTCGAAAGAAAAGTGATAACGTAACGCAAATCGCGTACAGTGTTGGCTTTAGCAGTCTCTCTTATTTTAATAAATGTTTTAAAGAACAATTTGGAGTAACACCGGGGCAGTTCGCCGAGGGTAATATCAGAGCTGATGTCAAATGACTACACGATCAACTATTCCGCGCCACCAGCAAACCAAAGTTTGGTGGTAAGCTCATCCGGCTTTGTAGAACCAGCATCAAAATTAGGATTGCCAGCAACTTCGAGCCGTTGTGGTATAGTTCCGCCCGTCAAATAGGGATAGTGCGAGATCAACTTTGGATAGCGCGTTCAACCTGGAGATTTTCATCGCCATACGGAGCAAAAGGTAGTAACCCATTTTTTCCACTTGCAACATACCCTTGCAGATAAAGTCGGTGTCTCCTAACCTGTTTTTTTTGAATTCTATACCAGATGTTATCTCAGCGCAAACAAATGTTATAAAATTCTCAATTCTTCATTTACAACGCTCTTCAGCCGGCAACGACGTTATAAAATTTACATTCAAGGTGGGATAAGTAGAAGTTTCACGCCTGTCTTCCCACTTATCATTGTTACGTCGCTGCGAGGCAATTTCTTGTGACAGCAAGTTGATGTTTTCGGCGGCAACACTGACTTTAATCAGGTGGGCCTGTCTTCTGGTATTGTTGTTCAGGCTCGCCTGATTACTTCTCAAAAAACATTTCGCAAACCAAAAACTTGTCAATTATGGCCAGCAGGAAAAGATATGTCCTTTTCATGGCAGTGTACTTATTTGCACTCCAAAGTTTAATGGGAGAAATAAAAAACGGATACGCATCCGAGATAGCCGGCATGCATGAGTCATTAAAAGCTCTAAATACTCTATTACATGAGGATACGAATCTTTCCGTGTTTCAACGTGCAACGATGAAAGCCAAGATCAATAAACTGGTGGAGTATATTTCATATTTTGAATTAACGGAAACATTGCTTCATCAATTCAAAGACATTGCTCCCGAGATGTACGATGAAATCGATGCTCTTACAGATAATACTGGACAGCCGGTAACTGTTTTTGTGAGATTCGTCTCTGAATTGGATATGCAACGTGGCGCGGCAGGCACCACCAATTTAAATCACAACGGAAATGATAAAAATATTTATTGGTCGGAATATGGAGTAAGAACAGTTTCTGTCAAGATAGCCTCCGTAACTAAAGCTTTAACGCTATTGGCCCATGAGTTTGGCCATGTATCATACCAGGTGAGGCATCTGGCAACCTACGTCGAGTTTTATTCAACTCATTATCAAAATGAAACCTTTAATTCAAAATTCATTGGCCATCATTCGAATGATCCCAGTGGGCTTAAGGCCGTTGAGTATGAGAACTTGTTTCGCCAACAATACTCAGGCTTTTTGAAGAATGCTTCCAATAAAATGGAAAACCCTCTTGCTTTTCTGCAGGGGATAAAGAAAACCTATGCCAGGATGAATTAACGTCTACCTAAGAGACCGCCTTCTTCTTCTTTTTGTTGCTGATTTTTTCAGATTTTCCTTCACCCTGTATTTTACAATTTTAGTCACCAGTGCCAATGGAAGTGGTTTGTCCAGGGGAAATTGTAAACTTCCCTTGCCTGCTTCATAAGGCGCTGTTTCTTTCTTGAATGCCTCGATGCCCGTTGGTGCCGGATAAAACCCAATGTGATTTTTGAAGGCAGCAAAGTGCACCAAATTACCGTTGAGGGTGAAGGTTGGGATGGCGTATTTAATATCTTCTTCGGCTTCTGGTGCTGCTTTTCGGATGGTAGCCCTCATAGACTCTAAACGCTTTTGAATATCTTCCGGGAAACCGGCAATATATGCGTCAATGTTTTCGGCATGTGTAGTTTTCATGGTTTATAAGTTTTAGTTCTACATTCTAGTATTTGAAACTATTGCGTTTCTAAGACTTCGTGAGATGATTCACAAGCCTTATCGTGACCTTCGTAAATAATCCATCGTTTTAAAGACACAATTTTTGCCACGAAGGCTCAAAGACACTAAGGTACACAAAGCGCTCATGGATTTCTTTGTGAAACTTTGAGTCTTTGTGACTTAGTGGCTAATACAACCAATATTTTTTGGTTCATGCTTTATTTGCTGCAGAACTCGAATACTGTACTTCAACTCAAATCCGCTTTTAAAGGCATGGATTTTTTCATATCCATATAATATTCCTTTTGTTTTTTATCAAGATGTTCGATGGCATAGCGAAGGAATGTACGCGGTAGTGAGGCAGCGTGCTTTTCTAAAAAATCAAATAATTTCTGACGAGCTTGTTTTCCTGCCTCGCGAATCCATCCTCCAGCCGCTTTATGAATTAGATCATGTTCATCGTCCACTAACAATTCAGCGATATTAAAAGTATCATCGACTTGTTTGTTCCGGATGAAGTAAGAAGTGCTTACAATCGCGGTGCGGCGTTCCCACACGTCCTTGGAGCAAGCAAGTTTGTACAGCATTTTCGTGGTTTGTCGAACAGGTAACGGCCGATAACGAAGGTTGCACCCAGGTCAACCAAATCCCAATTGTTGATCCGGTCATGGCGTTGCAAATACAGATCGTAAAGTTCCTTCCTTCTACTCTCAGTGGTTTTTTTGTTGCGCCCTTGTTTGTTCATTATGCTTACAGCTCCTGCTCTCACTTCGTGAATAGGACTTTCCAGCAATTTTTCGATCTCCTTTGGCGGCATATCTATAAATTCCTCAGAAAGTTTAAACAAGCTACCCATTCGGACACCCATGAAAACATCTCCTTCACCGTATTCACCTTCGCCTGATTTGAAATAACGTTGAATTTTTTCAAGCTCTTTGGGAGATTGAAGGGCTTTTAATCTTTCTATAAACTGTTTGGCGGTGACATTTGCAGAACTACTAGGAGTTTTGTCATCCGTCTTGGTTTTTTTTGTAGCGCTTTTGACAGCTCGTTTTAATTTTTTTGGTGGGTTTGGATGTCGGCATAACAATAGTACTTCATTACAAACGTAGCGTATATTTCGGGTCAAGACATTGTATAAATACGTCAATCTAAGGGGCCATTCGCGACAGGGAGGGTTTGGAGGCATCGGTTGAATTTTTAGCGCAGAGAACGCGGAGAAATTTGCGCCGAGGACCCAGAGGGAACTAGCATTCATTCTCTCTGGGTTCTCGGCGTGTTTTTCTCCGCGGTCTCTGCGCTAAAAATTCGACAAAGCCTTTTTGCCTTTCTCAATATTTAAATTTTTTTCTATGATTTTTTGCCTCCTTAGTCATTTTTCCAAATTGTTTGTTGAGTCGTTTTTGGTCTTCGATGTTTATCTCAAATCGTCTCTGCTCCTTCATCAGCTTTACATAGCTATCATAGATAGCCCGATCGAGCTTTCCTGATTGCAGCGCTTCTAAAATAGCGCAGCCCTCTTCATTGAGATGTTTGCAATCGGAATAATGACAACTGCCGGGCAAACTCTTCAATAACCGGAAATAATGAATCGGAATTTTCTCCATCCTCGCTGGTAACTCCAAATTCCCGCATACCTGGTGTATCGATCAATAAACTTCCCCCTGGCAATTGAAACAGATCGCGCGAAGTGGTGGTATGTGTCCCCTTGTTATTAAACGTACTTATCGACTGTGTTTTTTGCCGGTCGTCATTCATAAGAATATTCAGCAAAGAGCTCTTACCGACCCCTGATGAACCGATGAGGATATACGTCCTTCCTTTTTCAAAAGCATCCTTGAGTTCCTGAATTCCATATCCTGTTAAGGTGCTGCAGAAAAAGATCTTGCAATCACGCTTAAGTCTTGAAACTTCATTGTGGTATTCGGCAGGATTCTTGACCAGATCGGCCTTATTCAAAATCACCAAAGGTGTTATGCCACACGCCGTTACCTGCGTTAGGTATCGTTCAAGGCGCATGAGGTTAAAGTCTCGGTCCAGTCCCTGTACGATGAGCGCGTAATCTATGTTTGTGCCGAGGATTTGTTTTTCTGTCTTATTGCCAGGATTTCTCCTCGACAGCGAGTTCATTCTAGGACATACGTTCAGAATGTATCCAATTTCCCCATAGTCCAGGTAACTGACCCAATCGCCAACTTTGGGAAGGTCTTCTGATTCCGATCCAAATAATAATTTGCCGGAGAGTTCTGTTTCGAGCTCGCCATTTTCAGTGATAAGCCAATATTTGAATCCTTTAATGGAGATGACTCTTCCATTACGTTGTTCCGGGTTTTAGGTGATGAATAGTTTTGTTGGTGAAAAATATTCCACCCATAGTCTTCAAGCTTTATCATTTCATGAAAAATTAATGATGTCCAACGCGTTGGTAAATCCATAGCAGACACCTTATTGTATTACAATAGTGAATTAGGAAAAAAATTGATCAGACGGCAGCACTTTGGTTATGCTGCTACGCTACAATTATTCCGGCTTGGAAACGATATGTAGATTGGGTAGTCATATTACTCGACAAACGTAGGGAATTACTTTCAGGTTTCAAATAGGATAAACCGCCATGAGATCACCCGCATTTATTTCACACCCGAAATAAATAAGCAGCTCTCACTGGCAAAAACCATTTGACGTTTTCGAGAGACACTTCAAACCCTCTGAACTTCGAACCTCAAACTTTCCTAAAGTCAAATAGAATGAAGTTCCCTCTGCGACCTTTGACCTTACTCGGATACGGCCGCCATGTAAGCTCATGATCTGCTTCGACAGACTTAATCCTATGCCGGACCCATCCTTTTTTGTCGAGAAAAATGGAATGAAGATATCTTTTAATCTCCTTCTCTGGAATACCTTTGCCATTATCCGATACCTCAATGACGATCGCCGATTCATCTTCATATGACTTTATTTCAATTCGTTTGTCCAGCCGGCCTTCCAAGGCATGGATACTGTTTCTTAACAGATTGATGATCACCTGTTCGATTAAAGTGGGGTCAAAATTTAGTGCCTGATTTTCATCTTCGAGCTGTATCGAAAGTGAGATGGACTCCCGCATTAATTCTTCGCGCATTAAATTTTCTATGACGCCAGCCATGGCTTCACTTGGATTTGTTGCATCACAGGCTTTGGTACCCTGGTTAACTTCCGGTAATTTTCCACAAAGTCAAGTAAGCTTTCACTTCTTTTTTGAATTGTATTGAGAGAAAACAGAATGTCTTTGATAGTGTCGTCACGGATCTCGGCAAGTTGTTTCTGAATTCCATTTTTATCGATGAGCATAGTTTGCATGGTTTCGCTCAAAGACGAAATAGGGGTAACGGAATTCATAATTTCATGCGTCAGTATCCGGATAAGTTTATGCCAGGCTTCAATTTCTTTTTGCTCTATTTCGGAATTGATGTCCTGCAGGGTTATCAACTTATAATGTTTGTCGATCATCAATATTGTGCTGATCTCTACAGCTAAAACTTTTAGTGCCTTCATGCGACTTTATTTCTATTAGCTTCTTCCCATCCTGGCTTAACTCTTCTGCCACTTTAGGATTGTGGTGCTCGAGAAGCTTCCAGTTCTTAAGATCTCTTATTCCAAGAATTTTTTCTGCGATGGGATTGATGAGGATAATATTTTCATCCAGCAACGAGATGATTCCAATCTGGATCTGGTTAACCAACAGTTGGAGAAACTGATACTGCGCTTCTTTTTCAATTTTTACTTCCCTGTAGGAATGAATAATATCAACCATGCTGTTTTGCAATTCCTTAAAGGATTTCCCAAGCCCTTTTTGATTGAATGTCGGCGAAATCATCATGCTTGATCGCCAAAAATAATCTTGTCAGCTCGCGGTTGGTCAGGTTGATATAATGGATCAGCTCCCAAATCTGGCCAATGAGAATAATGATCAGGATAACTTGATTAAAAAAAAGTCTCATGTCTCCAAATATCCATGCCAGGAGGATGGCATTGGCGAGGATCAATGCAATACGCAGGATGACCTGAAGGGAGAAGCGTTTCATTAGCTTGGTATCTGTTATCCGTTAATGCTATTTTTGGCAAGATACGATTGTGAAAATATTATCATCCGTGTCAATTCTTATGCGCTGTGCCTCGTTATCTTTACTCCCTTTTTTCGCCACGGCGTCACGGAGGCACGCAGGAGTCAATGAATCTTTCCTACGGAGCATTGAGTATTGGGTCATTGCACATATTTCTTGAACATTGATTATTGAGTGTTGAGGCGACATGTTTTATTCGATCAACGCTGATCACAGGCATCTATCCAAATGTCATAGCCCATGTTTTTTCATTCGGCGGTATAATGCTGTTCGCGTCATTCCCAAAGTCCGTGCAGTAGTGCTTACGTTGCCTTCGTGATCGTTTAAGGACTGCTGGATAAATTGTTTTTCCATTTCGTCCAGGGTTAAAGTCTGTTGATCCTTTTTCGGAATGATATTGCCTCCGCTTATCAACAACTCCGCCGATTGAATTACCTTTCCATCGTTTAAGATGATTGCCCGCTCGACTGCATGCTGAAGTTCCCGGATGTTTCCAGGCCATGCATATTTTTTCAATTTCGTTATAACCGACTTCTCTACTTTCATTCCGGGTCGTTTATATTTCAATGCATAACGTTGGAGGAAATAATCCATCAGCAAAGGAATATCATCAATACGTTCGCGCAAAGGCGGAACACGAATTTCAACGGTATTCATACGGTATAATAAATCCTGCCTGAATTTCTTTTCATATACCATTTCGTTTAATGGCATGTTCGTAGCGCAAATCAATCTGAAATCAACGGGAATCTCTGCATTGGATCCGACGCGCTGGATTTTTCTGTGTTGCAACACTGTGAGCAATTTTGATTGAAGGGACAATGAAAGATTACCGATTTCATCCAGGAAAATTGTACCTCCGGAAGCAATCTCAAAACGCCCGGGTTTGTCCTGCTTTGCATCCGTGAAGGCTCCTTTTACATGGCCAAAGAGCTCACTCTCGAAAAGTGATTCCGAGATTGAACCTAAATCAACACTGATAAAAACTTTGTTGCTGCGTGTAGACTTCCGGTGAATTGCCCGCGCCACGACCTCTTTGCCCGTTCCATTTTCACCCAAGTATCAAAACGTTAGCATCTGTTGACGATACGCGATCGATCATTTCGCGAACCCGCTCGATCGATGGAGATTCACCGATGAAATCAATATAAGGTTGTTCGAGTGTATCTGAGAGTTTTTCCTGCGTAACTTTAAGTTTCTCAATTTCCTTTTTTGGAATACCGAAGCTGCTGTGCGGAAAGGATCGTTCCCAGCAGCTTTTGATTTTTCCAGGGCTTCAATACAAAATCGACGGCGCCGTTTTTCATGGCCTTTACAGCAAGATCAACTTCACCATATGCTGTTATCAAAACCACCACGGCGTGGGGATCAATTTTTAGAATTTGTTGTAACCAATAAAGTCCTTCTTCGCCGTCGTTAACACCTTTCTTAAAATTCATGTCCAACAGTATCACATCATATCCTTCTGACTTTAATAGCGCCGGTATATTTTCAGGAGATTCTTCAATGTGAACCTTCGTAAATTCCTGCTTTAAAAACATTTTTGCTGTCTCCAAAACATCGCGATCATCGTCAATGATTAATATGCTGCCCGGTATCATTCAGTTTATATTACGGACCCTAAAATGAGCATAAATGTATCAAATTCAAACATTAAAGTGTATCGGAAGTGATACATAGGTATTGCTTGGCATAGGTATTAGCGTGTCAATAAATTATTGATTATCAATATATTACGTGAATGGCATCTTGTTTGGTAAGCTTGTTAAAAAAATGAAGACTAAAGCACATATCAATTTACGCCTTGGCTTCTGCCGACAGCACTTCTATTCATCAACTAATAACGACACTTCAACACGACAAGCATGATTAAGAATTACATCGTCATCGCGCTTCGAAATTTCCTTAAGAACAAAGGGTATACGCTTATCAATATCCTTGGGCTAAGTCTCGGGCTGACCTGCTTGTATCATTATTTTTTTGGTGATTGACCTATGACTTAAGTTTCGACAAGTTTCACACCAAGTACGATAGGATCTACCGGATCGTTCAGGATGTTAAAAGTCCGTCGGGTATCGCTCATAGCGCAGTTACGCCTTACCCACTTACTAAGGCGTTTCGAAATGATTTTCCTGACGTGCCCCTGGTGACGCAATTACACTATCAAGGCGAGTCTTTGCTGACTATTGAAGGTGAAAAACAAAGGGTGGAGGATGTCCTTTTTGCTGACTCTTTATTTTTTGAAGTATTCGATTTCAAGGTATTGTCAGGTAACCCTAAGGTTGCGCTCGGCGAACCTGGAAAAGTATTTCTCACACAATCCATGGCGGATAAAATCCTAAAAGATAAAGAAACGACTCATTTAAAGATCGACAAAGTAGAACTCGAAGTAGCCGGTATAATCGCCGATCCGCCACCAACGTCACATATTAATTTTACGATGATGGTATCCATGTCATCTTTGACGCCTGACTTTATTGGAGGTTTTCCGATTGATCACTGGGGACTTACGGCCCGCGGTTATACCTACATCGTACTTCCCGACTTGTAACGCCTCAGGTCCATCGAATCAAGGTTTCACGCATTTGTTAATAAATACCTCAAGGCAGAAGACGCAAACAGGACGACACAAAAACTCCAACCGCTTCGGGAAATCCATTTCGACGAACAATATCTTGACAATCCCGGGTCCAATGATAATATCGACGCAAGGGAATTCGTCGTCATGGGTGTACTGGGAGCCTTTATTCTTTTTATTGCCTGCATAAACTTTATCAACCTGGCCACCGCACTTTCCGAAAAAAAATCAAAAGAAATTGGCATTCGGAAAACATTGGGTGCCCAGCGTGGCCAGCTTACGATTTATTTCTTAAGTGAAACTTTCTTGCTTAACGCTTTTTGCCGTCTTACTATCACTGGGCGCAACGGAATGGCTACTCACATGGATAAATCCATTTCTTGGAAAAGAAATCGACTTGCCGTTGTTTTCCAATTCTACACTCGTCATCTTTTTGCTTGTCTTAGTTCTTCGTCACAACGCTTCTGGCAGGATTCTATCCAGCCTTGGTTTTGTCAAGATTTAGTCCGACGTCTGTTTTCAGAAAGGGTTTCTCCGTACCTGGAAGTTCGGGTGCGTTTGTACGGAAAAGTTTGGTTGTATTTCAGTTCCTCATTGCGCATGTATTGATCATTGGAACATTCGTCATTGCCGATCAAATGCGATACTTTAGGAACAAGCCGCTGGGCTTTGATGAAAAAGCGGTTATCACCATTGTCGTTGCCCGACAAAAAAAAGCCTACGCTTAATGCTTTGCGCGCCCGATTAGAGGCGACTTCCGGGATAAACAGATCTTTCTTTTTCAGTAGGCGCTCCGGTTTCTGACAATGGGATGTCCACTGGTTTTTTTCTTACTGAGAAAGGATCGTGAAGAGGAGCTATGGTATCAGTTTTAAGGCGGTGGATCGGCATTATATTGAAACTTATAATATCAGACTGGCGGCTGGAAGATGGTTTAATGAAAATGATGAAAAACTTGCCGACACTGACATTCCCGAAAAAGATAGGAAGATTGTCTATGTTCTTAATGAAGCTGCAGCTCAGAAAGCTGGGTTTTCTTAATCCCGATGAGATCATTGGTAAACTCATCACGACAGGAATGGGAGATATCAATGCCGAAGTGATTGGGGTCTTGCAGGACTTTCATGTTGCCTCCCTTCATTCAGAAATTGAGCCTGTTGTGTTTGCCATTCTTCCTGATTACTACTATGAGGCTGGGATAAAAATGCAACACAGAAAATCTGAATGAGACTTTAAAACTTATTGAAAAAAATTGGAAAGAAAGTTTTCCTCAGACTTACTTTGAGTACGAATTTTTGGATGAGCACTTGGCCAAGTTGTATAGAAGGGATGAAAAGACATTCATGCTATTTAAGGTCTTTGCCGGGGTTTCAATTTTTATTGGGTGTCTTGGACTTTATGGCCTGATTTCATTTGTCGCGAATCAAAAACGTAAAGAAGTAGGTATTCGAAAGGTCATGGGCGCTACCGTCTCCAGCATTCTACTTCTTTTTTCCAAAGAATTTGTCAGGCTTGTCATCGTGGCATTTGTGCTGGCAACACCGTTGACCTGGTATCTGATGAATCAATGGTTGCAGACTTTTGCATACCGGGTAGATATTTCATGGACAATCTTTTTTGTGGGATTTTTTGCAATCATGGTTATTGTACTTATGACGATCGCGTATCGCTCGTTGATGGCTGCGAAAGCAAATCCAGCAGTAACGCTAAGAAGTGAATAGAAATTTTAAATTAATCGCAAGATGTTCCGGAACTATTTATTAATCGCATTTCGCTCCCTTAGAAAAAATAAAGGCCATGCCTTTGTTAATGTAGCGGGACTTGCACTTGGAATCACCTGTTCCATAGTGATATTTCTCATCGTGCGTTTTGAACTTAGCTATGACAACTATCATGATCAGAGCCACCGGATTTTTAGGGTAGTAACAGAGTATACCAAATCTGATCCCAAGGGCTACTCGTCCGGCATTACCTACATGCTACCGGATGCGATCCGGCAAGACTTTGCTGACCTGGAATATGTTGCAATCGTCGATGCAAATCTCTACGATCCGGTCATTGCCATTACGCAACAAGGATGGGACCGTCGATCGGTTTAAGGAAGATAAAGTCGTCTTCACTGACCCTGAGTATTTAAAGATGTTTCATTATTCCTGGATCGAGGGAAACAGCGATGCCTTGCAGAAGGAAAAAACGGTGGTACTGACAGCTTCTCTCGCAAAGAAATATTTTGGCAATGAATCTGCATTAAATAAAGTATTTAATTTCAATAATGAGTTCGATGTTACAGTAACAGGTGTCATCGCGGATCCCCCACTGAACACCGATTTCCCGTTTCGCATGATTTTATCCTCTCGATTAGGTAAGGACAAACGGGGATGGGATGACTGGGGCGCGATGTCAAGCAGCATTAACTGTATGGTAAAGTTAAATGAAAGCACTTCGAAAGAAGCTTTTGAAGCCAAGCTTAAGGACTGGCATTTAAAATATTTCACGGGTAAAAATGAGGAGGATGGAAAGGGGAGAAGATATTTCTTACAGCCTTTATCGGAAATACATACTGATACCCGTTTTCAAAATTTTGGTGACCGGGTAGTATCGAAGGTAACTTTACTATCGCTATCACTTATTGGGCTTTTATTATTGCTGACGGCCTGCATCAACTTTATAAACCTCAATACGGTATTGATTGTCAAGCGATCTAAAGAAGCAGGTGTTCGTAAAACACTAGGAAGCAGTCATGGCCAACTGATATGGCAATTTATGGGGGAGACCTTCATCATCTCGCTGATCGCACTGCTTATTTCCGCAGGGCTTGCAGAATTGTTGTTGATCAACCTCAGTCCAATTTTAACGTACCGTTTGAGCTTCTTCGCTATGCTCGACGGTTTCACCCTGGGATATCTTTTGATCCTTCCAATTCTTGTTACTGCCCTTGCCGGATTTTATCCCGCCATTAGGCTTTCAAGATTTCAACCTGCTAAAACTTTAAAAAGCGGAATGTCCTCTGCTTATAGTGAAGGCCTTATGCTTCGCCGGGGGCTGATCATTTTTCAATTGTTTATTTCACAAGGCTTAGTCATCATCACCATCGTTATTACCCAGCAAATTAACCACTTTATGGCCCAGCCAATTGGTCTCAATAGTGAGGCTGTTGTAGAGTTTCTATTGCCAGAAAACAAACCGGAAATAATTCAAACTTTAAAAGAAAGGTTGTCGACAATTTCCGGCGTAGAGAATGTAGCCATGAGCAATACAGGATCTACTTCGGAGAACTCCTGGGGCGGCGACTTTGAGGCTACCGTTAACGACAAATTGGTAAAAGAACATACCAATGTCAAGTTTGCTGATGAAGGATATTTGAAAACCTACGGGCTAACACTTCTTCATGGTGAAAACCTGGTTAAATCCGATTCGGCCAATCGATTTGTTGTCAATGAAAAATTTACAAAAGCGTTAGGCTTTCAAGATCCGGAAAAAGCTATTGGAGTTCCTGTAGATATGTGGGGAAACAAGGCTGTGATTACCGGTGTTATCAAGGATTTTAATGCTACACCGCTTCAAAATGAGTTATCGCCTGTGATCATCATGGCTGGTACAACGGCGTACTATGTGGGGGCAGTCCGGTTAAATACAAATGATCTTCAACGTACGATTCGTGAAATTCAAAACACGTGGCAGGGCGTCTATCCGAACTATGTGTTCGAGTATACTTTCCTGGATGAACAAATCGCTAACTTTTACAATGCCGAACGGAGAAATTCATATACCATGGGATTCTTTTCCACAGTAGCCATTTTCATTGGATGTATTGGATTACTTGGACTGGTGTCTTTTATGGTTCAGCAGAAAATCAAAGAAATCGGGATAAGAAAAACCTTTGGAGCTTCCGTAATGCAAATCGTGACCATGTTATCAAAGGAATTTATTGTTCTTGATCGGTATTTCATTTCTGCTTTCGTCGCCCTTGGCATTTTACTTCATGCAAAAATGGTTAAGTAATTTTGCCTATCGCTACAGTATGAACGGACTTGAATTTTTGGCTGGGCTTCTGCTTACCCTGGTGATTTCTATGCTGACGATAGGCTATCGTTCGATACGCGCAGCGAAAGCAAACCCAATCGACGCATTAAAGACGGAATAATGGCACCCTTCAACACCTAGAACATCAACACCCCAACACCTCTAACATGTTTCAGAACTATTTCAAAACGGCCATTCGCAGTATTCTCCGGGAGAAATATTATGCTCTCATCAAGATCTTTGGACTTGCCCTGGGATTAGGCACCACGATGGTAATATTTTTATACGTGTCACACGAATTGAGCTATGACAATTTCCATCCAAATATCGACCGGATGTATTGTGTGACACAAACCAATATCTGGGATCCCGAAGGCGGCATCTTTAATTCCACTGGACCAGCCGTTGCATTTGGCCTTCGCGATTTTCCGGAATTTGAAGAAATTTTAAGAATTAATACGCCTGGGGGTCAGGTTGTGAGATATTCCAAATCAAACGGTGAAGTGATTGCCCTCAATGAGGAAAGTATAATAGCAGCAGACTCGAATTTCTTTTCATTTTTTGATTTTAAACTTCGCGAAGGCGATCGCGCATCGGCGCTTCAAGGAATTGGCAAAGTAGTGCTCTCCGATAAGGCGGCGGAAAGACTTTTTGGCGATGCGCCTGCATTGGGCAAAATGATCCAAATTGGAGATGATCGCATCACGGTAGAAGTGACCGGTGTTACCGAAAAACAACCGACAAATTCTCACTTCCATTTTGACTATTTGATTTCCATGTATACCAATCCGTCAATCAAAAATTTTGACTGGAGTTGGATCTGGACACAAGTGGTGACCTATGTAAAGGTAAAGCCAAACACGAATGTGGCTTCGCTTGAGGCCAAGCTGCGAAATTTTCCCGATACGCATGCGCTCGCAACCTTTCAAAGACTGAATATGGACTATGACGCATTCAAAAAGGAGCGTGGTGGATGGAGTTTGTATTTACATCCTGTAAAAGATATTCATTTGCATTCTTCCAAAATTGGAAATCGCCTGGGACCGAACGGCGACATAATGTACGTTTATGTTTTCAGCGCCGTTGGGTTTTTCATTCTGCTCATTGCCATTATCAACTTTATAAATCTGTCAACTGCTCGTGGGACAAAGAGAGCAAAGGAAGTGGGAGTCAAGAAGGCCTTAGGCGTTTTGAAAAGATCTTTGGTGCTTCAATTCCAGATTGAACATATTCTGATGGCTTTTGCAGCGATGTTGCTGGGCTTGGGAATCATGGAGATATTGAGGTTGCTTATTCAACCGATTATTGGATCAGAAATATCTTTTTCAAGCATTGATACCTTAACATTTGTTGCGCTTCTGATCCTCACTCCGATAGTGGTTGGTTTCCTGGCCGGCCTTTACCCCGCATTTTACTTCACATCCTTCAAACCTTCGGAAGTTTTAAAAGGCAAATTGCTTTCAGGACTTAAAAGTTCGAAGTCCAGAAATTCCCTTGTCATATTTCAGTTTACAATTTCCATTGTATTGATGGTAGTGACGCTTGTCGTGTTTCAGCAGTTAAAGTTTTTCCAATCAAAAAATGTTGGATTTGATACGGAGAATCTACTGGTGATCAACTATGCTGACAAATTGGGAAATCAAATTGAATCATTTCGTGAAGAAATATCTCGTCTGCCCGGTGTCATCAATACATCCTTGTCGATGGACATACGAAATAGATTTGAAGATATTTATATACCCGAAGGGTCTGACCGGAAACTATCAATTTCTCATTACAAAATTGACGAACATTTTTTTGAGACAACTAAAATATCGCTGGTGGAAGGCAGAGCCTTTGATGAAAACAGGCCGTCTGACCAAAACTCAATAATCATCACTGAGACCACTTGTAATCTAATAGGGTGGACCCCTAAGGAGGCCGTGGGGAAAAGAATTGTTTATTCAGGTGATGATGTTGGCACCCAGGAAATCATAGGGGTAGCGAAGGACTTCCATCTTCATTCATTACGCCAGAATATTTTTCCATTTATGTTTTATAATATCCACTCCAAGATATTGGGAAATGAACGCATTGCTTTAATAAGATATAAAACACAAAATCTTCCTGGGCTTGTCAACCAAATCGAAAGAAAATGGAATCAAATGGCAGATGCAGTGCCACTGTCATATTCATTTTATGACGAAGACGTTGAAAAGCAATACAAACAGGAGCAAAGACTGGCTGCAGCGTTCCTGATTTTTACCGGGCTCTCCATTTCGATTGCTATTTTGGGTCTTGTCGGATTAGTTTCTTATTCCGCAGAGCAACGCAAGAAGGAAATTGGTGTAAGAAAAGTTTTTGGTGCATCCTTATCCGGAATTTATTTCATGATGAACAAAGATTATGTGCGCCTAATGATCGTTGCGTTGATCATAGCAACACCTACTTCGTGGTACATTATGCAGGAATGGTTAAGCACAATTCCAGATGAAAATCAGGGTAGCTATTCATCCGCTTGTTTTTGTTATTGCGTTTTGCGCAGAGCTAATATTGGCGCTGATTTGTGTCGGCTATCTCGCATTGCGTGCTGCCTCCCTCAATCCATCTGCAGTATTGAAGGAGGAATAAGCAACTAACAACGGTGTACCTATCTTCGTATTTAGGTGTTTAGGTGTTTACGTGTTCAGGTTCCGCGTCGCCAGCGCTTCGACACTTCGTATGCGAACGCCGGGATTTCTTCTTTGCGACCTTTATATTTTTCCTTTGCGCCTTTGCGGGAAATAGGAATTGTGTTGGTGGAGATTGTAGGAAGAACACCTTCATTGCTTCGCTTTGATCTTGGCCGGATCATAAGCTACCTGCGCCCGCTTATAACCACAAAGTAATCCCTTGCCTACAAAACTATCGTAGGGTTTGCCTACGCAATGGCCAGAAATGATCTCTTCGACGCAACTGATCTGTTCTTTGATAAATCCCTTATCGATCGGGTCTCCGTGACCGGGATAGAGCATATTGAATTCCTTTTCTCGCGCCTGAAGTTTCCGGAGACTTTGCAAATAGATCTCAAGTGGCATGGCATCCTGCGGATGGAGCCAGACAAGTGTGTTGTTGCTATCGCCGGTGAACAATAGCTTGTCCTGATGGTCGAACAGGCAGATGCTGCCTTTCGTGTGACCGGGGACGTGAATCACTTCAACTTTCCGGTTGCCCAAGTCAAAGACATAGCCATCTCTAAACGGTACGAGAACAGGCGTGTAAAGACTGTCAACGACGTGAAATATTATTGAGTCAGGGAGTGGAGGCTGACCTTGACCCATGGTTTTAAATAAGTGTGCGCGCATCTCTTTGCTGCCGAAGAACCTGATCATTTCAAGCTCGTCCGTATGCGCCCGTACCCGGGAAAACTGGTGGTTGCTTCCAGTATGATCGGGATGTGAATGCGTGTTAACAACAATTAGGGGAAGCGGTGTAATGGATTTTACAAAATCTGTCAGGTTAGCTGCACCTACACCGTTGTCAATCAGCATCGCGCTATCGCGACCTTCAACAAGGTAAATGTTATCGATGTCGTTGTCACTTATGCGCCAAACCTTTTCGCTAATTTTCTTAACCTTGAACCAGGGGTGCTGTGGCAATTTTGTTCCACCAGATTGTGCATTTAGGAATATACTTAGTCCTAACATAAAAATGCTGCTAAAAAGCAACGGCCGGAGTGTAATTGTAATCTGTATCATTGATGATTTTTTTTTGCGATAAATGATTAACACATGTTTCTTTGGCCCAACTATTTTTCTGAACGCTTCAGAAAATAATAATAACCCAAAAAGCTTAGAGCAATACTGAAACTCATTATTGCTATGGAATGGATACCGATCGGGCGGAAAAAGCTAATAATGGTTAACCCTAAACCAATGCCTGTTAAAAGAAGAAACGATTTCATGGCCTCGCCTTTGACGTCTTTACCATCCGGCTGTAGCAACTGCTCCACTACCTTGTCAGAAACTCCTTTTTCTATCATTCGAGCTTTCAAACGATTATCCATTATAGATTTTGCAAAGGTTAGTATAAACGTTAATATTAGATATAGCGCCAAAATAACGGCCGGGATACCTATGACGCCTAAGGGTATATCAGCAATCTCCCGAAGCGTGCTATCTTGCCCTGCATTTACTCCAAAGGGTAGTAATAGAACAGTCGCTATTATTATTACTTGTTTCATTTACTTTTATTTAATGTTATAATGCATTAGACCGGCAACTTAATTTTATGTTGCTAATAGTTTAATAAAAATTCAATTCATCCATTTTATGATCATATTTTCTAATAAGATCAATACTTTGAAATATCAAAATAGCTAAAGTTGTAGCCAGCATTAGAGATAGAAGCATTGTGGAAAAACCAGAAAACAAAACGGCGACATATTCTCTGAAGAGATAAAATACGAACCCAATACAAGTGAAGCCTACCCCGGCAAAAAGATAGACAAGGAAAAAAGTCAATGAGAATTTTGATGGCGTTATTTTCGATAAAACTGCTTCGGATAAGTCGAAATTAAATTCCGGCTTTGGCTGCGTCTTAAGTGCGAAAAATAGCTGGCGATACATTTCTGTTTTCGCTTTGCATCGGCGACATTCCTGAAGATGCTCAATGACATACATTTCATGATCCGATTGGCGTAAAATGTATTCCTGGATATCCGTATCTGAAAGGTGTTTATTTTTCATAATGCTTCTCTTTTATATTTGCGTAGCAAATTCACTTTCAGGGTTTTTCTTGCTCTGGATAAATAGTTTTTTAATGTCCCCTCTGGTAATCCTGTTATTTCGATAATCTCTGAATAACTCAGTTCTTCATTGTGATATAAAGTAATCAGGGTTTTGTAAAGGGGAGGAAGCGATTCTATTTCTGCTTTCAGGATTTTTGAAAGTTCTTGTTGAAATATAATTACGTCTATTTCATTATCAGCCCAGGCAATTGCTTCGTTAGCGGTGAGTTCCAAGCCCTCGTCAGTTTCATTATGTGGCAGGTAGGCTGCTTAATTTTCTTTTTTCAAGATAATTTAAGCAACTGTTGTAGGCAATTCTGGCGATCCATGTTGAAAGCTTTGCCTCAAACTTGAAACCGGATAAGTTTTTAAATGCCTTGAGGTAAATATCTTGCGCAATGTCTTTTCGCTCTTCGGGATTGTTTATCATTTTGAAAACGATTTGAGCAACTAACCTTTCAGTTTTTTTTATAATCGTCCCAAAGGCATTGGTGTCACCACTCAATACAATGTTAACCAGCTGTTGATCTGTTAGATCATTTTCGTGTTTTGCATCCAACACTTGATTAGACAGGCTAATGGTTAAAATGTTGCAACAAAATAATTCTACTTTGAACAGATTAGAAAAAAGGGTCCAATGAACCTGAGAAACAAGTATCTTTGAATGTGATTAACGTAGATTGAACAGCATGAGGAGCCCAATAAGATACTGTTTTTTCTATCTGTTTTTGATTCTACTTTTTTCCTGTCAGGGGGAGCAGAATTCAAAAAAATATAAGATTGGCTTTTCGCAATGCACTGGGCTTGATGCCTGGCGCAGGCAAATGTTGGTGTCAATGCGGGGCGAGCTCGTGTTTTATCCTGAAATGGAGCTTCTTTACAGAGATGCCGAAAACAGCAGCGAACGACAGATTGGCGACATAGAATACTTTATTGATAATAAAGTTGACTTATTAATCGTATCTCCAAATGAAACCGATCCGATTACACCGGTTGTTGAAAAGGCATTTCAAAGTGGCATTCCCGTTATCATGGTTGATCGCAAAATCAATTCCAGCATGTACAGCGCCTATATCGGAGCTAATAATTATGAGATTGGAAAATTAGCGGGCAATTACATTGCGGATCTGCTCAATGGAAAAGGTTCTATCGTAGAAATCTGGGGTCTTCGCGGTTCGTCACCAGCAGTAGAACGCCACCGGGGACTTTGGGAAGTACTGGCTAAATATCCGGACATTAAAGTGGTTGGGGAGATCGATGGCAAATGGGAAGTGGATACTTCGAAGGTTCAGGTGCGACGGACGAATCAAAGACTTTGTTCCCTTTGATCTGGTGTTTGCACACAACGATGTTATGGCTTATGGTGCGTATTCGGAGTGTCTCCAAATCTTACCCAGGCAACGAGATTAAATTTATAGGTATTGATGCATTACCTGGCCCAATTGCAGGAACCCAATTTGTAGCTGATAATATTCTTACGGCAAGTTTTCTCTACCCGACAGGCGGAGAAGAGTCCATCCGGATAGCCAATCAGATTTTGAAAGGCCTTCCGTATGAGAAAGAGAATACACTTCTCAGCACGGTTATCGATTCTAAAAATGTGCGGGTAATGAAGCTTCAATATGATAAACTTCTCAGCCAGCAAAAAGACATCGTTCGTCAGCAGGAGATGATCAATCAACAAATAGAGACCTACTACAGCCAGCGTATCCTTATTCTTATTTTACTGGTGAGCCTGATCATCATGATCGTTGCCGGAGCGATAGGAGCCTATAACTGGCGAGAAAAAAATGAGATAAACAAAAGACTTGAAGTCAAAAGAAGTGAGATCCTCGAGCAACGCAACACGATCGCGGCCATAGCAGAAAAGGCGGAACTTGCCACGCAGGAGAAACTGAAGTTTTTCACCAACATATCGCATGAGTTCAAGACACCGCTTACGCTGATCATGGGTCCCATCGAAGAGTTGATGGAGAGGGGAGGAGATAGTAGAATAAATGTACATGAGAATCTATCGTTGATCCGGAAAAACGCTATGCGCTTACTTCGACTGGTTAATCAATTGATGGATTTCAGGAAAATCGAAGACCGGAAAATGCTAGTCAAGGCATCGGAACAGGATGTTGTTCATTTTATTGCAGATATCATGACCGCCTTTGAAAAACTCGCACAAAAACGGAAGATGGATTTTCAACTGGTTACAGAGCACAAGCAGTTGTATGCCTGGTTTGATCCCGACATGATTGATAAGGTGATTTTCAACCTTCTGTCAAATGCATTTAAATTCACCAACGACCGTGGCAAAATTTACGTCACCATTTCAATTGATGATGCACAAAAGCATGTTGTGATCTGCATTGAAGACAATGGCATCGGCATGTCAGAAGAACACATCCGTCATGCATTTGATAGGTTTTATACTGGAGAGAATCTGACAGGTAATGGAATTGGCCTGTCGTTATCAAAAGAATTTATAGAGCTTCATCATGGAGAACTTATTCTGAGCAGTGAAAAAGGGAGAGGCACACGGTTCTGCATCATGTTGCCGTTTGGAAATGCACATTTTGATGAGCAGCAACTGTTTTCGGGAAAATTTAACTGGCAGCGGAATTCAAATTATGATTTTCTTAATGAGTATTCGTTGCCACAAGCGGCCATCGAATCTCATGAGAATAATTCAAAAAAGGATTATACCGTTTTGCTTATCGACGACAATAGCGAACTGCGGCAGTATCGTCAAGAACCGCCTTCAAACCGTCTATAATATAGAGGAGGCACACGATGGGGCTACGGGTTTGCGCCTTGCCTTTGAGATCGTGCCGGATTTGATTATTTGTGATGTGATGTTACCTGGGAAAGACGGCTTTGAGGTCGTGAAGACCGTGAAAGAGGATTTGCGCACCTCCCACATTCCAACGATCATCCTTACAGCCAAAGGTTCGATCGAGCAACGCATTGTTGGTATCCAGTCAGGAGCGGATGAATATATCACCAAACCGTTTGTATTGGAATATCTTCATGAGAGGATAAAAGCGTTGATCCGCAGCCGCGAACAATTAAAGGAGCATTACAGTCATGATCTGAACATCGAGATGAATGGTAATACACCAGGAAGTCTTGACAAGAAGTTCATCAATGATTTTACGGCCATGATTGAGAAGCATATTGCCAACTCGGAGCTACATGTGAATGATATATCGAGGGAACTTGGCATGTCGCGTGTGCAGGTTTACCGCAAAGTGAAGGCATTGCTTGGCTACAGTGTAAATGACTATATTATAAGTGTGAGGCTGAAAAAAGCGAAGCATCTATTATTGAATACCGACAAGACAATTTCGGAGATATGCCACGGAAGTGGGATTTTCGTCGCCCACTTATTTTTCTACCTCCTTCAAATCCAAATTCAATCTCTCGCCACGTGAGTTCAAGGCGTCTCAAACCGCGTAATTTGAGACAATAATTAAACGTTTGATACAAAATTGAAATACCCGTTTTAACACTTATTAGGTAATATTTCAGAAACAATCCCACGAACAAATACCTAAACTGGCGCAATCGTTTTGTTGCAACTGCTTTGCCAAAAAAGTAATTGATCTGATTCTTAACAAAGTTGATACTGGAAACAACTCCTGCCCACGGGCCTTCCTGATACTTTTATCGTCGACCAAAAATTCAGCTGATGAATACGAAAAAGATTTTTACGTGGGCTGCTATCATTTCCCTTGGGGGGCTTTCTTTTTGGCCTGGATACTGCCGTAATATCCGGCGCGGAGCAGAAAATACAAGTGTTGTGGGGTCTGGACGTGTTCGAGCACGGTCTCACAGTTTCAATTGCTTTAATAGGCACTGTTGTCGGCGCTATGTTGGGCGGTATTCCATCGGATAGATTTGGACGCAAGAAAACTGTTTTCTGGATTGCAGTCCTTTTTCTGGTTTCTGCAATTGGCACAGCCCTCGCATTTAACTGGTATGTATTTCTTCTTTTCAGGTTTGCAGGCGGGATTGCCGTTGGATGTTCTTCTGTTACAGCGCCGATGTATATCAGCGAATTGTCACCCGCATCGCATAGAGGCCGTTTCGTCGCCATGTTTCAATTCAATGTTGTTCTGGGGATATTGATTGCCTACCTGTCCAATTACCTATTACAAAACATTGGGGATAATTCATGGCGATGGATGTTGGGGGTTCAGGCGTTTCCAGCAACGCTTTTCATGGTGCTTGTCCTTTTTGTTCCTGAAAGTCCAAGGTGGTTGATCGTAAAGAAGACTTTGTTTGATGAAGCCCGCGAGGTTCTTAGAAAAATAAATCCATTAACCGCGGAAAAGGAATTCCTTAACATTAAACTTAGCGGCACTCCTTCCAACGGAATTTCATCCTCAACGCTCTTCACGGGTTTGCGCCTTGCCTTTGAGATCGTACCCGATTTGATTATTTGTGATGTGATGTTGCCGGGGAAAGACGGCTTTGAGGTTGTTAAGACCGTGAAAGAAGATTTGCGCACCTCCCACATTCCAACGATCATCCTTACAGCCAAAGGCTCGATCGAGCAACGAATCGTTGGTATTCAGTCAGGAGCAGATGAATATATCACCAAACCATTTGTGTTGGAATATCTTCATGAAAGGATCAAAGCGTTGATCCGCAGCCGGGAACAATTAAAGGAGCATTACAGTCATGATTTGAACATCGAGATGAATGGCAGTACACCGGGCAGTCTTGACAAGAAGTTCATCAACGATTTTACGGCCATGATTGAGAAGCATATGGCCAACTCGGAGCTACATGTGAATGATATATCCAGGGAGCTGGGAATGTCGCGGGTGCAGGTTTACCGCAAAGTGAAGGCCTTGTTGGGCTATAGTGTAAATGATTATATAATAAGTGTTAGATTGAAAAAAGCGAAACATCTGTTACTGAACACGGACAAGACAATTTCGGAGATATCTACGGAAGTGGGATTTTCCTCGCCCACTTATTTCTCAACCTCCTTCAAATCCAAATTCAATCTCTCGCCACGTGAGTTCAAAACGTCCCAAACCGCATAATTTGAGACAATAACAAAGGTTTGATACAATTTTGAAATACTTCTTTTAAGTTTCTTCGCGTCGTCTCTCGAAAGCAAAACACGAACAAAAAACCTATCTGGCGCAATCGTTTCTCGATAAACTGCTTATCCGAGCCGAATTGATCTAATTCTTAACAAAGTTGATACTGGCAGCAACTCCTGCCCACAGGCCTTCCTAATACTTTTATCGTGAACAAAAATTCATCTGATGAATACGAAAAAGATTTTTACGTGGGCTGCAATAATTTCGCTGGGGGGCTTTCTTTTTGGTTTGGATACAGCGGTGATATCAGGTGCGGAGCAGAGGATCCAAGTGTTATGGAGTTTGGACGTATTCGAGCATGGACTTACAGTGTCGATTGCCTTAATAGGTACTGTTGTAGGTGCCATGTTGGGCGGTATTCCATCGGATAAATTTGGACGCAAGAAAACTGTTTTCTGGATTGCAGTACTCTTTCTGGTTTCGGCAATTGGCACAGCCCTCGCATTTAACTGGTATGTATTTCTGCTTTTCAGGTTTGCAGGCGGGATTGCCGTTGGATGTTCTTCTGTTACAGCGCCGATGTATATCAGCGAATTGTCACCCGCATCTCATAGAGGCCGTTTCGTCGCCATGTTTCAATTCAATGTTGTTCTGGGGATATTGATTGCCTACCTGTCCAATTACCTATTACAAAACATTGGGGATAATTCATGGCGATGGATGTTGGGGGTTCAGGCTTTTCCGGCAACGCTTTTTATGGTGCTTGTTCTTTTTGTTCCAGAAAGTCCAAGGTGGTTGATCGTAAAGAAAAATTTGTTTGATGAAGCACGCGAGGTCCTTAAAAAAATAAATCCATTAACCGCGGAAAAAGAATTCCTTACCATTAAACTTAGCGGTACTCCTCCAACGGAATTTCATCCTCAACGCTCTTCACTTCAAAACATTCATTCCCTGTTATGCTTGCTGTGTTGTTTGCGTTCTTTAACCAGGCATCGGGCGTTAATGCTATCATCTATTATGCACCGCGCATTTTTGAGATGGCGGGCTTAGGCACCGATTCGTCCCTGCTTTCAACGGCAGGGATAGGTGTTGTTAACTTCGTCTTTACGCTTTTGGCGATGAGCATCATTGACAGTTTTGGCAGGAAAAAGTTAATGATTGTTGGCTCACTCGGATGTATTGCAACGCTGGCATTGGTTGCACGTTCGTTTTATGTCGAAGACTTCAGTGGGTACGCAGTTCCGATTTACCTCTTTCTGTTTATCGCATTCTTTGCTTTTTCACAAGGGGCCGTGATTTGGGTATTCATTTCAGAAATATTTCCCAATGAAGTTCGATCGCAAGGTCAGGCACTTGGAAGTTTCACGCATTGGCTGATGGCATCCATCATTGCATTTGTTTTTCCATACATGAGCGCGAAAATAGGCGGCGGGAATTCCTTTTTGATTTTCACCGTGATGATGACGCTTCAATTAGTATTTGTGTTGACCATTATGCCTGAAACAAAGGGCAAGTCACTGGAAGAACTTGAAACAAAACTTGAAAAATCTGAAAAGGTGGAAACCAATATTCAAGTGTAAACACATATAACTAAAACCAGAAGATCATATGATAGATACAAAAAAACGACGAGATGCTTCAACTTATGGATCATCGTCAAACGCAAGCAAAACCTAAAGTTTAAAACAAAAACTAAATCAATGAAAAAGAAAATTCTACCAAAACTTGGGCACTTAACGGGTTGTCCTCGTCATGTGCCTTCTGTCTGCGCAAACTTATGGGCAGACGCAAATTACAGGTACGGTCAAAGAGCAAGGTGGAGACGGATTGGTCGGTGTGAACGTTCTCGTAAAAGGTACCAGCAATGGAACGATGACTGATGTGAATGGAGGGTACACCATTGGTGCCACGCCATCTGACGTACTGGTGTTTTCATTTGTAGGTTACACGAGCCAGGAGATTACTGTCGGCAACCGTTCTTCGATTGATGTTGATCTTGCTGCTGATGTTACCACGCTTCAGGAAATTGTGGTAACAGGTTATGCGGGGGAAAAAAAAGCTGACTTGATGGGTGCTGTTGCTGTAGTCGATATGAAACCATTGATTAACAACGCTACGGGTAACCCTATGCAAGGGTTGCAAGGAAGGGTTGCTGGTCTTTACATTGAAAAAAATGGCGGTTCACCAAATGGTGAAAACAGCCGCATACTTATTCGTGGATCAAACACGCTTGGAAATACTGACCCTCTCTACGTTATTGATGGAGTACCAACCAAACGGCCTGAAGTGTTTCAAAGTTTGCCTGCAGGCTCTATCGAGTCTGTGCAAATTTTGAAAGACGCATCAGCAGCCTCCATCTACGGGTCAAGAGCATCCAATGGTGTAATTATAGTCACTACAAAGGACGGCGGAGGGAAGGGCGAAAACCTTTCAATATCAATCAACCACAGTACATCAATTCTCAATACAAAACCTCAAAGGGTTAAAATGTTAAATGCTGAAGAAAGAGGCCGAGTTCTTTGGGAAGGTGCTGTCAACGATAGGACGAACCCAAACGCCAATACCAATATTTACTCTTTTGACTGGAATGAGGACTATGACAATCCAGTACTTAATAAAGTTAATATTACTCCCTTCTTGGGCGGTGATCCAACAGTCCCGGCCGGCGACACCGATTGGCAGGATGAATCATACGAAACAGCAACGCTTTCATCAACCGATGTTTCGATTTCAGCAGGGAGTGCCAACAGTTCGCTTCTAATTAATTTCGGATATGTTAAAAATACTGGGACATTCGTTTATACAGACTACGAAAGATTCTCCACAAGAATTAACGCCAATTCCAGATTTTTCAACAGCAAGTTAAAGGTGGGAGTAAATGCGGAGATTTCTTCATCAAATGAAACCCTGGCTTCCAACGATCTAGGCAACTCGCCCAACCCTGCTCAGGCCATTACACTTGCACCAACGATTCCCGTTTACACAACCACCGGTGCGTTTGCTGGTCCACTTGGTGCCGGATATACCGATAGGAATAATCCTGTGGGAATGCAATACCGGAACCGTTGGGACGATCTGGGCAAGTCACTTATTTTCGGAAATATTTATCTTGAGGCCGAACTCGTTAAGAATTTGATCTTCAAAACAAGCCTGGGTTATGATTACTCTACTGCACTGAACAAAAATATCGAGCTCGCATTTCAGGAAGGATTTCTTGGGCGTCAGGTAAACAGTTTATTAAAGTCAACAATCAATCAGTTGAGTCTTACCTGGTCTAATACACTAAGGTATCAACTCCAAAAGGGCAAAAGTACGTTCAACTTCCTTGCTGGAGTTGAAGCTATCCAAACCGACAGAGATGGGTTCAGCGCGTACAGGGAAACTTTTGCAAGTCAGACCGAAGACTTCTTTTATATAGATGCAGGTTCTGGCCGTAGCGTTACCAGCGGTACCGCTACTGGAAACAGGTTGTTTTCTCAGTTTGGAAAGATAAATTATTCCTTCGACGATAAATATTTGGCTTCAGTAACTGTCCGCAGAGATGGTTCGTCGCGTTTTGGCGAAGATAATAGATATGGTGTATTCCCGGCCGTTACAGTGGGATGGAGAATTGCGAATGAATCTTTCATGAAATCACTTGAGTGGATCTCTGATCTTAAACTTAGGGCAGGTTATGGACGAGTCGGAAACCAGGATATCGGAAACCAAGACAATCAGAATATTGCTGATGTTGCCAGCCTGGGGTTGTATTATCCTAACTATGGCACACTGTTCAACAACGGTGTAGGCTTCCCGGGTCAGTGGTTTAACATTGGAACAGCTTACGACTTGTCAGGAGCGAATGGCGGCACCTTGCCATCAGGTTTCGTATCCGTCCAGGCAGGCAACAGTGTGCTGAAGTGGGAACAAACGCAAGAGGTAAACATTGGCATAGACTTCAGTCTTGTGGATGATAAAATTTTTGGATCCTTCGATTATTTTACCAGAAAGACAACAGACATTCTGGTTCAGCCTCCTGTTGCAGCAGCGGTGGGTGAGGGACAAATAAGGTGGGTGAATGGTGCCACAAAGGAGAACAAGGGCTTTGAATTGGTTTTAGGATATCGTAACCAGTCAGGTCCTTTTAAATATAGCATCAACGGCAATCTCTCCAGGTTCAGAGATATAATTACAGAACTACCTGATGAAGTACGTTCAGCCTATCCTGGTAATTCGGAGAAATCAATTGTGGGCCACTCACAATTATCACTCTTTGGATATAGGTCAGATGGTCTATTTCAGAATCAAGCTGAAGTGGATGCGCATGCCACTCAGGTTGGAAAAGGAATTGGAAGAATCAGATATAAAGACTTGAATAATGATGGAAACATCGATGCCCTTGATCAGGATTGGCTTGGTACCATTTTACCGGCATTTGAATATGGTATAAGGATCGACGTGGCGTACAAAAATTTTGACTTGTCAATTTTTGGGTCTGGCATCTCCGGCAGAACTGGCACTGACCCTTATGGTACTTTATCATATCGTATAGATGTTCGGAATAACAATGCTAACAATGGCATTCTGAATGCGTGGTCTCCCACAAATACATCCTCCAATGTGCCCAGGCTATCGCTGGTTGATGCCAATAGTGAAAACCGGGCGTCTGATTTTTTTATCGTGAATACTTCCTATTTCAAAATGCGGACAATACAATTGGGCTACACGCTGCCCGGCAGCTTTTTCACAAAGGGCCAGGATTCAAAGTCTTCGGCTGTTTGTTATGGGTGACAATCTCTTTTGGTTTAAGTCCAATGAACTTACAGCGGACGATCCAGAGTTGGTTAGCATTCAATCACGATTCCAGTACCCACTTCTTACACCCTTGGCTTAAATGTCACTTTTAACTAATAAATTCAAAATTTATGAAAGCTAAATTTGCAACAATATTTTTGGTTTCAAGCATCTTTCTGCTAGACGCTTGCGATGATTTCCTTGAATATTCTCCCAAAGGAACCCTGACAGAAGCACAGGTAAAGACAGCAGCCACGGCTAACAATATGGTTAATGCAGCCTATGCTGCAATTGGAAATGATTTTTGGGACAGATCGATCACCAGCATGTGGGTTTATGGTAGTGTGCGTTCAGACGATGCCTACAAGGGGGGAGGAAGTGTAACGGATCAGTTCACCATAAACAGGTTTGAGCAATACAACCTGACAACGCCCAATGAGGCCGACTATCTCCCATTAACATGGACCCAGCTTTACGCACTCATTTCAAGAGCAAACTTCGCTCTTAGTTCGCTGACTGCTCTTACTGAAGCTGAATTTCCTGATAGAATGAAGCGAATGGCAGAAATGAGATTCCTAAGAGGCCATGCTCATTTTATTGGGAAGGTAATGTGGAACCACATTCCTTACATTGATGAAACACTTACGCGTGAACAAATTCTGGAGACATCAAATGATGCATTGACAAGCGATGAATTATGGAATAAAATTGCAGACGACTTTCAATTTGCAATTGACAATCTGCCAGAAGTACAGCCAGAAGTAGGAAGAGCAAATAAACTTGCAGCAAAGGCCTATCTGGCAAAAGTTCGTCTTTATCAAGCCTATACGCAGGATGATAGCCCATACCGTTACCGGGATAAACGCCGCCCGACTTAATGAAGTGGTGGACCTTACTACGGCGGTGATCAATTCAGGCAAGTATAGCTTGCAGCCTGACTTTGCAGAGAACTTTCTGGATGGTTATGACAATGGCCCTGAGTCTATTTTCGCCATTCAATATTCGATTAACGACGGAACCGCTATTGGACGCTTAAGCATGTCAACCAGTCTTAACTACAGCCTTGCTCCTCAATATGGCTGCTGCTGGTTCCATATGCCTAGTCAAAACATGATAAATGCTTTTGCTACCGACGCAAACGGACTTCCTAAATTCGACACCTTTAACGATGTTGTCCTGGGCGATGCAGACCTGGTGACCAATGGTGTTACCGTTGATCCACGCATCGATCATACGGTCGCCATTGTAGGCCATCCGTTTAAGTACGACCCTAACGTAGTTTACGATCATAGCTGGGAACGTATTTCAGCCCTTTATGGTGGCTTCGGAAACATGAAGGAACAACAAGCAGGTGATTGCCCTTGCTTCAAAAAAGTGGGACCGTTTTACGGATCCTCTAAGAATATTGACATCATTCGCTATGCGGATGTATTGTTGATGAAAGCCGAAGCGCTTATCGAACTTAACAGACATGCTGAAGCATTGCCGTTGATAAACGAGGTTAGAGCGCGCGCTAATAACAGCAAGGAAAGAACAAGAAAGGCTGATGGTAACTATCCATCCAATTTTCTGATTTCCGAATACCAGCCTGGCGTGAATATCACCTGGGACCAGGCAACGGCAAGGAAAGCACTTCAGTGGGAGAGGAGACTGGAGTTTGCCATGGAGAGCCCACGGTTCTTTGACCTTGTTCGATGGGGTATCGCTGAAGAGACGCTTAATGCTTATCTCGCTAAAGAAAAAACACGGAGATCATTCCTGAGCTCTGCGGTATTCACAAAGGGTCGCGACGAATATTATCCTATTCCTCAACGGGAAATTAACTACACCAAAGGTTTGTACAAGCAAAACCCAGGATATTAAAGTCTAACAAGTAATGATTGGGCTCGCGCAACTTGCGTAGCCCAATCATTTTTAGTCTCGCTATCAAATATGTTGTGAATTGTGAGATGTCATAATTGCTTGATCAACAGGAATCACTCGCTGATCCGGCATTATTTTTTTCATTATGGATCAATTGTCAAATGGAAATAAAATTGGAATAAAAAAAATGAAAAGGTGCAAATTCAAAGAACCTCGGCTTTCTTCTGCTTTTGATGTTATGCGTTACGCTCAATTGCGTACACGCAAAGCGTTGGAGTTTTTGATGGCCACGGAGATGTTGGAACGGATGTGAAGCCTGGTTCGGCGACTTACGATCCCAAAACCCAACAATATGAAGTTGCCGGCGCCGGTTATAATATTTGGCTCGATCACGATGAGTTTCATTTTCTATGGAAAAAAATAAACGGAGATTTTATCGTTTACGCCCGCGGTGAATTTGTAGGAAAGGGTGTTGAACTTCACAGAAAATTTGGATGGATGGCGCGCGCTTCACTGGATGGAAAGTCTGCTCACGTCAATACCGTGGTGCATGGCGATGGCCTCACGTCATTGCAATTCAGAAGAGCGACTGGTGAAAAAACGGAAGAGGTGCGCTCAAAACTTACGCTATGCCGATGTCATTCAGTTGGAAAGAAACGGCAACACGTATACGATGCGCGTGGCAAAATTCGGAGAACCCTTTGTAACGGAACAAGTAATAGATCTGAATTTAGGCGAAGAAGTTTACGTGGGGTTATTTGTTGGCTCCCATAACAAAGACGTTGTCGAAAAAGCGATTTTCAAAGATGTTCGCCTTACCGTCCCAGCAAATCCTTCGGACCCTCCAAATCAAATGAAGTTACCGAGCCAGCTGGAAATACTTGATGTTGAAACAGGTAAACGTGAAATTATTTACACGGCCCTCAATTCTATACAAGCCCCTAACTGGACAGCCGATGGAAAAACATTAATATATAATAGCGAGGGATTGATCTACACATTTGATCTGGCGACACGCACGGCAAAGGTTTTGAACACGGGTGATATAAAGAACAACAACAATGATCACGTAATTTCTTTTGACAATAAGTTGTTGGGTTTAAGCAGTAGTGTTAAAGAATTAGGTGGTTCGATAATTTATACTGTACCATTAAAAGGTGGTACTCCAAAACAAATTACACCAAAGGGCCCATCGTATTTGCACGGCTGGTCTCCTGACGGAAAAGACCTTGTATTCTGTGGATCCCGGGATGGAAAGTATGATGTTTATAAGATACCTTCAAAAGGAGGACCTGAAGTAAGACTTACCGATGCAGAAGGTTTAGACGATGGTCCTGAATATACACCGGACGGTAAATACATTTATTTTAATTCTAATAGAACAGGCACGATGCAAATCTGGCGCATGAAGCCTGATGGTTCAGCGCAAGAACCTGTTACCACTGGTGAATTTCACGATTGGTTTGCGCATATCTCACCCGATGGAAAATGGATTCAATACCTGTCATTCCTGAAAGAAGAAGTTAAGTCTGGAGAACATCCTCCTTACAAACATGTATATCTCCAACTGATGCCGATTACCGGTGGCAAATCAAAAGTGATTGCTTATCTGTACGGCGGGCAGGGCACCATCAACACGCCGGCATGGTCACCGGACGGGAAGAAAATTGCTTTCGTCAGTAATACGGATGTGCTTTTTAAATAATTAAAGTTTAGAATTTGAATCTGCATCTGGCAGCTCGAATCTAATGGTATGATTTTGTAACTGAAATTTTAATAAGGATGAAAAAATTGGATTTAGAAAATTATGAGAGAAAAGAATTAATTGTCTTGCTTAAAGACACAATCGAAAAGCTTGAAAAACAGAAAACTCAGTTGCATACGACGCAGGCACGATTGAGGTTTATTCGAGAACAGATTTATTAAAACGAAAGCCATAGTTAAATACCAGGGCGAAAGAATCACTCAATTGTATGAATCAAAAAGGAATGTGAACCTGTCTTAAAAAGTATTGCAACGCAAAACCTAACACTATGAAATTCCTATTCACTGTCCTAGTATTCTTCAGCTTTACCTATACGATATTAGGTCAACCAATTTCTAAAGAATTTAAAATCAAAAAAGGTCAAACCTATTTGAATTTGCCTGTTAATAATTCAGCGCGGCTGATAAGGGCACGAATAAAGAGTGGTGATAAAATCTTGGATCAATTCACGATAAAACTTGCCGAAGCCAACCCAGACTTCTGGACTTTCTTTGATGTAACAGCCTTTCAAGGTAAATCAATTGTCGTCGAAATTGAAAATTATACGCCACCAAACTTTGGAGGAACGCAACCAACTGTGACGCCAGTCAGCAATGAAGCTCTTCCCGTTAAGGCACTTGACTTGATCCATGCCGATGCTAAGTTTCCAGGTATGGATAGTCTGTATAAGGAGAGTAACCGTCCGCAAGTGCACTTCACAGCACGGAGAGGCTGGATAAACGATCCCAACGGTTTGGTTTATCACAATGGCGAATATCATTTGTATTTCCAGCACAATCCATATGGCTGGCCGTGGGGCAACATGCATTGGGGGCACGCGGTAAGCAAAGATTTACTTCATTGGCAGGAATTGAATGAGGCTATTTTTCCGATGCCAATCATGGAGGGTAACAGACAAGACGCAGCATTTTCCGGGTCCGCTGTCGTGGATTTAAAAAACACATCGGGGTTTCGGAAAAATGGCATTGACCCCATCATTGCAGTTTATACGAGTACCGGAAGAGGGGAGTGTATAAAGTTAAGCTACGACAATGGCCGCACTTTTTCAGAGTATGAAGGCAACCCAATATTGACACACAGCGGCCGCGATCCTAAGGTATTTTGGTATGCGCCTGGCAACCATTGGGTGATGGTAGTATGGGATAACGGAGAAAAAAAAAAATTGAGCTTATCACGAGGAAGCAGTCATCAATCAACATCTTATCTACACGTCGCCTGATTTAAAAAAATGGACACTTCAATCTGGTGTCGAAGGGTTTTTTGAATGCCCGGAACTTTTTGAATTGCCCGTCGAAGGACAAACAGGCGTTTCCAAATGGGTGATGTATGACGCGACTGGTAGATATATCGTGGGAGATTTTGATGGAAAGAATTTTAAGATCGATCAGCATCTGAAAAAATATGAACATGGAGGTGCTTATTTTTATGCATCCCAAACCTATAACAACGCGCCCGATAACAGAAGAATACAAATTGGTTGGGGTCGCAACATTACGCATCCGGGTATGCCGTTCAATCAGCCACAACTGTTTCCGACTGAGTTAAAATTGAAACAAACTTTTGACGGCCTTCGCCTTTGTCCGGTTCCGATAAAGGAGATCTCATCGTTGCATAAGAATAGTCAGGTCATCGAGAATAAAATACTAAAGGCTAATGATGGAGTAAGGGTAACCGTGGGTGGTGATCCCGTTCATGTGATCGCTCACTTTGAAAAAGGCGATGCGCAATTTGTATTGAATGTACTTGGTTTTGAAATCGCATATCATGATTTGTTGGGCGAACTCATCACGTCTATCAACAATGGGAAACCAACGGCCGTTACGCCGAGCGGTCCATTTCCTCCTCCTTCAACAGCATTAACAACAACTAACTACATCAAGCCGAATGAGGAAGTGATGAAGATTGAAGTGATTGTTGATAAAAACATTATTGAATTTTTTGTGAATGATGGCGAAGTATATTACGCGGCTCCTTTCAACGAAGAAAAAACAAAGACAGTTGAAGCGTCTATTAAAGGTCGCGGGGGCGATCGCAAGTCGATCTTAAAGAAAATGGAAGTCCATGAACTTAAGTCAGTATGGTTTGATAAGTAAGGCTGGGCGTAGTGCTCACGTTAGTAGTTTGAATGTTAGGATTTGTTTATTAATAATTTGACAACAAACATGAAAATAATAGCATCAACGCTCGCTTTAGTTTTATTTGTTATTGGTAGTATTCATCAAGCTTCCGCGCAGGCGGACAAACCTCCTTACATTTCGCCTGTTCCGAAATCCACTTTTGGAACAACGTTGGAACAGCAGGAGCAACAACTTAAAACGGATCCATTGGTGTTGCGTTTTGCTGAATCGCGAAAGAAACAATCCAACGATCCCTATCGTCCGCTCTATCATTTTGTAAGCCCTGAGAGTACCCTCAACGATCCGAATGGTTTGGCTTATTGGCAAGGCAACTGGCATTTGTTTTATCAGGGATATCCACCCGAAGACAGACGCCAGCATTGGGGCCATGCGATCAGCAAAGATTTAATTCATTGGCGAGACCTTCCTTATGCCATCTATCCAAGTCCGGAGCGAGCCGTATTTTCTGGTGGGGCCCTTGTCGAAGACAACCGAGTGATCGCAATTTATCAGGGTACGGCTGTTGGAAATATGGTCGCAGTATCAAATGATCCACTTCTTTTGAACTGGGAAAAAGTTACTGGCAACGCCGTGATTCCTTCTAAAATTAAAACCGGGTTCAAAGCGTCCTACAGCGTATTCGATCCTTCCATCTGGAAGAAGGATGGAATCTATTATTCGCTCTCTGCAGGCAGAAGAGCAAGAAGTGATGGAGGTCAATTCGGAACGGCTTCGCTTTTCAGATCCAAAGATCTTGCAACGTGGGAATACGTTCATGAGTTTGTTGAAGGCGATCGGTTCACCTTGAAGGGAGACGATTATGCTTGTCCGTATTTCTGGCCGATTGGCGATCGCTACATCATGCCTTTCTTCAGCCACATGAGTGGTGGTCAATATCTCCTTGGTGATTATGATAAGGAGAAGGATAAATTCCTGGTAAGTAGTCATGGCAAATTCAATTGGGGAGCCGTTGGTCCTGCAGGTGTTCATGCGCCATCGGCAACGCCCGATGGTAAGGGTGGGGTGATATTAATTCTTAATGTGAACCAAGGCAAACCAACCGGTGAGTGGAATCATGTCATGACCTTGCCACGGAAACTAACATTGGTGGGAAAAGACGAAGTACACCAGGAACCAACCGGTGATATTGAATCATTGCGTTATAACAAGCAGTCAGTAGGCGTAACAAAGCTACCCGCAAACAAAGAAGTTGTACTGAAAAATATCAAAGGCAACGCGATGGAAATTGCTGCTGAAATAACGTAAAAGATGCACCAGCCATTGAATTGAATGTGCTACGGTCACCAAAAAAGGAAGAATACACCCATATTGTATTTTATAAAGAGAAGCGGGTATTGGCGCTGGATCCAAGCGAGTAAGGACTGCTTGGTGCCAGCCGATTTGGAAAGCTTGATTCCACCGGTGAAAAATTTACCCTGCACGCCAATCCAGCTGCTACAGTCAGCAAATGCGAATGAGTCTCATTTCTATTGAGTCAGCTTACGCATCCTTCACCCTGATGTTCAATCCACGTGCGCCTGAAACTGCTCCGTTTTTATTGGTAATCCGGATGAAACAATTAAACTTCGGTGTTTATTGATAAAAGTGTGTTGGAAGTTTTTGTAAATGGAAAGCAATTGTGGCCGATAGAGTTTATCCAAGGCGCAAGTGATAGCACTGGGGTGTCTTTACGATCACAGGGTAAAGACAGCGAACTGACTTCGCTGGAAGCGTGGCAGATGAAAAATATTTATGAATGATCCTTGATGACGTCCAGATTTTAAAATATGATTCAACTTAATCGATTTGATTTATTTATAGTGAAGAGTATCTCCTTCATTCCATCCATATGAAACAGTATAGTGTAAGCCTTTTAGTATTTTTGATTTTTATTTTAGTCAATCATCACTCTTCAGGCCAGGCAGACAAGCCTCCTTATATTTCACCTGTGCCGAAATTTACATTTGCAAAAACATTGGCCGAGCAGGAAGAACAACTGAAGACTAATCCGCTTATGCTTCGTTTTGCTGCGTCAAGGAAAAGATTGTCATCAGATCCTTATCGTCCTATTTATCATTTTGTTAGTCCCGAAAGTTCGCTTAACGATCCAAACGGATTATGCTTTTGGCAAGGCAATTGGCATATGTTTTATCAAGGCTATCCCCCGGAAGACAAGCGTCAACATTGGGGCCATGCCATCAGTAAGGATTTAATTCATTGGAAAGACCTTCCTTATGCTATTTATCCAAGTCCGGAGCGTGCCGTTTTTTCGGGAGCAACATTAGTTGAAGATAATCGTGTAATCGCGATGTACCACGGTACGACTGTTGGAAACATGGTTGCCGTATCCGATGATCCGCTTCTACTTAATTGGGATAAGTTAACGGGCAACGCTGTGATATCCTCACAAAGCAAAACCGGTTTTCCACTTCCATACAGAGTGTTTGATCCATGCATTTGGAAGAAAGATGATATTTATTATTCGCTCTCTGGTGGCCGAACACCCACCGGTCCGGCGGATAAACAAGTGCGCGCTAATTTTCTTTTCCGCTCGAAGGACCTTATCAATTGGGAGTATCTCCATGAGTTCACCCAGGGTGATCGGTTTACATTAGTAGGCGATGATGGCGCGTGTCCTTATTTCTGGCCAATTGGTGATCGATACATACTTCCTTTTTTCAGCCATATGAGCGGCGGCCAATATTTGTTGGGTGACTATGATACCTAAAATGATAAGTTGATGGTCACTAATCATGGTAAGTTCAATTTTGGTGCCTGGGGACCATCCGGCGTTCATGCTCCATCAGCTACTCCAGATGGCAAAGGTGGTGTCATTATCATTTTTAATATGAACCCTGGGAAGCCAACCGGCGAGTGGGATCAGATCATGACACTTCCCAGAGGGTTAACACTAGCAGGAAAAGAAGAGCTGAGAATAGAACCTGCAGGCGACATTGAATCCCTGCGCTACAATCGTCAGGAAGTGAAAAACATGAAGCTTCCTGCAAATAAGGAAGTAGTGCTCAAAGGCATCAAGGGCAATGCCATGGAATTAAATCTCGAAGTTGACCCTGCGATGGCTCCAATGATTGAATTAAATGTTTTACGTTCTCCGGGCAGAGAAGAATTCACACGCATTGCATTTTTTCGTGGCCGTGGGTTTAATGCCGTTCGTCAAGGGCTAATGGATCCGCCGCCTGCAGGTGTTTCGCGCTTGCGAACTTCAATGGCAGTCTCATTAGCATTGAGACATCATACGCTTCACTTCATCCTGATGTAAACCCAAGGGCACCGGAAACAGCGCCGATTTTCATTGACAACAATGAACCGCTCAGACTCCGGGTTTTCATCGATAAGAGTGTTGTGGAAGTATTTGTAAATGGAAAGCAGGCGCTTGCAGTGAGAGTATATCCAAGCCGGAATGATAGTGTTGGTGTTTCCTTGAGGGCTCAAGGTCAGAATAGCGAATTGAAACTACTGGAGGCGTGGCAAATGAAAAGCATCTATTAGCTTCTGATGTGAGAAATCTCATTCATGGCGTTAGCAAATCAGTTAAGTGTTTCTTGAAAAGAGAAAAATAGTTAAACCAATAGGCTATGAAGAATATTTATCGTTTGCTCGTCATCTTCACATTTCTTCCAATAACAATCTGTGCGCAAGTTGATACAATAAATTCAGATCAAGCCGAGCGCACTTTGGATTACCAATCAGGCAGCTCCCAACATCGTGACCTGCAGTTATGAATGCAGGGTCACTACGATCACAAGGGAGGCACCACGATCACTACGTGAAGCGCTAAAAATGCGTTGTGCGCTTTGTGGTTCTTTGTGGACATTGTGACCTGCAATAATAAAAGGTGTGGGCTACATATTTTCGAAGACAGGAAGATAGCTAAACCAACAGGACATGAAGAATATATACCATCTACCCGTCATCTTCGCATTTCTTCCAGTAACGATCTGTGCGCAAGTTGATACAATAAACTCAGATAAGCCGAGCGCGCTTTGGATAACCAATCAGGCAGTTCCGAAATCTATTGTTCAATCTACAAGATCCTTCCGGGAGAGGTTGCTAGCCGATCCATACAGACCCGCTTATCATTTTTGTGTGCCTGAAGATGTAGGCAGACCGGGTGACCCCAATGGCGCATTCTATTATAATGGACGATACCACCTCATGTATCTCTACAATCGCCAAGGAAGTGGATTTTCGTGGGGCCATATTTCGAGCAAGGATTTATTACACTGGCGTCATCATCCTGATGCTATTGTGCCAGGAGATGGAGATGATGGCGTTTTCAGTGGTGGAGCTTTTGTAGATCAGAACGGAAAAGCCACTATTACATATTGGGAGTTCATGAATTCAGCTACCCGTGCCGTTAATGCATCGAATAAAAAAAGACCGATGGGCATCGGTATTGCAGAAAGTGTCGATGAACATTTTGATAAATGGACTAAGAGTGCAAGCAACCCAGTGATCGCTTCATCCGAGTGGGGAATAACTGTTACCAAAAATAAAGCTGGCCAGGAACTGATTTATGGCTCGGCAGACCCCTCAAATATTTGGATGAAAAATGGGAGGTATTATATGCTGACGGGAAATTTGTTGGTGTTGAATAAGTATGGACGTAAATCAGATTCTCAAGTCGAATTCCAGGGAGACCATCTCTGGCTTTTTGTTTCCGATGATTTAAAAAAGTGGGAATACGTTCACGAGTTTTATCAGTCTGATAGAAAATGGACCGATAAGAGTGAAGATAACATGTGCCCAAGTTTTCTCCCATTGCCTTCGGGCCCGGATGGTGGAAAACCAAGTGGAAAACATTTGATGCTTTTTATCAGTCACAACAAGGGATGTCAATATTATATCGGCAACTATAAGGATGATAAATTCTTTCCAGATGTTCACGGAAGAATGACGTGGCAGGATAATGCCTACTTTGCACCTGAAGCCTTGATTGATAAGAATGGAAGACAAATCATGTGGTCGTGGGTTTTTGACGACCGCCCGGATAGCATTAAAACGTTTACCGGATGGACAGGCACGTTTGGCTTGCCCCGCTCGCTGTGGCTCGGCAAGGACGGAAAATTGAGGATGCAACCCGTGAGGGAACTTCAGAATCTTCGGCAAAATGAACGTGTGAAAAATAATTTGACAATTCAATCGGGATCAGAAATTGATTTGAGTGATCTTGGAAAGGAGTTAGCTGAATTCGAAATCACTATCCAGCCCGGTGCAGCAACACAGGTTGGTGTTATGGTTGGATGTTCCAGCGATGGCCGTGAACAAACAGTAATCTACTACGATGCTTCAGAAAAAAAACTAACGTTTGATGCCACGAAGTCGAGCCTTGATTTGGGAAGGAAAAATATTGAGAGTGCTCCATTTGAACTACAGAAAGGTGAGGCGCTTGTGCTTCGAATTTTTGTTGACAAATCAATTGTCGAGGTTTTTGCCAATGACAGGCAAGCTATTGCAAGAAGCGTTTATCCAAGGTTGGGAGGCACAGGAATCAAGCTTTTTGCCAAGGGAGGAACAGTAAAAATCCCATCTGTAAAAGCCTGGGAGATTATGCCGTCAAACCCCTATTAGAATCAGAAATTTTATGACGCTACTATGAACAAAAAAAATACAAGAGTTTTTGGATGGTCTGTAATTCTGTCGCTGGGAGGTTTTCTGTTTGGTTTTGATACTGCTGTTATATCAGGAGTTGAAAAATCCATTCAGCAATTATTTAACCTCTCTCCATTCCTTCATGGTTTTACTATTTCTTCAGCGCTGATAGGAACCGTAGCCGGCTCATTGTTGGCGGGTATGCCAGCCGATAGGTTTGGGAGAAAGCCTGTATTATTTATCATCGCCGTGCTCTTTGCAGTATCGGCAATAGGAAGTGCCATTACGAGTAGTTGGTCTCTTTTTGTTTTCTTTCGCCTTATTGGCGGCATTGGTGTTGGGGCTTCTTCCGTGGTGGCGCCCATGTATATCTCTGAGATTTCCCCTGCCAATTTAAGAGGTCGCATGACTGCCCTTTTTCAGTTCAATGTGATATTCGGGATACTCATGGCCTATGTGTCAAATTATTTTTTGAGTGGCTCTGGCGAAGATTCCTGGAGGTGGATGTTGGGTGTAATGTTAATTCCGTCATTGGCCTATTTTATTCTCCTGTTCATGGTACCAGAGAGTCCACGGTTCCTGGTAAAGGAAGGTAAAATAGCCGAAGCAAAACAAGTACTTGAGAAAATAGAAGCAATCGATATTGATGGTGAAATATCAGATATCAAAGCGAGCATGGTGCAGACAAAGGAATACTTGTTTTCGGGCAGGTATTTTTATCCAATATCGATAGCATTTTTAGTAGCCATGTTTAATCAGTTCTCCGGCATCAACGCCATATTGTATTACGCTCCCAGGATATTTGAATTATCAGGTTTGTCAGCAGCGGATTCAATGTTGCAGCCTGTCATGATTGGGATTACGAATGGCGTGTTTACGATACTTGGACTGGTGATTATAGACAAGGTTGGACGAAAGAAATTGCTCATATACGGTTCGTTAGGAATGGGCGTCTGTCTCGGACTGATAGCCCGGGCGTTTTATGGTCAGGGGTTTTCCGGATATGAATTGCTTATACTTCTGATGGCCTATATTATGTTTTTTGCTTTCTCCACAGGTGCTGTCATCTGGGTATTAATCTCAGAGGTTTTTCCAAACAGTATAAGAGGGCAGGGCCAGTCGCTCGGAAGTTTTACACACTGGTTTTTTGCAGCAGTAATTGCCTTTCTATTTCCGGCTATTTCCGGCAATTACGAATTGGGAAGCGGTCACGTATTCTTATTCTTTTCTTTGGCAATGTTTACGCAGGCTCTTGTCGTCTGGAAGTATTTTCCTGAAACGAAAGGAAAGACACTGGAAGAATTGGGTGATGAACTCTCCCCTAATTTCAGCCCGACTAGTAAATGAATATTAACCCGAACCAAACCTGCTTTGGAAATCGATCGATGAATTATGTCAAAATACTTTTAGTCTGTTTCTTTATTTCTAATGCCGGCTATTCCCAATCCGGTTTTAGTGTAAAATACAATCCGTCTGTTCAGCAGAAAACCGATATGCAATATTTCAAGCCATCAGGCGATTTATTTGTTGGTGATTGCATTCCTTTCTTTCATGAGGGAACCTATTTTTTATACTGGCTTCTGGATTCAGCGCATCATGCCGCGCTCAACGGTTTGGGTGGTCATCAGTGGACATTGAGTACAACAAAAGATTTAAAAAACTGGAAACATCATCCTATTATATTGGGCATCGATGAAGACTGGGAAAAATCGATATGCACGGGATCTGTAGCTTACGCAAACAAAAAATTCTATGCCTTCTACGCTACCCGTTTGATTAATAGCGAGGGCAAAGTGAATGAACAATTGAGTTACGCCATCAGCAATGATGGGGTTCATTTTACGAAGCAAAAGCCAAACCCATTTTATACCTCTGCGCCTGGTTATAGCAAGCGCGATTTCAGAGATCCGAAATTAATTGTAGATAACGATGGAGTTTTTCATTTGCTTGTTTCTTCAAAAAAGGAGAAAGCGGTAATGCAAGGAACGGAGGGTTCTCTTGTGCATCTCACGTCAAAGGATCTGAAAAACTGGGATGTTGAGCATCCGGTACTCACGGGCCAGGGTTCTGTGCCGGAGTGCCCGGATTATTTTTATTGGAACGGGTGGTATTACCTGATTTATGGCCATCACGGAAACACATTTTATGTAATGTCAAGACACGAGTATGGCCCATGGGAAGAACCACGTCATCAGACACTGAATGAAGATTTTTCTAATGTGGCAAAAACAGCTGAGTTCGTTGGGGGTCGAAGAATTGCTGCCGCATGGATTCCTTCCAGGAAAGATAACAAGGACAACATGCGTGAAATATTTGGTGGCAATGCAGTCTTTCGCGAAGTAATTCAACATGATGACGGGACACTCGGAACCAAGTTTCCGCCTGAAATGATTCCTGCAACAGGCGCACCATTGAAGTTGAATGTGAAATATGATTCAATGACATCAAAAGAAAATGAAAATTATTTAGTCAGAGCGCCCAATGGCGTCGGTGCCGCGCATGCCGATAACATCCCAATAAACTGTCGCATTACCATGGAGATTGAACCGATGGGCAACAGTGAAGAGTATGGTTTGTATCTGAGATCAGATGCTAAAGCAGCGGGTGGATACAAACTAAGCTTCTCGCCGACAAATCAGGAAGTAACGCTCGCTAATACTTCAATTGCTGCGGTTAGTGGTTTGAATAATATAATTAAAGTAGATGTGATTATGAAGCATGATATCATTGACGTTAATGTTGATAACAGAAGATGCATTGTGAACCGATTGCCGGAACAGAAAGGTACTGTGTTGTGGTTGTTTGCCAAGCATGGCAACGTGCGTTTCAAGTCAATTGAAGTATCACCATTATCAGGAAATTAATATAGGTAGTCAGACCAATTTAAATGTTTCCAAATGAAAACCAACAGGCGTAAATTTTTCAATGTATTGGGTGCCGGCACCAGTTTAGGTTTAGCTGCTCCATTATCGCTGATATCATCTGAAGCATCTGCACAGAACAATGTGACTGCCAAGGAGGAAGGTCAGGTTCTTTTCATCGGAGATAATGTTGCGATAGCCAACACGTTATACGGTAAAGTGAGAGGATTCAGGATGAAAGACATTTATTCATTCCTGGGCATCCCATATGGGGCTAATACGGGTGGTAAGAACCGTTTTATGCCGCCACAAAAACCCGAGCCATGGAAGGATGTATTTCCAGCCGTTTATTGGGGTAATGCGGCACCACAAAATTTAGAAAACTTTTATGCCAATCGTTATCTGGCTTTTACCGACGATTGGCACTATGATGATGTGAGCGAAGATTGTTTGCGTATTAATGTATGGACGCCTGGTGTTAACGATGGAAAGAAAAGGCCAGTGATGTTTTGGATCCATGGTGGCGGATTTACGAGTGGCAATGCGATTGAACATCCGGAGTATCATGGTGAAAATTTTGCAAGGTACGGTGACGTTGTTTTCTGTTCCATCAATCATAGGCTTGGACCATTGGGATTTGCTAATTTCGCTGGCGTTGCTGGGGAGAAATTCGCTGCGTCAGGAAACGTAGGAATGCTCGATATCGTCTCCGCTTTGGAGTGGGTGCGTGATAACGTAGCCAACTTTGGGGGAGATCCAAACAACGTAACCATTATGGGACAATCGGGAGGCGGGGCTAAAGTCTGCACACTGATGGCGATGCCTTCCGCAAAGGGATTGTTTCATAAAGCTGTCGCACTAAGTGGTTCGTTACTAAAGGCCACTGAAAAAATTGATTCTGAAAAACTAGGCGCTTATATTTTGAAGGAAGCCAATCTAAGCGCTTTAGAGATTCACAAACTACAGGATCTTCCATGGAAAGATTACTTAGCACTTGCTAACAACGCGAATAAAAAATTAAGAGAAGATGCTGGTATCCCTGCGAGTGCAGGACCCGGTATTGGCGGCTTTCGTCCTGTAGTCGACGGAGTTTATTTGCCTCAGCATCCTTATTTCCCGGAGGCCTCTTCGTATTCTGCCAATGTTCCAATGCTTATCTGCACTACGTTTTATGAACGTTCACCAAGCAGTTTCGATTCTTCGTTGGAGAATATCACAAGAGAACAAGCCAAAGAACAATTGAAAACTATTCGTGGATTCGGGACGTCCGTTGCTGAGAATGCCTCTGCTGTTTTTGATGCCTATGAAAAATCTTTTCCTGACAGGAAACCGATTGAAATTTTATCGACTCGCGATCAGCAATAGAAAAAATGCTGTGGCACTTGCGGATGCTAAATCGAAGCAGGCCGCACCGGTTTATATGGCTTGGTTCGGGTGGAATCCTCCGCTGTTTGATGGACGACTACGCGCTTTCCACACATTGGATATTTGTTTCTGGTTTTATAATACTGACCGTCAGCTCTCACACTCAGGCGGAGGCGCAAGACCAAGAAAGCTCTCAGAAAAAATGGCCGGTTCCTTATTGCAGTTTATGAAAACAGGAAACCCCAACATACCTGGGTTGCCATCGTGGCCCGAGGTATTCAACAAGTCAGGGAGAAACAATGGTTTTAAATGATGTCTCGTCCGTGCAGAATGATCCTGATCGCGAAGCGAGAAAGTCTCTACCATCTGCTTAATTAATGAGATTAAAGTTTTCATAGTTACCGCACTATGTACCGAATAATGTATTCGTAGGTCGCTTGAAAGAGAAATAAATGTGAATTACTTCACAAGCTTCACCAACACTTGCCTCGTTATGAGTTTGCCGTCGTCTTTGTAATTTTCAGTCTTTATCAGGCCTGCATCTTTGGCATACCACATCGCGGATTTTGTTGTATTACCTTTATTGTCCGCTGTCAGGAAAGTTATTTTATAACAATCAAAAGTTCCTGCAGGAGTTGTAAGACTTTCCTGGCTTTCAACTTTTCGATCTTTGATGGTGTAGGTACGATTCATTAATGTCATCGTTCCCATGGCCATCTTGATGTTATACGTTGCATCCTTCATCGTTTGTCCTACAGTTAGTTCCGTAGGAAGGTCCAGTTGGTCGCCTGTTACGTCCACGTTCATTCCGGTCTCACCCATGTTCATTTCCTGTCCATTGTCCATCATCAGGGTCATCGATCGCATGTCAAAATGCAATGTTCCATTTTCACATTTCCAGCTTAACTCGGACGAGGATAGTTTGTCACCTTTTTTGGCATCATAAATATCCTGGGCTAACGTTGCGCTCATGTTGTCTCCAGAACCAGAAACATTTTTTAAGGTATGCGACATTTTAAAAGTCATCTTTTCCTTCTTGTCAAACATTTCGTATTCGTACCGAACATTTTCTTTCAATGGAAAAAAGGAGTTGCATTGCCCAAGAGTTTTAAACGAAACAATTGATGCCAGTGCGATTGTGAGTAAAGCTTTCATAGTGTAGGATTTTATCGTTACTAAATACTTAAAAGTTTTCATAAAATCCATAGAGTGATTTTAGATTTTAGATTGACGATTTTAGATTGGTGGAACTAATGTGCGCATATTACGCAGAGTGCTTCGAGTAACGAGAGATGCCGATTTAACGACATCACAGGGCACAAAGTTTGCACAAAGCTTGTGATTTTGCGGCCTTTGCGAATTTGTCTTTGCGGCCTTTGCGTGAAATGTATTTATAGACGCACACTTCGTACCAGTTTGTGCTAGCAATCTACAATCGTCAATCTAAAATCTAAATCCAATCCCTCCAACTACGGTATTCCGGCACCATTTAATCCAGAATCTTGTTGATAACATCAGTTTTGCATTTATATTCGTGGCAAACTCATTTAACCTATGAAAAAACTATTGTATCCGTTGTTAGCGGGAACGGTGTTGGTAATCGCTGCTTGTAGCGCAAAAAAATCAGAGGACAAACTCGCTGGACTTGGCATTAACCTTCAAAATATTGACACTTCCGTAAGGCCCCAGGATGATTTTTTTAAATATGTCAATGGGGGCTGGATCTCCAAAGCCACTATACCACCGGATCAAGGACGGTGGGGCTCCTTTAATGAACTTCGCGAATTTAATAATGAAGCCGTTCTTGCAGGTTTTAAAAAAAGCAGGCGAAAATACAGAGAAATATCCTGAAGGAACCGATCAACGAAAGGCCGCCGACTTTTATTCCATGGGAATGGATTCTGCGCTTGCAGAGAAAGTTGGGGTCAGCGCCATTAAAGCCTTATCTGGAGAAGATCAATAGCATTAAAAGCAAAAATGAAATTCAAGACTATCTCGTTGCCGACATCTTTACGGGCGGTGGAGCATTCTTTGGGCTAGGTATTTATCCTGATCTAAAAAACAGTAAAAGGATGGCTGCCTATCTTGAAGCAGGTGGCCTGGGATTACCTGAACGTGATTACTACCTGAAGGACGACGAGAAATCGAAAGAAACGCGTGAAAAATATAAAGACTACATCGCTAATTTGTTTAAACTGGCAGGGGAGGCCGAGGCAAAAGCAAAATCTAATGCTGTCACTGTGCTCGCGCTCGAGACACAGCTGGCGAAAAAAATGCTAAGTAAGGAAGACAGAAGAAATCCCAACCTGCAGTACAATCCCAGGACTGTTACCGGAGCTGTCAAAAATGGTTCCCTCGGTAGATTGGAAAAAATATTTTTCTGATTTAAAAGTAAATGAAGATACCCTTATCGTTGCCGAGCCGGCATATTTGCTGGAGTATGAGAAGGTTGTGAGTACTTATAAAATTGAAGATGTTAAGACTTATTTGACGGCAGCCTTGCTTCGCGGCTCAGCGCCGTTTTTAAACAATGCATTTGTCGATGAGTCGTTTGCTTTCAATGGAAAATATTTAAGAGGCACCGATAAAATGCGTCCCCGTTGGAAACGTGTTCTTGATGTTACTGATGGATTTTTAGGTGAGGCGATTGGTAAGTTATACGTCGACGAAAATTTTCCTCCGGAAGCAAAACAAAAAGCGCTTGATATGGTAAACAATATCAAGCTGGCGTTTGAAGACCGTCTAAAGACCCTGGAGTGGATGTCGGATTCAACCAAACAAATGGCGCTGAAAAAGCTCAGTACATTCAATGTAAAAATTGGATATCCAGATAAATGGAAGGACTATTCGAAGTTAAAAATCGAAAAGGATCCGGAGGAAGCATCTTACTTTAACAACGTGGTAAATGCCGCTCGCTTTCAAGTCGAGGAAGAAATTGCCAAACTTGGCAAACCCGTTGATAAATCTGAATGGGAGATGACTCCTCAGACGGTGAATGCATATTACAATCCATTGTTCAATGAAATTGTTTTTCCAGCCGGGATTTTGCAACCTCCTTTTTATAACTATAAGGCGGATGAAGCGGTCAACTATGGCGGTATTGGCGCGGTGATTGGCCACGAAATATCCCACGGGTTTGACGATCAGGGAAGTCAGTTTGACGCTGAAGGAAATCTTAAGAACTGGTGGGCAGAAAAAGATCTCGCCATGTTTCAAGAAAAAGGCAAGGCCTATGCTGAGCAATACGATAAGTATGAACCCTTGCCTGGAGTTTTTGTACAGGGAAAATTCACTTTGGGAGAAAATATCGGTGACCTTGGAGGAATTGCAATGGCGTATGCAGGATTACAACGCTTTTATAAGAACAATGAAAAACCAGGCTTGATTGATGGCCTTACACCAGAGCAACGGTTCTTTATTTCCTGGGGAACGATTTGGCGAATAAAATTCAGAGACGAATTTCTGAGGACGCAGGTGCAAACCGATCCTCATGCGCCAGGCATGTACCGTGCGAACGGCCCGCTGACAAACTTCGAACCTTTTTATGAAACATTTGGCGTGAAGGAAGGCGACAAGATGTATCAGACCAGATAGTGCGAGGGTGAAAATTTGGTAGGATGTGGCAGGATTTTAGATTTTAGATTGACGATTTTAGATTGGGAGCTCGGTACAGATTTCATTGTATGGAAAAATGAACCGCAAAGACGCAGAGGCGCAAAGGGTTCTTGACGATACATGCCGGCATTGTAAATCACTTCTTTGCGTCTTAGCGCCTCTGCGGTTTAAAATTCATAGGGTAGAATTGGTTGACGATTGATTTTAGATTGCGTTAATGCACTTTTTTCCGTTTGCCTTTTGTTATCCATTCAGAGTTTATTATAATTGCGCTCTCAAATCACAAAAGAAGGTCCATGGGAAAAGGCGACAAAAAGACAAAAAAAGGAAAAATCTGGAGAGATTCTTATGGGAATTCTAGAAAGAAAAGGGCTATAAAGGCAAAGTTAAAGAGGACGGCTTCTAAGAAGGCAGCACCTGCTGCAGCAGCTTCTGAAACCGCTTCGAAGCCGAAACGGACCGCTCCGAAAAAGAAGGCGGATGCTTAATAAAAAATGAAAAGATTAACAAACATAGCTTGGTGGTGGCACAGATCCAGAATCGATTTGTGAACAGCCTTGTTATGACTTTACCATATGCCGGAAGGCCTGCTGTTCATAGCAGGCCTTCTTTTTTTTTGACAAACATCACTGATAAAGTGAACTAATAAATAGTAGTATGAAGTACAAGCTGAAAACGTATTCCAAAAAACTGTTGGCCGATACCATCACCCCGGTGAACATCTATTTAAAATTACGGGATGTATATGCAGGCAGCATTTTGCTGGAAAGCTCCGACTATCATGGTCATGAAAATAGTTTATCTTTTATATGTTGTGATCCGATCGCCTCATTTCAGGTTAGCGACAACGTTGCAGAATCACGGTATCCGGATGGACAGTTTAAAAGTGAAACTATTTCAAAAGTTGGACAGGTGACGGATATGTTTGAAGACCTTCAGAAGTGCCTTTGAGCCTGATGTTGTTACTTCAAAATATGTGAACTGTGGCTTGTTCGGCTATATGGCCTACGATTCCATCCGCTATTTTGAGGATGTTTCGATCTCAAAAAAAGAAAATCTCATTCCTGATATTCTTTACAAGCTTTACCGCTACGTTATTATCGTTGATCATTTTTCAAATGAATTGAGTCTATTCGAACATTGTTACGAAGGTACAGATGAATGTCGCAGTACGCTGGATAGGGTAGAGCAAATTATTTTCAGCAATCGTTTTGCGACTTATCGTTTTGCGCTTACCGATGCGGAAACTTCTAACGTGAATGACGAAGAATTCTTAAAAATAATTGAGAAAGGAAAGGAACATTGTTATCGCGGTGATGTATTTCAGATTGTTCTGTCTCGACGATTTACGGCTGGATTCAAAGGAGACGAATTCAATGTGTATCGTGCATTGAGATCGATAAATCCATCTCCGTATTTATTCTACTTTGATTACGGAAATTTCAAACTCTTGGGTTCATCGCCGGAGGCTCAGCTACAAGTAGGAAATGGAAAGGTTCATATTTATCCCATAGCCGGAACGTTTCGGAGGTCCGGTAACGACCAGGAAGATGCTGCCTTAGCCGAAAAACTGGCTGGCGACGAAAAAGAAAATGCAGAACATGTGATGCTGGTCGATTTGGCAAGAAACGATATGAGCAGAAATGCAGAACATGTCAAAGTAGAAGTCTTCAAGGAGATTCAGTTTTATTCACACGTGATTCACCTTGTTTCAAAGGTTACGGGGACTTTAAAGAAAGATGCGTCGGTCATTCGCATGGCGGCTGATACCTTTCCTGCCGGGACCTTATCGGGAGCTCCCAAACATATGGCTATTACGCTGATCAACAAATATGAAAATATTAACCGCGGATATTACGGTGGAGCTATTGGATTTATTGGTTTTGATGGATCATTTAACCATGCGATCATGATTCGAACATTTTTGAGCCATGGAAATAAATTAATCTTTCAAGCTGGCGCTGGTGTTGTATCCAAATCAAAATCAGAGAGTGAATTGCAAGAAGTGAATAACAAACTTGAGGCTTTAAGGAAAGCAGTGGTGCTCGCGGAAAAGATTTGAGCGATTGAAAGATTGGAAAATTGAAAGATTGGAAAATTAGAAGATTGAAAATTTATGAAACTATCAAAATAAAAATTACACGTTATGGCTACAATTTTAAGATTTGAGGACCTGGAAATATGGAAGGAAGCAGTTAAAATTGGTGTTGAAATTTATAAGCTAACATCAAGAGATAAATTGGAGAGAGATTTTTCTTCAAAAGACCAACTCAGAAGAGCTGCAATTTCAATCTCCAATAATATTGCAGAAGGATTTGAATATAATAATAACAAGGTGTTCTGTAAATTTCTCACCTATGCGAAAGCATCAGCAGGGAGTTAAGAAGTAATCTTTTTGTTCTTAAGGAGGCTCAATTGGTGAATGAAATAGACAATAACAGACTCCAGGAAAGATTAATTAACGCATCAAAAAACATAAGTGGTTTTATGAAATACCTAAAAAATTTTGAATCTAAAGAAAAATACGAAGCCAAAGCGAGTCAGCAGACCGTAAATTTTACAATTTTCTAATTTTACAATTTTGAATTAACGACATGAAAATATTAGTTCTGGACAATTACGATTCTTTCACTTACAACCTTGTTCACATCATCAGGGCTTTGGGACATGCTGTGGACATTTATAGAAATGACAAAATAGCTGTAGATGATGTTAAAAAATATGACAAGATATTATTGTCGCCTGGCCCGGGTATCCCTGATGAAGCCGGTATCATGAAGCAAGTCATAAAAGAATATGGACCGTCAAAAAGTATTTTAGGTATTTGCCTGGGGCATCAGGGAATAGGCGAAGTATTTGGAGCTTCACTTTTCAACATTCCTAAAGTACTTCATGGTGTTACTTCCACTGTAGAGATAAAAGACAATGACGAATATTTGTTCGAGGGTGTAACAAAAACATTTCAGGGAACACATTACCACTCCTGGGCCGTACGTGCTGAAAGCATCACGCCCGAACTAAAAGTAACAGCAGTAAATGATGAAGGTCTGGTAATGGGATTGAGTCATACGAAATATGATGTAAAAGGATTACAATTTCACCCAGAATCGATTATGACTCCGGAAGGACCGAAGATGATTGCAAACTGGCTTAAACACTAAACGAGGTACGAAGTACGAGGTACGAAGTACGAGGTACGACGGAACTTGAACATTATGAACAAAACAGTACGATCAGAGGACGAAGTACGAAACTTCAGAACCACACTTCAACACTACTATGAAACAAATTCTCAATGAACTGATCGATCACCGCTCACTCACGAAAGACAGCGCCCGTGAGGTGTTGGTAAATTTAGCGACTGGTAAGTATAATCCAAGTCAGACAACAGCATTCATGACCGTTTACATGATGCGCAGTATAACTGTAGATGAACTTCAAGGCTTCCGCGACGCCATGCTGGAGCTTTGTGTGCCGGCGCGTTTCGATCAGCCCGTCATGGACGTTTGTGGGACCGGTGGTGATGGGAAGAATACATTCAATATGTCTACGCTTTCATCATTTGTTGTGGCGGCCGCTGGGCAGCCCGTTGCAAAGCACGGCAATTATGGTGTTTCCTCTGCTTGTGGATCTTCTAACCTGTTGGAATATTTTGGATATAAATTCACGAATAATATCGATGAACTGAAGCGAAGCCTGGATCGATCGAACATTTGCTTTATGCATGCCCCATTGTTTCACCCGGCTATGAAAAATGTAGCGCCTATTCGAAAGGAATTAGGAGTGAAGACATTCTTTAACATGTTAGGACCCATGGTAAATCCATCATTTCCAAAAAGGCAGCTGGTTGGCGTGTTCAGTCTTGAGCTTGCCCGTCAATATGGGTACTTGTATCAAAACACGGACAAAGATTTTGTGATCCTTCATTCCCTCGATGGTTATGATGAGGTTTCTCTCACAGGCCCGTTTAAATTCTTTTACAATGGAGGTGAGAAAATAGCGGACCCTCGAGATATTGGCATGCCACAGCTTACCTACCAGGATATTAAAGGAGGCAATACCGTGGAAGAATCTGCTGCAGTCTTTATGAGCGTGCTTCAAGGCAAAGGAACTCCAGCGCAAAATGCCGCTGTCGTTGCCAATGCTGGAATGTCGCTGTATGCAGGTCATCAGGATCAGGGCATAGGGAAAGCGATGGAGCGTGCAAAAGAAGCGCTTGAGTCGGGTAAGGCAATGGAGGCGTTTAAGAAATTGTTGGAGAGCTGACAGCTTTCAGCTAACAGCTTACAGCTGAGCGTAGCCAACATCAACACGTAGAACTTCAATACTTCAACACAAGAAAATGAACATTCTGGATCAGATTATTGAGCATAAACGAAAGGAAGTATCCGAAAGGAAAGAGCTCTATCCCATAAAATTTCTGGAGCAGAGTATTTTTTTCGGTAGCCAGCCCGTGTCGTTAAGGAAATATATTCAACGAGAGGATAAATCCGGGATCATTGCTGAGATCAAACGAAAATCGCCTTCAAAGGGTATTATTAACCCTTACGTTTCAGTTGAACGCACGTCCATTGGCTATATGCAAGCTGGCGCTTCTGCGCTTTCAGTTTTGACGGATAAAAATTTCTTCGGTGGCAGCAACGAAGATTTGACGACTAGCCCGCAAGTATAATTTTTGTCCTATTCTTCGAAAAGATTTTACCATCGAAGAATATCAGATCGTTGAAGCCAAATCCATTGGTGCCGATGCGATTCTACTTATCGCCGCAGTGTTGGATGCATCGCGATTAAAAGCCCTTGCTGGTTTTGCCCATTCTTTTGGTTTGGAAGTTTTGTTAGAAGTTCATAACGAAGAAGAATTGAAACAAAGCCTAGATGCAGGCGCCGACTTGATTGGAGTGAATAACCGAGACTTAAAAACATTTCAGTTGAGTATCGAAGTTTCAAAGCGGCTGGCCAACCTGATCCCTAACTCTGTTATCAAAGTTTCTGAAAGTGGAATTGAGTCGGTTCAGGCAATTCTGGAATTGAAAGCGTACGGCTATGAAGGGTTTTTGATGGGCCAAAATT